>NZ_JBITGX010000004.1:0-606504 GCF_044457425.1 Streptomyces sp. NPDC050546
GGTTGATAGGCCGGATATGGAAGCACGGTAACGTGTGGAGTTGACCGGTACTAATAGGCCGAGGGCTTGTCCTCAGTTGCTCGCGTCCACTGTGTTGGTTCTGAAACCATGAACAGCCCCATGCCAGGTCACGGTATGGTGCGGCAGTTTACAGTTTCATAGTGTTTCGGTGGTTTTAGCGTTAGGGAAACGCCCGGTTACATTTCGAACCCGGAAGCTAAGCCTTTCAGCGCCGATGGTACTGCAGGGGGGACCCTGTGGGAGAGTAGGACGCCGCCGAACAATTTTTATAGGAAACCCCGCATCTTCGGATGCGGGGTTTTCTGCGTTTAGGGTCGTGCATATGAACTACGATCTCGTCATCTTCGACAACGACGGTGTCCTCGTCGACAGTGAGCCCATCTCCAACCGGCTGCTGGCCGCGTATCTCACCGAGCTCGGGCACCCGACCTCGTACGAAGAGTCCATTCGGGACTACATGGGGTCGGCCATGCACCGGATTCATGAACTGGTTCTTGAGCGGACGGGTCAGCGGTTGCCGGAGAGCTTCGACGACGTCTTTCACGCGCGGGTGTTCGCGGCGTTCGAGCAGGAACTGGTGGCGGTGGCCGGGGTCTCCGGTGTTCTTGAGAAGCTCGCCGCGGACGGGGTGCCGTACTGCGTGGCCTCGTCCGGGAGCCATGAGCGGATTCGGGTGGGGCATCGGACGACTGGGCTCAGCCAGTGGTTCGACGAGGGGCGGATCTTCAGCTCGCAGGACGTCGGGCGGGGGAAGCCGGCTCCCGATCTGTTTCTCCATGCCGCCGAGCGGATGGGGGTCGCGCCGGAGCGGTGTGTCGTCGTCGAGGACAGTCCGCTGGGGGTGCAGGCGGCGGTCGCGGCCGGGATGGATGTGTACGGGTTCACCGCCATGACTCCGGCGGAGAGGCTCGCCGGCGCCACCCGGCTCTTCTCCGACATGGGGGAGCTGGCCGATCTGCTGGTGTGAGCCCCTGGAAGATGAGGCAAATTCATCTTTGGCTGGATCTACCCACGGGTAAGCCGGGGCCCTACGCTCGCCGCCATGACTGATGTGCTGGGGCGCGGCAGGGGCTCGTTGGCGTTCAGCTTCTTGGTGCAGGGGGTCGCCTTCGCTCTGCTCGTGACGCGGATCCCGGCCATCCAGGACCGGTACGGGGTGTCCGACGCGCTGCTGCCCGCCTTTCTGGCCGCCGTGCCGATCCTCGCCGGCGTCGGGAGCGTCAGCACCGAGCGGCTGGTGAAGCGGGTGCCGCCGAGCCGGCTGCTGCGGTGGTCCCAGCCCGTGGTGCTGCTGGCGCTGCTCGGGGTCGGGGCCGGGGAGCGGATGGTGGAGCTGGGGGTCGCGCTCGCGGCGTTCGGGCTCGCCGTCGGGGTGCTGGACGCGTCGATGAACATGCTCGGGGTGAGCCTGCAGCGGGCGTACGGGCGCAGCATCATGCTCAGTTTCCACGCGGTCTACAGCCTGGGCGGGATCGTCGGGGCCTCGCTTGCGTGGGTGGGGGCGCACTGGGATCTGGCGTTGTGGGTGTCGTATCTGCCGGTCGTGCTGGTGCTGTTGCCGGCTGTGCTGGTGGGGAGCCGGTGGTATGTCGACGGCGGTGGTGCGGGGCCGGTGGCGGGGTCCGGGGTGGAAGGGAAGGCGGGCGAGGGGCAGGCCCTCGCGTTCAAGTTGCTGTTGCCGCTGTGTCTGGTGATGACCGTCGCGTACATCGGGGACTCGACGGTCTCCAACTGGAGCGCGAAGTATCTGCAGGACGTGCTGGGCAGCTCGGAGCAGATGGCGACGGTGCCGTACAACGTGTACATGGTCACCACGCTGGTGGGGCGGGCGTTGGGGGACTTCGGGGTGCGGCGGTTCGGGGCGGTCGCGGTCGTGCGGGCCGGGGCGCTGGTCGCTGCGGGTGGGTTCGCCGTGGTGGCGGGGGCGCCCGGGGCGTGGGTCGGGATGCTGGGGTTCACGCTGCTGGGGCTGGGGCTGTGTGTGCTGGTGCCGCAGACGTTCGCGGCGGCCGGCAGGTTGTTCCCAGGGGCTTCGGATGCGGCCGTGGCTCGGTTGAATGTCTTCAACTATGTGGGGTTCTTGATCGGTTCGCCGTTGGTGGGCGCGCTCGGGGATCTGTGGAGCTATCGCGGGGCCATGCTCGTGCCGATGGTGTTGGTGCTGGTGACGCTCGTGTACGCCCGGTCGTTCGCCGCTCAACCGGACCGATACGGTGGCGGTCATGAGCGGCCGCGCACAGCTGATGTGGGACGAGGCAGTAACGGGCTATGACTTTGGTCCCGGGCATCCGATGGACCCGGTCCGGCTCGCGCTGACCCGGAGACTGGTCGACGCCTTCGGGCTGGACCGTGAGGTGGAGGTGGTCGCCGCCAAGGCGGCCGGGGAGTCGACGCTGCGGCTCGTCCACCGGGAGGACTACATCGAGGCGGTGAAGGCCGCGTCGGCCGATCCGGGCGCTGCGGACCAGGCGTACGGTCTTGGAACGATGGACGATCCGGCCTTCGCCGGGATGCACGAGGTGTCGTCGCTGATCGCCGGGCAGTCGGTGGGGGCGGCGGAGGCCGTGTGGCGTGGCGAGACGTCGCACGCGGTGAACTTCGCGGGTGGGCTGCATCACGCGATGCCGGGCGGTGCGTCCGGGTTCTGCATCTACAACGACGCGTCGCTGGCGATCGCCCGGCTGCTGGAGCTCGGGGCGGAGCGGGTCGCCTACATCGATGTCGACGTGCATCACGGGGACGGGGTGCAGGCGGCGTTCTGGGATGACCCGCGGGTGCTGACGATCTCGCTGCACGAGCACCCCCGGACGCTGTTCCCGCAGACCGGGTGGCCGGAGGAGACCGGGGCGGACTCCGCGGAGGGCTCGGCGGTGAACGTGGCGCTGCCGGCCGGGACCGGGGACGCCGGGTGGCTGCGGGCGTTCCATTCCGTGGTGCCGGAGCTGATCGCCGACTTCCGGCCGCAGGTGCTGGTGACGCAGCACGGGGCCGACACGCACTTCGAGGATCCGCTCGCGCATCTGGCCGTGTCGCTGGACGCGCAGCGGGCGGTGCAGGTGGCCTGTCACGACCTGGCGCACGAGTACGCCGACGGGCGGTGGGTCGCCCTGGGCGGGGGCGGCTACGCGGTGGTGGACGTCGTACCGAGGTCGTGGACGCATCTGGTCGCGATCGCGGCGCACCGGGAGGTGGAGCCCGAGGCGGTGATCCCCGAGGGCTGGCGGCAGGAAGTGTTCGCGCGGACGCGGCAGTTGGCCCCGGCGCGGATGACGGACGGGCGCTGGCCGGTGGAGTGGACCGGCTGGGAGGCGGGGTACGACCCGGCGGACCGGCTGGACCAGGCGGTGCTGGCGGCCCGGCGGGCGGTGTTCCCGCTGCGGGGGCTGCTGCCGGGGTGAGGAGTCCTTGGTGGGCCGGGTGGGCCGGGTAGGCCGGTAGGCCGACCGTGCGGTGTTCGCCGGTTCTCGGGACAGGCTGTGCCCCGGTCGCGGACGATCTTCTCGTGCTGACCCCCGAAGTTCTGCGTACGCACCTGGTGGGTGCACGCCTCGCCGGTACCGTGGCCACGTCGCGTGAGGAGAGCCTGCGCAGCTACCGGCTCTTCGCTGCCCGGGACCCCCGTGTGCTGCTCGGTATCGATCCCGAAGGGGCTTGGAAGCAGCGGGAATTGACCGAGCTGATGGCTGACCGGTGTGGGGTTTCGGCCGATTCTCGGCGGATTTCCGGCCAGGACGTGATCGATCCGCAGCGGACCGTGGCCGCGCTGGACGCCTTCGCGGACCGTCTCGCCGATGCCGCCCAGCGGGGTGCTCCGGTGCTTCTCGGTACCGGGCACCCGCACCGGCTGCTCGGCTTCTACGCCGCTCTGGCAGACGCGCTGTCGGCGGCGGGGTGTGCGGTTCTCACCCCCGCGCAGGGTCGCTGTGTCGACATAACGACCCGGTTCGGCCTACGTACGTACAACCTCGACTACGTACGAGGAGTCGCGCTGGTGCGGGCACCCGGGGTGGAACGCCCCGGTTGTGAGCCCGGCGCACATACGCACTCACCTCTCCCGGTTCGTACCGCGCTGGCCGCCGCGGCGGAGGCCGGCGGGCCCCTTCCCGAGCTGGTGATCGGGGACCACGGGTGGGTCTGCGGAGCAGGTCAGCTGGGGTTCGAGGCCATCGGGCCGGCCGATACGGACGATCCCGCCCCGTTCGTCGGGCAGGCTGAGGGGTCCGTGTCCGTCGTCGTTCCACTTGATGACGGCGTGCGATCTGATTACTACCTGCCGCTTACCCGCTACGTACTCAATCGGGCGTGTCTGTCACAGTAGGCCGTTGATGGGTGCACCTCTTCCCCACTCGCATCACTGGCACCTACATTGGGGAGTGAGCACGCAGCGACGAAGAGTCACCGGAAGGGGAAGCCGGTGGCCGTCGAGTGCGGAAGGTTCAGGTGTGTCATGGCTGCAGCTGGCGAGAGGCCTCTGAACGAGGTTCAGTTCCTTACCGTGGCGGAAGTCGCCTCGGTGATGCGAGTGTCGAAGATGACCGTGTACCGGCTGGTGCACAGCGGTCATCTGCCCGCGATCCGTGTGGGGCGGTCTTTCCGCGTCCCGGAGCAAGCGGTTCACGAGTACCTTCGCGAGAGCTACGTGGGGGTGGAAACCGCCTGACGGCTGGGGCGGGGTGATCCCTCTCAGGGCACTCGGGATCACCCTGGCCCCCTCGATTACGACCTCAGCGCTCGGGCGGGTAGGCTAGCCCCTCGTAGGTCGTATGGGCCCATGGCGCCCAGCACCGAGTGATGAGAAGTGAGCGAGGGTAGTCGTGGGCTCTGTTATCAAGAAGCGGCGCAAGCGGATGGCCAAGAAGAAGCACCGCAAGCTGCTCAAGCGCACGCGCGTTCAGCGTCGCAACAAGAAGTAAGTCTGCGACGCGGACGCCGCGAGAGCGTCGTTGTGGCCCCCCACTCAACGGTGGGGGGCCACACGTGTATCGCCACGTACGTCCGGCTGCTTCCCGTCGGTGTTCCCGGCACGTCGGTGTTCCCGTCACTTCGCGCATCGGGCGGTCATCACAGCGCAACACCGAACCGCTAAGTTGGCCCCACGGGGGAACGCGGCGGGGACAAGAGGCTGTGGAAGGAAGGCGCTGATCTTGGGCAAGGTCGTGCTCGTGACCGGAGTGGCCCGCCAGCTGGGGGGCCGGTTCGTGAGGCGGATCCAGCGTGACCCCGAGGTGGACCGGGTGATCGCCGTGGACGCGGTGCCGCCCGAGCACCATCTGGGCGGCGCGGACTTCGTCCAGGCCGACATCCGGCAGCCCACGATCGCGCGGGTGCTCGCCGAGACGGCCGCCGACACGATCGTCCACCTGGACGTGACGGGCACACCGCTGGGAAGCGGCAACCGGGCCTCCCTGAAGGAGACCAACGTCATCGGCACCATGCAGCTGCTCGGTGCCTGCCAGAAGTCCCCGACCGTGCAGCGGCTGGTCGTGAAGTCCAGTACCAACGTCTACGGCTCCGCGCCCCGGGACCCGGCCGTCTTCACCGAGACGACCCCGCCCAAGTCCCTGCCCAGCGGCGGCTTCGCCAAGGACACGGTGGAGGTCGAGGGCTATGTCCGCGGCTTCGCGCGCCGCCGGCCCGATGTGGCCGTGTGTGTGCCGCGGTTCGCCAACATCCTGGGCCCGACCGCGGACACCCCGCTCGCCTCGTACTTCGCGCTGCCGGTCCTGCCGACCGTGTTCGGCTACGACCCCAGGCTGCAGTTCGTGCACGAGGACGATGTGATCGAGGTGCTGCGGATCGCCTCCCACGAGCCCAGGCGGGGCACGCTCAACAGCGGCACCTTCAACATCGCCGGCGACGGCGTCCTGCTGCTCTCCCAGTGCTCCCGGCGCCTCGGGCGCCCCACCGTGCCCCTGCCGCTCCCGGCGGTCACCTGGGCCGGCTCGCTGGTGCGTACGCTGGGCATGACGGACTTCTCGCCCGAGCAGATCCGGCTGCTCACCCACGGCCGGGTCGTGGCCACGGGCCAGATGCGAGAAACGCTGGGATTCCAGCCCAAATACACGACCGCGGAAACGTTCGCGGACTTCACCCGCAGCCAGGGACCCGGACTTCTTCCGCCGGAGGCCCTCGCGGGGGCCGTCGACCGGATCGCCGCACTGCCCCTCGCGGGCGACGGCCACCCCCCGACGCAGAGCGCCAACTGAGGAGCGCATCAACGATGGCGGATGCCAAGGTCATTCCGTTCGACGACGACCGGTCCCGCGGTAGCGCCGTGCAGCGCCCTCAGCGGCGCCGGAGCGCGGGGAACCGCCGCTCGGGCACGGAGTCGGCGCCGGTGGGTGAGGTGCAGCCCCTGCCCACCAGGGCTGTTCCGCAGGATGATGTTCCTGTGACTTCTGAGGAGCAGCCGCCGGAGCGGTCCCGGGACGGCGACGGCGGTCTGGAACGGCGGATCGCGGGCGGGCTCGCGTTCCTGCGCCGGCGCCTCACCGGGGACTACGAGGTCGACGACTTCGGCTACGACGAGGAGCTCACCGACCAGGTCCTTATGTCCCTGCTGCGCCCGCTGTACGACAAGTACTTCCGGGTCGAGGTGAAGGGCATCGAGAACATCCCGTCCGAGGGCGGGGCGTTGATCGTCGCGAACCATTCCGGGACGCTGCCGATGGACGGCCTGATGATGCAGGTCGCCGTGCACGACAACCATCCGGCTGGACGGCATCTGCGCCTGCTCGCCGCCGACCTGGTGTTCATGCTGCCGGTGGTCAACGAACTGGCCCGCAAGCTCGGCCACACCCTGGCCTGCGCTGAGGACGCGGCACGGCTGCTGGAGCAGGGCGAACTGGTCGGGGTGATGCCGGAGGGCTTCAAGGGCCTCGGCAAGCCCTTCGCGGACCGGTACAAGCTCCAGCGCTTCGGCCGCGGGGGGTTCGTCTCGACAGCCCTGCGCGCCGGGACGCCGATCATCCCCTGCTCGATCGTCGGGGCCGAGGAAATCTACCCGATGATCGGCAACGCCAAGACGGTCGCCCGGCTGCTGGGCTTTCCGTACTTCCCGGTCACGCCCACGTTCCCCTGGCTCGGGCCGCTCGGCGCGATTCCGCTGCCGACCAAGTGGACGATCCAGTTCGGCGAGCCGATCCTCACGGACGGCTATCCGCCGGAGGCGGCCGAGGACCCGATGCTGATGTTCAACCTGACCGACCAGGTCAGGGAGCAGATCCAGCACACGCTGTACAAGTTGCTGGTGCAGCGGCGGTCGGTGTTCTTCTGAGGCCGATTGGCTCTTGTGAGACTTCGGCTGCGGTGCTGGGCGCCCCTCACAGGGGCGCCCAGCACCGTCTAGCGTGCGTCCTCGCCGTCGATGCCCAGGCCGGGCAGCAGGCCGGGCAGGAGTGGTGGGAGCGTCACGTCCGGCTTGGGGACGGTCGGGCTGCCCTCTGCGGACGGTGAGGTGCTCGCCTCGCCGTCCTTCGGCGGGTCGAGCAGGCCGCCGGTGTTGCCGCCGAGCAGGCCGTCGCTGTCGCTGCCGGAGCCGGCCGAGCGGCTGGGGCTGCCGCTGCTGCCGCCCGTACTGCCCTTGTCGGTGCGTCCGCCGCCGCTCTTGCCGGGCTGGGCCGACCGGTCGGTGGCGGAGGAGCCGGTGGAGGCCGACTCGGAGGCGCCCCGGTGCTTGCCGGTGCCGCCGTTCCCCGCCGGGGGCTCGGGGAGCAGGGAGCGCAGCGGGGCGACGTCCTCCTCTATGGCGTCGAAGACCGACGACACCTGGTCGCTGACGTCCCCGAGCTGGACGGGGAGCCTCTCGCGCAGTTCGCCCCAGGCCTCGCGGTGGGAGCGGGAGAACGCCGACAGGGCCTGGATGGGGCCCAGGGAGTCCGGGTCGTGCTCGTACGCCTCGCTCAGCAGCCGGTGGCCTTCCGAGGCGTCGTGCCGCATGCCGGACAGGGCGCGGCGGATCTCGCCGACGGACTCGTGGTCCAGGGGGCCGCTGCGGCCTCGCTCCATCAGGCGGCGGGCTTCGCTGAGCCGGGTGGAGGCGTGGTCGAGGTAGACCCGGCCGCGCTCGTCGGCGCTGTCGGCGAGGCCGAGTTTGACGTCCTCGATGCCGCGCTTGAGGCCGTAGAGCGAGTCGCCGGGCAGGGCGTCGGAGCTGGCGGCGGAGACTCCGCCGAAGGCGCTCGCGGCCACGCCGACGCTGAGTCCGCCCGCGGTGAGGCCCTTGGCGAGCCGCGTACGCGGACGGAACTTCTTCAGTGAGCCGGCGCGGTGGGCGCCACGGGAGCGCTGCCCGGGGACCGCTCGGTCCGTCGCCCCGCCTCCGGCGGTGCCCTCCTGGAGCATGGCCTCGAACGCGGCCACCAGCTGGGCCCGCTGGACGACCTTGACCTCCGGGTCCAGCTCCGGCTTGGGCAGCGCGTCGAGCCCGGAGGCGATCGCCGTCAGGCGTGCCGGTTCGGTCTGTTCCGCGGGTGCCGGGGCTGGTGCCGAACCTTCGGACTGCTCGGCCGCCGTGCCCTGCTCGGACTCCTCCAGGGCCTGGGCGAAGGCGTTCGCCCGCCGGTGTGCCGATACGTTCGCGATCACAGGCGGCACCTCCTCTCGTCATGACGGTCGACTCCCCAGGGGGTCCTGAGGGTTGCACACCCTGACCTCAACCACACGATCGAGTGATCGGGGTCGGCCAGGGGTGACCACAGGGAGCCTGCATCCCGCACAACGAGCGGCGCGGCACTTGGGTTACGGACCCCGGCTGATCGGATGCCGAAGCCAACGGACCGTCACGGAACGTGAGTTGAGTGTCGCCGAGCGTGCGGTCCGGTCAGCGGGCGTCTTCCGGGAGGAGCCGGGCGAGGGTGCGGACGGCCCGGTACTGGAGGGTCTTGATGGCGCCCTCGTTCTTGCCCATCACACGGGCGGTCTCGGCGACGGAGAGACCCTGGAGGAAGCGGAGTGTGACGCACTCCTGCTGCTGGGGGTTGAGCCGCCGTACGGCGTCGAGCAGGGCGGCGTTGGAGAGGGACTCCAGGACGGAGTCCTCGGGGGAGCGCTCGACCTCGTTGGCGTCGAGCATCTCGCCGGTGGTGACCTCGAGGCGGAAGCGGCTGGACTTGAAGTGGTCCGCGACGAGGTTGCGGGCGATCGTGACCAGCCAGGCGCCGAAGTCGCGGCCCTGCCAGGTGAACGTGCCGATGCGGCGCAGGGCCCGCAGAAAGGTCTCGCTGGTGAGGTCCTCGGCGGTCGCCTTTCCTCCGACCCGGTAGTAGATGTACCGGTACACGGTGTCGCTGTACTGGTCGTAGAGACGGCCGAAGGCGTCGGCCTCGCCGGCCTGGGCGCGCTCCACGAGGTCCATCATGCGGGCGCTGTCGCTGTCCGCCGCGGGCCGGCGGGCGGTGGCCCCGCCGGACGGGCGCCCTCGTCTGCCGACCGCGGCGCTGCCGTCGGCCAGTGCATAGCAAGGGCCTACGGGTGCGGCGGTGGCGAATGCGGGGACGGCGGACGCGGTGGGGACGAAGCCGCGCAACAGGTCGAGGACCGTTGCGCGCAGCGTAGCCAGGCCCGAGGCGTCAACCCCGACGTGTGGGTACACGGGACTCCCAGAGGCAGAGCTTCCATCACGTGCAGTGCGGGACCTTTCACCCGTCGTAGCGACGGAGGGGTACCGGTTTGCGTCTGAGGAGAATAACGCTTCGTACAGGCTCTGCTACACCGAGTTGCTCAAATCATCGATTACGTCGCTTCCGTAACTGATTGACGCCGGATCAAGTGCCGAATCGTGAACGGTTGTTGACCGGAAGGCTTCGGATTGCGGCTGAGTCCAGGGCGTGTTGTGGCCGTGTGCAGCCAAGAGGACTGGATACGAGGTTTTGGGGGTACGCCAGTTGGATTTACGGGCGTTGTCATCCCGCAAACGATGGTGTCCCGGATTGATCGTTCGTCAGCGGCGACGGCGGTGCAGGGCGATCGCCGCCGCCGTGCCGCCGGCCACGGCTCCCACGCCGGCCGCCGCGGGGATGCCGACCTTGGCCGCCTTGCGGCCCGTGCGGTAGTCGCGCAGGCGCCAGTCCAGCTGGCGGGCGTGCCTGCGCAGCTTGGAGTCCGGGTTGATGGCGTAGGGGTGGCCGACCAGGGACAGCATCGGGATGTCGTTGTGCGAGTCGCTGTAGGCGGCGCAGCGGGTCAGGTCCAGGCCCTCCGCCGCGGCCAGCGCGCGGACCGCCTCGGCCTTCGCGGGGCCGTGCAGCGGTTCGCCGACGAGCTTGCCCGTGTAGACGCCGTCGACCGACTCGGCGACCGTGCCCAGGGCGCCGGTCAGGCCCAGGCGGCGGGCGATGACCTGGGCGATCTCGACGGGGGCCGCCGTCACCAGCCACACCTTCTGGCCCGCGTCCAGGTGGGCCTCGGCGAGGGCGCGGGTGCCGGGCCAGATGCGCTCGGCCATGTACTCGTCGTAGATCTCCTCGCCGATCGACTGGAGCTCGGCGACGCGGTGGCCCTTGACGATCGACAGGGCGGAGTCGCGGGCCTCCTGCATGTGCTCGGGGTCCTCGACGCCGGCCAGCCGGAACCACGCCTGCTGCCAGGCGAACTTCGCGAGGTCGCGGGTCTCGAAGAACTTCCGCTTGTACAGGCCCCGCCCGAAGTGGAAGAGCGCGGCGCCCTGCATGACGGTGTTGTCCAGGTCGAAGAAGGCGGCGGCCTGGTCGTCGCCGTGGACCGGGAACTGCGGTTCCTCGGTCGTGCCGGAAGCTTCCTGCGTGGATTTGCGGGCTGCCTCCGCCGAGGCCTCGCCTGCCAAAACGCTCCGCGCCGTGGCGGAGCGCCTACGGGGAGTGAGCCATCCGAGAGCGGCCATGGCGTGAGCATAGCCAGTTTGTTCGGGGGTTCCGGAGTCGAGAGGTTTGGAGCGTGTGAACTCTCGGCGAGTGTGTCGTTAAAGACGGCGCGAGACAATGGCCGACATGAGTCCCCTCTTTCGCCGTACGCCCCCTCGGGACCGGCTCGTCACCCTGGTCCGCAAGCCCGGCTGCCATCTGTGTGATGACGCACAGGTCGTTGTGGAGAAGGTGTGCGGCGATCTCGGAGTCCCCTGGGAGCAGAAGGACATCACCGAGGATCGGGAACTGCACGACCAGTACTGGGAACAGATCCCGGTCGTACTGGTGGACGGCAGGCAGCACACGTTCTGGCGCGTGAACGAGGGGCGTCTGCGCAAGGCCCTGACCGACTGAGTCCGGCCGGTGCGGCGACTGACCGAGCAGTACAAAGCGGTCGGTCGGGTCGCTTAGGATCGAGCTGGCTGGTCTCGGGGGCGGGATACACAGAGGAGAGTGTGCGGTTTTGCCCCCAGAAGCGAAGGAACGACGGTGCTTGTGCGCCGGTTCCCCGGGAGTGCGCCGGGGGCGCGTGAGCCCGGTCACGTTGGGCGGGCAAAACGGACACCATCTTTGTGCACGCGTTCACAAAGACATAGCCTGCTTTCGACGGGGCGGTCATGTAGGGACGTATGACCGCCTACAGCCCCGCTCTACCCGCAGGAGCACCGTGGCAACTGGCCGAACTCACCGACCGGCGACCCGCAGCCGAGGGATTCCCGAGGCCACCGTCGCCCGGCTTCCGCTGTATCTCCGTGCTCTGACCGCGCTGTCGGAGCGCTCGGTACCCACGGTCTCCTCCGAGGAGCTCGCGGCCGCCGCGGGGGTCAATTCCGCGAAGCTGCGCAAGGACTTCTCCTACCTGGGCTCCTACGGGACCCGGGGTGTGGGCTACGACGTCGAGTATCTCGTCTACCAGATCTCCCGCGAACTGGGCCTCACCCAGGACTGGCCGGTTGTGATCGTCGGTATCGGTAACCTCGGTGCCGCGCTCGCCAACTACGGCGGTTTCGCCTCCCGCGGTTTCCGGGTCGCCGCGCTGATCGACGCCGACCCGGCCATGGCGGGCAAGCCCGTCGCAGGGATCCCCGTGCAGCACTCCGACGACCTGGAGAAGATCATCCAGGACAACGGCGTGTCGATCGGTGTCATCGCCACCCCCGCCGGTGCCGCCCAGGCCGTCTGCGAGCGGCTCGTGGCCGCCGGTGTCACCTCCATCCTGAACTTCGCGCCGACCGTGCTGTCCGTCCCGGACGGGGTCGACGTGCGCAAGGTCGACCTCTCCATCGAGCTGCAGATCCTCGCCTTCCACGAGCAGCGCAAGGCCGGCGAGGGGGCCGCCGCCTCCGACGGTGGCGTCCCGGCCGCCGCCGCCCGCAACCAGTCCGCCGACCAGGGGCCTGACGGGGACATGCCCGCCGTGATGCCCGCATGAGCCTCCTCGTCGTCGGACTCAGCCACCGCAGCGCCCCGGTCAGCGTCCTGGAACGGGCCTCGCTGAACGCGGACGCGCAGGTCAAGCTGCTCCAGGACACGGTCGCCGCCGAGCCGGCCACCGAGGCCGCGGTGCTCGCCACCTGCAACCGCATCGAGCTCTACGCCGACGTGGACAAGTTCCACGCGGGTGTCGCCGAGCTGTCCACGCTGCTCGCCCAGCACAGCGGGGTCGGCCTGGAGGAGCTCACGCCCTATCTCTACGTGCACTACGAGGACCGGGCCGTCCATCACCTGTTCTCGGTGGCCTGCGGGCTGGACTCGATGGTCGTCGGCGAGGGGCAGATCCTCGGCCAGATCAAGGACTCCCTGGCCCGGGCGCAGGACCTGCACTCCGCGGGCCGGCTGCTGAACGACCTGTTCCAGCAGGCCCTGCGGGTCGGCAAGCGCGCCCACTCCGAGACCGGCATCGACCGCGCGGGGCAGTCCCTGGTCACCTTCGGCCTGGAGCAGCTGGCGCGCGGCGGTGACATACAGGAATGGGCCCGGGGCAAGAAGGCCCTGGTCATCGGGGCCGGATCGATGTCCTCCCTGGCGGCGGCGACGCTCGCGCGTGCCGGTGTCACCGAGGTCGTCGTCGCCAACCGGACCTTCGACCGGGCCGAGCGCCTCGCCCGGATCCTCATGGAGGGCGACGACACGGACGTGGCGGCCCGCGCGGTCCCGATGGAATCGGTGCCGGCCGAGCTGACACGTGCCGACGTCGCCGTCTCCTGCACCGGCGCGACCGGCCTGGTCCTGACGGCGGAAGCCATCGCCGCCGCCGCCGAGGGCCGTACGGCCGTGCGGTGGGACGAGACCGACGGCGAGGAGCCGGACCGCGCGGCGGGGCCGGACGGCCAGCGGGGCAATCTGCCGGCCACCAGCCTCGGCAACGAGGACGGCTGTCCGCTGGACCTGACCTCGGTGCAGAACACCGCCGGATTCTCCGTGCTGGGCGAGGCGGCCGTGGCCGGGATGGCCGCCGCCGATCTCGAACAGCACGCCGCGTGGGTGGACAACGGCGTGGTGGGCGGCGCCCAGCGGACGGCGGCCAGGCCGGGGACGGTCGACCCGCTCGACCCCGCCCCGGACGCCGACGCCATCGCCGCCCTCGCGGCGACCGCGGCCACCGTCGGGCGGATCCCCGAGCGGCGCAGGCCCGAGCCCGTCGAGGAGCCGCCGCGGCCGCAGCCCGTGCTCTTCCTGCTGGACCTGGCGATGCCGCGCGACATAGACGCGGCCGTGCACCGGCTGGCCGGGGTGCGGCTGGTGGACATCGAGTCGCTGGCGGAGGCCTCCGCGGGCGCTCCGATGGCTGCCGATGTGGACCAGGTCCGGCGTATCGTCTCCGACGAGGTCGCGGCCTTCGGGGCGGCACTGCGGGCCGCGCACATCACGCCGACCGTGGTCGCCCTGCGCACCATGGCCGCCGATGTCGTGGCAGGCGAGATCGCCCGGCTCGACGGACGGCTGCCCGGCCTCGACGACAAGCACCGCGCGGAGATCACCCAGACCGTGCGGCGCGTGGTCGACAAACTGCTGCACGCGCCGACCGTACGGGTCAAGCAGCTCGCGGCCGAGCCCGGCGGCGCCGGGTACGCGGACGCGCTGCGGACCCTGTTCGACCTCGACCCCGAGACGGTGGCCGCCGTCTCCCGCGCCGAGGACAGCACTACGCAGAAAGACCGAGGCCCGGCATGACCGACAAGACGCTGAGGCTCGGTACCCGCCGGAGCAGGCTCGCCATGGCCCAGTCCGGGCAGGTGGCCGAGGCCGTGACCCGGGTGACCGGGCGGCCCGTGGAGCTCGTCGAGATCACCACGTACGGCGACACCTCGCGCGAGCAGCTCGCCCAGATCGGCGGCACCGGTGTGTTCGTGACCGCCCTGCGCGACGCGCTGCTCAAGGGTGAGGTCGACTTCGCGGTGCACTCGCTGAAGGACCTGCCGACCGCGCAGCCCGACGACCTGGTCGTGGCGGCCGTACCCGTGCGGGAGGACCCGCGGGACGTGATCGTCGCCCGGGACGCGCTGAAGTTCACCGACCTGCCCAGCGGGGCCCGCATCGGTACCGGTTCGCCGCGCCGCATGGCCCAGCTCAACTCGTACGCGCGCGGCCATGGACTGGACATAGCGACCGTCCCGATCCGCGGCAACGTCGACACCCGGATCGGATACGTGCGGGGCGGTGAGCTCGACGCCGTCGTGCTGGCCGCCGCCGGACTGAACCGGATCGGCCGCGGTGACGAGGTGACCGACTTCCTGTCGGTCGACACAGTTTTGCCCGCCCCCGGCCAGGGGGCACTGGCGATCGAGTGTGCCGCAGGCAATGCGGACCTCGTCGCCGCGCTCGCCGAGCTCGACGACCCGTTCACGCGGGTCGCCGTGACGGCCGAGCGGTCACTGCTCGCCGCCCTGGAAGCCGGTTGCAGTGCCCCTGTGGGCGCGCTGGCCGACCTCCTGGCCGACGGGCAGATTGTCAAGGAAATGCGCCTGCGCGCCGTCGTCGGTACGACCGACGGCACGCGCATGGTGCAGCTGTCCACCACCGGTCCCGTGCCCGAGACGCACGACGGGGCAATGGCGCTCGGTCGCGAACTCGCGGCCGAGATGCTCGCCCAGGGCGCGGCCGGTCTGATGGGGGAGCGAGCACATTGAGCCCCACCACCCTTTCCGCCGGTCCTGAACACGGGCACGTCACCTTCCTGGGTGCCGGACCCGGAGATCCGGGACTACTGACTCTGCGCGCCGTGGAGGCGCTGGCGAGCGCGGACGTTCTCGTCGCCGAGCACGAGGTGCTCGACGTCGTACGTCAGCACGCCAGGCAGGGCGTGTCCGAGGTGCACACGGATCCGGATCCTTCCCAGGAGCCGGCGCCGGGCACAGGAACGCCCCAGCTGACGGTAGTTGACGGCACGTCAACCACCGCTGCGGTCCCCGCGGTGCGGGATGCCGCACATCTTGTCATGGAGGCCGCGCGGGGCGGCAGGCGGGTCGTGCGTGCGGTGTCCGGTGACCCGGGCCTCGACACGTACGCCGCCGAGGAGATGCTGGCGTGCGCCGCCGCCGGGGTGCCTTTCGAGGTGGTCCCCGGTATCGCGAGCGCCGTCGGTGTGCCCGCGTACGCCGGTGTGCCGCTGCGGGACGCGCAGGGCGCGGACGTGCGGTTCGTGGACGCGCGGACGGCGTCGGACCGGTGCTGGACGGAGGTCGGGGCGTCGGACGGCACGGTGGTCGTGTCCACCACGCTGGACTCCGTCGCCGCGGCGGCCGGCGAGCTGGTCTCCGCGGGCCGCAAGCCGGACACCCCGATGACGGTCACCGTCGCCGGTACGACCACCCGGCAGCGCACCTGGACCGCCACGCTCGGCACGATCGCGCAGACGCTGAAGCAGGCCAAGGTGCTGCCCTCGCCCGACGGCGGCCGGCCGGTGATAGCCGTGGTCGGTGAGCGTTCCGCCGCCGCCCAGCGCGACCAGCTCGCGTGGTTCGAGTCCAAGCCGATGTTCGGCTGGAAGGTGCTCGTGCCGCGTACGAAGGAGCAGGCGGCGTCGCTCTCCGACCAGCTGCGGTCGTACGGGGCCGTGCCGCACGAGGTGCCGACCATCGCCGTCGAGCCGCCGCGCACGCCCCAGCAGATGGAGCGTGCGGTCAAGGGGCTCGTGACGGGCCGCTACGAGTGGATCGCCTTCACCTCGGTGAACGCGGTCAAGGCCGTGCGGGAGAAGTTCGAGGAGTACGGGCTCGACGCCCGGGCCTTCGCCGGGATCAAGGTCGCGGCGGTGGGCGAGCAGACGGCCAAGGCGCTGATCGCCTTCGGCGTGAAGCCGGACCTGGTGCCGAGCGGGGAGCAGAGCGCCGCCGGTCTGCTGGAGGACTGGCCGCCGTACGACCCGGTCTTCGACCCGATCGACCGGGTGTTCCTGCCGCGTGCCGACATCGCCACGGAGACGCTGGTCGCCGGGCTGATCGAGCTGGGCTGGGAGGTCGACGACGTCACGGCCTACCGGACCGTGCGGGCCTCGCCGCCGCCGGCGGAGACGCGCGAGGCGATCAAGGGCGGTGGGTTCGACGCCGTGCTGTTCACGTCGTCGTCGACCGTGCGGAACCTGGTCGGTATCGCAGGCAAGCCGCACAACGTGACCGTGATCGCGTGTATCGGCCCGGCCACGGCGAAGACCGCCGAGGAGCACGGGCTGCGGGTGGACGTGATGGCGCCCGAGCCGTCCGTGCACAAGCTGGCCGAGGCACTGGCCGACTTCGGCGCGAAGCGCAGAGCCGCCGCTGTCGAGGCCGGGGACGCGGTGACCCGGCCGAGCGAGCGGCGGCCGGGGGCCCGGCGGCGGCGGTCTACGACCTGAGTCGGTCTGGGCCGGTTCGGTCTGGGCCGGTGCGGCTTGGGCGGTTCGGGGCGCGGCGGCGGTCGATGGTCTGAGCCCGTCCGTAGGGGCGTCGGCGGAACGAGGGTGTGGCTGCGGCTACGCGGGAGTCACCGCGTGGCCGTAGCGCAGCAGGTTGGCCGGGTCGTAGGTGGCCTTGTCGTGGCGCAGGCGGTCGTAGACCTCCGGGGTCCAGGCGCGGGCGATGTCCTGTTCGTCGCCCGGGGTGCCGTGGATGTTGACCATGGTGCGGCCCGTGCCGTACGGGGCCATGGCGGTGTAGAGCCGTTGCGTCGCCTGTTCGAGGGCTTCGGCGGCGGGTGGGGCGGCCAGGATGCCGACCGATTCGAGGAAGTACCGGGCGTCGCGGGAGCAGACGGCGTCCTCGACGGCGGACGGGCGGGCCAGTGCGCCGCCCATGTGGCGCAGCGAGGCCACCAGCAGGGGGTGGTCGGCGCCGGCCGTGGGGCCGATCTGCTCCAGGAACGTGCTGATGGCGTCGGGCGGCAGGTCGCGCAGGAGCATGCAGCACTCCCGTGCGGGGAGAGGGTCCTGGGGTTCCATGTGGATGCGGTCCAGGGCCGCGTGGTCCATCTCCTCGACCGTGTCCACGGTTACGGGGGCCGCCGCTCGGAGAGGGGCGATCAGGGCCTCGCCCTCCGCCGTGTCGCCAGGCCAGGCGATCGCGACCCTGGCCCAGAAGCCGCCGCGCAGGGGCTCCGGGATCTGGGGGATGGGCGGCAGGCGCAGGACGGAGAACATGCTGCACATCTCGTCCGGGACGGTGCGGGTCCAGTCCGTCCAGGTGCGGAGGAGGGCCTCCGTGTGCTCGCCGGGGCAGTAGATGCCGCCGCCGTAGAGGCGGGGGAGGGGGAGCAGCTCGGTCACGAGTGAGGTGACGACGCCTACGTTGCCCTTGCCGCCGCGCAGGGCCCAGAACAGTTCCGGTTCGGTCCGGGGGTCCGTCTCGCGCAGGTGTCCGTCCGGGGTGACGACCTGGAAGGAGCGGACCAGGTCGGCGGCGTAGCCGTAGGCGCGGCCGAGGACCGGGAGTCCGCCGCCGAGCGTGTAGCCGGTGACGCCCGCGTCCGTGGAGGTGCCGCAGAGGCCGGCCAGGCCGTGCGGGGCGGCGGCGGCCATGACGTGGCTCCACTTCGCGCCCGCGGCGATGGTGGCCGTGCGGGTGGTGGGGTCTGTGTGGACGTCCGTCATGCGGGACGTGTTGATCAACAGGCCCTGTTCGATAGGGAAGTTGGCGCCGTGGCCGGTCGCCTGGACGGCTACGGGGGTGTCGGTGGCCTTCGCCCAGCGCATGGCGGTGACGACGTCGTCGGGGCCGGTGGCTCCTATGACGATGTCGGGGGTGTGGAGGGCGGCCAGGTTGAAGCCGGTGACCTCGTCGGCGTAGGCGGGGTCGCCGGGGCGTAGGACCGGGCCGTGGATTTCTGACAAGGCGAAGAGGTCGGGGGTGTGGTGGGGGGCGGTCATCGCGTCCTCCGTGGGGCGGCGTACGGAGGGACGGCGGCGGCGATGGGGATTGGCCGTCGGGGTCCTTGTTCTTCTGTTTCAGGATGGACCTGGGGTGTGGTGGGCGCATTTGGGGGGATTCTGGGGTGCTCGGCGCCGGGGGCGGGGGCTGGTGGGTGCGCAGCCCGGCGGAGCGGGGTGCCGCTGCGCCCACCCGTGCCGCCCCTAGCGGCACGCATGCCCGCAGCTAGGGGCGCACGGGGGCGCGGCTGGGGTGGCGCGGGGGCGTAGCTGGGGTGGCGCGCATGCCCGCAGCTGGGGGTGGTGGGGGCCGACAGGGTGTTGGTATCGGGGGGTTTGGGGCGGGCGTAGCGTAGGGGGCATGACGATGTACGGATCTTTTCCCGGTACTCGGCCGCGGCGTTTGCGGAGTAGCCCCGTCATGCGTCGGATGGTGGCCGAGACCCGGCTGCACCCCGCCGACTTCATTCTTCCGGCCTTCGTGCGCGAGGGCGTCAGTGAGCCGGTGCCGATCGGGGCCATGCCCGGGGTCGTGCAGCACACCCGGGACAGTCTGAAGAAGGCCGCCGCGGAGGCGGTCGCGGCCGGGGTCTCCGGGATCATGCTCTTCGGCGTGCCGGAGGAGTCGAAGAAGGACGCCCTCGGGACGCCGGGGACCGACCCGGACGGGATCCTGCAGGTCGCCCTCCGGGACGTGCGGGCCGAGGTGGGGGACGACCTGCTGGTCATGTCCGATCTGTGTCTCGACGAGACAACCGACCACGGACACTGCGGGGTGCTGGACTCCGAGGGGCGGGTCGACAACGACGCGACCCTGGAGCGGTACGCCGAGATGGCCCAGGTGCAGGCCGATGCCGGGGCCCATGTGGTCGGCCCCAGCGGGATGATGGACGGGCAGGTCGGGGTCATCCGGGACGCCCTCGACCAGATCGGGCGGGAGGATGTCGCCATCCTCGCCTACACCGTGAAGTACGCCTCCGCCTTCTACGGGCCGTTCCGGGAGGCTGTCGGCTCCTCCCTGCGGGGGGACCGGAAGACGTACCAGCAGGATCCCCCGAATGTGGGTGACGCGCTGCGGGAGCTCGCCCTCGATCTCGAAGAGGGCGCCGACATGGTGATGGTCAAGCCGGCCGGGCCCTACCTGGACATCCTCGCCCGGGTCGCGGACGCCTCGGACGTGCCCGTCGCCGCGTATCAGATCTCCGGCGAGTACTCGATGATCGAGGCCGCGGCCGAGCGGGGCTGGATCGACCGGGACCGGGCGATCATGGAGGCCCTGACCGGCATCCGGCGGGCCGGTGCGCGGAACATCCTCACCTACTGGGCCACCGAAGTGGCGCAGAAGCTCAAGGAGCAGTAGGCCCGGGATCAGTAGGTCAGGGCCTCGTCCCTGTCCCGCAGCCAGTACGTGGCCGTGAGCGAGCTGTCGTAGTACACGCCCTTGGCCGGGAGGGACGGGAGCGCCGAGGGGCCGCCGCTGCTGTTCGGCGTGCGGCCCTGGAAGCCGACCGTGAGCTTGCGGGCGGTGGTGCCGCCGTCGCCGCTGCCGTCGGCCGCCGACAGCGTCACGCCCGAGTAGCCGGACTCGCCGGGGGCCAGGGTCGTCACCGCCTGCGGCTTCGAGTCCTCGATCGGCCGCGGGACCCACTGCATCTCGTCGAAGCGCAGCACGGGGTAGTAGGTGAGGTCGCAGTACTTCGAGCCGGTGTTCTTGACCGTGATCAGCATGTGGTTGAGGGGGCGGCGAACCGGCTGGGCGGTGACGGTGGTGTTGGTGCCGTTGCAGGAGACGCGGTTGGCCGGGTCGGCGGGGTCGGTGGGCCTGGCCGCCCCGGGGTTCCCGCCCTTCGCCTTGCCGGTTGTCCCGGCATGCGTGCCCTTCGCGTCGGTGGCCGTCTGCTGGGGTGCGTCGGTCGCCGTCGTCGATGACGTCAGCTGGGGCTTGGCCGCGCCCTCGTCCTGCGTGCCCGTGCCGTCCTCACACGCCGTGAGGGCGAGGACGGCCAGGAGGGCGACGGGCAGGGCGTGGTGCTTGCGCATGGGTGGGTTCCCTTTCGGACAAAGGCGGTTGGCGAGAAGAGCCGAGCGAGCCGCCGACCGGTCGGCCGGGAGCGGCGTGCTTGGATGACCAGAGCTTGTGCGGTCATCCGTCCCGGCCGCCACACCCGGCGGAGCATCAGGGACGCTGGAACGCCCGTGCATGCCTTGACCTGGGGAAATGTCCCTGCCCTGGAACGGGTGAACGGGACAGTGGGGGATGGAGGAAGGGTGTCGGAAGGCACGGCCGCGGCGGAGTTCGCCGCGCTGCTGGGGGAGTTGAAGGAGCGTTCCGGGCTGAGCTACGGGGTGCTCGCCAAGCGGCTCCACATGAGCACGTCGACGCTGCACCGGTACTGCAACGGGGATGCCGTGCCCGCCGACTACGCGCCGGTGGAGAGGCTCGCCCGGCTGTGCAAGGCGTCGCCCGAGGAGCTCGTCGAGCTGCATCGGCGGTGGGTGCTGGCGGATGCGGGGCGGGGGCGCAAGGGGGGTGGGGGCTCGCCTGAGCCCGTGGTGGCAGAGGCAGAAGGAGAGGCAGAACCTGCGGGTGCGGGTGCGGGTGCGGCTGTGGTTGCGGTTGCTGACGGGCCGGCTTCGGAGGCGGTGCCCGAGGAGAGGCCCCGGTCACGGCGGCCTCGTCCCGCGCTCCTCGCCGGTATCGCCGTGGCGGTCGTGCTGGGCGGGGTCGGGCTCGCCGTGGCCGTGCCCTCCGGCGGGGCCGACGAAGACGGGCGTCGGGGTGCGGCCGCGGTGTCCGACGGCGGCCGGACGCCGGACGGCGGTGCGGTCGCCTCGGCGTCTCCCTCGGGCAGTTCCTCGGCCGGCACCGGCAAGGACAAGGGCAAGGGCAAGGGCAAGGACAAGGGCAACAGCAAGAGCGAGGACGGGGGAAAGGGCTCCGCCTCCGCGTCCCCTGCCCCGCGTGCCCCCGCTGGCGGCGAGGGCAACGGCCGTCCCGGCCGTACCGGCGCCCCCGCCGCCGGCTCCGTCCCCCTCACCGTGAACACCACCGCGCATGCCTGGGAAGACCCCTGTTCCCAGCGCTACTTGGTGAACCGTCCGCCGGGGCAGGTCGGGCCGCCGCCGCTGGAGCAGGACGCGCCCGCCTGGGTGGCGGCGGCGGGGGCCGTTCCGTCGGGGCAGCAGCTTCTGAAGCTCACCGTGCAGGGCACGGGCAAGGAGACGGTGGTCGTCGACGGGCTGACGGTCCGTATGGTCGCCAAGCGGACGCCGCTCGCCTGGAACGACTACGCCATGGGCTATCCGGGCGTCGGCTGCGGCGGTGGCGTCCCGACGCGCTTCTTCACGGTCGCCCTGGATGCCGCGCGGCCCTCCGTCGTCCCCGAGGCGGGCCATGACGACTTCCCGTTCTCGGTGAGCCAGTCCGACCCGGAGGTCTACTACGTCCGGGCCGACGCCTCCGCCTACGACGTCAGCTGGTACCTGGAGCTGAGCTGGTCCAGCGGCAGCCGGCAGGGCACGCTGACGGTGGACGACAAGGGCCGGCCCTTCCGTACGAGCGGGAACAACGGGCGTCCGGCGTACGAGTTCCCGCTGGGCGGTGACAAGTGGGTCGAGGAAGGGACCACCGAGTGACCGGACGGCGGACTGGCTGACGTCCTCTCAGTGGAACTCGTGCACCAGCTCGATCTTGCCGACGATGTGGGCGTTGAACTCGTCGAGTTCCTCGGCCGGTACCCACAGTTCGAGGATCGTCCGCCCGCCGGCCTGCTGGACCGGGTAGCGGTTCAGGAAGCCGGAGTCGACCTCGAAACGGGTGACGTAGCCGGCGCCGTCGTGCTTGACGTTCCAGTCGCGTGCGATCTTGACGGCGTAGTCCTCGTTGAGGACCGGGTAGAAGATCGGCTGCTCGGGGAGCCGGGGCGGCCAGGCACGCCAGTCGAGCTCCCGCAGCAGCTCCAGTTCCTTGGGGCCGGTGGGACGCCACAGGGTCGTCGTCGCTCGCTCGCTGGTTCGCACGGGCACCATCAAATCAGCTGAGGCGTTAGGTTGTTGACCGTCGGAGTGGTTGCTGATTGAACCACCTACTCTTCAGGGAGACGTCCATGTCCGGTGACGCGCTCAGCCAGGATCCCGCCGAGCTGCAGAGGAGGATCGACAGCAGCAAGGCGCACCCGGCGCGGGTCTACGACGTCTTCCTCGGGGGCAAGGACCACTACCCGGCCGACCGGGACGCGGCCGCCGCCGGGCTCGCCGCCAACCCCCGCGGGTACCTCGACGTCCGGCACAACCGCGACTTCCTGCGCCGCGCGGTGACCACGCTGGTGGAGCAGGACGGCATCCGGCAGTTCCTCGACATCGGCACGGGGCTGCCGACCGCCGAGAACGTGCACCAGATCGCGCAGCGCGTCGCCCCCGATTCGCGGGTCGTGTACGTCGACAACGACCCGGTCGTGCTCGCACATGCGCGTGCCCTGCTGACCAGCGGCCCCGAGGGGCGTACGGACTACATCGACGCCGATCTGCGGGACCCGGCCCGCATTCTCGAACAGGCCGCCAAGACACTGGACTTCGACCAGCCGGTCGCGTTGTGCCTGGTCGCGATCCTGCACTTCGTCGAGGACGGGGAGGCGTATCCGCTGGTGCGCGAGCTGCTCGACGCGCTGCCCGTCGGCAGCCGGCTGGTGCTCAGCCATCTCACCGAGGACCTCAACCCCGAGAACATCCGCGCGGTCCAGCGGACGTACACCGAGCGGGGGTTCACCTTCGTACTGCGGTCCCGGGCGGAGGTCGAGCGGTTCTTCACGGAGAACTTCCTGGAGATCGCCGACCCGGGCGTCGTCCCGGCGCACCGCTGGCGGCCCGACCACGCGGCTCCCGTCCCCGAGCAGCCGGAGGAGTCCTTCCTCGCCGGCCTCGACGACATCGAGAAGGTCCGCTACCGCGACATCAACGACGTCACGGACGCGGACATCAATGTGTACGCGGGGATCGGGGCCAAGGGCTGAGCGGCACCCCGGCACCCCGGCACCCCGGCGGCCCGGCGGCCGGGTAGGTACCCCGGCACCCCGGCTGGCCCGGCACTCCGGCGTCCGGCTGCCCGGGGCTGAGCAGGGGGCCGGCTGCTCCCGTGTCCGGATCCCGGAGATCTTCTCCCGGAGCGCTGATCCTGGCACCAGACCTAGGGCCAAAGGCGGAGCGGGAGCTACGGCTGTGGCCTGCGGCTGGGGCGGACCGTGCTGGTTACGGTGACGTCATGTCCGATTCCGTGCAGAGCGAGCAGTCCGTGCAGTCCGTGCAGTTCGACCTCGACGCGTATCTCCGGCGGATCGGATGGGAGGGGGAACGGCGGGCCGACGCGGCGACCCTGCGTGGTGTGCAGCTGTCGCACATGCGGGCCATCCCGTTCGAGAACCTCGACGCGCTGCGCCGCCAGGCACCCTCCCTAGAGGAGGCCGACCTCATGGCCAAGCTTGTCCACGGCCGGCGCGGCGGGTACTGCTATGAGCACAACACGCTGTTCGCCCGCGCGCTGGAGGCGCTGGGCTTCCGGGTGGCCCTGCTGACCGCGCGGGTCGTCGTGGGCGCCGACAGCATCGCAAGCCGGCCGCGCACACACATGGCGCTGCTGGTGGAGGTGCCCGGCGAACCGCGGCCCTACCTCGCGGACGCCGGCTTCGGGGCGATCGGCGCGCTGCTGGAGCCGGTGCCGCTGGTGACGGATGTCGAGTTCGCCGGGGCGGGGCGGCGGCATCGCCTGGTGCACGTGCCGCACGACGGGCCCCTGGAGATGTGGGTACTCCAGGCACACGACCAGGGAAAGGACGACTGGGCCGATCAGTACGCCTTCACCCTGGAGCCCTTCGAGAAGCCCGATTTCGACGTCATCAACTGGCACATCGGCACCAACCCGCGCTCGCCGTTCACCCAGCGCGTCTACGTCCAGAGCGTCAGCGCCGCGCGGCACCTGCTGCTCCACGGGAGCCTGCTGACCGACACCCGCGCCGACGGGACGGTGACCGAGCGCGTGGTGACCGGTGAGGCGGAGGCGCGGCGGCTTCTGGAGGAGGAGTTCGGCATCGCCGTGCCAGAGGGGATGACGCTGCTGCCGACTGGAGGTGCCTAGTCCCACCAGAAGTGCCAGGCCGGCTGATCGACGACCTGGCCCTCGGCGTAGGCCCGCAGGCTGGGGTCGGTGCTCTGCCAGATGTTGTCCGGGCAGAACGCGAAGTGCTCGGCGGCGACGGCTTCCGCCTCCGCGAGGGTGGTGGGCGGTGCGGCGACCGACACCAGCAGATGATCGAAGCCGAGGGCCACGACCCGTATGCCGAAGCGGTCCTCCCAGGAGCGCAGCACCGCGCTGACGCGGGCCGTGTCGCCCTCGTGGTTCGCCGGGCCCGTCCAGCCGATCGCCGTCGGGATGTCGGCGCTGCGGCGGGCCGGGACCAGGGCGAGGCGGGGGTCCTTCAGCGGACCGCCGTCCTCGAGCAGCGAGTCCGCGATGTCCGTGGCGACCGCGTCCGGGTCCTGAGCCCGAGCGGCCGGCGTGGCCGGCCCGGGCCATGCGTCGCCCTCCGCCGCGCATTCCTCCCAGTACTCCGCCAGCACCTCTTCGGCGTCGTGATCCCCGGGGTAGGACACCTCGCCCGGCATCAGCTCCCAGCTGTCCGGCCCGCCGTGCCCATCGCCTATGTCGAGCATGACCGGGAGCAGCCCGGCCCGCCGTGTCGGCTCCAGCGCCGTCCAGCCACCCGGAACGGCCCGTTCCTCCGCACACCACAGCAACGGCTCGTGCCAGGGGCCCTCGTCGGTGGTGTCGAGCAGGGTCCCGGCGGGGAGTTCAAGCCCCAGCGCGCGGCCGCTCGGGTCTGCCGCCAGCGTCGGGAGCGGGTTCGGAAGTGTCGCCATGGGGTGACTGTAGATCCGACCACTGACAAGGAGACATCAGCGGACACCTGCTGACCTATTCGCTCCGTACGGTCCTCGCATGAACGGTTCCTCGGAGAAGACCGACCTGGCGTACGCGCTCGCCGAGCAGCGGGAGCTGCTGCTGATCACCGTGCGCGGACTCGACGACGCGCGGGCCGCCCGGCGTACGACCGTGAGTGAGCTGACCCTGGGCGGGATCGTGAAGCATCTCGCCCAAGGGGAGGCGGCGTGGACGCGGATCATGGTCGAGGGCGACGGCGAACTGCCGGACGGCATGCTCGACATGGGCCAGTACCGCATGGCCCAGGACGACACGCTCGACGGGCTGCTGGCGGCGTACACCGCGGCCGCCCGGGCGACCGACGAGGCCCTGGCCGGGCTGCCGGACCTGGACCGCGGCGTGCCCCTGCCGATGACTCCCTGGTCGCCGCCGGAGCGCGAGTACTGGTCGGCGCGCCGGATCCTGCTGCATCTGATCCGGGAGACGGCCCAGCACGCCGGGCACGCGGACATGATCCGGGAGGCACTGGACGGCGCGAACAGCACGGCTCAGCGCTGAGACGGGGACGGAGGCGGGGCGGGGGCGGAGGTGGAGGCGGGGGCTGTCAGACGCGGGCCTCGAAGCATTCGCGGCTTCCTCCCGCCACCGGGCGGAAGCAGGCCCGGACGGTCGCGCCGCGTCTCGCCTCGGTCATGGGTGTGTAGACGTAGGACTGCGCGGCGATGCCGTCCGTGATCTCCGCGCTCTGCGGGCGGCCCGTGCCTTCGTCGGCCGTGTCCAGCTCCAGGCGGTCGCCGATGCGGGTGCTCCACATCCTCGCCCAGCCCGCCCCGCACTCCGCGCTGTAGCGCAGTTCGAGGTGGGCTCCGGTGGACGTGCGGTGCGAGGCGAGGGTGAGGGGGTGCGTGCCGCACTTCATGGGCATCGGGTCCTGGCCCTCGCAGGTGGCTCCCCGGCAGCGGGGTGCCGGAGCGGAGGAAGGCGGTGCGGAGGGGCGGCCGTCGCCGGTGTGGCCCGCGAGGAGGACCAGGGCGACCGAGAGGCCGCCGGCCGCTATCGCGCAGACCGAGGCGAGGATCGCCATGACCGTGCCCCTGCCGCCGGCGGGATGCCCGGCGGCGTCCGTGTCCGGGGGGTCCGCGGGCACGGACGCGTCCGTGGGCCGCGCCGCCGCCCTGCCGCTCCACTCCGACTCCGCGAGCTCCCACAGCGCCAGGCAGCGGCCCTCCGGCTCGCCGGCGAGGCTGCACAGCTCCCGCACCGCTCGGCTGGGCGGGAGGGACTTGCCGTTGAGATAGCGCTCCCAGGACGACTTGCTGAAGGTGGTCTTCGTCGAGAGGGCCGCCAGGCTCAGCCCCGTGCCGGTCCTCAAGTCCCTCAGCGCGGCGGCCAGTCGGGCGCGTTCCGGCGGCAGCGCGTGCTGCGAGGACCGCGTCATTCCCGTAGGGCCTTCCAGGTGTGGGGGCCGATGATGCCGTCCACGACCAGGCCGGAACGCTTCTGCAGGTCCTTGACCGCGCGTTGCGTGTGCGGGCCGAAGATGCCGTCCACGGCTCCCGGCGAGAGGCCCGCGTCATGCAGCAGGCACTGCGCCTCGGCCACCTCCGGTCCGGCGTGGCCCTTCGCCAGGATGGCCTTCTGGGTACGGCTGTTGCCCGCGTACCAGCGGCCGTCGATCCGCTCCGCCCGGCAGGTGTAGGTGGGGCGCTCGCGTTCCGGCTGCTTCGGCGACCCCGGTGCCCGCGTGGCCGTGGACGCGGTGAGGGGGGTCGCGGCAGCCTTGCCCTCGCCGTCCGTGAGCCGTACGGCCAGCAGGACCGTGGCGGCGACGGCCAGTACCAGGGCCACCGATCCGGCGATGAGGGTGATGCGCAGCGCCCGGCCGTGCGGGCGGGGTGTGCCGGTGCCGGGTCCGGCCGGTGGTCCGCGGTGTTCGGTGGCCGTGGCCCAGGCCTCGGCGGCGACCTCGTGCAGCGCGAGCAGCCGGATCGGATCGTCACCGCCGAGCCGGGCCATCGCCTCGACGGCCTCCCGCGGCGGGAGAGAGCGGCCGGCGAGGTAGCGCTCCCAGGACGACGGGCTGTAGCCCGTCCTCGCCGCGAGCCGGCGCAGACTCAGTCCGCTGTGGTCCTTGGCCCGGCGTAATCGCACCACCAACTGCCGCACACGCGGGTCCAGTTCTTCGGGCAGCCCTTTCCAACGCGACATGTTCCCCCCACTCGCGTTCGCGGACCGTGGTCAGCGGTCCCCTTACCGCCGCATTCTGCAACAGCATCCACGCGGTGCCCCATACATCGGTTCCGATCCCCCTGCCGCCCCCTACCGATTCGGCCACCGCCCGCCGCGAGCGTCCCGCCGTACCGTCCCGGCGGGTGATGTCCGGGCAGGTCAGGGCTTGGGACGTCCCGTGAGTACGTCACTTCTGTGGCGACTGTGGTGGATACCCGTCCCCGGCCCGCAGTCTCGTTGTCGAGCCGGCCGGTGTGGTCGGCCCACCACGAAGGGGGCAAGCAAGATGCGTATGACCAGGAAGCTCGCCGTCATGGCCGGGGGGATCGCGCTGACCGGTGGTCTGCTGGCCGGCAACGCGGGTACGGCCGGTGCGGCGGAGGCCTCGCCGCAGGCGGCTTCGGACTGTCCGTCGGGCTGGTTCTGCGTGTGGGCCGGGCAGAACTACACCGGGCGCATGCAGAAGGTCGCCGGGACCAACAACGACCTGACCCAGTTCGTCGTGTTCCAGAGCTTCAAGTCCTGGTACAACCACGGCGCTTCCTGCGACTTCAAGTGGTTCTCGGAGAAGAACCACGGCGGGTCCAGCGGGGTTGTCCCGAGGGGGTACAAGGAGACCGGCGGCACGAGCCGGTACATGAAGTCCAACACGTGGGTCAACTGCCGCTGACCGGCGGCTCTCCACCACGCCCGAGGGCGGCACTCCACGGGGGAGTGCCGCCCTCGGCCTGTCGTCAGGGCCCGGTTCGGCTCGGTTCGGCCCGGTTCAGAGCCGCTCAGGCGTCCGAATGCCCAGCAGGGCCATGCCCTGGTGGAGGGTGCGGGCCGTGATGTCGCACAGGAACAGACGGTTCTGCACCTGCTCGGGCGTCTCGGCCTTCAGCACCGGGCACTTGTCGTAGAACGACGTGTACAGCGACGCCAGCTGGTACAGGTACGCCGCCAGCTTGTGCGGGGCGTACTCCGCGGCCGCTTCGAAGACCGTGTCGCCGAACGCGTCCAGGTGCAGACCGAGTGCCCGCTCCGCCGGGGCGAGTGCGAGCTCCGGGTGCGCGACCGGCCTCGTCTCGCCCGCCTTGCGCAGGATCGACTGGATCCGGGCGTACGCGTACTGGAGGTAGACGGACGTGTCGCCGTTCAGCGACACCATCTGGTCCAGGTCGAACTTGTAGTCCCGGTTCGGCGACGTCGACAGGTCGGCGTACTTCACCGCGCCGATGCCGACCTGTGCGGCCCGCTCCTGGATCTCGTCCTCGGAGAGGTCCTGCGCCTTCTCCCGTACGACCTCCGCGGCCCGCTGTACGGCCTCGTCCAGCAGGTCCTCAAGCCGTACGGTCTCGCCCTCACGCGTCTTGAACGGCTTGCCGTCCGCGCCCAGCACCGTGCCGTAGCCCATGTTGTGCGCGGTGACGCCGTCGCTCAGCCAGCCGGCCCGCCGGGCCGTCTCGAAGACCATCCTGAAGTGCAGCGACTGGCGTACGTCCACGACGTAGAGCAGGGACGAGGCGTGCAGGTCCTGGACCCGGTTGCGGATCGCCGTCAGGTCGGAGGCCGCGTAGCCGAAGCCGCCGTCGGCCTTCTGCACGATCAGCGGGACCGGCTGGTCGTCCTTGCCGCGGATCTCGTCGAAGAACACCACCAGCGCGCCCTCGGAGCGCACCGCGACACCCGTCTCCTCCAGGATGCGGGCGGTCTCGGGCATGCCCTCGTTGTAGGCGGACTCGCCGACGATCTCCTCGTCGCGGATCTCCATGTCGAGCTTCTCGAAGACGGAGTAGAAGTAGACCTTCGACTCGTCCACGAACTGCTGCCACAGCTCGAGCGTCTCCTTGTCACCGGACTGCAGGGCGACGACCCGCTTGCGGGCCCGCTCCTTGAACTCCTCGTCCGCGTCGAAGAGCGCACGCGACGCCTTGTACACCCGGTTCAGGTTGCTCATCGCCTGCTCGCCGTCGACGTCGGCCGCGGGGGCCAGCTCGCCGGGGTGCTCGAACAGGTACTGGATGAGCATGCCGAACTGGGTGCCCCAGTCGCCGATGTGGTGCCGGCCGATCGTCTTCTCGCCGGTGAAGTCGAGCATGCCGCGCAGAGCGTCGCCGATGACCGCCGACCGCAGGTGGCCGACGTGCATCTCCTTCGCCACGTTCGGCTGGGCGTAGTCGACGATCGTGATGCCCGGGTTCTCCTTCGGCGGCACGCCGAGACGCTCGCCGTCCGCGTGCCGCGCGGCGAGGTTCTCGGTGATCGCCCGGTCGGCGATCGTGATGTTGAGGAAGCCGGGGCCGGAGACCTCGACGTCCTTGATCACGTCACCGGTGACGATGTTGCCGACGACCTCCGTCGCCAGTTCCCGGGGGTTCGACTTGGCCTTCTTGGCGAGGGCCAGGATCCCGTTGGCCTGGAAGTCGGCCCGGTCGCTTCGTCGCAGCAGCGGGTCGGCGTCGGCCTCCGGCCGGGTGGCCGACAGGGCGTTCGCGAGACGCTGCTGTACTTGAGCGGTGAGCGACGTGACCGAGGTCATGGGATGGATGCCGTTCTCCTCGTGGATCGATAGACCCGCTCAGTATCCCACGGGGGGTAAAGCCATTTTCCCGGGCGGGATGCCGTCTGGGAGAATGGGCACCGGCCGTTGACCGTACGGCTGCCCTGGAGAAAGAAGGACGTGCCGATCGTGGCTCAGAGCACCGAGACCACCGACTGGGTCTCCCGTTTCGCGGATGAGGTCATCGAGGAGTCGGAGCGTCGGGCCCCGGGCAAACCCGTCGTCGTCGCGTCCGGACTCTCACCGTCCGGCCCCATCCACCTCGGGAACCTGCGCGAGGTCATGACCCCGCATCTCGTCGCCGACGAGATCCGCCGCCGGGGCCACCAGGTGCGCCACCTCATCTCCTGGGACGACTACGACCGCTACCGCAAGGTCCCGGCCGGGATCGCCGGCGTCGACGAGTCGTGGGCCGAGCACATCGGCAAGCCGCTGACCTCCGTCCCGGCGCCGAAGGGGTCGTCGCACCCGAACTGGGCCGAGCACTTCAAGGCCGCGATGATCGAGTCGCTGGCCGAGCTGGGCGTGGAGTTCGACGGGATCAGCCAGACCGCGCAGTACACCTCCGGGGTGTACCGCGAGCAGATCCTGCACGCCATCAAGCACCGCGGCGACATCGACGCGATCCTCGGCCAGTACCGGACGAAGAAGGGCCCGGCCAAGAAGCAGGGGCAGAAGCCGGTCGACGAGGCCGAGCTGGAGGCCGCCGAGGGCTCCGGCGCGGCCGGTGAGGACGACGGCAGCTCCACCGCCGCCGGCTACTTCCCGTACAAGCCGTACTGCGGCAACTGCGAGAAGGACCTCACCACCGTCACGTCCTACGACGACGACTCCACCGAGCTGACCTACGCCTGCACCGCGTGCGGCTTCTCGGAGACGGTCCGGCTGAACGAGTTCAACCGCGGCAAGCTGGTCTGGAAGGTCGACTGGCCGATGCGGTGGGCCTACGAGGGTGTCGTCTTCGAGCCGAGTGGCGTCGACCACTCCTCTCCCGGGTCGTCGTTCCAGGTCGGCGGGCAGATCGTCGGGATCTTCGGCGGGAAGCAGCCCATCGGGCCGATGTACGCCTTCGTGGGCATCAGCGGCATGGCGAAGATGTCGTCCTCGCGGGGTGGCGTGCCGACCCCGGCGGACGCCCTGAAGATCATGGAACCCCAGCTGCTGCGCTGGCTGTACGCGCGGCGCCGGCCCAACCAGTCCTTCAAGGTCGCCTTCGACCAGGAGATCCAGCGGCTGTACGACGAGTGGGACCGGCTGGACGCCAAGGTCGCCGACGGCAGCGTCCTGCCGGCCGACGCCGCCGCGCACGCGCGTGCGGTGCGCACGGCCGCCGGTGAGCTGCCGCGGACGGTCCGGCCGCTGCCGTACCGGACGCTTGCGTCCGTCGCGGACATCACCGCCGGGCACGAGGACCAGGCGCTGCGCATCCTCAGCGAGCTGGACCCGGAAGCGCCGCTGACCTCGCTCGACGAGGCACGCCCGCGCTACGACAAGGCCGAGGCCTGGATCAACACGCACGTGCCCGCCGACCAGCGGACGATCGTGCGGGACGAGCCCGACGGCGAACTGCTCAAGTCGCTCGACGAGGCCTCCCGGCAGTCGCTGCGGCTGCTGCTCGACGGGCTCGCCGGGCACTGGTCCCTGGACGGGCTGACGCATCTCGTCTACGGCGTGCCGAAGGTGCAGGCCGGGTTCTCCGCCGACGCGACGCCGAAGGAACTGCCGCCGGAGATCAAGACGGCCCAGCGGTCCTTCTTCGCGCTGCTGTACCACCTGCTGGTCGGGCGCGACACCGGGCCGCGGCTGCCCACGCTGCTGCTGGCGGTGGGGCAGGAGCGGGTCCGGGCGCTGCTCGGGGAGTAGTCGCCGTACAGGTATTCGCCTTACAGAAGGAAGGGGCTCTCGTTCGAGGGCCCCTTTTCTGTTGCCCCTGTGCGATGTGGTCTGCCCTTATGCGATGTGGTCTTCTTCCAGCTCCGCCGCGTGACGGTTCTGGAAGCGTTCCGCGAGGGACTTCAGCTCGCTGGGGCTCATCGTGGTGCCGTAGGTGGCCTGGATGTTGTCGCCGAGCACCCGGGGCGTGGGGTAGCTGCCGTCGATCGACTGGCGGAACACCTGGTAGTACGCCTCCTCGTCCGGCTCGGGAGACGGTGGGGTGCCGCCGCCGTCGCCGAGTTCCCGGGTGCGGTTGGGGCCCACCGGGATGGGGAAGCTGCCGGTGTCCTCCGGGGTGGCGGGTGCCTGTTCGTAGGCGGCGGGTGCCTGTTCGTACTGGGGGTCGTACCGCTCGGCCTCTTGCTGTTCCGCGATCCACTGGGCGTACTGCTCGGGGTTGTAGGCCGGGTCGTAGCCGCCCTGGTAGTCGATCTCGCGTTGGGCGTTGAACCATGGGCTCTGGTCCGGGCCGAGTACTTCTTCCACGTACTCGGCGTCGGGGTTGTTCTCGAGCTGTGGGCGCTGCTCGCTCCGAGGTGCGGCTGCGCCCACCTGTGCCGCCCCAGCGGCATGGTTGCCCGCGGCGGGGTTGGCCTCCAGCGCCGACCGCTGTGGCGGTGGCGGGATCAGCGCCGGTTCGATCCCCGCCGCCGCCAATCCCGCCGGGGCCGTCTCCGCCAGCGGTACGCCGTAGCGCGCCAGCCTCAGGGGCATCAGGGACTCCACGGGAGCCTTGCGGCGCCAGCTTCGGCCGTAGCGGGAGCGCAGCCGTGCCTGGTACACGAGACGTTCCTGCTCCAGCTTGATGACCTGGTCGTAGGAGCGCAGCTCCCAGAGCTTCATGCGGCGCCAGAGGAGGAACGTGGGCCCGGGGGAGAGCAGCCAGCGGGTGAGGCGGACGCCCTCCATGTGCTTGTCGGCCGTGATGTCGGCGATCCGGCCGATCGCGTGGCGGGCCGCCTCGACCGCGACCACGAAGAGGATCGGGATCACCGCGTGCATGCCGACGCCGAGCGGATCCGGCCAGGCGGCCGCGCCGTTGAAGGCGATCGTCGCCGCTGTCAGGAGCCAGGCCGTCTGGCGGAGCAGAGGGAAGGGGATCCTGATCCAGGTGAGGAGCAGATCCAGGGCCAGCAGGACGCAGATGCCCGCGTCGATGCCGATCGGGAAGACGTAGGAGAAGTTCCCGAAGCCCTTCTTCAGGGCCAACTCGCGGACCGCCGCGTACGAACCGGCGAAGCCGATACCGGCGATGATCACAGCGCCGGCCACGACCACGCCGATGAGAACGCGGTGCATCCGAGTCAGTTGTGGCGCGGCCACCCGTCTTCCCCTCCCCTTGCGTGCTGTTGCGCGCAACAGGGTGGCACATGTGTGCGGAGGACGGGTGGCCGGTTCCGGTCGGCGGTGTTCAGCTCTTCTTCGCGGGCGTCTTCGACGGTGACGCGGAGGAGTCCTTCGAAGGGCTCTTCGAGGCTTCCTTCGAGGGCTCCTTGGACGGGGACTTCGAAGCCGGCTTCGAGGGTTCGCCGCTCGCCTTGCCGCCGCCCGCGCCGTTCGCCTCGGACACCGCGGCCACGGCCTCCTTGGCGGCCTTCTCCGCGTCCTTGGCCATCTCGTCGGCGCTCGGGGACTTGTCGCCGGCCAGGCCGGCGCCGTTGTAGTCGAGCGTGACGACGACGTTCTCGACGCGTGCCACGACCGTCTGCTGCTTGAAGGTGCCTTCCTTCTTCTTCAGGTCGTAGCGCACGGCCGTCGCCTGGTCGCCCGTGCCGGCAACCGGCTCCGACTTGACGCCCTTGGCGCCCTCGGCGGCCTGGGCGTCCTGGACCTGCTTCTCGTAGTACTGCTGGGCCAGCTTGTCGCCGGAGCCGCGGGTGGTGTCCGACTCGAAGCGCAGCATCGACACGTTCAGCCAGCGGAACTGCGAGCCCTTCACGCCGTTGTTGTCGAGGCTGTTCCAGGAACAGCTGCCACGCGTGGAGATATCGTCCGACTTGCCTTCCTTGCCGGACTTGCTCTCCGGGACGAGGTCCTTCAGCGTCTTCTTCGACAGTGCCTTGCAGGACTCGGGGAGCTTGTCGTACGCCGCCGCCTCGACGGTCGGTGACGGGCTCGCGGACGCCGAGGCCGCCGCGTTCGCGGCCTTGTCCGTGCTGTCGCCGGAGCCGGAGTCCGAGGAGCAGCCGGCGGCGACCAGCATCACGGGGACGGCGGCCGCGCAGACAAGGACGCGGTGGAGTCGCTTCGCTCGCTGATCCTGCTGGTCTCGCTGTGCTCGTCGCTGCATGGTTCCTTCACTCATGACGCTCGTGGTTCCCTGCGGTCGGAACGGGGCCGAGTGGTCACCGTACGCGGTGCGGCGGAGGTGTGGTCTTCCTTCGCGTGCTTTGCGGGTGTGCGTGAAGGGGGCGTGAAGGGGCCTCAGTCGCTCAGCGTATCGGCCAGCCGGGAGGCCAGTTTCTGGGCCCTGTCCTGCAATTCCTTGCTGTCCGGGACGACGCCGACGGTGGCGGGCTGTTCGGCGTACTCGATGGTCACGATGACATTGGACGTGCGGAACGCCACAGTCACCGTCCGCTGCTTGGCCGTCGAACCGGAACTGCTCAGCTCGTCGTCGATGAAGGCCTCGTCGCCGAAATCCTCCAGCACGCGGGGCTGGAGTTCGGTCGGGGTGGCGGAGGCGGACGCCGAAGGTGACGAAGTTCCGGAGGGCGAGGAGGGTGAGGAGGGCGAGGAGGTCGAGCCGGGGGAGCCGCTCGCGGCGGCGGAGGAGCCGCCGGCCGGGGTGCTGCCCGCGGCGGGGGACTCCGTGGCGGCCGACTCGGTGGCCGTCGGCTCGGGGAGGTGGGCCGCGGCCTCCCGCTCCGCGAAGAGCTGCTCGGCCTGGTTGTCGTCGCTGACGGCGTTGTCGTAGGAGACGACCCGTTCGAAGCCGATGAGCAGATGGTCCGTGGCCTGCGCGCCGTCGACCTTCCACTGGCAGCCGACCTTGCGGTCGGTGTCGAACGTGACCGTCGGCTCGCCCTCGTAGGCCCTCTCGCGCTGTTCGCCGTCGGTGATCTGCCGGATGCCGGGCAGGAGTTCGTCGAGCGTGCTCTGGCCGACCGCGGCGCAGGGCTCGGGGAGCGTGCGGTAGCGGCCCGGCTCGGCGGCGGGCGAAGCCGTGCCGGTGTCACCGGGGTTGGAGTCGTCCGTCGGGCCGTCGTCGCCCGAGCTGCCGGTGCAGCCGGCCAGCAGGGCCGCGAGGAGCGCGGCGATAGCGGGTGCGTACGCCTTCCGTTGCACGTGGGGGCTCCTCTCGGGGCGGATATTGGCTTGCCGTCGCGGGGCAGCCGATGAACACAATGTGTATCGCACGCACTGCCGTGAACGCCGGTCCGGATTCCCTTTCGTAGACCTTGGCTCCGGTATTTGCTCTTGAAGACTTCTGTTCGCTTACGGGGGATTGAGGACGTTATGTCGTATGTAGAGGTACCTGGCGCGAAAGTACCGATCCGGATGTGGGCCGACCCCGCCTCGGTCGAGGAGGGCGCGCTCCAGCAGCTCCGGAACGTCGCCACGCTGCCGTGGATCAAGGGCCTCGCCGTCATGCCCGACGTGCACTACGGCAAGGGCGCGACGGTCGGCTCGGTCATCGCGATGCGGGGTGCGGTGTGCCCGGCGGCGGTGGGGGTCGACATCGGCTGCGGGATGTCGGCGGTGAAGACGTCCCTGACGGCGAACGACCTGCCCGGGGATCTGTCGCGACTGCGGTCGCGGATCGAGCAGGTGATTCCGGTGGGGCGCGGGATGCATGACAGTGCCGTCGACCCGGGGCGGCTGCACGGGTTCGGTACGGCTGGGTGGGATGACTTCTGGGGGCGGTTCGACGGGGTTGCGGAGGCGGTGCGGTTCCGTGCGGATCGGGCTGCCAAGCAGATGGGAACGCTCGGCGGAGGCAACCACCTCTTCGAGCGGCCTATCGACCAGAAGGCAAAGGCAACTTCTTGGTCTGCAGGCGCCACAGGCGGATACAGCAGCTCTTCTCGGTTCGGCCTAGTTCCTTTGCGGCCTGAGCGTGGTTGTTCAGCCGCAGTAGAACGCGGTCCTCCTGCTCCGACCATCGGCGGCGCTCGGGAGCGACCCTCATGCCCGCCGGGCGGATCCATGCAGTCAGTGAGTCGGCTGCGATCTTCTTGCGCTCCAATGACAAGCAGTCCTCGTAGTAAAGATCGGCTGACAGCCCTTGGGCGTTCTCCTTCGTGTACAGGACGTTGTACACGCCGTCCCGTGCGTTGCGCTTGAGAGTGCGTTTCGCTCCCGTGACCTGCTGTGCGTAGGAGCACAGGTAGGAGGCGATGGCCGTGCTGGCCGTGGTGAGAGAGACGAAGGGGAAGCCCTGCCGGGTGTAGCCCACAGAGCCGTCGGCGTCGATGATGCCGCGCAGGTAATCGCGTGGCGAGAATCCTCCACGAGGTGGCGCGATGGTCATCGACTTGCGGCCGTAGGGAAGGCCGAGTTCGTTGATCTTGATTCTTGCGTCGAGGGAGCACAAGCTCCAGGTCGCCGAGGTGTGCCGTTCAGTGAAGTTCGTGGACCGGATGCGCTCGGTGATGCTGCTGTAATACGGCGTCAGCTTCTGGAACTTACGAAGGAGAGCGATATCTCGGGCGCTGATCTCGACTGTCAGCCGCCCCTTCTGTCCCGCTCCTCTGGACAGGTGTCCATCCGCCTGCAAGAACCCGAACATGTACGCGTACTCGGGGACCGTGAGGTCCATGAACTGGTGAGCGATAGGCTCGCAGTCAGCCACAGGGAAGCCTCTACTTCCTGTCGGTCAGGCCCTTGGCCGGGATGCCAGTCCCGGCCGGGGGCCGTCGATTTGATGTTGTGGCGTGAGCCTAGGTCTCCAGTTCGCGGGCCGTTCGGGTGATCGAGGATGTTCACCCCTGTGAGTGATGGTCAGGGCCCCGATCCATCACTCCAAGAGGCACTCCCGGAGGGTCGTCGAGAGGGCCGGTGCGTTCAGTTCCAAGGCGTTGGTCACGTAGCCGGCCGTCGAGCCGTAGCGGTTCGTCAGGTCTGTCAGGAACAGGTGCATGACCTCGGCGGGGGCGCGGCCGAACGACGGCCAGGTGGGGGAGCGGCCGTCGTTGCGGGACGTCCAGTCGGCGAGGAGGGCGGGGGCCGCCAGGTCCGTGAGGGCGAAGTCCTCGACGATGACGGGGCGGGGGACGTCGAGGAGCTCCAGGACGAGGGCCGCGAGCAGGCCCGTGCGGTCCTTGCCCGAGGCGCAGTGGAATGCGAGCGGCTCGTCGGCCCGCGCCGCCTGGGTCACCAGTTCCAGTGCCCGGCGGATCTCCTTGGTGCCGTCCTGCGCCACTTCCATGTAGCGCTCGGCCAGGTAGGGGCCGGGGGCGATGTCGGGGGTGAGGGCCGCCTGGTCGTAGGGGCGGTGCTCGATGCTGAGGTTGTGGTACGTGAAGGCCGGGTCGTCCGGGATGCGGCCCCGTGCGTCGATCTCCCAGGGGTAGCGGAGGTCGATGACCGTGCGGATGCCGAGGGAGAGGAAGCGGGTCCAGTCGTCCGTGCCCTGGGTGAGCTTGCCCAGGGAGTCGGCGCGGTAGAGGCGGGCCCGGCGGACGCGTCTGCCGTCCGCGGTGGTGCAGCCGCCCAGGTCACGGAAGTTGTGCAGGGCGTCGAACGGTATGTGTCTGTCGATGTCCACGGAGGGTGACCCTATGGGCCACCCCGGCTCGGTGCCTGTGCTTTCACTGCGGTGGGTGTGTCCCCGCCGGCGTCACAGCTCCCGGTGGACCTTCGTGTTCGACGCCTGGGCGCGGGGGCGGAGGACCAGGAGGTCGACGTTGACGTGGCTGGGGCGGGTGATGGCCCAGGTGATGGTGTCGGCGACGTCGTCGGCGGTGAGGGGCTCTGCCACGCCCTCGTAGACCTTTTCCGCCTTTGCCTCGTCGCCGGAGAAGCGGGTCAGGGCGAACTCGTCCGTCTTGACCATGCCGGGGGCGATCTCGATGACGCGGACCGGCCGGCCGACGATCTCCAGGCGCAGGGTCTCGGCGAGGACGTGGGCGCCGTGCTTGGCGGCGACGTAGCCGCCTCCGCCCTCGTAGGTGCCGTGGCCCGCGGTGGAGGAGACGACCACGACCGTGCCGTCGCCGCTCGCGTCCAGCTTGGGCAGCAGGGCCTGGGTGAGGTGGAGCGTGCCGATGACGTTCGTTTCGTACATCTGGCGCCAGTCGGCCGGGTCGCCGGTCGCGACCGGGTCGGCGCCGAGCGCGCCGCCCGCGTTGTTGACCAGGACGCCGATGGTCTTGAAGGCCGTGGCGAACTCGTCGACCGCCGCGCGGTCCGTGACGTCGAGGGCGTAGGCCGTGGCCTGGTGGCCCGCCTTGTTGATCTCCTCGGCCAGTGCCTCGATGCGGTCCTTGCGGCGCGCGGTGAGGACGACGCGGTAGCCCGCCGCGGCGAGCTGCCGGGCCGTTGCGGCGCCGATTCCGCTGCTCGCACCGGTGACGACGGCGATGCGGGAGGCTGCGGACGGGGCGGCGGTGGCCATGGGAGCTCCTCGGGCGTGGGTGCGGTGGGCGGGGCCGGCAGGACCCCCAGCGCTTCCGGCCAGGATAGGCGGGGCCCGCGGTGGGAGAATGAGGGCGGGTGGTCCCAGGTTTTCCGGTCTTTCCTGGAGGTGGATCATGGGCGAGGCACGTGAGGTCATGGACCGGCTCACGGACGCGATCACCACGCACGCCGATCTGAAGGTCATCGGCGAGCTGTACGCCGAGGACGCCGTCGCCTTCACCCCCGACGAGGGGGAGCTGCACGGGCGCGACGACATCGTCGAGTACTGGCGGACGATGACCGAGGCGGTTCCCGACGGGTCGTTCCAGGCGCTGCACTCCTACGAGGTGGGAGACACGGCCATCGACGAGGGGGTCTTCAGGGGGCGCAACACCGGGCCGCTGGAGCTGCCCAACGGTGAGACGCTCCCGCCGACGCAGAAGGAGATCAGGATCCGCGGGGTGGACATCGCCACCGTGCGGGACGGGCGGATCGTCGACTACCGGCTGTACTTCGACGAGATGGACTTCCTGGGGCAGTTGGGGCTGCTGCCGCCCGACGAGCCGTTCTGAGCCGATCCGCGGGGCCGGTCAGTCTCCTCGCGGGGCGTACATGATGACCGCCATGCCCGCGAGGCAGATCAGCGCGCCCGCGATGTCCCAGCGGTCCGGGCGGTAGCCGTCCGCGACCACGCCCCAGAGGATGGAACCGGCGACGAAGATCCCGCCGTACGCGGCGAGCACACGGCCGAAGTGGGCGTCGGGCTGGAACGTCGCGACGAAGCCGTACGCGCCGAGCGCGAGGACGCCGCCGGCCGCCCACAGCCAGCCCCGGTTCTCGCGCACGCCCTGCCAGACCAGCCACGCGCCGCCGATCTCGAACAGGGCGGCGACGACGAACAGGGCGGCGGAGCGGAGCACGAACATGATGGTCAGCTTCGCATGCTCCCTAGCGCCCGGCCCGGGCCTCCGCCGCGTACGCCGTCGGAGGTACGCCCACCGTCGCCGTGAAGTCCCGTACGAGGTGGGCCTGGTCGGCGTAGCCGAGGTCGGCGGCGAGGCCGGCCCAGTCGACGTCGCCGCGGTGGCCGGCCTGTTCCAGGGCCTCGTGGATGCGGTAGCGGAGGATGACCCACTTGGGGCTGACGCCGACGTGGGTCGAGAAGAGGCGTTGCAGCGCCCGTACCGACAGGCCTCGCGCCTCGGCGAAGTCGCCGACGCGGCGCACGGTGCGGTCCGCGCGGATGCGGGCGACGAGGTCGATCGCGAGGTCTGACTGAGGGTCGGGGGTACAGGTCAGGGAGAGCAGGAAGGTGTCGAGGGCGGCGACCCGGGCGCGGTCGTCGGCGGGGGTGACGACCGAGCGGGCGGTGTCGGCGGTGACCTGCGGGAACACCTCCTGGGCGGGCAGCGTGCGGCCTGTCCAGCGGGAGACCGGCGTCCCGGGGGTGTACGGCCGGAAGCCGCCGGGGCGGAACTTCGCCCCGCAGACCCGGCCCCGTCCGGTCAGCTTCCTGGTGTAGAGGCCGAGCGCGACGCCGGTGACCTCGCCGTAGGGCGGTCGCTCCTCCTCGTCCCACTGGAACGTGAGGTTGACCGAGGGGTGCGGGACCACGTGGGAGGCGTAGGGCGCGGGCAGGTCCCAGTCGATGAGCCAGTACCACTCGACGTACCGGCGCAGCGGCTCGGCGGGCTCGTGGCGGCGGAATCGCACGCGGTTCAGCAGCCCGGACGGGTCGACGATCCCGCGGGTGTCGTGGCGGGGTGCCTCCATGGCCGGATCGTACGTCGCGTTTCTTCAAGATGGGCGGTCGTGAGTGTCCCTACGGTCGGGGCATGGACACGAACCCTGTGAAGACGTACGGCATGGGTGAGCTGCTGGGCCTGGCGCGGGAGCGGGCGGTGCCGGTGGTGCGGGGGATTCCCGACGCGGCGCTCGCCGCGCCCACGCCCTGTGCCGAGTACGACGTGCGGGCGCTGGTCGATCACCTCTTCCAGGTGATCACGCAGTTCCAGCGGCTGGCCGCGAAGGAGGCGTCGGACTTCGGTGAGAAGCCCGAACCGGTCGCCGGTAGCCCCGAGTGGCGTGAGCGGCTCGCTCAGGAGTCGGACCGGCTGGTGGCGGCCTGGTCGGCGCCGGGTGCCGAGGAGGGCACGACGGGCGGGATGAACATGCCGGCGCGGCTGGTCGGCTCGATGGCGCTGCTCGATCTGACCGTGCACGTGTGGGACCTGGCGCGGGCGACGGGCCAGGAGTACCCGGGTGCCGACGAGGAGGTCGTGGCGGAGCTGTCCGGCGCGGTGGACGAGCTGGCGCCGACGGCCAGGAGGATGGGGGTGTTCGGGGAGCCGGTGCCGGTGGCGGAGGGCGCGTCGGCCTGGGAGCGGCTGCTCGGGCGGACCGGCAGGGACCCTTACTGGAATGCCCCCGCGCCCGCTGCCGTTCCCCCGAGTACTGTTGAAGGGTAAACAACCTGGAGGGTGAGCGACCATGCAGTTCGGGATCTTCAGTGTCGGCGACGTCACGCCCGACCCGACCACGGGCCGGACACCGACCGAGCGCGAGCGGATCAAGGCCATGGTCGCCATCGCGCTCAAGGCCGAGGAGGCCGGGCTCGACGTCTTCGCGACCGGCGAGCACCACAACCCGCCCTTCGTGCCCTCCTCCCCGACCACGATGCTCGGCTACATCGCCGCCCGCACCGAGCGTCTTGTCCTCTCCACGGCCACCACCCTCATCACCACCAGCGACCCGGTGAAGATCGCCGAGGACTTCGCGATGCTCCAGCACCTGGCCGACGGCCGGGTGGACCTGATGCTGGGCCGCGGGAACACCGCGCCGGTGTACCCCTGGTTCGGGCAGGACATCCGGCAGGGCATCCCGCTGGCCGTCGAGAACTACGCCCTGCTGCACCGCCTGTGGCGCGAGGAGGGCGTCGACTGGGAGGGGAAGTTCCGTACGCCGCTGGAGGGCTTCACGGCCACGCCCCGGCCGCTGGACGGCGTACCGCCGTTCGTCTGGCACGGGTCGATCCGCTCCCCGGAGATCGCCGAGCAGGCCGCGTTCTACGGCGACGGCTTCTTCCACAACAACATCTTCTGGCCGGCCGACCACACCAGGCGCATGGTCGAGCTGTACCGGGCCCGCTACGCCCACTACGGGCACGGCACGCCCGAGCAGGCGATCGTCGGGCTCGGGGGGCATGTGTTCATGCGGCGGAACTCGCAGGACGCGGTGCGCGAGTTCCGGCCCTACTTCGACGTAGCCCCCGTGTACGGGCACGGGCCGTCGCTGGAGGACTTCACGGAGCAGACGCCGCTGACCGTCGGCACCCCGCAGCAGGTCATCGAGAAGACGCTGGCCTTCCGGGAGTACGCGGGCGACTACCAGCGGCAGCTGTTCCTGGTCGATCACGCCGGGCTGCCGCTGAAGACCGTGCTGGAGCAGATCGACCTGCTGGGCGAGGAGGTCGTGCCGGTGCTGCGCAAGGAGTTCGCCGTGGGCCGCCCGGCGGACGTGCCGGACGCGCCGACGCACGCGGCCCGGCTCGCGCGGGCCCGGGGGTGACTCGCGAGCCCGGCCCGGGGGTGACTCGCGAGCCCGGCCCGGGGGTGAGAGGACGGTAGGCACCCGGTCCGGGGTTGTGCGGGCCCGGGTGAGAGCGGAGTAAGAAGGACGCTCCGGCGCAGCTCATCCGGTCCCGGACACCCGGTGTCTTGGCACACTGGTCGCGTGCCCCCAACAGTGCTGCTCGCCGAAGACGACCGCGCCATCCGCAACGCCCTGGAGCGCGCCCTGACCCTGGAGGGATACCAGGTCATGGCGGTCGCCGACGGTGTCGAGGCACTGGCGCAGGCCCACCGCAACCGTCCGGACGTGCTGGTCCTGGACGTGATGATGCCCGGCATCGACGGGCTCCAGGTGTGCCGGGTGCTGCGCGCCGAGGGCGACCGGACGCCGGTCCTGATACTGACCGCGCTCGTGGAGACCGCCGACCGGATCGCCGGCCTGGACGCGGGCGCCGACGACTACGTGGTGAAGCCCTTCGACGTGGAGGAGGTCTTCGCCCGGCTGCGCGCGCTGCTGCGCCGCACCAGCCCGGTGGGCGTGGGCGACCCCCTCGGCGGCGCAGCGGCCGGCGGCGGACCCACCGGTGCCGCGCCCGTGCCCGAGGCGCCCAGGCAGCTGCCCGACCGGTTCATCGAGGCCGCCGGCATCCGCATGGACCCGCAGGCGCGCCGGGCCTGGCGCGGCGCGCGCGAGCTGGAGCTGACCCGCACCGAGTTCGAGCTGCTGGAGCTGCTGGTCCGCAACACGGGCATCGTCCTCGACCACTCGACGATCTACGACCGTATCTGGGGCTACGACTTCGGCCCCGGCTCGAAGAACCTCGCCGTCTACGTCGGCTATCTGCGCCGCAAGCTCGACGATCCGGACGGGCCGCAGCTGATCCACACGGTTCGGGGCGTGGGTTATGTGCTGCGGGAGGACTGAGTGGGCCGCCTCCGCTGGCGCTTGAGCGGGCGGCGGCTGAGGCTGGTCTCGCTGCGCACGACGTTCGCGGTGTCGTTCGCGGCGGTGACCGCGGCCGTGACGATCCTGGTCGGCATCCTGTCCTACAGCGCGGCCGCCCGGCTGGTGCGGGTGGACCAGCAGACGGTGTTCGACGAGGTCGTGCAGGACCTGCGGGACGAGGTGCGGGAGAACCGGATGACGCCGGAGGACTTCTCCTCCGCCGCGCCCGGCCACGATCTCGTGCGGCCCGCCCGCACCGATGTGCAGGTGCTCGGCCCGGACGGTCATGTCGTCGACGCGGGCAGTCCGGGACTGCCCGTGACCGGGGCGGATGTGCGGATCGCCGCCGCGGTCACGTCGGGGCGGGTGGTCGAGCACAAGGACGTCGACGTGGGCGACGACGTCTACCGCGTCGCGACCGTCTCCCTCGGCGGCGGCCGGGGCGCGGTGCAGGTCGCGCAGGAGTTCAGCGACGTCGAGGACCTGCTGCGGGCGTTGCAGCGGCGGACGCTGCTGCTGATGGCGGCCGTGGTGATCGCCGCCGGCCTGTTCGGCTGGTGGCTCGCCCGGCGCATCACACGGCGCCTGGTCGTCCTCACCGACGCCGCCGAGGACGTCGCCCGGACCCGCCGGCTCGGCATCCAGGTGCCGGTCGCAGGGCATGACGAGGTGGGACGGCTGGGCCGGGCCTTCGACCGCATGCTGGGGCGGCTCGCCCAGTCCGAGGAGGACCAGCGCCGCCTCGTCCAGGACGCGGGCCATGAGCTGCGGACGCCGCTGACCTCGCTGCGGACGAACATCTCGATGCTCCGCCGGATCGACGAACTGCCGCCCGGGACCCGGGAGGAACTGGTCGCCGACCTCGGCCAGGAGGCCCGCGAGCTGACCGACCTGGTCAACGAGCTCGTCGACCTCGCGGCCGGGCAGTCCGACACCGAGCCGCCGCGGCGGGTGGACGTCGCCGACCTCGCGGAGGAGGTGGCGGGCCTGGCCCGGCGCCGCAGCGGCCGGGAGATCACGCTCCGCGCGAGCGGCGACACCACGACCCACGGACGGCCCGGGATGCTGAGCCGGGCGCTGTCCAACCTCGTCGAGAACGCGGTGAAGTTCGACCAGCGCGGCACGGCCCCCGTCGAGATCGTCGTCGCCGGGCCCGCCCGGCCCGGCACGATCCGGGTCGAGGTCCTCGACCGCGGCCCCGGCATCACCGACCACGACCTCGCCCGTGTCTTCGACCGCTTCTACCGCGCCGCCGACGCCCGCGCCCTGCCGGGTTCCGGCCTCGGCCTGTCCATCGTCCGCGAGGTGGCCCTGGCGCACGGGGGAGCGCCGTTCGCGTTCCGGCGGGACGGCGGGGGGACGGTGATCGGGTTCACGGTGGGCGGGTTCCCGGTCGATGACGGGCGACCGGGGCACTGAGTCACCGCAGGTTGCGATACAGCCGGAACCGCCCACCACGCGTGAGACGCACCCCGGGCGTCCCCGAGAACAGCTCGTGGCCCTGGTCGTGGTCACCGGCCTCGGTCGCCTCCTGGTGGGCCTCGGTGCTGGTCCACTCCGTGTACAGCAGCACCCGGCTGCCGTCGACGCTGTGCAGGAAGTGGGCCGAGATCGCCCCGGGGTGTCCGCCCTCCCGGGGCTGGGCCGCGATCGCCGCGTCGGTGAACGACCGCTGCCGCTCGGGCCCGTCGACGTCGAACGCGGCGGTGATCAGACAGCCCGGGACGCGTGTCTCGTGCTCCTCGGCCAGGCTGCGGTCGAGGCGATAGATGGGCGGGCTGACGGGAGGAGGCCCGGCGCCGTCGTCCCACCGCGCGAGTGTCAGCACGGTCTCCCCGTCCGTACTGAGGAACCAGCTGACGTCGGCGAGGCCGGCCGCCGGCGGCTCCAGTGACGCCGACTCCTCCTCCACGAGCGTCTGCTGCCGGTCGGGGCCGTCGGCATGGCGGGTGCCGATCACCCAGGTGCCGGGGGCGGACAGGTCCGGGAAGAGTGCTGAGGGCACGGACGGAACTCCTTCACGCTACGGAGGACGGAAGCGGAACCGTGATCGTGCCCGGGGGCAGCGGGGAGCGGTCAACTGCTTTTCGCCGGCACCCCCTACACGGCCAGCCACACCGCCTGGTCCGGCCCCAGCCGGCCGTTCTCCAGCGGGCCGCTTGCCAGCAGGAGCCCGGAGTGTCCGGGCAGCTCGTACGGTTCGGGGGAGAGGTTGACCACGCACATGAAGCCCGGGTCCCGGCTGAAGGCCAGCACCCCGTCCGGTGCGTCCAGCCAGGTCATCGAGCCGTCGCCGAGGGCGGGATGGTCGCGCCGGACGCGCAGCGCAGCACGGTAGAGCTCCAGCATGGACGCCGCGTCGCCGCTCTGGCTCTCGACGGTGTGCTCGGCCCAGCGGGCGGGCTGGGGCAGCCAGGGGCCTGCCGTGGCGCCGTCGGGGCTGAAGCCGTAGGGGGCGGTGTGCCCGGACCAGGGGATCGGGACGCGGCAGCCGTCGCGGCCCCGGTCGGTGTGGCCGGAGCGTTCCCAGGTCGGGTCCTGGAGGAGCTCCTCGGGCAGGTCCTCGACCTCGGGCAGGCCGAGTTCCTCGCCCTGGTAGACGTAGGCGCCGCCGGGCAGCGCGAGCATCAGCAGGGCGGCGGCCCGGGCCCGCCGGGTGCCGAGCCCGAAGTCCAGGGGGCCTTCAGGGCGGTAGCTCTCGTTCGCCACCCAGCGCTTGGCGGTACGGCGGCCGTAGCGGCTCGGGTGGCGCACCACGTCGTGGTTGGAGAGGACCCAGGTGGCCGGAGCGCCGACGCCGCCCAGCATGGCGAGGGAGTCGTCGATCACCGCGCGCAGGTCCTTGGGGTCCCAGCTCGACATGAGGAAGTCGAAGTTGAAGGCGGTGTGCAGACCGTCCCTGCGGACGTACGCCGCCAGCCGCTCAGGTGTGTCGGCCCAGGCCTCGGCGACGAAGGAGCGGTCACCGGGGAACTCGTCGGCGACCCTGCGCCAGGAGCGGTATATCTCGTGCACCTCGTCGCGGTCCCAGTGCGGATGGTCGACGTGCCGCGAGGGCGGCCCGGCGTCCGGGTCCCGGCGGGGTGGCAGGTCGGGCAGCTCCGGGTGCTTGATCAGGCCGTGGGCGACGTCGATACGGAAGCCGTCCACGCCCCGGCCGAACCAGAACCGCAGGATCGACTCGAACTCGGCGCGCACCTCGGGGTGCCGCCAGTTCAGGTCGGGCTGCTCGGGCGCGAACAGGTGCAGATACCACTCCCCGTCGGGCAGCCGGGTCCAGGCCGGGCCGCCGAAGCAGGACACCCAGTCGTTCGGCGGCTCCTCCCCGTCGGGTCCGCGCCCGGGCCGGAAGACGTAGCGCTCGCGTTCCGCGCCGCCCGGCCCGGCGGCCAGGGCCTCCTGGAACCAGGCGTGCTGGTCGGAGGTGTGGTTGGGCACGATGTCGGGGATCACGCGGATGCCGTGCGCGTGGGCTTCCTCGATGAACCGCTCGGCGTCGGCGAGGGTGCCGAACAGCGGGTCGATGGCGCGGAAGTCGGCGACGTCGTAGCCGTGGTCGGCCATGGGCGACTTGTACCAGGGGTTGATCCAGACCGCGTCCACGCCGAGGGCCTTCAGATAGGGCAGGCGCGAGCGCAGGCCGGCGATGTCGCCGACGCCGTCGCCGTTCCCGTCGGCGAAGCTGCGGATGTAGACCTGGTAGATGACGGCACTGCGCCACCAGGCGGCGGTGGGGGACACGTTGCTCCTTAGGGATCTCTCGGGTCTACTTCGCGGCGCCGGCGGTGAGCCCGGCGACGATACGGCGCTGGAAGAGCAGCACCATGACCACCAGCGGGACCGTGACGAGGACACCGGCGGCCATCTGGCTGCCGAACGGCGTCTCGTAGGTGGTGGCGCCGGTGAACTTGGAGATGGCGACGGTCGCGGTCTGCATGCCTGGCTTGTTCGTCATCGACAGGGCGATGAGGAATTCGTTCCAGGCGGCGATGAAGATGATGATCGCGGTGGTGAAGATGCCCGGAGCCGCGAGCGGCACGATGACCTTGCGGAAGGCCTGGCCGCGGGTGCAGCCGTCGACCATCGCCGCGTGTTCCAGCTCGTCCGGCATCTGCCGGAAGAACGTGGTCAGGTTCCACACCGCCAGCGGCAGCGCGAAGGACATGCTGGGCACGATCATCGACTGGTAGGTGTTGATCCACCCGATGTCCGTGAACAGCTTCAGCAGCGGCACCACGATCGAGACGACCGGGAACATCGAGGTGGCGATGATCAGCGTGAGGATGAGCCGCTTGAAGCGGAACTCCAGCCGGGCCATCGCGTAGGCGGTGAACGTGGCGAGCAGCAGCGCCGCCACGGTCGTGATCCCGGCGACGACCAGACTGTTGAGCAGCGCGCGCCCGAACCCCTGCGTGGGGTCGAACACGGCCCGGTAGCTCTCGAAGGACAGCGGGGCCGGGACGAGCGAGGTGTCGAAGATGTCCTCGGTGCGGCGGAGGCTGGAGACCAGCATCCAGTAGAACGGGGCCAGACAGTAGGCCACCACCGCGGTGATCCCCAGATACGGCAGCCACTGCCGCCACTTGGCCGTGAGCGTCATGCCGCCACCTCCGTACGACGGCGCCTTCTCCTGCCGTCGCCCCCGATGAGGTCGGCGCCGAGCAGCCGCACGAAGGCGAGCGCGATCAGGAACACATACAGGAAGAGGATCACCGCGTAGGCGGAGGCGGGCCCGAAGCGGACGTTGGCCGCCTCGTTCTGCGCGAGCATCGACAGCGTCTCCACGGAGTGCTTCTGCGCGCCGACGAGGATGTAGGGCAGATCGAACATCCGCAGCGCGTCCATGCAGCGGAACAGCACCGCCACCAGCAGCGCGGGCTTCACCAGCGGCAGGGTGATGTGCCAGAACTGCCGCGCAGGCCGGGCCCCGTCCATGCGGGCCGCCTCGTAGACCTCCTTCGGGATCACCTGGAGGCCGGCCAGCACCAGCAGCCCGATGAAGGGCGCGGTCTTCCACACCTCGGCGACGATGACGGCGACCTTGGCGTGGAAGCCCTCGGTGGTCCACAGGATCTGCTGCCCGAGCAGCGCGTTGGCCACGCCGTCGCTGTTGAAGATCCACCGCCACAGCAGTCCGGAGATGGCTGTCGGCACCGCCCAGGGCACCAGGATCCCGGCCCGCACCAGGGCCCGGCCCCGGAACGCCTTGTGCATGATCAGCGCCATGGCCACCCCGACCACCGTCTCCAGGCCGACCGTGACGACGGTGAAGAACGTGGTGTTCCAGAAGGCGTTGAAGAACCGCGCCCCGGCCTCGCCGAAGATCTCCGTGTAGTTCCGGAGTCCGACGAACGGCTCGGCGTCGCTGATGAATCCGGTCCTCGGGTCCAGCTCCTTCGGGCCGTACAGCGACTCCTTCAGCGCCATCAGCGTCGGATAGAGCACGACGATCGTCAGCACCAGCAGCGTCGGCGAGACCAGCAGCGCCGCCAGCCGCCCGGAACCGGCGGTCGCCCGGCCCGGCTTCGGCGCCCGCGGAGGTTCGGTGCGGACGTCGGCCTCGGCCGGAGTCCCGGTCATGACCCCGGCCCTCACAGCGCCACGGCCTTCCGCAGCGCCCTCTGCAGATCCTTCAGCGCCCGCGCGCTGCTCTTCTCCCCGGTCAGGGCGGCGTACGTCTCCTGCTGGACCGCCGAGGTCACATCGCCGTACTGCACCACCCGGGGCCGGGGCACGGCCCGCAGGATGGACTCCTTGAGCACCGGCAGATACGGGTACTGCGCGATCAGCTCCTTGTCGTCGTAGAGGGAGCCGTACGGCGGGGCGACGGAGGCGTCCTCCAGGAAGGTCCTGGTGTTCTCCTCGCTGCTCATGAACCGGATGAAGTCCAGGGCCGTCGCCTTGTTCTGGGCGGAGGAGGACACGGCCATGTTGTGGCCGCCGAGGCTGGAGGAGCCGGGCCCGTTCAGACCGGGCAGGGGAGCGGTGGCGAACTTGCCCTTGACGCCGCTCTTCTGGGCCAGGGAGTACGCGTAGGGCCAGTTGCGCAGGAAGACGAGCTTGCCGGACTGGAAGGCCTGGCGGCCGTCCTCCTCCAGGAAGGTGATGGCCTTCTTGGGGATCGTCCCGTCCTTGAAGGATCCGGCGAGGAAGTCCAGGGCCTTCCTGGCCTCGGGGGTGTCGACGTCCGGCCTGCCGCTGGGGTCGGTGACGGTGCCGCCCGCGGAGTTCACGGCCTCGGCGAAGTTCACCGTGAGGCCCTCGTACTTCTGGAACTGCCCGGCGTAGCAGGACATGCCCTTCGCCTCGGGCAGCTTCCTCACCTCGGCGCAGGCGGCGGTCATCTGCGCCCAGGTCGTGGGGGGTTGGGTGACACCCGCCTTCTTCAGCAGGTCGGTGCGGTGGTACAGCAGGCCGCCGTCCGAGCTGCCCGGCACGGCGTACAGACCGCCGCGGTACCGCGAGGTCTCCACCACCGGCTTCAGCATCTTCCCCAGCGGGAACCGCTTCTCGGGCAGCCGGTCGATCCACCGGTGGGCGGCGAACTCCGAGGTCCACACGGCGTCGAGGGACAGCACCGTGTAGGCGTCGGACTTCGTCTCCGCGTTCTGGATCATCTGCCGGCGCTGCGCGTCCGGGTCCGTCGGCAGCTGGATGAAGGTGACCTTCTCCTTCGGGTGCGCCCTGTTCCAGCGGTCGAGCATCGGCTGGACGGTGCCCGTGGTGTCCTTGCCGGCCACGTAGGTGATGGGCCCGCGCCCTTCGAACGACGGTGGCCCGGCCTGCCCCGAGCCGCTGCCGCAGGCGGTGAGGAGCAGCCCGGTGGCGGCGAGCGCGGTGGCTCTGGTGATGGTTCTGATCGTCATGCCTCTCCTGCTGAGACTGCGTTGTCATGGAATGCATGAAGAAAATATGCAGGTCAGAATGCTGATGATGGGCCTCGCGAAGACCATTTCAGGGTCGCTCGGACAACGCTTGCAAGCTAGGGGCGTGTTTTGCCGAAGTCAATGCGTTACGCGGCGGTAATCGGCTGACCGCTTGGGCTTCACTCGCATGAAAGCGCTGTCACAACCACGGGCAGGAGAGCGAATTCCTGTGCTAACGTCCGGCCCATGCCTCCAGCTCAGCGGCACCCCACGATGGCCGACGTCGCCGAACGGGCCGGGGTCTCCACCTCCACCGTCTCGCGCACGCTGCGCGGCCTGTCCACGGTGTCGCCGGAGGTGCGCGCCCGGGTGGAGAAGGCCGCGCGCGAACTGAACTTCGCCGTGTCACGGCAGGCCGCGAGCCTGGTCACGGGCCGGACCGGGACGGTCGCCGTGATGGTCCCGACTCTCGACTCGTGGTTCATGGGAGCCGCCCTGTCCAGCCTGGCCCCGCTGCTGCGGTCGGCGGGCCTGCAGCTCAACGTCTACGAGATCCCGGACCTGGCCGAACGCACGGACTTCTTCGAACACCTCCCGGCGCGCCGCAACGCCGACGCGCTCCTGGTGTTCTCCTTCGACCTCACCGACGAGGAGACGGCCCGGCTGGACGACCTCGGCATGCCCGTCATCTACGTCAGCCAGCACGTCGACGGCCGTCCGAGCGTCTACGTCGACGATGTCGCCGGTGCCCTGCACGGCACCCGGCATCTGCTCAACCTCGGCCACCGCCGGATCGCCTTCGTCCAGACCCAGGGCGCGAGCGGCTTCACCTTCAGCTCCAACGAACGGCTGCTGGGCTACCAGCAGGCGCTCACCGAGGCGGGTGTCCCGCTCGACGACGACCTGGTGGTCTCCACCCGGGTCGGCGACAAGCGCGCCGCCGCCGAGGTGCTCGGCACGCTGCTGAGCCTGCGCGAGCCGCCGACCGCTGTCTTCGCCGAGCAGGACGAGGTCGCCGTCGCCCTCATCTGGAACCTGCGCCAGACGCGGATCGCCGTACCCGAGCGCATCTCCGTCCTCGGCTTCGACGACCAGCCGCTGGCGGACTGGTTCGACCTGTCCACGGTCGCCCAGTCACCGTCGGACATGGGGCGCGAGGCCGGCGAGCTGGCGCTGAAGCTCATCGACGACGCCGAGGGGGGACACGGCCGGCACCTGGTCCTGCCGACGCATGTGATCCCCCGCTCCACGACGGCTCCGGTGGCTCAGCCGGCCGACCGGCCCCCGGCCGATCAGTCCCTGAGGGAGTAGAACCGCATCGGGGAGTTCGGCTCGAAGCCGATGCGCGGATACACGGGCGCTCCGGCGGCGGTCGCGTGCAGCGTCGCCCGGGTCATTCCGGTGGCACGAGCGCCCTCGTACAGCGCCTTGCGCGTCACCGCCTCCCCGTACCCCCGCCGCTCCCACGCCGGATCGGTGGCGACCATCAGGACGAACAGCCGGCCCTGTGCCGCCACCGTGGCGGCACAGCTCACGGGCGTCCCGTCCCGTAGCCCCAGATAGGCGTGCACCTGGCTCTTCCACAGCGAGGACGTGCCGAGACCGTCCCGCCCGTCCTCCAGCGGAAACCCGTACGCACGCGAGTTGATGTCCGCGTAGGCCCGCAGCAGCCCGTCGTCGGTGACGCGCGCGAAGGTCAGCTCGGGGTGGGCCGGCTCCGGAACGGGCAACAGGTCTCCCGCCATGCCGGTGCCGGGAAACGCGTAGTCGAGCCCCGCTTCCTGGGCGGCCTCCCCGAGCACGGCCCGTGCCTCACCGTCGAGGAGGTCCTCGAATACCCACAGGAACCCGGGGCGCTCCTTCGACCGCATGACCCCCGCCGCCTCGTTCAGCCGCTGCTTCAGCAGCCCCGCGTCCGCGCCGACGTCGGTCAGTGTGAGGCAGTTCCAGAAGGCGAACCGGCAGTCGGCCCAGCGGACGGCGATGCCCGGAAGGTCGCGGACATCCGCCCGCGGATCCCGGTCGAGCACCATCACCCGCCAGACGGCGGCGAGCTGCTCCATCGATTCGATCGAGTCCGCGAGGTCGTGCATGGAGGCCTCCCGAGGTCGGCGGTACAGGGAAATTTCTACGCAAGCCCTGCTGGGTTTGTTGCGCATTGTGGGATGGTACTTACAGTGCGTCAGGGGGACGTCGGGGGAGGCGCGTTGTCCATGGTGGATCTGAGTCCCATGCAGCTCTTGGTCGTTGGCCTCATCGTGCTCGGGATCGTGGGCGTGATCGTCTTCGGTCTGCGGCGAGGCTCGCTGAAGCGCGCCGACATCCAGGGTCTGGGCATGCGGGCCGGTGTGGAGGGCGGCCAGGAGGCCAAGCCCGTCACCAACCAGACGATGCAGGTGGACCGCTTCAGGTCCAAGCGGTCCCGCTTCCGGATGGTGAAGGGTGCGAAGACCACGTTCCGCCGGGCCCGGTTCAAGCACAGCGTCGTGGAGATCCTGCCGGACGACGGAACCGTCCCGCCCGAAGGCACGAACCCCGCCGACCCACCGACGGGCCGGAACCCCCGGTAGCGGCCCGTATCGGTCCGCGGCGTCACGAGGGGGACGGGAAGAGCGGGTGCACGAACCGGCAACACCTCACCGGCACATCGACCGTGCCGAGCAACTGCAGAGCGCGGCCCGCCTCACGGCCCGGGACGAGGACCGTGGCGGGGAACGGCAGGCGCTGTTCTTCGAAGGGCCGCAGGACATCGGCAAGTCGTCCCTGCTGCTCGAGATCTACGACCGCCACGAGGGCAACGGCGTGTACTTCGTCGACCTGTCACGCACGGCGGTGGAACACGACGTGCTCGAACAGCTCTCCATACAGGCGCGGGGTCAGGACGTCGGCGTACCGGGCTACCGGACCACACGGGACCGGCACGCGGAGCAGTCGAGATCGACCGAGGTCGCCTTCAGCAACGTCCGGGTGCGGAACTCGGCGATCCAGCTGCTCGCTCAGGGAGAGGACCGGGTCCTGCGCCTCGCCGCCCTCAGCGATGCCCTGCTGGACAACCTGGTCGCCGATGCGCGCAGGCCCGTGATCTGCCTCGACAGCTTCGAGGCGTGTGCCCGGCCGATGCGCGACTGGCTCGGCCGGAGCCTGCTGCCGAACCTGCTGTCCAGGCGGGAGGTCAGCGTCTTCCTGGCCGGACGGAGCGTGCCGAGCCTGCCCCACCCCCCGTACTCCACGGCCGTTCAGACGCTGGTGCTGCCGCCGTTCGACGTGGAGGCCGTGCAGGACTGGATCGAGAAGCTCGGATTCGCCAGCCTCAGGGACAAGGCCGTGGTGATCCAGCGCAGCCACGGCGGCGTGCCGGGGCTGCTCGCCGAGTTCTTCGCGTGTCATATGGAGCCCGGTGAACCCGCTCCACGGCATCCGGACGGCGGGTCGGCCACCGCCACCGGAGACCACGGCGACGACAGGGAGGGCTGACGCCATGACCCAGGGGAACGTCTTCCGGCGGGCACTGGCGCACTTCGACCGGCTCCCCGCCGACGAGGGACGGCTGCTCGAAGCGCTCGCCGTGCACCAGTGGTTCGGCACGGACATCGTGCTGTACACGGCGGCGAACCTCGATGTCGGAGTGCCGGCGGAACAGGTCCTGACCTCCCCCTTCGTCGTCAGGGACCGGGTTCCGTACGGCGGACCGGGCGGCGACCCGCAATACGCGATCCGCTCCGCGCTGCGCACCGCGTTGCACGACCGTATGCGCACCGAGCGGGCAGCCGTGTACCAGGAGGCCCACAGGATCGCCTTCACCTACTACAACCAGCCGCTGCGGCCGCTCCGTACCGACCGGCTCATCTGGTACGTGTACGAGGTCCGGCATCTGCTCGCCTTCCGGCCGGAGCTGGTGGCGGAACGGCTCGCGGCGTTCGCGCACGAGGCCCTCGTCGCAGGCCACGCCGAGGCCGCGGGCCGGGCAGCGGCAGAGGTGGCCGACGCACCCGTCGCCGACGCACCGGTCGAGCCGGGGACGCGGTCGCTGGCCGGGATCATCCAGGCCGTGGCGGTGATCCTCAACGCCCCGGCCCACGTGGAGCGGTCCACGATCGTCGCCCTGGACGAGCTCCTGGCCCGCCACGGAACCCCCTCCGACCCGACGGCCACCCGGCTCGTCTCGCTCGCCCGCGACCTCGTCGTGCACTGCACGGAACGACCCGCCCCGGCCACGCCCCTGACCGCGCTGGTCGTCCCCGACGCCACCACGGCGGTCGACCCGCGCGGCATGCCGGTCCTCGGCGGCGAGCTGCGACTGCTGCAGGACCTGGCCCATCCGGCCAGAACCATCACCACCCGCACCCATCGTGTGAGGCTCGCCTCCAGATCCATGGCCGTCCACCAGGTGACCACCAAGCTGGCCACGGAGGACCGGCCCGGTCGGCGGAGCCCGGTCCTCGCGGACCTTCTCCCGCAGGACCACTGGGACCGCCTCGAAGTGCTCCGCCTGACCGAACACGGAGTCAGCCCGGTGACCGTGCTCCCGGCGAACGAGACGGTCCGCGCCATGGCCCGCGGCGTCGGCCGGCTCCTGGCCGGAGGCGAGCAGCCCCCCGAGAACTCGACGCGCGCGGAACTGTCCCGGCGGCTGGACTCCCTGGGCTGGCGCAGCGGCACCGAGGAACTCACCGCCCTGCTGCGCCGGACCGGGCAGTCGGACGACGTGGAGGAGGCCCTGCGGGAACGCGTCGACGGCCTGATGCGCTACACCCCGCTGGTCGCCCTGCTGGACGTCCACCCCGGGCTGCCTTCCGAGGTGACCTACCAGTACGAGGAGGACTGCGTCACGCACCGCGACAGCTGGGGCCGGGTCGTCATCTCCCTGGACCTGGCCCTTCCCCGCGTGCTGACGAACCGGCTGGAGTTCGTCACGCCCGAGGGGCTCGTCCCCGCGGACGCCCAGGGCCGGGAAGGAACCGAACTCGTACGTGTGCGGGACGGGCGAACCGCCTCCAACACACAGCGGTTCGCCATCGAGACGGCCCCGCCGGCGGACGACGACGCCGAGGACGAGGGCATGGCCCGCATCCTGGTCGACCTCGGCTACCGCCTGCCGGACCGCGAGTTCAAGGACGCGCTGAAAACCGCGTACCTGTGCATGGCCCTCTCCGCGGCGGCGCTGCTCCTGCTCTTCCTCGACATCGCGCTCGTCTCCATCGTCGGCACCGTCCTCGCCTCGATCGGGGTACTGGTCGACGTCTCCCGGGACGGCAGCCACCACGAGGGCAACGAACCGCTGCACGTCTACACCGGGAAACCCATGTTCTTCCTGCGGCGCAGCAACGCGGTCGCGGCCATCGCGGCGTCCGCCGCACCCAACGCCAACTCACTCCTGGGCAGCCTGGCCGCCTCCGGAGTGGCCTTCCTGTACTGCCTGGCCACGTGCCTCATCGTGGTGAGCGTCAGGAGAGCCGCCCTCCGCCCCCTCCCCGAACCGAGCCGCCATGCCGTCAGAGCGCTCCGGCACACCTAGGGCTCCGGGTTCCGGCGAGGGACCCACAGAAGCTCCCCATCCACGCCCGGGAACCTTCTTGATGATGAACCGTCAGGGGTGCGCACCTACACTGATCAGCGTTTTCACGATGATCGGAGCACGACATGCGTCGCCTCGCCACCGCTCTCGCGGCGGTCAGCGTCCTCGCACTCGCCGGATGCGCGCAGGACTTCGGCCAGGGCCCGGAGGGCAAGGTCACCGAGAAGGTCAAGGACGGGAAGAAGTTCTACCTGGTCGTCGACCCTGCCAAGGCCGGTGACGAGACGAAGTTCAGGGTGAGCAAGTACGACTACCACGACTGCAACCGGGGCTCGAAGTACCCCAAGTGCGTCGGGGACTGAATCCCTAGGGGCTGTCCGGCGGATCATGTGACCGTTCTGGGGTGGGCTCGTTGGCATGTCCATGGGGCGGGGAGATCTGTCGAACGATGAATGGGTCCGGTTGAGGCCACATCTGCCGAAGTCCGGCAAGCGGGCCGGTCGTTGGGCGAGCCATCGCAGGATCATCAACGGGATCCTGTACCGGAACCGCACCGGTGTGCCGTGGCGGGATCTGCCTGCGGGTTTCGGCAAGTGGAAGACCGTGTACGAGAGGCACCGACGCTGGTCGGCGGACAGCACCTGGGGCAGGCTCTTCGCGGCCGTCCTGGCGGACGCCGACGCCGAGGGCCGCATCGACTGGTCGATGGTGAGTGTGGACTCCACCTCCTGCCGGGCCCACCAGCACGCCGCCGGAGCCCGCAAGAGACGCCCGCGGGTGTCGGGAAAAGAACAACGCCCCGGCAGCACCGCCCCGATGAGGGACTCGGGCGCTCTCGGGGCGGCCTGACCTGCAAGATCCATCTCGCCGGGGAAGGCGGACGCCGCCCCCTGGCCTTGCTGATCACACCGGGCCAGTGGGGCGACGCCCCGCAGTTCACCCCCGTCATGGACCGCATCCGAGTGGGCCGTCTCGATGGCGGACGCCCGCGTACTCGGCCCGACCATGTCGGTGGGGACAAGGCGTATTCGTCCCGCCGTAACTGCCGCTACCTGCGGCGACGCCAGATCAAGCACACCATCCCCGAGCCGAAGAACCAGCGCGCCAACCGCCAAAGCCGAGGCAGCAGGGGCGGCCGGCCCACCGGCTTCGACGAGACGATCTACAAAAGGAGGAACGAAGTCGAGAGAACGATCAACGCCCTCAAGAACTCCCGAGCCGTGGCCACGAGATCAGACAAACGCGCCTACATCTTCCACGGCACCATCACCCTCGCAGCGATCAGGCTGTGGCTTCGCACAGCTCCCTCATCGCCCGCCAATTGACCCACGCTTGACCTCAAGTATGGTTCAGCTTCTACGTTCATGGTCATAGGCAAGAGCCCCCAAGGAGGCAGTCTCCATGACCACGAACGCCATTCCCGAGACCTACCGCAACGCTGTCGTCGCCCACATCATGGTCGATGGCGCCGCGAACGCGATCGACTTCTACACCCGAGCATTCGGTGCCACCGAGCTGTTCCGCCTCGGCGGCCCCGACGGACGCATCGTGCACGCCGAAGTCACGATTCACGGTTCCACCGTCATGCTGGGCGACGCCGAGGGGCCACTCTTCAGCGCACCGACGGCCATCGGCGGCACCACTGTGGGCCTGCACGTCTTCGTCGATGACGTCGATGCGCTGGCGCAACAAGCCACCGCGGCTGGTGCGGAACTCCTGCAACCACCGACCGATCAGTTCCATGGCGACCGCACGGCCATATTGAAGGACCCCTATGGCCACGTCTGGGTCTTCCTCACCCATCTGGAGGACCTCACGCCGGACGAGGTGGCCCGCCGAGCCGGGGAACTCGTCCTCTGAACGATGATCCGCCGGACAGGCCCTAGTCCGGTGGTCCGTCCCCGGACAGGTTCTCGCGCAGCCCCGGTCGCAGGGCGGCGGCCTTGCGGTACCAGGCGCCGTACCGCTTCGCGAGGACCACGGCCGACATGCCGTGCAGGAGGATGCTGAGCGCGACGGTGACGGCGATCACCCGGCCGAGGAGCTGAAGGCCCGGGACGTGCTCCTCCACCAGGAGGAGCCCGAAGACGACGGAGGCGAGGCCGCGCGGCCCGAACCACCCGATGTAGGCGACCGTGGGAAGGGCCAGGCCGGTCCTGGCCAGCGCGAGGGCGACCGGCAGCATCCGGACCACGGTGAGGCTCAGCACGGCATAGACGATGATCCGCCAGTCGAGGTCGTCCAGCGCCGGCCCGAGCAGGACGGCACCGAAGACCAGGAAGCTCAACGAGGCGAGCAGGTCGGCGAGATGCCCGGCGAGACCGGAGGAGTCATCGACGGCGGCCGGTGCCTCACCCGGTATCCCACCCGGTGCCTCCTCCTGCGCCTCTGGTCGCGCCTCCGCCGGTTCGCTCCGCCGCAGGGAGACACCGAAGGCGAAGCCCGCCACCCAGGCCGCGATGAAGCCGCTCCCGTCGAAGACGACGGCCACCGTGTACGCGCCCACGGCCACGGCCAGGACGAACGTCTGCCGCCAGTCACCACCGATCCAGCCCCTCGCCCGCGACCGGCGCACCAGCCACCCGCCGAGCCCTCCCACGGCCAGACCCCACGCCGTACTGAGCACGAGCGCGCGCCAGAAGACCCCGGCGGCTCCCTCCTCCGATGCCATGGTTCCGGGCAGAGCCGCGAGGAAGAGCACGAAGAAGGGCAGCGCCATACCGTCGTTGAGGCCGGACTCGACGTTCAGGCCGCCGCGCACCAGCGGGGGAACCCGCCGGTCGGAGACCGCGGTCTTGCCGAGAGCGGCGTCGGTCGGCGCGAGCACGGCACCCAGCAGTGCCAGTTCCCACAAGGTCAGCCCCGGCAGCAGGGGCCACGCCAGCAGCCAGCCGGCCCCGATGGTCAACGGCAGACCGATGCCCAGCAGACGGCCCGGGAGGAATCCGCCGAGGCGCAGATCCCGTCCCCGTACGGACATGGCGTCGGTGAACAGGACCAGCGTCAGGGCGGCTTCGACCAGGGTGAGCACGGGGCCCGAGTCGTGCTTCAGGTCGAGCAGACCGAGCCCGATCGGGCCGATGGCGATCCCGCAGCCGGTGAACACCATCGGCGCCGACACGGCGGTAGTGGCCAGCCGCCCGGAGCAGAGGGCGTACCCCGCCGTCACGGCGGCCACGGCCGCCCCCGCCCACGCGCTGCCGCTCACCGTGCCTCACCCACCGGTGCGTGCGGTCACGGGTGGAGGACCTTCTCCTTCGCCTGGCGGAACTCCTCGTCGGAGATGTCACCGCGGGCCCGGACCTCCGAGAGCTTGGCGAGCTGGTCCGCCTCGCTCGCCGGGCCGGTGGCGCCGACGGTCTCGCGGATGTAGCGGTCCGTCTCGTCCATCTTGGCCTTGACGTGGTCCTGTTCCCGCTTGCCCATGCCCCTGCCCCTGGCGACGACGTAGACGAAGACGCCGAGGAAGGGGAGGACGATGGTGAAGACCAGCCATCCCGTCTTGGCCCAGCCGCTCAGCGCGTCGTCGCGGAAGATGTCGACGATGACGCGGAAGAGCAGGAAGATCCACATCACCCACAGGAAGATCCACATGATCGTCCAGAAGGCCCCGAGGACCGGGTAGTCGTAGGCCAGGTTCACGTGGTCGCCCATCACCGCTCCTCCTCTCCGGGGAGGTCCAGATCGAACGCCTCGCCGATGGCGCGCGCCGCGGACACCACGCGGGCGCTGCCCACCACGGGGGCGATCGCCACGAGCGTTCCCTGGATCTTCTCCAGCGGCACGCCGACGTCGGCGGCGGTGCCGATGTTGAGGAGGTAGGAGGGAGCGGAGGCGTCCATGGCCACCAGCGCCGCGATGCGTGCCAGCAGATACGTCTCCTCGTCCAGCCCGGACCTCTCGAAGGTGTCGAGCGTCATCTGGACGAGCGTCTCGAACACAGGCGCGTTCGCCTCGGCGAGAGCGGCGACGCCGCCCGCCCCTGTCCCTTGCTCAGCCATCTCAGGCTCCTTTCCCTGGTGGTTGGTGCGACATACGGCTCGGCCGCGCCGACCCGGAGGCCGCGGCGAGGATTCCGAGGAGGACCAGCACAAGGACGACGATGCCGAGGACGAGCGCCACGGACCCGGGGGTGGGGTAGTTCCACAGCACCAGGGCGAGCGCTCCGCCGGCGATGGCGATGCCGGTGGTCCACCTGCGGTGCGCGTCCAGCCGGCGACCGACGTCCCCGGTGCGCAGACCGTGGCGCGCCATGGCCCGGCCCGTCGCCCCGGTTCCGCCCGCCGCCGCGCGTCTGATCCACCGGGCCCCGCGTCCGGGCCCGTACAGGTAGGCGGCCAACGCGGTGATCACCGCGGTGACCAGGACCGTGACCGCGCTGTTCTTGAGGAAGCGGAGGAAGATGTCGTAGATGTCGGCCGCGGTGTTCTGCGGCAGGGCGGTCGTGGCGACGGAGTCCAGATAGATCTGGCGCATCACGGCGAGGCCGACGAGCAGCACGATCATCATGACCCCGACGCCGATGGCCGTGGTCAGCAGGGTGACGCGGTGCGCGGGCCCGCTCCAGACGGCGAGTGCCGCCAGGACGAGGACCAGGACCGGGAGCCAGACGCCGAGGACGTTCAGCAGACGCATGGCGCCCTGGGCCTCGTTGAGCTTGTCGGTCTGGAACAGGGTGATCGTCTTGTCGACGTCGGGGATCTTCGAGGCTTGGTCGAACCCGGCGTCCACCAGGCGTTGCTTGACGTTGTCGACGACGGTGCCGATGTTCAGAACGATGCTGTCGTCACCGGCCTGGACGGCGCTGCCGCCCTCGCCGGTGAGAACCTTGACCACGGCGGCGTGCGCCCGCCGGTTGGCGTCGTCCCACACCTCGGCGAACTGGTCGCTGGTCACCACCCGGTACACGATCCTGTGGACGGCCGAGCTGAGCGCGCTGGTCAGCGGGCCGGTCAGCGCGTCGGCGCCCTCGACCACCCGGGGCGGTGCGCCTTCCCGCTGCAACGTCCGCGCGACGGCCTCGGTGAAGGCGGCGACATCGACGTTGTCGACCACGCGCTTGGTGAGCCGGTCGGTCACGGTGTTCTGGACCGAGGGTTCCGTGGCGATCGGAGCGACGGTCTGGACGTACCGGCCGGTGTCGGCGACCTGCGAGTCCACCCAGGCGGCGACCACGGCCAGCGGCGCCAGGAGAAAGGTCAGTACCAGCAGCACGGACGTCGCCGTGCGGCGCAGACGCCGGTGGTGAACGGAGGCCGCCTTGCGCAGCCGTTCGTACTCTTCCCGTTCCGTGGCGCTCAACGGGGGCCCGGTGGCCGGACGGTCGCGTCCTTCCGAAGCGGACGAGGAACCAGCAGACGAGGAACCATCGGAGGAATCCATGATTCTCCCCCGCGAGGCTGTTTGGGTGAACTTGTCCTACTCGTGGATTTTAGCCAGGGCGGATGGAGGGCGCATCGCCAGCACCGCGGCTGAACGCGGCGCGCGGGGGTAGTCGGGTCCGGCAAGGTCCCTCGTACGGAAGTGATGCCCGACTCATGACCGAGACACGAGACGTCGTCGAACTCATCCTCCAGGACCACAGGAGAATGGAGGATCTCTTCCACCGGATGCGCAGCGTCGAAGCCGACCGGGCAGCCGCACTACGGGAGTTCGCCGGTCTGCTGATCGCGCACGCGCTGGCGGAGGAGTCGAAGGTGTACCCCGCCCTCAAGCGCTACAAGAGGATCGACGACGACGAGCTCGAACACGGCGAGGAGGAGCACGAGGAGGGCAACGAGGCGCTCCTCGGACTCCTCGAGGTCGACGAGGTCGGCTCCACGGAGTGGGACGAGAAGCTGGAAGAGCTCGTGAAGGCCATCACCCACCACACCGACGAGGAAGAGCGCACCATCCTCAACGGAGCCCGCGAGAACGTCGCCATGGACCGCCGGGAGGAACTGGGCGGGGCGTTCCTCGCGGAACGGGAGCGTCGGCTGAAGGAAGGCTGCGGCGCTGTGGAGAACGTGCGCCGTATCGTTTCGAGGAGCTGACCTGGAGGTATCACTCTCTGTTACTGAAGGTAAAGCAGGCACGTCTCGCCCGGCTGGACGCTGACCGCACGGTCCGGCAGCTCGATGTCGATCGGCATCAGGTCGGACGGCGGCACGACGATCTCCAGTTGTCCGTGCGTCAGCCGCAGCTTGATGCCCCAGTGGCCCTGGTAGCTGATGGAGAAGCCGTACGAGGACAGCTCGGGCAGCGGAACGGGGTCCAGCCACAGCGCTCCGGAGCGGGTCTCCAGGCCCGGCAGACCTCGCTGGACGAGGTCGAGGGTGCCGGCCATGGCGCCCAGGTGGATGCCCTCGCCGGTGGTGCCGCCCTGTAGGTCGGCGATGTCGCCGCGCAGGGCCTCCTGGCAGAACGTCCATGCTTCCGTGCGCCGGCAACGGGCCAGGACCCAGCCGTGGACCAGGCCGCTGAGGGTGGAGCCGTGACTGGTGCGGCCCAGGTAGTAGTCGACCGTCCGCCGCCAGATTCCCTCGTCAAGCGGGTGGCCCAACCGTGCGAAGAGCCCCTGGAGTTCGGCCGGTGAGAAGAGATAGCCGAGCATGAGCACATCGGCCTGCTTCGACGCCTTGTAGTTATTGGCCGTGTCCCCCTCCGCCTCCAGGATCCGGTCCAGGCGACGGATGTCGTCGTACCGCTTGCGATAGTCGTCCCAGTCGAGTTCCGGCAGGTCGCCGTAGCCCTCGAACTGGCTGATGACTCCGTCGTGGAAGGGCACGTGAAGCGTCCGCGAGACGTCCTCCCAGTGGTCCGGTTCGCTGTCGTCCAGAGCCGTGCGTTCGACGAGTTCACGGCGGCGGGGTTCGGGCAGCGTGCGCAGCACCTCCAGCGCGCGGGTGAGTACCCAGGCGGCCGTGACGTTGGTGTACGCGTTGTCGTCCAGGCCGGGCCTCTCGGCGCCGGGGTAGGCCTCGTGGTACTCGTCGGGGCCGACCACGCCCCGGATGCGGTGCCGTCCGAGGGTCTCGTCCCAGGTGGCCGAGTCGGCCCAGAAGCGCGCGATGTGCAGCAGCATCTCGGCGCCCTTGGTGTGCAGGAACTCGGCGTCTCCGCTCGCCTCGCAGTACTGCCAGACGTTGTAGGCGATCGCCGATCCGACGTGGTGCTGAAGGTGGGTGTGGTCGGGCAGCCAGCGGCCCGAGCGCGGGTTGAGGTGCAGCTGCTGTGTCTCCTCGCGTCCGTCGCTGCCGCTCTGCCACGGGTAGAGCGCGCCCCGCCGGCCGATGGCCCGGGCAGCGACGCGGGCCCGGTCCAGGCGCCGGTGGCGGTAGCGGAGCAGGGCGCGGGACACCTCGGGGAAGTGCAGGTTCAGATACGGCAGCACGAACAGCTCGTCCCAGAAGACGTGCCCGCGGTAGGCCTCGCCGTGCAGTCCGCGGGCCGAGACGCCCACGTCCAGGTCGGCGGTGTGCGGGGAGAGGGTCTGGAGCACGTGGAACAGGTGCAGGCGCAGGATCTCACCCGCTTCCCCGGGGACGTCGAGTCCGGCCCGGCGCCACAGCTGGTTCCAGGCGGTGCGGTGGGCCGCCAGCAGCTCGTCGAAGCCCGGTGCCGCGCTCACCCGGTCCACCGTTGCCTGACGGGGGTCACTGATCGCGGCGTCGCGGGAGGTGTGCAGGGCGATGGTCTTGTCGACGGTGACAGGGCGGCCGGGTGCCAGGGCCGGCGCGAGGCGCTGCACCGCGCGCGACGGTTCGTGCGCGTCCGTGACCGGTGCCCTGGCCGTCAGCCGGGCGGCCATGCCGATACGGAGGTCCGAGGTGCGGGTCCGGCAGCGCAGCCACACCGTGCCGGGCGTCGCCGTACCGGTGTGCACATGGGTCAGGTGGCGGCCGTCCAGGTCCCGGTAGCGCGGCACCCCGGCGTTGGTGACGCCGCCGTCGAGCGCGGCCTCGACCTCCAGGTCGCCGGTGAAGCCCTCGGCGGTGAACTCGGTGCGCAGCGCCGCGAGGTGGGGATCGGCCATGTGCACCAGCCGCTCCTGCCGTACCGACAGCGCCCGCCCCTCACCGAGGGCGTACCGGGTGCGGCGCTCCAGCACCCCCGAGTCCAGGCGGAGGGTCTGACGGTGTTCCAGGACGGTCGCCGTGTCGGGGGTGAGCCACTCCCCGTCCGTGAGCCGGAAGCGCAGCGGGAGCCAGTTGGGGACGTTGACCAGGTCCTCGTTCTCGACCCGGCGTCCCGAGACCTCGGAGGTGAGCCGGTTGTAGCAGCCGGCGATGTACGTGCCCGGATAGTGGATGTCGTCCGCAGCGCACTCGGGCAGGGCCCCGCGGGTGGCGAAGTAGCCGTTGCCCAGGGTGCACAGCGACTCCCTCAGCCGCTCGTCCCCAGGGCGGTAGCCCTCGTATTCCCAGGTCCCGTCGTGCTCCCGCGTCCGGTCCGTCACGAGGCTGTCTCCTCTGCGAAAAGGGCGGCGAGGCCCGGCGCCCTCCCATTCTCCCCTCGCCGGGCCCGCCGCGCTCTTCGGCGTGGGCGCGCTCAGACCCGCTGCGGCACGACTGCCACGGGGCACTGGGCATGGTGCAGCAGGGTGTGGGCCACCCTGCCGAGCTGGAGCCCGAAGTGGCCCTGCCGGCGCTGCGCTCCGACGATCACGAGGTCGGCCGCGGCCGACAGGTGCACCAGCACCTTGCGGGCGGGTCCCTCCGGCGTCGTACGGCGCACCCGGACGCCCGGGTGTTCGGCCACCGCGTCACGGAGCAGTTCATCGAGCTCGCCGCGGGCCCGCTCCTCGTGATACCGGTCGGGTGCCTCGGCGAGCGCGGCCGTGTCGTCGGCCTGGTGTGCGGGGCAGCGCCAGGCCCGGACGGCTTCGAGCGCGCACCCTCGGGCCTCGGCCTCACGGAAGGCGAACCGGACGGCTTCCCCGCTCGTCGCGGGGCCTCCGACGCCGAGGAGGATCCGCTCGTGGGTACCGGCCAGTCCGGCCTTGTCGCCCCGTACCACGATCACCGGACAGTGGGCGCGGGCCGCGACGGCCAGGCCCACGGAGCCGAGCAGCAGTCCCTTCAGTCCGCCGCGGCCTCGCGACCCGGTGATCAGGGCGGTGGCGTTGTTGCCCTCGTGCAGGAGCGAGTCCGCCGCTTCGGCAGGGAGGACGTCGGTGGACACCTTCACGTCGGGGTTGCGCCGCCCGGCACGCTCCGCGGCGGAGGCGACGATGTGGTCGGCCGGCACCTGTCCTGCCGGGCGGTTCGAACGGATCGACGGTGTGGTGCCCTCGTACCGCTCCCAGAGGGAGGCGTGGACCAGGCGCAACGGAAGACCGTGCAGGGCCGCTTCGTCCACCGCCCAGTCGACCGCGGGCAGACTGCCGTCCGATCCGTCGACACCCACGATCAGGGGCAGTTCCATCGTCATCGTTCCCACCGCCTCGTCGCCGGGCAGCCCATGGACCCACTCCCACCGTCCCACCCATCGCGGCCGGGCACGAGGGCTGACCGGCCCCTGCCGGGCCCGCTCGGCCCCAGGGCCTGACGGCCCCCGGTAGGGTCCGGGCGACCCGTGGTGCACCGCTGGCCGCCCGGCACACCCTGTAATCAGAAGACCCCCGCAGGACGGCGGAAGGGAGCCGGAGCGATGACCGCCACCACCAGACTGGCCGTGGCCCTCCCGGCCGCGCAGCGCGAGCGGCTGATGCGCCTCGCCCACGAGGTGTCCTTCGACGCGAGTGAACGTCTGTTCGAGGAAGGTCGGCGTGCCGACCGGTTCTGGATCGTGCGGACGGGGACCGTCGTGCTCGACCTCCATGTCCCGGGCCGGCGGGCCGCTGTCGTCGAGTCGCTGGGGCAGGGCGAACTGGTCGGCTGGTCGTGGCACTTCCCGCCGCACGTGTGGCACCTGGGCGGAGAGGCGATGAGCCCGGTGCGGGCCTTCGAGTTCGACGCGGAGCCCGTACGGGCGATGTGCGCCCAGGACGCCGAGTTCGGCCGCACGATCGCCGTCTTGCTCGGCCGTGTGGTCGCCGACCGGCTCCAGGCATCGCGCATCCGGTTGCTCGATCTGTACGCCCCCTACGGCAGCGGGAGTCCGGCATGAGCGGTCACGCCCTGCCGAACACCCCCGCCGTCCGCCGCCCCTGACCATCCCGAGGAGAGCGACCATGCACGGCAGCCCGCACATCGTCAGCGACGTCATGACGCACACCGTCGTGGCGATCGGCCGTGAGGCCCTGTTCAAGGACATCGTCGAGCTCATGGGGCAGTGGAAGGTCAGCGCGGTACCCGTCCTGGAGGGCGACGGCCGGGTGATCGGGGTCGTCTCCGAGGCCGACCTGCTGCCCAAGGAGGAGTTTCGCGACAGCGACCCGGACCGCTACACGCAGCGGCGCCGGCTGTCCGACCTGGCCAAGGCGGGCGCGTTGACGGCGGACGAGCTGATGAGCTCCCCGGCCGTGAGCGTCCACTCCGGCGCCACACTCGCCCAGGCGGCACGCATCATGGCCCAGCGCGGGGTCAAGCGGCTGCCGGTCGTCGACGGGCAGGGCGTCCTCGAGGGCATCGTCAGCCGCGCGGACCTGCTCAAGGTCTTCCTGCGGTCCGACGAGGAACTCGCCGAGGAGATCCGCCGCGAGATCGTGACCTCCCTCTTCCCCGCCCCCGTCGAGCCCGTGCGCGTGGACGTGCGGGACGGAGTCGTCACCCTCACCGGCCGCATCCGGGACACCTCCCTCGTGCCCGTCGCGGCCCGGCTGGTCCGCTCCGTCGAGGGCGTGGTGGACGTCGAGTGCCACCTCCTCGGGGCGTCCGTTCTGCGCGAGCCACGGTGACGCGAGCCACGGTGAAGTGCCGGGCGCAGTGAACCGTCGGACCGTGATCCGGTGAAGTGTCAGACCGTGATCCGGCGCCCGGTGACGCCGACGGGCTCGACGCACAGCCACAGCTCGCGCCGGCCACCGGCCCATGGCGCGCTGAACGCCTCCTTCTCGAGACGGGCCGCCTCGTCCGGATCCGTCACAGCCCTGGCGGGGCCGCGTACCAATACGCTCCAGCCCTCGCTGAACGCCTCGTCGATGCGGTCGACCTCGAAGGCGACCCGATGGCCGGCCGCTTCCGCCGGTGCCGACCCCGGATCGGTGCGGAACACGATCTCCCCCTCGACGACGCTGTAGTTGACCGGCACGACAACCGGTCCGGAGGCCGTGGCCACGGCGAGACGTCCCACACCGTGCGTCGAGAGCAGGGAGCGGCACTCCGCCTCGGTCAGCTCCGTGAACCGGGGCGTACGGGAAGCCCGGCCGAGGCCGGGCGGCAGGTCGATGTCTCCGCCGGTCAGATGCCACACCGTGGTCTTCAGCGCTCCTGCCAGCCGGAGCAGGGTGCCCGCGCCCGGGTCGGCGGTCGGCCGCTCCTCCAGGTACTGGAGGTAGGCCGGAGCGATGCCCGCCCGCGTGGCCGTCTCCTGCCGGGTCAGGCCGAGTTCCGTACGGCGCTGAGTGATCCGCCGCCCGAGATCTCCCATCGGGTGCCCCGCGACGGCGTGCGACGAGGCCTGGTCGGTCATGGCCCTTCACCTCTCTCCTACGTCAGGTCTCCCTGCGTCAGGCCGCCCTCAGGGGGACGATCTCCTCGTGCCCCTCCTCGCCCAGCACGACCTTGAGCGCACCGGTGTCCGCGGCCCGGCCGAAGACGTCGTACGCCTCCTCCATGCGGGCCTGCGGGAAGCTGTGCGTGACCAACTGCCCGGTGGGCAACCGGCCGGTGGCGGCCATCCGGAGCAGCGTGGGGGTGGAGTACGTGTCCACCAGGCCCGTGGTGATGGTGACGTTCTTGATCCACAGGTCTTCCAGGTGCAGGGTCGCGGGCGTCCCGTGCACGCCGACGTTGGCCACGCGCCCGCCCGGCCGCACCATGCGCGTGCAGAGCTCGAACGTCTCCGGGACGCCCACGGCCTCCACGACCACATCGGCGCCCAGTCCGTCGGTGAGGTCCGAGACCAGCAGCTCGGGCCCTTCCCGGGCGTCCGCCACCGCGTCCGCACCGAGCCGCTTGGCCGCCTCCAGCCGCGCGGCGGCCAGATCCACGGCGACGATCCGCTCCGGAGCGAACAGCCGGGCGGTCGCGATGACGGCGAGCCCTACGGGGCCGGCTCCCACGACGGCGACGGTGTCCCCGGGCCGGACGTGCCCGTTGAGCACGCCCACCTCGTACCCGGTCGGGAAGATGTCGGCGAGCAGCACGGCGTCCTTGCTGTCCAGGGCACTGGGCAGGGGGTGCACGGACAGGTCGGCGTACGGCACGCGGACGTACTCGGCCTGGGTGCCGTCGATCAGGTGGCCCAGGATCCAGCCCCCGCCGCCCCGGCACTGGCCGTACACGCTCTCACGGCAGTAGCGGCAGCGGCCGCAGGCGGTGATGCAGGAGACCAGGACCCGGTCCCCCGGCGCCACGGTGCGCACGTCACCGCCGATGTCGACGACCTCACCGACCGCCTCGTGCCCCAGCACCGTGCCCGGGCGTACCTCGGGAACGTCGCCCTTGAGGATGTGCAGGTCCGTTCCGCAGATGGTGACGGCGTCCACCCGCACGATGACGTCGGTCGGCTCCTTGACGCCGGGGTCCGGGACGTCCTCCCAGGCGGACTGTCCGGGGCCGTGGAAGACGTAGCCCTTCATGGCACTCCCACCTTTCCGGTGCGGGCGCGATGCCGGTGACGCACCGCGATTCAAGCTTGGCGCGGGGCCGGCGGGAGGCGCTTGGGCCGGTCGGCCCTATCGCGGATCCGACCTTCCGCGCTTTGCTCGGACCATGTCCGAGAACCCCGTCGGGTCCGCGCCGCCTCCCGCGGAGCGCACGGTCGGCGAACGCACCGTCGTGACGCTGCGCGGCGAGCTGGACGTGCGCACGGCACCGGGCCTGGCGGCGCGCCTCGACGCGCTGACCGCCGGCCCTCGTCCCGACCTGGTGCTGGACCTGCGTCCGGTGGCCTTCATCGACTGCGCCGGGCTCGGGATCCTGTGCCGGGCGCGGAACCGCGTGCTGACCCGGCACGGCAGGCTGCGCCTGGTCGCCGACAGCGCCGGCTTCCGGCGCGTTCTGCGGCACACGGGGCTGGCGGACGCCTTCGAGGTGCTTCCCCGCCTGCCTCCGGGAGACGAACGCCCGGAGACTTCGGGGCCGGACGGGCAGTCACGGCCGGACGGGCAGTCACGCGGGAGTCAACTCGCCAGCTCGTGACCGATCCGCCCCGCCCACGCCTCGATCCGCTCGAAGTCGCGGAAGTCCCCGCCCTTCCCGTTACGGAGGATCATCCGCGCGACCCAGCCCTTCGCGCCCTCCTCCAGGCAGCCCCCGAAAGTGACGTGCTCCCTGGCGTCGAGCCGCACCATGGCCTTCTTCACGCCGGGCACGGGTGGGATGTCCCGCTCCGAGGCCGAGGGGTCGAGCGGGCCGCTGCTGAAGAACCACAGGGGGCGTTCGGCCAGGGCCCTGCCATGACGCCGGACGAAGCGGCGGGCGTCCTTGTGCCAGTGGCCGGCGTACAGCCCGCCGCCGACCACGACAGCGTCGTACGACTCCGTGGACGCCACGGCCGGGGCGGGACGCGCCTCGGCCGTCAGTCCGTTCTGGCGCAGAACCTCCGCGACGGTCTCGGCGATCTCCGCCGTGGAGCCGTTCGTCGTTCCGTAGGCGACCAGCACGTTCTTCACCATGATGGTCCGCCTCCTCTCACAGTTCGCGCGGCCGGTCGCCGGCCGCACGCTCGGGGACGGCGGGCTGATTCGTCGCGTCAGCCGTGCGGTACGACGACGACCGGGGCGACGGCATGGTGCAACACCGCGTGTGTGACCGGACCGATGTGCGTCCCGAACGGGCTGTGGCGAACCCGCCGTCCCACGACGACCAGTGACGCCTGGCGAGAGGCCTCGATCAGGTGAGCCGCCGCGCCGCCCGAGCGGGACACCTCGACCACCTCGACGGACGGATACTTCTCCCTCCACAGCCGCAACGCGTCGGTGAGCGCGCCGGAGTGCGAGCGGACGACATGGTCGTACCGGTACACGTCGCCGGCTCCGCCGTAGACGAACCACAGCGGCAGATGCCAGCCGTGCACGGCCCGCAGGTAGGTCCCGCGCCGGGCGGCCGCGTCGAAGGCGAAGTCGATCACCGTCGCGTCGAGGTGGCCGGTGTCGACGCCGAGCACGACCGGCCGGTACCGCGTGGCGGCCGACGGAATGCCCGCCGCGTCCCTCTCGTGCTCGTCGGCCGCCTGCTCGCCGGCCCGGATCAGGACCACGGGACGCTCGGCACGCGCCACCACGGCCAGGCCGACCGAACCCACCAGGAACCCGCCGATGCCGCCCAGCCCCCGCGAGCCCAGGACGAGCAGTTCGGCGTCCTCGGCGGCTTCGCTCAGCACGCTGCCGGGGTGGCCGGTCAGGTGCTCGGAGATCACCTCGACGCCGGGATGACGCAGACCGAGACCTTCGGCGGTTTCGCGGGGAATCTTCTCGCCCCAGTCCCGCTGGGTCTCGACACCCAGCTGAGGGGCCTGCTCGATGGGCTCCGGCGCCGGCTCCCACACATGAAGGAGCTTCAACGGCAGCTGTCGCTGTGCCGCCTCACGGGCAGCCCACTCGGCGGCGGCGCGGCTCTCGGGCGAGCCGTCCAGACCCACGGTGATGGTGCGGTGCATGGTCTCCACCTCCGGAGTAAGAAGCTCTCGATTCGAGTGTCGCCCCTGCCGGCCGTCGCGGTGGAGGGGTCACAGGTCCCCCGCCGGGGCCGAAGGGCCCTGCCGCGGGGTCGAACAGGCGGGCGCGGTGGTACTCCGCCCCTGACATGCCTTGGGCCGGTCGGCCCTAGCGTGTCCGGCCACCGCACGTAATGATCGTTGTCACGGGCGGTTCGCTCCGCCCTCCGGCCGACGAGGGGTCGAGATGACCGAGCCGCGCACCTTCACCGAGGAGCACCCGATCCGGGTCTTCCTGCTCGACGACCACGAGGTCGTGCGGCGCGGCCTGGCCGACCTGCTGGACGCCGAGCCCGGCATCTCGGTGGTCGGGGACGCCGAGAACGTCGAGCACGCGCTCGCCCGGGGCCCGGCGCTCCGCCCCGACGTCGCCGTCCTCGACGTACGCCTGCCGGACGGCGACGGCATCACCGTCTGCCGCGAACTGCGCAGCCGGATGCCGGGGCTGGCCTGTCTGATGCTGACCTCGTTCGACGACGAGGAGGCCCTGCTCGACGCGATCATGGCCGGGGCGTCCGGCTATGTCCTCAAGCAGATCAAGGGCTCCGACCTGATCTCGGCGGTACGCACGGTCGCCTCCGGGCGGTCCATGCTGGACCCGGAGACCACGGCCCGGCTGATGCGCTCGCTGCGCGCCGACCCGTCCGAGGAACCGGCCGTCGCCCCCGAGCTGGCCGGCCTGTCGCCGCGCGAGCGGGAGATCCTCGCCCTGATCGGCGACGGGCTCACCAACCGCGAGATCGGCGGGAAGCTCTACCTCTCCGAGAAGACCGTCAAGAACCACATCTCCCGTCTCCTGGCCAAACTCGGCGTCCAACGACGGGTCCAGGCAGCGGTCCTCGCATCGCAGTGGGAACACCCCGGAACGAGCCAGCACCCGTCCCACTGAGCCGGGGCCGTCGGCGAGCTGCGGCCACCCTGAACCGGGTCCGCCGGCCAGCCGCAGTCACCCTGAACCGGGCCGCCGGCCAGCCGCAGTCACCCTGAACCGGGCCGCCGGCCAGTCGCGGTCACCCTCGGGACGGCCGCGTCGGCACCCGCCACACCACCCGCGTGCCGCCGCCCTCCGGGCGCTCACCGAGGCGGAGATCGCCGCCGAGAGCCAGCGCGCGCTCCTCCATGTTCTTCAGTCCGCTGCGTGCGACACCCTCCGGTATGCCACGGCCGTCGTCGGTCACCGTGAGCGTCAACTCGCCCTTCGCGCAGCTCAGGTGCACGTCCACGGAACGGGCCCCGGCGTGCCGGGCCGCGTTGCTCAGCGCCTCGCCCAGCACCGCGAGCGTGTGATCGGCGACCTCGCCCGGGACATCCGTGTCCACCAGCCCTTCGATCCGCACCGCGGGAGCGAAGCCCAGAGACGAGGCCGCCGCCGTCACCGCGTCCGACACCCGGCCGCGCAGACCGCTGCCTTCCCTCGCCCCGCCGTGCGTCCGCAACCCGAAGATCGTGGACCGAATGATCTTGATGGTCTCGTCCAGGTCGTCCACGGTCCGCGACAACCTCTCCACAGCCTCCGGATGGTCGATGAAACGCTGGGTGCTCTGCAGCGTCATCCCGGCCGCGAACAGTCGCTGGATGGCGAGATCGTGCAGGTCGCGGGCGATCCGGTCGCGGTCCCGCAGCAGCGTGATCTGCTCGGCGTCCCGGCGCCGCTCGGCCAGTTCCAGAGCCAGCGCCGCCTGCCCGGCGAACCCGAGCAGGGGGCGCGTATCGGCGTCCGTGAACGGCGTACGCCCCACCGCGCGCCCCAGCAGCAACACACCGCCGGCCTTGCCCCCGGCCTCCAGCGGAACACCGACCACGGGCCCGAGCCCGACCCACTGCGCCGCGTCCCCGCTGGTCCGCGCGTCCTCCTGGATGTCGGCGCTCACCGCGGGTTCCGCCGTGGTGAGGACGGCCGCCACGAAGCCGTCCGTGCCGGACATCACCAGACCGCTGCGCCGCTCGGCGTCCAGCCCGACGGCGAGCAACGGCCGCAGCGCGGCCTCCTCGGGCACCCGCTCGGCGATCATCCCGGCATCGGCGTCGGCGATCTGACGCGCCTGCTCCACGATCAGTTCGAGGACGTCCGTGCTCGGAGCGCCCGACAGCAGGGCCCGCGTGACCTCGGAACTCGCCCCCACCCAACGCTCACGCAGCCGCGTCTCCTCGAACAGGCGAGCGTTCTCGATGGCCACACCCGCCGCCACCGCGAGGGTGGCGAGCACCGACTCGTCCTCGGCGTCGAACTCCTCCGCGCTGCGCTTCTCCGTGAGGTAGAGGTTGCCGAACACCTGGTCACGCACCCGGATGGGCACACCCAGGAAGGAGTGCATCGGCGGATGATGCGGCGGGAAGCCGTACGAGGCCGAGTGCTCCGAGATCTCCGTCAGCCGCAGCGGCTCGGGGTGCCGGATCAGCTCGCCCAGGATGCCGTGCCCGCTGGGCAGGGCCCCGATCCGGGCCCGCTGTTCGTCGCTGATGCCGACGGTGTGGAACTCGGAGAGCATACGGTCGTCGCCGATGACGCCCAGGGCCCCGTACTCGGCGTCCACGAGCACCACGGCCGCCTCGACGATACGCCGGAGCACCTGGGCGAGATCCAGCTCCCGGCCGACCGACAGCACCGCCTCCAGCAGGCTGTGCACACGGTCCTGGGCACCCCGCGCCGCGTCGATCCGTGCCTGCAACTCGTCCAGCAGTTCGTCCAGCCGCAGCTTGGGCAGGTGCTGTTCGGATCGACCGGGCCGTTCCCCGCTCATCGTCGCCTCCGACCGGCTCACGCGGACGCACCCGGATCAGGCGCCTTCCTTCCCTCACGATAGTGCGTGGCGCCCTGGTGGGGAGGGCGCTACGGAGGTGTCCTCGCAGCCACGCGGCCGGGTGCTGACGGACGACTTCAGTCCTCGGTGGCACGCGCGTAGGTGAGGAAGGCCGCGCCGCTGTCGAGCACGGTGTGGCCGGTGAGCTCCCAGCCGCGCGGATCGAAGGCGGCCTTGTGGGAGAAGACCGGGATTCCGGCGCCGATGGTCAGCGGTGCCATCTTGAAGATCAGCTGGTCGATCTCGCCGTACAGGGAACCGGCCAGTTCCGCGCCGCCCATCAGCCAGATGTCCTTGCCGTTCTCCCGCTTCAACTGCCGCACCTTGTCCACAGGGTCACCGGCGACCAGTTCGACGGCCGGGTCCGGGCTCTCGGTGAGGGTCCGGGAGAAGACCAGGTGACGTAGGTGGGGGTAGGCATCGGTGATGCCGGCCTTGAGCCCGATCTCGTAGCTGCGCCGTCCTTCCAGCACGGTGTCAAAGTGCGTGCCTTGCGCGGTGACCGACAGCGCCGCCCGGGCCTGGACGGGCAAGGTCTCCGGGTACTCCGTCACGAGGTGCCGGATGTAGTCCTCGGGGATCGGCCAGAAGCCGTCCGGGCCCGTGGGGTCGGCGCCGTCCGGACCCGCGATGAAACCGTCCAGCGTGGTGGCGATGTAGTACACGAGCTTTCGCATGCGGTGCTCTCTCTGTCGGGTCTGCGTGAGGGGCGGGGGATCGGGCGATCAGGAGTGGTCCGCTGTGACCCACTCGACGAGCTGGACGACGACCCCGTTGGGGTCGGTGACCTGGAACAGGCGTTCTCCCCATGGCTCTTCGCGCAGGGGCATCGTGATGTCGACGCCTTCGGAACGCAGCCGCTTCTCCTCGGCTTCGAGGCCGGTGACGGTGAAGGCGAGGATCAGTCCGCCGGCGTGCCGGTCGCGCTGCTCGGGCGGCAGGACATCGATGCCCCGCCGGAGCAGGACGATGTCGACGGCGGCATCGTCACGCGTGAGGGAGACGAATCCTTCGGCCGCGGCCTGTTCCCGGTAGCCGAGGTGCTCGGTGAAGAAGCCGCGGGAGGCCGCGATGTCTTCGACCGTGAGGGAGACGGTGGAGGCGGTGATCCGCAAGTGGGGTTCCCTTTCCAGGCGGCGAGAGCTCGAGAGGTTCACTGATCTTACGTCGGTAGTAACATTACTCCCATGCGATCGCCGCTGTAAACATATTTTTACTACCGAGGTAAGATTTGCTCATGGAGACGAGGACGAACACCGCCGCCCCGCTGGGCCTGCGGGAGGCGAAGAAGCAGGAAACGCGACAGCTGATCTCCGACCATGCGACACGGCTCTTCATCGAGCAGGGCTTCGAGAACACGACCATCGCCGAGATCGCGGCGGCCTCCCGCGTCGCGAAGAAGACGGTGACCAACTACTTCGCGCGCAAGGAGGACTTGGCCCTGGACCACCAGGACGAGTTCAGCGCCGCGCTGGCGCGCGTCGTGACGTCCCGCCGCCCCGGGGAGTCCGCCCTCGCGGCGCTGCGCCGTGCTTTCGAGGCGGCCGTCGCGGCGCAGGACCCGGTCGCCGGATTCGCCGGCCCGGACTTCTCCCGCATGATCACCGACAGCCCCACCTTGTCGGCGTGCCTGCGCAACCTGCACGACCAGCGCGAGCAGGCGCTGGCCGAGGCCCTCGCCGAGACCGTAGGCGCACAGCCGGACGACATCACCGTCCGTACCGCCGCCGCGCTCCTCGGCGCCACGCACCGCGTCCTGTTCCAGCGCATCCAGGACCTGACCCTGGCCGGCCACACCAACGACGACGTCGCCAAGACCATCGCGAAGGAAGCCCCGCAGGCCTTCGACCTCCTCGAACCGGCGCTCCATGACTACGCGATCGCCTGAGGGGGCCGTACGAGCCGGCGCTGGTCGAGGCGGTCTGCCCGGTCTCGGGCGTCGGAAGCGGAGGGGGCTGGGACGCTCGGGGACGTCGTCGCCGTCCCGCCGCCCGCGAGTTGCTCGGGTACGGCGACTGGACCGGACCCGCCTCCGCCGCCCTCATCGGCGATCGCGCGGCGTCACTCGCGAAGGTCGCGCTCCAAGGGAGCGTGGGTGCCGCTCTCGAAGCGCGAAGCCTTCGACTCGTGCCAACCCAGGGTCTGGGCCAGGGCCCGCTTGGTGAGTCCGGCCGCTTTACGGATCTCGGCGAGGCGTTGTCCGAGTGCCTTGCGGGCTTCCTGGACGCTTGAGGAGGGTGAGGTCATGTCGGTGAGGGCTGCTGTTCTAGCCGTCAGGCCAGTGCGAACTGCGCGTGAGGTGTCGCCCGCTGCCACACGGCCTGAAAGGCTGACTCACAGAGCATTGCCACTTCGGGGGCATCCGTGAGTTCCACCTCCATGTTCTCGCCGTCTCCGTCGAAGTGGTTGACGAGGACGAGGCTGGAGTCGAAGAGCCAGAAGTCGTTGCCCGGTAGCGCGAGGTCCGTCGAGCTGCGGCGCGAGAGCCAGCGCACGTCCTCGCCGGCGGCGATGTTCAGCCCGTCGGTCACGTCGTACTCGAAGCGGATGTACTCGCTGACGGGCGTCGAGACGATCCGTGCCCGGCGCACTTCGACGCCTCGGGAGGTGGCGGCGGTGACGAGGCTGTGCCAGTCGGCCCAGCGCTCGGCGGGGTCGAGGGCTTGGCCGGCCTTCCAGTCGATGAAGGCCGGGTCCGACTTCATGTAGGCGTCGCGCATCTCCAGGTGGACCGCGGTCCTCTGGCAGTCGAGGAACAACTCCTCAAACGTCGGAGTCCTCGTCATTGTTCTTCACCTCCACGAGGTAAATGGTGGGCGAGCCGCTACTGGGACTCTCCGGGTCTTTGCCAAGGGCTTGTCTGCGACCGTGCTGCCAAGCCAGGAACCTGCCGCAACTTGCCAGCACTTCGGGCGGTGACCGCTCGGCGAGCGCATCGACAGGGTGAAATCGTCGGTGTCGTGGCCGCGTGGCGCCGGATCGCCGAGGAGAAGCTCGTCGTGGACATGCTGGTGGGCGATCTGCAACGGGTGATCGGGTATCCGAAGTTCGGCTTCGCCGTCGAGCAGGAAGTGCCAGCGGATGTGTATGACGCTTACGAGCCGGGGTTCGACAGCCGTCTTGTCACTGGCTGACGGCGACTCAGTCCCGAAGGTCTTTGACCATGACCGCGTACACCGGTGAGTCAGCGAACGGTTGCTGCTCGCCGACTCTGGCGTATCCCCATGTCTCGTAGAGCGCTTGAACTTTGGGGTGCGTGACGTCGACCAGCAGCACGGCGAGGTCTTCCGTACGTTCCTTGAGTAGCGCCTCGTGCAAGCGGTCGGCGATTCCTTGCTTCCGCCAGCTTGGGCGCACCATCACCTCGGACACGGCGTAGGTGGAGGAGTATCCGTTGTTCGGCTCGTACGCGGTGGAGCGCCACCATTCGCGGCCGGGGGCGAGCGGGGCGCCGTAGGCGAAGCCGACCGGTTCGTCGTCGTACGCCACCACGCAGGAGAAGCCGTCCATGCCGGTCCAGTGGTCGACGAACCAGGCGAAGCGCTGGTGGAAGGGGTCTTCCATCTGGTCGGCGTAGGCGTCGGCGTGTACGTCGATGAGCATCTGCCGGAAGTCTTCAGGGAGGCTTCCGTGCTGGAAGTGACGCAGGTCCGTCACACTCGGCTCCATTCGGTTCGCATGCGGTCTGCCCAGTCTCGTGCGTAGGAGGCGGAGGGAGCCATGACGAACAGGCCCCGGTGGAAATCGCCCATGAGCGTGCGCATACGGCCGGGCAATGGGTCGCCATCCATGATGGTGAAGACGTCGGTGGCTGAGGCCGTGGCCTGTTCGGCCTCTCCCTGGTGGAGCTGTGCGAGGGCGAGCTGGGCGGTCGCGAGGGCCTTGTTGCGCCGGAAGGCGGTCGGGATCCTGGCCAGCGCGCGGTGAGCCATGGCTTCGGCATGAGGGTGGCGTCCGCTGTTGAACTGGACGATTGCGGCGAGGTGGTCAACTTCGGCCTGCCCGTAGAAGGCAGTCCAGCGCGGACGCTCTCGGTCGGCCACCCTCGTGAAGGTGTCCTGGGCTGATCCCAGTGAACGCAGGCCCGCACGGCCATCACCGAGAGCCGTGTACGCGAGAGCGACGCGGACTCGGCCCAGCGAATCGAAGAACGGGTCCCGGCGAGCCGCTGTGGCGGCTTGAGCGGCCTGGGCCGCTGCGAGCGCTTCGGGCCAGTTCTGCCGCTGGTAGGCGAGCATCGAGAGGTTGACCCACACCCGCATTTCGGTAGGGCCGTCCTGGGAGAGACCGGCGTACGTCGCTGATTCGTTCAGGTAGCTCTGGGCCTGGTCGAGGTTGCGGGCGTCGATGCAGGACCAGGCGGCGATGGTGGTGTACTCGGCGGCCAGTGCGTACAGGGCTCGGCGGACGCGTTCGCCGGCGTTGCGCTGCTGTAGTTCCAGCACCCTGGTGCGGCCCTGGGCGGCGGCCTTCTCCAGTGCCGTGTGTCCGCCCTGGCGGTCGTCGGCTTCGACAAGGGCGTTCATCCCGGCAGCGACCCGGGCCACGTCCGACATGCCGACGGCCCGGCGTTGGGCCACCAAGGGAACTGCGGCAGCCGCGCTCCCGGTCGCTGAGGTGAGGAAAGTGCGACGCCGCACGGGGTCCTCCTGCGGGTGTTGCATGGTGCGTGGTGCGCTGAACCCTAAGTCCTCGACGCCACAACCGAACACCCGCTCCAGGGCTGCACACGTGCGTCCGATGGGGCGACGGGAGGTCCCGTTGAGGAGGTTGCGGATTGTGCGGTCGGAGACGTCGCCGGGCCTGCCGGTGATCTCTGCCAGCGCAGCGTTCATCCGACCAGCCAATTCTTCCTGGGTGAGCCCGAGTTCCTCCATGCGACTCTTGAGGATGGCGTTCGCTCCCATGGACCGACCGTAGCCCTGTGGTCACTGGCTGAACCAGACCCGAGGTCACCGGAGCGTAAAGTCTTCCGGTTCGCGGAGGTACGGCGAAGCGCGACATTTCCTGTTCGCCGTCGGCCATGGGCCGTTGACTCGGTACCAGCCGTTGAGCGGGCGAGGTTCCCCTTCTTGCCTCTCGATGGCGCGGAGGAATGCCCGCCCCTGCGCACCCGTCGCGGGGTGGGCGTCCAGCCTCGGAGGGATGACCCCGTGACCATGACCGCCGCCAAACCAACCGGGACCGGTGTTCCGGGCTACACCGAGACGGTGCCGTGCGAGCCGGAATCCGCGCGCCGCGCACGTCTGTTTGTCTCCGCGGCTCTGGACACCTGGGGCATGGGCGAGTTGGCCGAGGTGGGCACTCTTATCGTTTCGGAGCTGATCAGCAATGCCGTCAGCCACACGCCCTGTGGCGTGGTCCGTGTGGTGATTCGGCGCGAGACGGCCGAAGTGATTCGGATCGGCGTTGCCGACAAGTGCCGAGACACCCCGGAACTGGGCTGTCCTGAAGGTGACTCCGAGGGCGGCCGTGGTCTGCTCCTGGTCGAGTCGCTGAGCTCGCGGTGGGGCTACGACCTGCATCGTTGGGGCAAGCTCGTCTGGGCAGAGCTGCGGGTGCCGACCGCATGCTGATCTCGCGTATCTCCTTACGACTCCTGCCCTCGGGGGAGCTGGTCGGCGACCCGTTCCCGGGCGCCTGCGTGGAGCTGGCCTTCGGCCCGACGCATCAGTCTGACGAGGCCGACGCGGTTGCTGTCCCAGTGTCGGTCGGGATAACTCCCGCCGAGGTTGCGCGGCTGCGCGTCGAGTCGGCACTGGCTCTCGGCGAGATCCGCGCGGAGATGCAGCGTGCCGAGATCGCGTGGCGGCGGCAGCTCAGCCGCTGGTACGACGACGGCCGACTGGCAGTCGAGGCCCACGCACCGGACATCAGCCTCCTTCAACGGGTCCTGGACAGGTTGCGGAATCCCGGTCCGGTCTCGACGTAGTCCCCGGCGCCTCTTCTTCCCGGCGGCCCCTGAGACTCCCGCACCAGCAGGATCGTGTTCCTCGATGCCGTGCGGGTGAGCAAGTCAGGCGAAGGACAGAATCTCTGACAGGAAGGAAGACCGTGTTCAACCACATGGATCGATTCCCCACGGGCAGCCCGCTGCCGCAGGGGCATCTGACGGCGGCCCCGTGGGGTCTCCGTCGTATCGCCCCGTACCCGCCCGTCGACGGCCCCGTCCACGCGACGGTGACGCTGGATCCGAAGACGCAGACCGCCCGGTACTTCGACACTTCCGGGGTGCCCACCATGTCCCCGGGCCACGGCACATCCTCCGGTACGAATCCCGCGACCGGCACCACGGGCCAGGGCGACCGCAACAGCGACTCCCCGGACAGCGACACGGGCAACGACACCGACCAGTGACTCCGCTGACGAACGACGATCGTCCGGTCCTGGTCGTCACCAACCTCGACGACCCGACCGCGGACTTCGTGATCGCCGAGCTGCACGACCGGGGCGTCCCGGTCGTGCGGTTCGACTCCGGTGACTTCCCCGCCACCCTGTCGTGCTCGGCCGCCATCGGCGGCACCGACATCTGGCTGGGAAGCGTGCAGACCCCGAGCCGACGTGCCGACCTGGGCGCGGTGCGTTCCATGTACTACCGGCGGCCCTCCGGGTTTGCCTTCCCTCACCTCGAGAAGCAGGACGAGCGGTTCGCTGTGGCCCAGGCGCGCTACGGGCTGGGCGGCATTCTGACCTCTTTGCCCGGCTGCCTCTACGTCAACCACCCCAACCGCATCGGCGACGCCGAGTACAAGCCGGCCGGGCTCGCGGTAGCGACGGCGGCCGGCTTCACGCTTCCGCCGACGCTGATCACCAACGTTCCCGACGACGCACGGGCCTTCATCAGGGCGCACGGCCCGGTCATCTTCAAGCCGATCTCGGTTCCGCTCTATCTGGTCGACGGCAAGGCCCAGACCGTCCCCGTGACCGAGGTGATCGCCGACGAGATCGACGCCTCCGTGTCCGGCACCATGCACCTCTTCCAGAAGCGGGTGGACAAGGTTGCCGATATCCGGGTGACGGTGATCGGCGGGCAGATCTTCGCCGTGCGGATCGACTCCGGTCTCCTCGACTGGCGTACGGACTACGGCACTCACACATACACGCCGCTTGCCGCGCCACCCGCGGCGGAGCGGTCGATGCATGCCTATCTGAAACACTTCGGGCTCGTCTTCGGGGCGTTCGACTTTGCTCTGACCGACCGCGGCGAGTGGATCTTCATCGAGTGCAATCCTTCCGGGCAGTGGGCATGGATGGAGCCGCCGACCGGTCTGCCGATGACTGCGGCACTCGCCGATCTTCTCGAAGGAGGACTCTGTGGCCAGTGAGACCGATATCGAGACGGCTGCGGTCGATCTCCGGCGCCGACTCGCCCGACAACTGGAGAAGGACGGCCGGCTGCGCTCACCTGAGTGGCGGGCCGCCGTGGAGGCCGTGCCCCGGCACAGGTTCATCCCGCGCTTCTACCGGGAGAGCCATGCCCCGGGCGTCACCACCTGGGAGCCGGTCACACCGGAGACGGTCGGCAAGGAGGAGTGGCTCCGGCTCGTCTACACCGACGAGACATGGATGACCCAGTTCGACGGTCGGGACATCGACTGGGCCGACCCGAAGCCGATCAGCAACGCGGCCCCGACCTCGTCGTCGACGTTGCCGAGTCTCGTCGTGCGGATGCTCGAAGACCTGGATGTGCAGGACGGCATGAATGTGCTGGAGATCGGCACCGGGACCGGTTACTCGACAGCACTGATGTGCCACCGGCTCGGTAGCGAGAGCGTGACCTCGGTCGAGACGGACGAAGGCGTGAGCCGACGAGCCGGCCACGCCCTCACCGACTCCGGTCATACGCCTCACCTGCTGGTGGGGGACGGCCGCGCCGGCCACCCCGACGGAGCCCCATACGACCGGCTGATCGCCACGTGCGGCTTCCGCAGCATCCCGCTCGCTTGGCTGGAGCAGGTCCGGCCGGGCGGCGTCATCCTCACCACCCTTCGCGGCTGGATGCGCTCCCTCGGCCTGGTCAAGCTCATCGTCACCGGTGACAGTGCGAGCGGCTGGTTCAGCGAGGACGCCCCAAGCTTCATGATCGCCCGCCAGCAGGATGCACCGGAGAGCCTCGGCATGGTGCCGGAGCCCGACGACGGGACGGTACGGAGAGCCGCATGCGGGCCAGAAGTTCTCACCAGCTCCGGGCCGGCGTTCATGGCGCAGCTCGCGGCGCCGGACGCCCGCTTCTTCTCGATGGCGGTCGACGGCGGCCCAGTCAGCACGTTTCTGTTGGACAGCGTTACCGATTCCTTCGCCGTCCTCGCTCCCACGGACAGCGGCTGGCAGGTCCGCCAGGGCGGCCCCCGCCGCCTGTGGGACGCGGTCGAATCGGCCGTGGCTACCTGGGAGGAGTACGGCTCTCCGAACACCGCGGCGTTCGGCGTGACCGTCTCCCGCGACCAGCAGGCCGTCTGGCTCGGGAACCCGAACGGCCCGCAGTGGCCGCTACCCTCCTGAGACAGCCGCCACCGACGCGAGGAACGCCAGGATGGACGACGAGCCGCTGCAGGACTGGGCGGAGCGCCGTGACACGAAGATCGGCCGACTTCGCGCCGTGCCTGTCGTGTCCGGCGACGGGCCCAGGGCATCGCATCTGAACCCGGATGCGCCCCGCGCCATCGAGCGCTGGAACGGGCACACATGGGAGCCGTACGGGTTCGCCGCCAGCCTGGCCGAGGCCCAAGCCATCCTGTACCCAGAGGCCAGCGAGCCCTCACCTTCAGGGCCCGTGCCGAAGCCACTCGGCTCCGGCACCGGCAAGCACCGCAAACCCCAGGGACCCAGGCCGGACGGTGGCGGCCGGGCACAGAGGTGATCACGTCGCCGCGCCTGCGGCTGCTGCGGGCGCAGGCGGCGCCGGACGACGGCACGCAGCCCTCCGGCACGCTTGCGCCTCCGAGCTCCTGGATGCGGGGGAGAGCATCAAGTCGCTCTCCGAGTACCTCGGCCACTCGGACCCGGGCTTCACGCTGCGGACGTACACGCACTTGCTGCCGTCCAGCGAGACCCGCACCCGCAGGCGATCGACTATGCCTTCACAGAAGCCGATGCAGAAGACGAGGACGACCGGCCCGGCACCCAGGGCACATCAGCACCCCCAGCGATTCCAACGTGCCCTGGCCGCCTGACGGCCCCTCCCGGCACATGACAAAGGCGGGACCCGAAAGCCCCGCCCGCACCAAACGAAGCCCCAGGTCAGGGCCACACCAAGCAATAAGGTTGATGCCCCGCCTCGTGCAGCCGATGTGAGAAGTCCTGCCACTCGTGCAGCAGTTGGTACACGTTGAACGCGTCCCGCGGTCCGCCCCGGTCCGGCACTGTCGACCAGATGAAGGCCGCCGCGCCCACCGCCTCTTCGCCGATGCCCCGGAGGGGGTCGACGACGGTCATGGGGAGCTTCACCACCGCGTAGTCGGGGTGCAGGACGACCAGTTCCAGGGGCGGGACCTTGTGCAGGGGGATGCCCTCGATGCCCGTCAGGACCATCGCGGCCATGGTCTCCGGCTTGATCTTGGTGAACATGCCGTTCATGCCGAGCTCGTCGCCGCCGAGTTCCTCGGGGCGCATCGAGATCGGGACGCGGGCCGCCGTCGCACCGTCGGGTGCGCCGAAGTACTTGTACGTCACCCCCACCCGGCCACCATTCCTGCTCCCCGCACGAAGATCGTCCACCCGGCGCTCAGCCTGAAATTCATCCACGCGACGCTCACCCCGACGTTCTGCCCGAAGATCGTCCAGCCGATGTTCAGTACGTCCGTCGGACCGCTCCGGTTCACTCTGCGGACCCTGCGTCTGTCGAGTTTCCTGAGTGTCCTCCGCCTCGCGCCGGTGCCTGCCCCGCCTGGCACGTCGAGGACCCAGGTCATCGGTCCCCTCGCCCAGTCCGCCACCGCGATGCATATCTCCACCCGACTGCTTTTTCTAGGACGCGTCGCCCCCGCCGCGCAACCCGATCATCGTGTCAGTGACCTCCCCCGCGGCCGCCCGCCGAAACGTGCGCCGAAACATCTGTCCGCAGGATCTTCGCAGCCTCTGACCACCCTGGGCCGTTTGATCTGTGTGTATCAGGTCCAGTCTCGCAGACGGCCGGGAATCGCGGGCCGGATGCGCGCTCGCTCACACCTCACGCGTCCGCCGGCCCGTCCGCCCCGCCACCGCCCCTGGCCTACCCTGAACAGGTCACTGAACAGGTCACTGGCACCCGGAGCCCGACAACGTCGGAGAAGGTCGGAGAAGTCGCAGGTCATGAGCGAACTGGCATATCCGTATGAAGCACCGGCCTCGCAGGCTCTGTTCGACCGTGCGGCGGCCGTCACGCCCGGCGGTGTGAACTCACCGGTCCGGGCCTTCCGCGCCGTCGGCGGCACGCCGCGGTTCATGGTGTCCGGCACCGGCCCGTATCTGACGGACGCCGACGGACGCGAGTACGTGGATCTCGTGTGCTCCTGGGGGCCCATGATCCTCGGGCACTCGCACCCCGAGGTCATCGCCGCCGTCCAGGACGCCGTCGCCCGCGGTACGTCCTTCGGTACGCCCGGTGAGGGCGAGGTCGCCCTCGCCGAGGAGATGGTCGCCCGCGTCGCACCGCTGGAGCAGGTCCGGCTGGTGTCCAGCGGCACCGAGGCGACCATGTCGGCGATCCGGCTCGCGCGCGGGTTCACCCAGCGCGCCAAGGTGATCAAGTTCGCCGGGTGCTACCACGGCCACGTCGACTCGCTGCTCGCCGCGGCCGGCAGTGGCGTCGCCACCTTCGCGCTGCCCGACACCCCCGGTGTCACGGGAGCCCAGGCCGGCGACACCGTCGTCCTGCCCTACAACGACCTCGACGCCGTACGCGAGGCCTTCCGGGCGCACCCCGGCGAGATCGCCTGCGTGATCACCGAGGCCTCCCCGGGCAACATGGGCGTCGTGCCGCCCGCGGCCGGCTTCAACCAGGGGCTCAAGGACATCTGCGCCGAGAACGGCGCCCTCTACGTCTCCGACGAGGTCATGACCGGCTTCCGGACCAGCCGCGCCGGGTGGTTCGGGGTCGACGGCGTCGTCCCCGACCTGATGACCTTCGGCAAGGTCATGGGCGGCGGCTTCCCCGCAGCCGCCTTCGGTGGGCGTGCCGATGTGATGGCCCACCTCGCGCCCGCCGGGCCCGTCTACCAGGCCGGCACGCTGTCCGGGAACCCGATCGCCACCGCGGCCGGTCTCGCCCAGCTGCGGCTGCTCGACGACGCCGCCTACGCCAAGGTCGACGCCGTGTCCCAGGAGATCCAGGGCCTCGTCACCGGCGCCCTGACCAAGGAGGGCGTCGCGCACACGCTGCAGAACGCCTCCAACATGTTCTCCGTGTTCTTCACCGACCGTCCGGTCAGGAACTACGAGGACGCCAAGGCGCAGGAGTCCTTCCGCTTCACCGCGTTCTTCCAGTCGATGCTCTCCGACGGTGTCTACCTGCCGCCGTCGTCCTTCGAGTCCTGGTTCGTGTCCACCGCGCACGACGAGCGTGCCCTGCAGCGCATCGCCGACGCCCTCCCGGCGGCGGCCCGCGCGGCCGCGGAGGCGACGGCATGAGCGACGAGAGGAACAACGAGGCGAACGGCGAAACGAGCGACGAGACGAATGGCGACATCACCGTCGTCCACGTCATGCGCCACGGCGAGGTGGCCAACCCGGACGGCATCCTCTACGGCCGTCTCCCGGGCTACCACCTCTCCGAGCTGGGCCGGCGCATGGCGGACCGGGTCGCCGAGCACCTCTCGGACCGCGATGTCACCCACGTCGTCGCCTCCCCGCTGGAGCGTGCGCAGGAGACGGCCGAGCCGATCGCCAAGGCGCACGGCCTCGACCTCGCCACCGACGAGCGGCTGATCGAGGCCGGCAACATCTTCCAGGGGAAGACGTTCGGCGTCGGCGACGGGGCGCTGCGCAGGCCCGGCAACTGGAAGCACCTGGTCAACCCGCTCCGGCCGTCCTGGGGCGAGCCGTACGTCGACCAGGTCGTCCGCATGATGAGCGCGCTGAGCACGGCGAAGGACCGGGCCCGGGGGCACGAGGCGGTCGTGGTCAGCCATCAGCTGCCGATCTGGATCGTGCGGTCGTACGTCGAGCGGCGGCGGCTGTGGCACGACCCGCGCAAGCGGCAGTGCACGCTCGCCTCGCTGACGACCTTCACGTTCCGGGGCGACCGGATCGTCTCCGTCGGCTACACCGAGCCGGCCCGCGATCTCGTCCCCGCGCATCTCCTCGCCGGCGCCAAGCCGGTGAAGGGGAAGGACAAGGCGTTCGGCGCGTAAGCCCTTTCTGTTCGCTTCTGACTCTCCTGTTACGGAATCTGCAAGTTTCTGAGGAACCTCCTCGTTCATCACGTCCTCTGACTGGGTGACCACCAGAGAACGTTGAGGAACGGGGATGCCATGCGCCCTTACTCCCGCAGGGGAATGCTCGGAATCGGCGCGGGTGCCGCGGCCGCCGTCTCGCTCGCTGGATGCGGCGGCCTCACGGGGTCAGATGGGTCGAGTCACGCCGACGGTTCCGGAGATTCCGCTCAAGGCGGCTCCAAGCCCAAGCCCACCGCCCGCCCCATCGGCGACGGCTCCACCGCCCACACGGGCAAGCAGCCCCACCAGCCCGGCAAGCCCGAGCCGCTGGAGCCGGGCCAGACCCCGCCGCAGTTCGTCGTGTTCTCCTGGGACGGCGCCGGCGAGGTCGGCAACGGCCTCTTCCCGCGCTTCCTCGACCTCGCCAAGGAGCACGGCGCGAGCATGACCTTCTTCCTGTCCGGGCTGTATCTGCTGCCCGAGTCGAAGAAGCGCCTCTACGACCCGCCGAACAACCCGCGCGGCGCCTCCGACATCGGCTACCTCACCGACGCGCACGTCAAGGACACGCTGAAGAACGTCCGCCGGGCCTGGCTGGAGGGCCACGAGATAGGCACCCACTTCAACGGGCACTTCTGCGGCGAGACCCACGGCTCGGTCAAGAACTGGACGCCCCAGCAGTGGCGCAGCGAGATCGACCAGGCGAAGTCCTTCGTGAAGGAGTGGCGCACCAACACCGGCTGGACCGACCTGCCGTCGCTGCCGTTCGACTACGACAAGGAGCTCGTCGGCGGCCGTACGCCCTGTCTGCTCGGCCAGGACAACCTGCTGCCCACCGCCCGCGAGCTCGGCTGGCGCTACGACGCCTCCTCGCCCGGCGGCCGCCAGGTGTGGCCCGTGAAGCGGCAGGGGATCTGGGACCTGCCCCTACAGCAGATACCTTTCCCCGGCCGGGGCTTCGAGGTCCTCTCGATGGACTACAACATGCTGGCAAATCAGTCCATAAGCACCACAAAGGCGCCCGCGCACAACTACCCGGGCTGGCGGGAACAGTCGGCCCAGGCGTACATCCAGGGCTTCCAGCGGGCCTACGAGTCCAATCGCGCGCCCCTCTTCATCGGCAACCACTTCGAGCAGTGGAACGGCGGCATCTACATGGACGCCGTGGAGGAGGCCTTCAAGCACATCGCGCGCGAGAAGGACAAGGGCGCGGATGTGCGCCTCGTCTCCTTCCGGCAGTTCACCGACTGGCTGGACGTCCAGAAGCCAGAGGTCCTCGACAAGCTCCGTACGCTCGAGGTCGGGCAGCAACCGGCCGGTGGCTGGAAGGGGTTCGTCGAGAAGACCCCGCAGGGGTCCGGGACGCCCTCGAAAAACGCTGCCTGAAATGCGGTTTTCCGCCCGCAAGGGGGGTGCGCGAGAGCCCCGGAACGGGCATGCGAAACTTTTCACATGAGTGCCGCCAGCCGCGCCCCCCTGGGCTCGAACAGCTCGCCCCGCACGACCCGGACCACCCGTTCACCCCGGGTCCGTCGCCGCGCCGCCCTGACCGCCGGTGCCGCCGCGACCGCGCTGCTCGTCTCCGCGTGCGGCTCCGGCGGCACCTCCGGCGGGGGCGGCAACACCAACTTCGTCACCGGCTCCGACGGCACCGCCACGGTCGCCAAGGGCGAGCGCACCCCCGCCCCCGACATGTCCGGCAAGACCATCGCCGGCAAGACGCTCGACGTCGCCGACTTCAAGGGCAAGGTCGTCGTCCTCAACGTGTGGGGCTCCTGGTGCAACCCCTGCCGCGCCGAGGCCAAGTACTTCGCGAAGGTGTCCAAGGCGTACGCCGACAAGGGCGTGCAGTTCGTCGGCATCAACACCCGCGACACCTCCACCGGCGCCGCCCTCGCCTTCGAGAAGGACTGGGACATCACCTACCCCAGCCTCTACGACCCGACCGGCAAGCTGCTGCTGCGCTTCGACAAGGGCACCCTCAACCCGCAGGCGATCCCCTCCACCCTCGTCCTCGACCGGGACGGGAAGATCGCGGCCCGCTCGCTGTCCGCGCTCAGCGAGGAGCGCCTGCTGAAGATGCTCAAGCCCGTCGTCGCGGAGAAGTGACGTGACAGACGTCACCACCCTCGCCGCGGTCACGGACCCCAACGGCACGGTGCTCAACGGCGCCCTGCTGGCGGCCCTGCCGATCGCGCTGCTCGGCGGCCTGGTCTCCTTCTTCTCGCCGTGCGTCCTGCCACTGGTGCCCGGCTATCTCTCCTACGTCACCGGGGTCGCCGGAACCGACCTCGCCGAGGCCCGGCGCGGCCGGATGGTCGCGGGCGCCTCCCTGTTCGTGCTCGGCTTCACCGCCGTGTTCGTCTCCTCCGGGGCTCTGTTCGGCTACTTCGGAGACACGCTCCAGGAGCACAAGGACATCCTGTCCAAGGTGCTCGGCGTGTTCATGATCCTCCTGGGCGTCTTCTTCATGGGCCTGATGCCCTGGCTCACCCAGCGAGAGTTCCGCTTCCACCGCAGGCCGGTGGCAGGGCTGATCGGCGCCCCCCTGCTCGGAGCGCTGTTCGGAATCGGCTGGACCCCCTGCATCGGCCCCACCCTCGCCTCCGTACTGGTCCTCTCCTCCGACCAGGGCAGCGCCGGACGCGGCGCCCTCCTGACCGTCGCGTACTGTCTGGGCCTGGGCGTGCCGTTCGTGCTCGCCGCGGTCGCCTTCCGCAAGGCCCTCGGAGCCTTCGGGTGGATCAAGCGCCACTACGTCTGGGTGATGCGGGTCGGCGGCACCATGATGATCGTGACCGGTCTGCTGCTGCTGACCGGCGCGTGGGACCGCATCGTGCAGGAGATGCAGGTCTGGTCCGACGGCTTCACTGTGGGGATCTGATCGATGAGCAAGACCACCGCCTCCGACCCGGCCCCCTCCGCAGCCGAGGACCAGGACCTGGGCGCCGCCGGCTCCCAGCTCTCCACCGCGCCCAAGGAGGACCTGCCCAACCTGCCCGCCCTGGGCGTCATCGGCTGGGCCCGCTGGTTCTGGCGCCAGCTCACCTCCATGCGGGTCGCGCTGCTGCTGCTCCTGCTGCTCTCCCTCGGCGCGATCCCCGGCTCGCTCATCCCGCAGTCAGGCCAGGACGAGACGAAGGTCGCCGACTTCCGCGAGAACCACGAGACCCTCGGCGAGATCTACGACAAGCTCGGCCTGTTCCACGTCTACGGCTCGGTGTGGTTCTCCGCGATCTACATCCTGCTGTTCATCTCCCTCATCGGCTGCATCGTCCCCCGCACCTGGCAGTTCGTCGGCCAGCTGCGCGGCCGCCCGCCGGGCGCGCCCAAGCGGCTGAACCGGCTGCCCGCCCACACCACCTGGCGCACCACGGCCGAACCCGAGCAGGTCCACGAGGCCGCCCTGGCCCTGCTGAAGAAGCGCCGCTTCCGCGCCCACCTCGCCGGTGACGCCGTCGCCGCCGAGAAGGGCTACGTGCGCGAGCTGGGCAACCTCGCCTTCCACATCGCCCTCATCGTGATGCTGGTCGCCTTCGCCTGGGGCCAGCTCTACAAGTCCGAGGGCAACAAGCTCGTCGTCGAGGGCGCCGGCTTCTCCAACACCCTCACGCAGTACGACGACTTCAAGTCCGGCAACCTCTTCGAGTCCGACGACCTGGTGCCGTTCAGCTTCAACCTCAAGGACTTCACCGGCTCCTATGAGCGCACGGGCCCCAACAAGGGCACCCCGCGCGTCTACAAGGCCGACCTCACCTACAGCGACGGCCCCTACGGCAAGGACCGGAACACCACCGTCGAGGTGAACCACCCCCTGGAGATCGGCGACTCCAAGGTCTACCTCGTCAGCCACGGCTACGCCCCGGTGATCACCGTCCGGGACGCCACGGGCAAGGTCGTCTACGAGGACGCCGTACCGCTGCTGCCGCTGGACGCCAACGTCACCTCCTCCGGAGTCGTCAAGGTCCTCGACGGCTACCGCAACGCCCAGGGCAAGAAGGAACAGCTCGGCTTCAACGCGTTCCTCGTGCCGACCTACGGCGGCCACGCCAGCGGCACGATGCTGTCGCAGTTCCCCGCGCTGGACTCTCCGCTGCTCGCGCTGTCCGCCTACCACGGCGACCTGGGAGCCGACTCGGGCATCCCGCAGAGCGTGTACCAGATGGACAAGACCAACATGAAGGAGTTCAAGGACTCCAAGGGCAAGCTGTTCAAGAGGCTGCTGCGGCCCGGGGACTCCATGACCCTCCCGAACGGCGCCGGTTCGGTCACCTTCGGCAAGACCATCAAGGAGTGGGCCGGCTTCCAGGTCGTCCAGGAGCCCGGCGGCGGCTGGGCCCTCACCGGCTCCATCGCCGCGATCGGCGGCCTCGCCGCCTCCCTGTTCATCCAGCGCCGCCGCGTCTGGGTGCGCGCGGTCCGGGGCGCCGACGGCGTCACCGTCGTCGAGATGGCCGGCCTAGGCCGCAGCGAGTCCGCCAAGGTCCCGGAGGAACTGGGCGACCTCGCCGGAATCCTCTACGACCAGGCCCCGGGCGCGCCCGACCCCGACGACCCCGCAGATTCCCCCGACGCCGACCAGGAGCCGGGCACCGAACCCTCCGTACCTGCCGAAGGGGCTGAGAAGCAGTGACTCTCGCCGCCGCCACCAACGAAAACCTCGCGCAGATCAGCAACGTACTGATCTACTCCTCGATGGCCGTCTACACCCTGGCCTTCTTCGCCTACATCGCCGAATGGATCTTCGGCAGCCGCAGCAAGGTGGCCCGCACCGCCGCCGCGCTCACCGGGCAGGCCGAGAAGGAGGCGGCCCCGGCCGTCACCGTGAACAAGGCCGGCGGCACCGCCGTCCTGGAGCGGCCGAAGGTCACCGTGCGGGCCGCGACCGGCCAGCGGGACGTGCCGGACGGGCCCGGCGCGGCCGGCGGGGACGAGCAGGGCGACCTGTACGGCCGGATCGCCATCTCCCTCACCGTGCTCGCCTTCCTGGTCGAGTTCGGCGGTGTCCTCACCCGCGCCCTCTCGGTGGAGCGGGCGCCGTGGGGCAACATGTACGAGTTCAACATCACCTTCTCCACGGTCGCGGTCGGCGTGTACCTGGGACTGCTGGCGCTGAAGAAGAACGTGCGCTGGCTCGGCCTGTTCCTGATCACCACGGTCCTGCTCGACCTGGGCCTGGCCGTCACCGTCCTCTACACGGCCAGCGACCAGCTCGTCCCGGCGCTGCACTCGTACTGGCTGTACATCCACGTCTCGACGGCGATCTTCTGTGGCGCGGTCTTCTACGTCGGCGCGGTCACCACGATCCTGTACCTCTTCAAGGACTCCTACGAGAACAAGCTCGCGAGCGGCGGCACGCCCGGCACCTTCGCCACCTCCGTGCTGGAGCGGCTGCCCGCCTCGTCCTCCCTGGACAAGTTCGCCTACCGCGTCAACGCCGCCGTCTTCCCGCTGTGGACGTTCACGATCATCGCGGGCGCCATCTGGGCCGGGGACGCCTGGGGCCGCTACTGGGGCTGGGACCCCAAGGAGACCTGGGCCTTCATCACCTGGGTCGCCTACGCCTGTTACCTGCACGCCCGCGCCACCGCCGGCTGGAAGGGCCGCAAGGCCGCCTACCTGGCCCTCCTCGCCTTCGGCTGCTGGCTGTTCAACTACTACGGCGTGAACATCTTCGTCTCCGGCAAGCACTCCTACGCGGGCGTGTAGGCCCCGTAGACGGCGAAGACAACGAAGGCCGGTCCCCGCGACTCCACGTCACGGGAACCGGCCTTCGCCGTCTCCGGGCGCCGCTCCTAGTGCGGCCCGGCGGTACTCGTGATGACGTCCCGCAACCGCTCCGCGTACAGCCGCAGGTTCTTGTGGGCGATGTCCGTGTCCGGGTAGCGGCTGGCGAACCACAGGCCCTCGTGGAGGCGGGTGATCCAGGCGCAGACCTGGTCGCCGTAGGACACCCGCAGCAGCCCGTAGGCGTTCCGGTCCGTCCACTCCTCGGAGCCGGGGATGCCGCGCGTGTCGACGAACGAGACGATCGAGTACAGGTCGGGCGAGGTGGGGCGGAAGTCGGCGCCGAGGAGGTGGAGGACCCGGGCGAGGGGGATGCGCGCGAGCCGCCGGTTGGCCTGGAGGGCGGCGCGTACAGTGCGCAGGGCGCTCGGGAAGTCGGTGGCCTCGGACATGGGGATCTCGATCGGGGCGCCGCCCACGTACCAGCCGACCGACTGCGACCACTGGGACTTCACCCGGGTGTGGAACGGCACGACCGTGCGGTAGACGGGCTCGCCGCCGATCTCGTGGACGATCAGGGCGCTGGCCGCGAGGACCCCGACGAGGCTCCCGCCGTACGGGCGGCAGTACGCCTCGAACGCGGCGGCGGCGTCCGCGTCCACCAGCATCTCGCGCATGAACTTCTGCGTGGGCAGCCCGCCCTCGGGATCCAGCCCCAGGTCGATCGGGAAGCTCGGCAGCCGTCCGTCGCAGCGCTGGATGAACTCCCGCCAGCGGGCGACGATGTCGTGGTCCGCGTCGATGCGGTCGGCGTCCGCCCGCTCGGCCTCGCAGAAGTCGACGTAGCTGCCCACCGGTTCCGGCTCCGGCGCCGCGGTCACCTCGCCGCCCGCGCGGGCCGCCTCGTACAGCTCGTGGATCTCGGCGGGGATGCGGTGGATGGAGTAGGCGTCGACGTTGCTGTGGTCGAACGCCATGTAGACGCTGGTGCGGTCGTCCCGGACCACCGCCGTGTAGATGAGGTTGGGCCAGCGCAGGGCGTCCGCCGTGGTGTCGAAGCGGTCCTGGAGGTGCTGGGCCAGGGCCGCCGGGTCGGTGAAGTCGCCGACCTCCTCGCGGTGCAGGGACACCGAGGAGGCGTCGAGAGTGAAGCGGCGGATCGAGTCGCCGGGACCGCCCGCCCAGCGGAAGCCGCTGCGCAGGGTCTCGTGCCGCAGGGTCCAGCCGCGCAGCGCCTCGCCCAGCGCGTCCAGGTCGGCCCGCCCCGGGATGTCGAACGCCGCGCCCAGCCAGGTCGGCACGAACAGTCCGTCCTCGCGCACGGACCGCGCCGTCCGGAGGTGCGACTCCTGGATGTACGCCGGCGGCCTGGAGTCCTCCGGCAGCGCCTTCGCCGTCGCGACGGTCGCCGGACTGAGTGTCCATTCGACGAGTCGCCCAGGTCGCACCTCGCAACGCTGGATGTCAGTCATTCGCACAGGGCGTCTCCGTTCGCAGGTGGGATAGACCCGACCAAAGGAATGCCGAACTTGCCCTCGACGACACCGGCTTTCGCCACATTTCAATGGAACGGATGGCATCTCGAACGGCGATACGAGCCCTGAGCGGTGCGTTCAGTTGACGCCGATGTCCTCGTGCCACAGCTCCGGGCTGCTCGCGATGAAGTCCCGCATCAGGCCGGCGCACTCTCCGTCGTCCAGCAACACGATCTCCACACCGTGTTCGGAGAGCCAGTCGTGCCCCCCGTGGAAGGTGGCCGCCTCGCCGATCACCACCCTGGAGATGCCGAACTGCCTGACCAGGCCGGAGCAGTACCAGCAGGGGGACAAGGTCGTCACCATCGTCGTGCCCCGGTAGGAGCGCTGCCGCCCGGCCGCGCGGAAGGCGGCCGTCTCCGCGTGCAGGCTGGGGTCGCCGTCCTGCACGCGCCGGTTGTGGCCACGACCCAGCAGGGTGCCGTCGGCGCCGTAGAGGGCGGCGCCGATCGGGATGCCGCCCTCGGCGAGCCCGGCACGGGCCTCCTCGACGGCGGTGGCGAGCCACGCCCGTGCCTGTGCCTGGTCCATGACCTCGTTCATCGGGTCTCCTTCATCGGGTCTCCTTCATCGGGTCTCCTGCGTCGCTTCGGTGAGCCGGTCGAGGTAGGTGTGGAGGGCCCCGGAGCCCTCGATCATGATTCTGGTCCGAGCGGTCAGGGCCTCCCCGCGGGCCGCGACGGCCGCGCGCAGGGCGTCGCTGCTGCCCTCCCTCCTCAACCCCTCCAGCACCGGCCGGATCTGGTCGAACAGATAGTGACTGCGGCGCAGGGTGTGCACGAGCCGGGCGTCCCGCACGTCCGCGGGTTCGTACACCCGGTATCCGGTGGCGCGCTCGCGCCGGGGCGCGAGCAGCCCGGCGCCCTCCCACACCCGCAGCGCCGACGTCCGTACGCCCAGCAGCACGGCCACCTCCCCGATGCGCAGTCCGCCGGACCGGGGGAGGGGCGCGGGCGGCTCGGCGGCCAGCAGCTCCAGGGCCTCGCTCGCGGCCCGCAGCGAGACGCGCTCCTCGTGCAGGGCGGCGTGCGCGGCGTCGACCAGCGCGAGCGCCCCCGGGACGTCCCCCTCGTGCAGGGTCCGCATGATCCGCGTCGCCGGCACCGGCCCGTAGCCCCGCATCAGCGTCCGGTACGCCAGCAGCGCACCGCGGTGCACCTCGGTGAAGGCGCGGTAGCCGGACGCGGTCCGGTCGGCCGGCGGGAGCACACCGGCCTCCTCGTAGTTGCGGATCTGCTGCGTCGAGACACCGGCGGACCGGGCGAGGTCGACGGGGCGGAGTCGGCGTGCGTTCGTCATCGATTTGAAGGTTACGGCAGCATGCATGGCGTTGAGCCGCACAAAAGTCTCAACACCGCACTTCAATGGAAGACTTGAAGGAATGGACACCTTCATTCGCGTGACCGGCGCCCGGCTCCACAACCTCAGGAATGTCTCCCTCTCCCTCCCGAAGAACAAGCTGGTCGTCCTGACCGGCCTGTCCGGCTCCGGCAAGTCCACCCTCGCCTTCGACACCCTCCACAAGGAGGGCCAGCGGCAGTACCTGGAGTCGCTGGGCATGGTCACCGGCTTCGTCAGCAAGCCCGCCGTCGACTCGATCACCGGCCTCTCCCCGTCCATCAGCGTCGACCAGCACCACACCAACCGCAGTCCGCGTTCCACGGTCGGCACGGTCACGGAGGTGTTCACGTATCTGCGGCTGCTGTGGTCGCGCATCGGGGTACGGCCGTGCCCGGGCTGCGGCAAGGACATCCCGCCGCCGTACGCCGAGGGCGCCGACGGCGACGAGGACTCCGAGGACTCCGAGGCGGAGCAGCGGCCCTGCCCGCACTGCGGCACGCCCGTGGCCGAACTCGTGATGGGCTCCTTCTCGTTCAACAAGCCCGCGGGCGCGTGCCCGGAGTGCACCGGCCTCGGCGAGGTGATCCGGCCCGACGTACGGCGTCTGGTCGACGGCACCCGCACGGTCGCCGGGGGCGCGGTGAAGGGCTGGAACGCGAAGTACACCGACTGGAGCATCCCCGTGCTGCGGGCCGCCGCCGGCCACTACGGCTTCACCTTCGACATGGACGCACCGGTCGACGAACTGGGCGACATCCCGAGGGACCTGCTGCTCCACGGCGTCGAAAGCCCCGAGTTCCAGCGGCACTTCCCGGACACCGATCCGCCGGCGACCGTGTCGGGGGGCCGCTTCGAAGGGGTCGCGACGGCGTTGCTGCGCCGCTACAACGACCGTGCCGACGACGCCGAGTACCGCGAACGGGCCGAACAGCAGGGACTGTTGAAGCAGCCCTGCATGGAGTGCGGCGGGACCCGGCTACGAGCGGAGAGCCGGGCGGTGACCGTCCACGGCCTCACCATCGTCGAGGCCGCCCGGCTGCCCCTGGCCGACCTCGACACCTGGCTGGCCGGTCTGCGGGAGCGGTCGGGCGGGGACGAGTGGCTGCTCGTGGAACCGGTCGTCGCCGACCTGGAGGAGCGGGTGCGGCGGCTGGTGGACGTCGGCGTCGGCTATCTCACCCTCGGCCAGGCCACGCCCAGCCTCTCCGCCGGGGAGACGCAACGGCTGCGACTGGCCGCCCTGCTCGGCTCCGGCCTGACCGGCGTCCTCTACGTCCTCGACGAGCCGACGATCGGACTGCACCCGTCCGACACCGAGCGCCTGGTCCGCGTCCTGCGCAGGCTGCGCGACCTGGGCAACACGGTGCTGGTCATCGAGCACGATCTCGATGTGCTGCGGGCGGCGGACCACGTCGTGGATGTCGGCCCGGGGGCGGGGCGCGACGGAGGGCGGATCGTCGCCGAGGGCACGCCGGAGGAGGTCGCGGAGGTGGAGGGTTCGCCGACGGGGGCGTATCTCTCGGGCCGGGTGACGCCGCCGGTGTCACGCGAGCGGGGTGGGGGAGGGGCCGCCCTGGTGATCCGGGGCGCCCGGGCCCACAACCTCAAGGACCTGACCGTACGAATCCCCCTCGGCAGGCTGGTCACCGTCACGGGCCCGTCCGGCTCGGGCAAGTCCACGCTGCTGCTGGACATCCTGGACCGGGCCGCGCGCCGCCGCTTCAACGGGGCGGGGGAGCAGCCCGGCGAGCACGACGGCATCGACGGCTGGGCACACCTGGGCAAGATCGTCACGGTCGACCAGGAGCCGGTGAGCCGGCTGCCACGGTCGAACGCGGCGACGTACTCGGAGGTCTTCACACCCATACGGGAGGTGTTCGCTGCCCGGTCGAAGGGGGCGCTCACGCCGGGCCACTTCTCCTTCAACACGGCTGGTGGGCGGTGCGGGCGCTGTGAGGGGGCCGGGGTGCTGTCGGTCCACATGCACTTCCTGCCGGCCGTGGACGTACGGTGCCCCGCGTGCCGGGGGCGGCGGTTCCGGCACGAGGTGCTCGGGGTCCGGTACGAGGGGTACGACATCGCGGCCGTACTGGAGGCGACGGTGGACGAGGCGCTGGGGGTGTTCCGGGAGGTGCCCGCTGTGGCCGGACGGTTGCGGCGGATGGCCGATGTCGGGCTCGGCTACCTGCCGTTGGGCCAGCCCGCGACCACCCTGTCGGGCGGCGAGGCCCAGCGCCTGAAACTGGCGAAGGAACTGGGGCGCAGGGCAGCCGACCGCACGCTCTACGTCCTCGACGAGCCGACGACGGGCCTGCACGCGGCGGACACGGCACGCCTCCTCGGTGTGCTGCAACGGCTGGTGGACGCCGGGCACTCCGTGATCACCATCGAGCACAACGTGGACGTGATGCGGGCGTCGGACTGGCTGATCGACCTGGGGCCGGTCGGCGGGTCAGGCGGGGGCCGGGTCGTGGCGGAGGGAACCCCGCGGGAGGTGTCGGAGGCACGGGCGTCCCGGACGGGTGGGTTTCTGGCCGGGTGACCTGCGCCGTGCTCTCGGGGCCGCCCGCTTCTTCGGCGGTGCCGTGCTTCCCAGGCCTGCCTGGTCTCAGGGACTCGGCGCGGTCAGGTACCGCTGAATCGTCGGTGCCAGCCATGCCGCGATCTCCGCCCGCGCCAGCCCCACTGCCGGGGGCATCCGCAGCACGTACCGCGTGAGCGCCAGCCCCAGCAGCTGCGACGCCATGAGTGCCGCCCGCGCCGGGACCTGCTCGGGGTCGGGGCACACCTGCCGGGCGACCGGCAGCAGCTGGTCCCGCAGGATGCCCTGCATGCGCTCCGCCCCGGCCTGGTTGGTCACGCCGACCCGCAGCAGGGCCGTGAGGACCTCGTTGTTCTCCCACATGTCGAGGAAGTGCTCGACGAGGATCCGCCCCGCGTCCTGCCGCCGGTCCGCCCCGCTCACGTCCGGCAGTCGCAGGTCGATGGCGACGGCCGCCGCGAAGAGACCCTCCTTGTTGCCGTAGTACCGCATCACCATCGACGGATCGATGTTCGCGTCCTTGGCGATGGCGCGGATGGTGGCTCGCTCGTAGCCGTCGGTCGCGAAGCGCTCGCGGGCCGCCGCGAGGATCGCGCCGCGGGTGGCGTCGGAGCGGCGGGGGGCGCCGGAGCCGGGGACCGGGGGAGTGCTGTCGCTGCCGTTCATGCCAACAAGCGTAGGCCAACGAATGTAGGTCAACAAGTGTTCGCCAACGGCAGTTTGCCAACAACTGTTGACGCCCCCTCGGCGCCTCGCTATCTTCGTCAACGAACGTTGGCCAACATTTGTTGGCACGTAGGTGATGGCATGCAAGAGATGGCATGCAAGAGATGGCAAGCCAGCGTTGGCAACAGGAGGCCACCATGAACGGCACCGCCACCCACCGCACCGTGATCGTCGTCGGCTCCGGCCCCACCGGCCTCCTCCTTGCCGGTGACCTCGCCACAGCCGGCGTCGACGTGACCCTCGTCGAGAAGCGGCCGCGCAAGATCAGCAACCTCTCCCGCGCCTTCGGGGTGCACGCCCGCACCCTGGAGCAGCTCGACGCCCGCGGCCTCGCCGACGAACTCCTCGCCACCGGCGACACCATCACCGGCCTGCGGCTCTTCCGCCGCCTCTCCCTCGATCTGAGCACGCTGCCCTCGCGTTTCCCGTTCCTGCTCATCACCCCGCAGTACGAGGTCGAGCGGCTCCTGGAGCGGCGGGCCCGGGAGGCCGGGGTCGAGTTCGCGTACGAGAGCGACGTCGTGGGGCTGCGGCAGGACGACGAGGGGGTCGACCTCGACGTGCGTGGCGCGGACGGGGCGGTCGTCACCCGCCGGGCGGCCTATGTCGTCGGCGCCGACGGTCACCGGAGCGCCGTGCGGGAGGCGATCGGCCTGGACTTCCCCGGTGTCTCGGTCATCAAGTCGCTGATCCTGGCCGATGTCCGGCTGGCCGAGAAGCCGGAGGGCGTCCTCACCGTCAACGGCCGCGGCGACGCCTTCGCGATGATCGCCTCCTTCGGCGACGGCTGGTACCGGGTCATGGGCTGGAACCGCCGCAACGAGGTCTCCGACGACGCCCCGCTCGACCTCGACGAGGTCAAGGAGATCACCCGCCGTGCCCTGGGCACCGACTACGGCATGCACGACGCCCGCTGGCTCTCCCGTTTCCACAGTGACGAGCGTCAGGCACCGCACTACCGGGTCGGGCGGGTCTTCCTCGCCGGGGACGCCGCGCACATCCACTCCCCGGCCGGCGGGCAGGGCATGAACACCGGCCTCCAGGACGCCGCCAACCTGAGCTGGAAGCTCGCCGCGGCCGTCCAGGGCCGGGCGCCCGAAGGGCTCCTCGACAGCTACGAGGCCGAGCGTCACCCCGTCGGCAGGGCAGTGCTGCGCAGCAGCGGCGGACTGGTCCGGCTGGCCCGCGCGCGGAATCCGCTGCTGCGCGGCGCCCGCGCCCTGGTCTCCGCGTTCGTCGACATGGCCCCGCCCGTCCAGCGCAAGGCCCTGGGGCAGATCACCGGGATCGGCTACGCCTACCCCGCCCCCCGCGGCGCCCACCGCCTCACCGGCACCCGTGTCCCCGACGTCGCCCTGAAGGACGGCCGGCGGCTCTACGAGGTGCTGCGCGGCGGCCGGTTCGTGCTGATCACGCCCGGGACGTACGAAGGCCCCGCTGTCCGCGAGGGATGGCTGACCGTGGAGCGCTGGGCGGGCGACCGCCGGACGGCCGTCCTGGTACGGCCCGACGGATACGTGGCCTGGGCGGCGGAGGGCGCGGACGCGGCGGGGATCGAGGAGGCGGTGGCCCGGTACCTGGGCTAGGCGAGAGCGGGCGGCCCCGACGGTCGCTCCGTCAGCCCTGCCTCTCCAGGACCGCGTAGTCCGCGAAGCTGCGGCGGTAGCGCAGGTGCCGGGTTTCCTGGGTGTGCCTGCGCTGCCACTCCTCGACCTCGCCGGGCGACTGGCACGGCCCCGAACTCGCCCCGCAGTCCGCGTCCTCGCCCGAGACGCAGTACGCCTGGTACTCCGGCAGGGCGGAGGCGTCCTGCACGATCGTGTACGGGACGTACCGGAAGAGCCTGCGGCCCGCCGATTCCCCACCGTGTTCCCTGCCTTGGTGCTGGCGCAGCAGTACGTTCGCGTCCGTCACCGCACTTCCGTCGAACGCGGCTCGGGCCCTGTCCCGCCGGGCGGCGAGTTCCTCGCAGGTCGCGCAGCCGGGCACCGGGACGGGGGGTCGGCTCGGGTCGAAGGTGATCCCTTCCCTGGAACGGTCGTTGGCCGCGCGTACGCCCGCGCTGAGCCGTTCCTCCGGTGTCGCTTCGCGGATCCGCTCCGGGTCGGCCTGCCATTCCCGGCCGCCGCCGACCGGGCGCAGCATCACGTACGGGCCGGTTCTGTCCTGGTACTCGCCGACCTTGTTCGTGTGGGGGTCGTAGACGAGCGATCCCGGTTCCATTGCGTGCTCCTCCGTAACTCTGGGTGTATCGAGCGTTGCGCAGGGGAATGGGCCGGATCAATGTTTCGGGCGTGCGGGTGGTGCACTGTCACGGAGGGGGAGCCGTGAGTCGACGCAATGGCGGGGTGGGGTCGGGGGTCAGTACGGCGGCCGTGTTCGGGGAGGTGCTCAAGCATTTCCGCGAGGCCGCGTTGCTCACGCAGGAGGGCTTGGCGGGGCGTATCCCGTGCGACCGCTCGCACGTGGCGCGGGTGGAGGCGGGGACGAGGGTTCCGACGGACGGTTTCTCGAAGACCTGCGATGAACTGCTGGGCACGGGTGGGGTGTTGCAGCGGTTGTGGGGCAGGATCGACTGGTATCCGCAGGTGGAGCATCCTGATTGGTTCCAACGCCGGGCGGAGATGGACGCGAACGCGGTCAAGCTGTACGAGTACCAGGACATGGTGGTGCCGGGCTTGCTTCAGACGGCGGACTACGCAAGGGCGCTGCTCTCCCAGAAGGCCCGCGGCGAACTGCTGGAAGACCGGGTTCGCGCGCGCCTGAGCCGACAGCAACGCTTCCTCGCAGCGGACGGTCCGTTGTACATCGCGGTGCTGGACGAGAGTTGTCTGCGCCCTGTCGGACCCTCATCCGTGATGCGGGATCAGTGCGCACACCTGCTGAGCCTCGGGCAACGCCCCAACATCCGCATCCAGGTAGCTCCTGCCGGTCGCTACGACCTCGTCCGCCCCAACAGCTCCATGTCCCTGATCACGCTGCCGCACAGCGAGCAGTGGATCTACTCGGAGTCGCTCAGCCGTGGCTACTTCAACAATGATCCGAACGCCTACGACAAACAGTGCCAGGCCTATGATGTGCTCAGGGCTGACGCTCCGTCTGCCCTGGAATCAGCCGCATTGATCAGGGAGGCGATGGAAGGGTATGAGCGCAACGATGAAAAGCCTCGCCGCAGCGACCTGGATCAAGAGCAGCTACAGCGGAAACGACGCAGGCAACTGCATAGAAATAGCCCCCGGATTCCCCAACACCGTCCCGGTCCGCGACAGCAAAGCCCCTGACAGAGCCGTGCTGTTGGTGTCCCGTGAAGCCTGGGCGGCATTCACCTCGTGTCTTCGCTGAGGCCGGAGGACCCGCGCTCCATAGGCGACTACCAGCTGCTGGGGCGGCTGGGCGCCGGAGGAATGGGCCGGGTCTACCTGGGGCGTTCGCCGGGTGGGCGGGACGTCGCCGTCAAGGTCGTGCACGCCGAGCTGGTGCGCAGGCCGGAGTTCAGGTCCCGGTTCCGCCGGGAGGTGGAGGCGGCCCGGTTGGTCAGCGGCGCCTTCACCGCCCCCGTCATCGACGCCGACCCGGACGCACCGCTGCCCTGGCTGGTCACCAGCTACATCGCGGGCCCGTCGCTGGAGCAGGCGGTCGCAGAGCAGGGCCCCTTCGGCACCGACGCCGTACGGCGCCTCGCCGCGGGGCTCGCCGAGGCGCTCGTGTCGATCCACTCGGTGAACCTGGTCCACCGTGACCTCAAGCCGTCCAACGTGCTGCTCGCTCAGGACGGGCCGCGTGTCATCGACTTCGGGATCGTGCGCAGTGTGGAGGGCGACTCGATCACCGGGACCGGGCACATGGCGGGCTCGCCCGGGTTCATGTCGCCGGAGCAGGTCAGCGGCGACGAGATCACGCCCGCCACCGACATCTTCTGCCTGGGCGCGGTCCTGGCCTTCGCGGCGACCGGCGTCAACCCCTTCGGCGAGGGCCTCACTCCCGCCCTGCTCTACCGGGTCGTGCACAACGAGCCCGATGTCGCCGCCGTCTCGGACCCTGAGCTGCGGGCCCTGATCTCCGCGTGCCTCGCGAAGGACCCCGCCGGCCGTCCCACGCCGCGCGACATCCTCACCCGGGTCGGGCCCGCCGACGCCGAGAGCACGATGGCTCTCCCTCGCATCGCACCAGCACGCCAGGCCAGGCCCACGCGTGAGGCTGTCGAGCCCCGGCCGGTACGGCAGGACACCCGGGTCGCCCCCGCCCCGGAACCTGCCCGTCGTAGCCGACGCGCGCTCCTGCTCTCCGGAGTCGGCGCGCTCGCCGCGCTCGGCACCGGCGCCGGTGTCTGGCTCGGCAAGCCCGAGGCCGAGGGCGACAACGCGGACCCACCTCCGGCCGGTGCTCCGGCCCCGGCCCGGCCGGTCGGCCTCTGGCCCCTCGACGAGGCGTCCGGCGCGCTCGCGAGGGACACCGCCGGTGACAACGACGGCACCGCGAGCGGGGTCAGGTGGCGGGCGGGTGGCCAGGGCGCCGCCGAGTTCGACGGGAGCGGCAGCCAGATCATCACCGAGGTGCCGGTGCTGAGGACCGGTGCGGGGCGCAGCTTCACGGTCGCGGCCTGGGTCCGTCTCTCCACCGAGCCGGGCCACTTCGCCACCGCCGTCAGCCAGGAGGCCGGTGACGCCAGCGGCTTCTACCTCCAGTACTCCAGCGACGAGAAGCGCTGGGCCTTCGCCCGGCCCGGACAGCGCGCCGTCGGGTACTCCGTGCCCGCCGTGAACACCTGGACGCACCTGGTGGGCGTCTGCGACGGGCCCGGACGCAAGCTGCGGCTCTACGTCGACGGTGTGCAGCAGGCGGAGACCCGTGACATCCGGCCACTGCCCGCACCCGGCGGCCTGATGATCGGCCGCGCGACCTTCGACGGGCGCCCCAGCGACTTCTTCCCCGGCGCGATCAGGGACGTACGCGTCTTCGACAAGGCCCTCACCAGCGAGCGGATCAAGACGCTGGCGTGAGGGGCGGCGGGGTCAGGGCTCGTCCCGCTTCAGGTCGTCGTCCTTGGTTCTGGGGTCGGATGGACGGGTATCCCTACGAGCATCATGCACAAGTCGGAACTCCGTGCGGCATCTTGGATCAAGAGCAGCTACAGCGACGCCAACGGCGGCAACTGCGTAGAAGTTGCCCCCGATTTCCCCGAAGCCGTCCCCGTCCGCGACAGCAAGAACCATGACGGACCGGTCCTGGTCGTCACCCGGTCCGCCTGGTCCGCGTTCATCGGCTCCGTGCGCTGAACTACTGCCCGCTCATCATCTGCAGGATCCGGTTGGCTGCCTCGGCGACCGGCTGACCCACGGCCCCGACGGCCGCGGCGATCGCGGCGACAGCCACCAGCGCTCGGTGCCGCTCCTGTACGGGTGCCGCGTCCGCGGCCAGCACGGGCAGGGACTCGTCGATGAGCTGCGCGCTCGGCTGTGGAAGCTGATCGCGCAGCTCCCTGACTTCGCGGATCAGTTCGGCGAGGGCCAGCCGCAGGGCGGGGTCCGTGTCGCCGCCGGCCTCGTTCTTCACGATGCCCGTGTTGCCGCTGCCGCCGTGCATGCTGACGTTGTCGCCGTAGTAGTAGTTGTTGCCGCTCATGCCGCGATCCCCACGTTGCCGCTGCCGCCGTACATGTTGACGTTGTCGCCGAAGTGGTAGTTGGTGGGCGAGTTGATGGTGAGCTGCTCCACCGTCACCTGGAACTCGGTGTCGGGGTTCTCCAGCGCGCCCGCCACGTAGCTCACGAGCTGGTCGAGGTGCTGCGGGGTCCGGCTGGTGACCATGGCGGTGGACGGGCCGGCCGTCTCGACGGCGAGGACGTAGTGGGACTGCGCCGTGACCACGGAGAGCATCTCGACGAAGAAGTAGATCAGCGCCGCACCGGAGCAGATCCACACGAAGATGATCAGCCCTCCGCCGCCGCCGCTGGACTGGCTGCTTTCGTACGGGGATCCGCTGTCGCTTGCCTCGTTCGCGAGGGAGATCAGACCGGCGATGACCGACAGGCCGATGGCCACGGCCAGGATGATCCCGGTGCGTGCCAGGAAGCGGAACACCGCCTCCTTGCGCTTCGGACGAAGGGTGAACGTGTACACCCGTGCGATGTTCCGTAGTGGATAGGCCGCTGTGCCCACCCATAACAGCCGCTTGCTGACGCGCAGTTCGATGTCCGTCATGGCGCGCGGCGGGGTGGCGGGCGGGGGTGGGACGTCCCACTGTCCCGGTGGCTGTCCTGTTTCCATGGAGCCCCCTGAGGTCTGGTGAAGGCACAGTGAGAGCGGTCACTGTGTGAACACCATTGACGACCATGCGTTTCCCCGGAGCAAGTGTTTTCACAGAAGCCCCGCAGAGCAGACCGTGCGCGCCCCTCAGGACTCGTCGCGCCTCGGGTCGTCGTCCCTGTCGCCGTCCCTCTTCGGGTCCTCGTCGAGGGACTTGAGGAAGTCGGGGTTGTCGTCGGGCGCGACCCACTGCCGGGAGCGGCCGCCCCGGGCGCCGGACCAGCCCTCGGCGGCCGGGCGGCGCTTCTTTCCGGCGATGAGCCAGGAGATCGAACCGACGAGGGGGAACACCAGCACGAGCAGTGCCCAAAGCGGCTTGGGCATGTGGCGGATGTCGTCGTCCTTGGTGCTGATGCAGTCGATGAACGCGTACACGCTCAGCGCCAGCGGCACGAGGAACATCAGTACCCGGAGCATGCGGCCTCTCAGCGAAAGCGGGTGGGCGGTTCAGGGCCAGGGTAGCCGCTCGGGGATACTGGACCGCATGGCTTACGACGATCTTCGCTCCCTGCTCAGGGCGCTGGAGCGCGAGGGCGACCTCAAGCGCATCAAGGCCGAGGTGGACCCGTATCTGGAGATCGGGGAGATCGTCGACCGGGTGCAGAAGGCCGGCGGCCCCGCGCTGCTCTTCGAGAACGTGCGCGGGTCGGGCATGCCGCTCGCGATGAACGTGTTCGGCACGGACCGGCGGCTGCTGAAGGCGCTGGAGCTGAAGTCGTACGGCGAGATCTCCGAGCGGATCGGCGGGCTGCTGAAGCCCGAGCTGCCGCACGGGTTCGTCGGCGTGCGCGAGGCCTTCGGAAAGCTCGGCTCGATGACCCACGTCCCGCCGAAGAAGGTCAAGGACGGCCCGGTGCAGGAAGTCGTCCTGACCGGGGACGACGTCGACCTCGACCAGCTGCCCGCCCTCTTCACCTGGCCGAAGGACGGCGGCTCCTTCTTCAATCTGGGGCTCACCCACACCAAGGACCCGGAGAGCGGCGTCCGCAACCTCGGTCTTTACCGCCTCCAGCGCCACGACAAGCGCACCATCGGCATGCACTGGCAGATCCACAAGGACAGTCGCAACCACTACCAGGTGGCGGCCAGGCGCGGGGAGCGGCTGCCCGTCGCCATCGCCTTCGGGTGCCCGCCCGCCGTGACGTACGCGTCCACGGCCCCGCTGCCCGGGGACATCGACGAGTACCTGTTCGCCGGGTTCCTCGCGGGCAAGCGGATCGAGATGGTCGACTGCAAGACCGTGCCGCTCCAGGTTCCGGCGCAGGCGGAGGTCGTCATCGAGGGCTGGCTGGAGCCCGGCGAGATGCTGCCGGAGGGGCCGTTCGGTGACCACACCGGCTTCTACACCCCGCAGGAGCCCTTCCCCGCGCTGAAGATCGACTGCGTGACGATGCGGAAGCGGCCGCTGCTCCAGTCGATCGTGGTGGGTCGCCCTCCGACGGAGGACGGGCCGCTGGGCCGGGCGACGGAACGCTTCTTCCTTCCGCTGCTGAAGATCATCATCCCGGACATCGTGGACTATCACCTGCCGGAGGCGGGCGGCTTCCACAACTGCGCGATCGTCTCGATCGACAAGAAGTACCCGAAGCACGCGCAGAAGGTCATGCACGCCATCTGGGGCGCGCACATGATGTCGCTGACCAAGCTGATCGTGGTCGTCGACTCCGACTGCGACGTCCACGATCAGCACGAGGTCGCCTGGCGGGCCCTCGGCAACACCGACTACGCCCGGGATCTGAGCATCGTCGAAGGGCCCGTCGACCACCTCGACCACGCCTCCTACCAGCAGTTCTGGGGCGGCAAGGCGGGCATCGACGCGACGAAGAAGTGGCCCGAGGAGGGCTACACCCGCGACGGCGGCTGGCCCGACATGGTGGAGTCCGACCCGGAGACGGCGGCGAAGGTGGACCGTCGCTGGAAGGAGTACGGGCTGTGAGCTCCGCATCCGCCGCGATCCCCCAGCCGGGACGCACCAAGGCGTTCCTGCGTCTGGTGATGATCGAGCACTCGGTCTTCGCGCTGCCCTTCGCCTATATCGCCGCGCTCACGGCGATGTTCCAGCTGGACCGGAACATCCACTGGGGGCGGCTGCTGCTGGTCACCGTCTGCATGGTGGGGCTGCGTACCTTCGCCATGGCGGTCAACCGGATCATCGACCGGGAGATCGACGCCCGTAACCCGCGTACGGCACAGCGCGAGCTGGTGACGGGCGCGATGTCGGTGAAGCACGCCTGGACGGGCGCCCTCGTCGCCCTCGTCGTCTTCCTCGGCGCGGCGGCCCTGCTCAACCCCCTCTGCCTGGCCCTGGCCCCCATCGCGGTGATCCCGATGGTGGTCTACCCCTACGGCAAGCGGTTCACGAACTTCCCGCAGGCCATCCTGGGTCTCGCCCAGGCGATGGGCCCGGTCGGCGGCTGGCTGGCGATCACCGGTTCCTGGTCCTGGGACGCGGTGATACTCGGACTCGCGGTCGGCATCTGGATCGGCGGCTTCGACCTGATCTACGCCTGCCAGGACGTCGAGACGGACCGCGAGATCGGCGTCATGTCCGTCCCGGCCCGCTTCGGCATCCCGGCGGCGGTCTGGGGAGCACGCGTCTGCCACGCCCTCACGACGGCCCTGTTCGTCTGGTACGCCCTGACCACCGATGCCGGTGCCTTCTTCTGGCTGGGCCTGCTGATCGTCGCGGGCGCGTTCCTCTACGAGCACTCGATCGTCCGCCCGCACGACCTGTCCCGCGTGAACCGTGCCTTCTTCAGCGTCAACGGCTTCATCGGGATCGCCCTGTTCGTGTGCGCGCTGCTGGATCTGCTGGTGCGTGGCCTCACCGTATGAGCCCTACGAGCATCACCGTATGAGCTCGGGCGGCGCCGCCGGGTGGCGGCGGAACGCGAACGCCGCCGCCACACCGGCCAGCAGGCCCAGCAGGTGGCCCTGCCAGCTCACGCCCGTCTGGGTCGGGGCCAGGCCCGCCAGGATCGAGCCGCCCCAGATCGCGGCGATCAGCACACCCGCCAGGATGCCCAGAGGGCGGCGCTCGACGAAGCCGCTCACCAGCAGGAAGCCGAAGAGGCCGAAGATCAGGCCGGAGGCTCCCGCGGTGTTGGTGTGGTCCGGGGATATGAGCCAGACGCCCAGGCCGTCGACGAGGATGATCAGCGCCGCCACCAGGAGGAAACGGCGCAGCCCCGAGAGCGCGGCCAGGAAGCCCAGCACCAGCAGCGGCACCGTGTTCGCCGCCAGATGGGCGAAGCCGAAGTGGATGAACGCCGAGGGGACGACGTCCACCAGTTCGGACGGCTCGCGTGGGGTGACCCCGAAGCCGTCCAGCGCGTGGCCGGTCGCCACGTCCACCACTTCCAGCAGCCACAACAGCGCGACCCAGGCCAGTATCAGCTTGCCCGCGGCCATCGCGCGGTCGCCGCTCGACCACCTCGCTCCGACACCCGACATGGCGACCCCCAGTGCTCGCTCATCTCCTCCTTGCAACGGCCCGCACCCCTGCGCCGGTTCCCACCCTGTGACGCCCGATAGGCTCGGTGTTGTGAACCCAGTCAAGCCAGGCGAGACGCCACGTACGCCTTGGATCGTAGGGGTGTCCGGGGCCTCCGGCACCCCGTATGCCGCTGCCGTGCTGCGGGCCCTCCTCGCGGCCGGCGAGAGCGTCGATCTCGTGGTCTCCCGGGCCTCCCGGCTCACCCTGCTGGACGAGACCGGGATCTCCTTCCGGGACGCCCACTGGCGTGACGACCTGCGGGAATGGCTGTCCCGTGGCGCCGACGGCAAGCCGGACACCTTCTCCGTCGACCTCGACGCCGTACGGCACTGGAGCGCCGGCGACCTGGCCGCCGGGCCCTCCTCGGGGTCGTACCCCACCAAGGGCATGCTGATCGTGCCCGCCTCGACGGCGAGTGTGGCCGGGGTCGCGCTCGGGCTGTCGAAGGATCTGCTGCAGCGGGCGGCGAGCGTGACCCTGAAGGAGGGCCGCCCCCTCGTCGTGGCCGTACGCGAGACCCCGCTGAACGGCCAGACCCTGCGGCACCTGGTCACCCTCGACGACGCGGGCGCGAGTGTCGTACCGGCCTCACCCGCCTTCTACGCGGGCGCGACGCACATCCAGGACCTGGTGGACTTCGTCGCCGGACGCGTACTCGACACGGCGGGCGTGCCGCACCGGCTCTACCGCCGTTGGCAAGGTGAGCTGGGCGGCGGATCACACCGCGCCGGCTGAGCAGGCTGAGCACGACCCCGAACCTCATCGGACTCACAGACAACTTCAGCGGAAGGCTTCGATCGCAATGGACGCGGTGGACAGGCAGCTCATCCAGGCCCTGAGGGAGAACGGCCGGGCCTCCTACGCGGAGCTGGGACGCCTCGTCGGACTGTCGGGACCCAGTGTCACCGACCGCATCAACCGGCTGGAGGCGGCCGGAGTCATCACCGGCTACCGGGCCACCGTCGACGCCGCCTCGCTCGGCCTCGGCGTCACCGCCCTGGTCGGCATCTCGCTCTCCGACGCCACCGACCACGAGGACGTGGCGCAGCGGCTGAAGGACCTCTCGGAGATCGAGGACTGCTGGTTCATCGCGGGCGACGACTCGTACATGCTCAAGGTGCGCGCGGCGGACGTGGACGGCCTGGAGAAGATGATCCGGCGGCTCAGCGGAACGAAGGGCGTCTCCCGGACGCGTACGACCATCGTGCTCTCGACCAAGTGGGAGAACCGGGTCGGGGAGCTGCCCGAAGAGGAGTAGGCAGGGGAGTAGTCGTACGGTTGGGTCGTCTTCGTAGAAAGGTGTGGGCATGGATCTCGGGCTCAAGCGCGAGCTGGAGGAGAAGGTCAGGACGGGCGTCCGTCTGACCCGTGAGGACGGCATCGCGCTGTACGAGTCGGACGACCTGGCCTGGCTCGGCGGCCTGGCGCACGAGGTGCGCACCCGCAAGAACGGCGACGTCGTGCACTTCAACGTCAACCGTCACCTCAACATGACCAACGTGTGCACGGCCTCCTGCGCGTACTGCTCCTTCCAGCGCAAGCCGGGGGAGAAGGACGCGTACACGATGCGCATCGAGGAGGCCGTCAAGCTCGCCAAGGCGATGGAGGGCGAGAACCTCACCGAGCTGCACATCGTCAACGGGCTGCACCCGAACCTGCCGTGGCGGTACTACCCCCGGTCGCTGAGCGAGCTGAAGAAGGCACTGCCCGGCGTCTCGCTCAAGGCGTTCACGGCCACCGAGATCCACCACTTCGAGACGATCTCCGGCATGCCGGCCTCCGAGATCCTCGACGAGCTGATCGAGGCCGGTCTGGAGTCGCTGACCGGTGGCGGCGCCGAGATCTTCGACTGGGAGGTCCGGCAGCACATCGTCGACCACCGCACCCACTGGGAGGACTGGTCGCGCATCCACCGGCTCGCCCACGAGAAGGGTCTGAAGACCCCGGCCACCATGCTCTACGGCCACATCGAGGAGCCGCGTCACCGCGTGGACCACGTCCTGCGGCTGCGTGAGCTGCAGGACGAGACCGGCGGCTTCCAGGTCTTCATCCCGCTGCGCTACCAGCACGACTTCGTCGACATGAAGGACGGGAAGGTACGCAATCGCCTTCAGGCGCGGACGCAGATGGCGACGGGCGCGGAGGCGCTGAAGACCTTCGCGGTGTCGCGGCTGTTGTTCGACAACGTGCCGCACGTCAAGGTCTTCTGGGTGATGCACGGTGTGCAGACCGCGCAGCTGGCCTTGCAGCACGGCGCCGACGACATGGACGGGTCGGTCGTCGAGTACAAGATCACGCATGACGCGGACAACTTCGGGACGCCGAACAAGCTGACGCGTGAGGATCTGCTGGACCTCATTCGCGATGCCGGGTTCCGGCCGGTGGAGCGGAACACTCGGTACGAGATCATCCGTGAGTACGAGGGGGCCGACCCGGAGCGTCGGGAGTCGCCTCAGCCGATGCGGGTCTGAGTTCTGGCTGCGGGTGCGTGGGGGCTGGTCGCGCAGTTCCCCGCGCCCCTGAGGTGGGTACTGCCCGAGGATGCCGCGGGCCCCTGTCGTAATGGCTACAATCCCCGCATGCCCCTTACCTTCACGCTCGATCCCGCCGTCACCCCCGAGCTGCGTGACGGCATTCTCGATCTGTGGGCCGACGTCTCCAACGCCGGGGGAGCCGTCGGGTTCGTGCCGCCCGTGGCGCGGGAGGACATCCGGCCGTCGCTGCTGAAGCACTTCGCGTCGATGGCGGAGGGCAAGGTCAGGCTGCTCGTCGGGTTCGACGAGGAGGGGCGGGTCGCCGCTACCGCGTTTCTGACGCTCAATACTCACCAGCTGATGACCCACTGGCTGTGGCTGTACACGGTGATGGTGCATCCGCGCCATCAGGGGAAGGGGTACGGCCGTGATCTGCTGGGCGCGGCCGCGGAGGCGGCCCGGAGGCTCGACGGCATCGGGGCGATCCGGCTGACCTGCCGGGGCGGGCTCGGTCTTGAGCGGTTCTACGAGTCCTGCGGCTACAAGGAGGTCGGCCGGATCCCGGGCGCCATCAGGGTCGCGCCGGGCGACGACCGGGACGACGTGATCATGCTTCTGCCGCTGAACTGATCCCCCTTGAGCTGACCCCCCTCAAAGATCGGCCGCCGGGCGTGCTTCACTGAATACTGGCCCTTTTTGGAATCGGAAGAGTGGATTGAGATGCTCCGCTACACACTGATGCGCCTCGGGATCTTCGTGGGCTGCCTCGTGGTCGTCTGGGGCCTCGTCTACTCCGGCCTCGCCCCGCGCGGCCTCGGCGACAGCAACGGCCTGTGGATCGTGACCCTCGCCCTGCTGCTCTCCGCGCCGATCAGCTTCGTCGTGCTGCGCAAGGAGCGCGACCGTGCCTCCGTGCAGGTCGTGCGACGGGTCGACCGGATGAAGGCCAACATGGAGGCCAACCGCAGCCAGGAGGACTCGGCCGACGAGACGAGCCGGGCGCAGGGCCAGGCCTCGTAAGCTTCCTCACACGCGCGCAGCGCCCCGTTTCCGTACATACTCGGAAACGGGGCGCTTTGCCTTGTATGGGTGCCTGTGTGTTTCTGCCTGTCAAAGCGAGGCTTTGGGGTCCTCAAAGTTCAGGTGTTAAGGTGTCGCTGTTATGAACTCAGCAGTCGTGCCTCTGCCGCCCCGGAGCGTTCCGCTCCGGAGGCTTGCGCTCTTCGCGCGGCTGCACGTGGATCTCTGTCGGTGCGCGTCCGCCAACTGTCGTCTCTGACGTAACGCCAACCCCCGTCGTCTCCCACGTCAGCTCCCCCTACGCGTCCCCTAACGGAGTCAGTCCGTGTCCTCAAACACGAAGTCCTTCAAGGTGCCCTTCTGGGCCCAGATACTCGCCGGTCTCGTCCTGGGCGTGCTGCTCGGCTGGCTCGCCCGCAACCAGGACCTGTCCTGGCTGACCACGACCCTGGAGAAGGTCGGCGACACCTTCATCGGCCTGCTGAAGCTCGCCGTCGCCCCGCTCGTCTTCTTCGCGATCCTCGTCTCGATCACCAACCTGCGGAAGGTCAACAACGCGGCCCGCCTGGCCTCGCGGACCCTCCTGTGGTTCATGGTCACCTCGCTGATCGCGGTGAGCATCGGTCTTGTCATCGGCCTGGTCACCAACCCGGGCGCCGGCACCGGCCTCACGCCCAAGGACGGCGCGAAGCCCGAGGAGACCGGTTCCTGGATCGACTTCCTCACCGGCATCGTGCCGACGGACGTCATCACGCCGTTCACCGAACTGAACGTGCTCCAGATCGTCTTCATGGCCGCCGTCGCCGGTATCGCCGCCCTCCAGCTCGGCGAGAAGGCCCAGCCGATCCTCAACCTGAGCGAGTCCGTCCTGGAGCTGCTCCAGAAGGCGCTGTGGTGGGTCATCCGGCTCGCCCCGATCGGCACGGTCGGCCTCATCGGCAACGCCATCGCCACCTACGGCTGGGACCTGATCGGCAAGTACGCGACGTTCACCGTCGACATCTACGTCGGCTGCCTGATCGTGCTGTTCGGCGTCTACCCGGCGCTGCTCGCGACCGTCGCCAAGGCCAACCCGATCCAGTTCTTCAAGGGCGCCTGGCCCGCGATCCAGCTGGCCTTCGTCTCCCGCTCGTCCGTGGGCACGATGCCGCTGACGCAGAAGGTCACCGAGCGGCTCGGCGTGCCGAAGGAGTACGCGTCCTTCGCGGTGCCGTTCGGCGCCACGACCAAGATGGACGGCTGCGCCGCGATCTACCCGGCGATCGCCGCGATCTTCGTCGCCCAGATCTTCGACATCCAGCTGGGTGTCGGCGACTACCTGCTGATCGCGTTCGTCTCGGTGGTCGGCTCCGCGGCCACGGCCGGACTGACCGGCGCGACGGTCATGCTGACCCTGACCCTCTCCACCCTCGGCCTGCCGATGGAGGGCGTCGGTCTGCTCCTCGCGATCGACCCGATCCTCGACATGATCCGCACCGCGACCAACGTCGCCGGCCAGGCCCTCATCCCGGTCCTGGTCTCCGCCCGGGAGAACCTGCTCGACCGCGAGGCCTACGCCACGGCTGACGGCTCGTCCCTGGACGACCCGTGGGACGAGAAGCGGGACGCGCAGCGCGAGCAGGTGCCTGCCACGGCGTGACGAGGTGACGTCCCCCCTGGCCGGTCCGGGCCGGTCCGCTTCGGTTCGCGACCGAGGGCAGGCCAGGGGGACCGTACGCTAAGCCGTATGGGTGCCGTGAAGACCAAGCGGATGCCGCGTGCGGTCCGCGAACAGCAGATGCTGGACGCCGCCGTGCGGATCTTCGGCCAACGGGGCTACATGGCCGCGTCGATGGACGAGATAGCCGAACTGGCGGGCGTGTCCAAGCCGTTGGTCTATCTGTACCTGAACTCCAAGGAAGACCTCTTCACCGCCTGCATCCGCCGTGAGGCCAAGGCCCTCGTGGCGGCGGTGCGGGCCGGGGTCCGGCCCGATCTGCCCTCCGACCGGCAACTGTGGGAAGGGCTCGGGGCGTTCTTCACGCACACCGCCCGCAACCCGGACGCCTGGTCGGTCCTGCACCTCCAGGCCCGGACGCACGGCGAGCCGTTCGCCGCCGAGGTCACCGCGATGCGCGAGGAGATCGTCGCGTTCGTGACGCAGCTGATCCTCACCGGTGCCCGTGAGGCCCACCACGACCCCGACCTGCCGGAGCGCGAGGTCGCCGGACTCGCCGAGGCCCTGGTCGGCGCCGCCGAATCCCTCGCCGCCTGGGCCAACGCCACCCCAGGCGTCACCGCCCGCCAGGCCGCGGCCACGATGATGAACTTCGCGTGGGCGGGTCTGGGCGACCTCATGGCGGGGCGGCCCTGGGCGCCTCCGGAGGAGGAGCAGAAGGGTGCTCAGGCCGGGTAGACATCCCCCGTCACGTGCATCCGCTCGCCCCCGTCCCGCAGTTCGAACCGGCCGTCCTCCGCCGCGTACGTCACCGTCCCCGGCAGCAGAACCGGTGTCTTGAAGGCCGCGCGTACGTGGCACGAGTCCGGTGTGCCGTGCGCGGCGAGGCAGCGGGCGAGGGTCCACATGCCGTGGGCGATGGCCCGGGGGAAGCCGAACAGGCGGGCGGTGAGCGGGTGGAGGTGGATCGGGTTGCGGTCCCCGGAGGCGGCGCCGTAACGACGCCCGACGTCCTCGGCGAGCCGCCACTCGGCGACGGCGGGCAGTGGCTTTCTGACCTCCTCCCCGGGAGACCCCGGGACTTCTCCGGGAGCCCCTGGAACCCCTCCGGGAGACCCGGCGGGCCGTCGCGTGCCGTGCCGGGCGAGGTACGTGCTGCTCGACTCCCAGACGACGTCCCCGTCTTCCCGCACCTCCGTGACGACCGTCGCCTCCGTGCCGCGCCGGTGCGGGGCCAGGCCCTCGACACGGACCGTGAGTTCGTACGCGCCGGTGGCCGGCATTCCCCGGTGCCGGGTGATGCTGATCGACGTGTGGACCAGGCCCAGCAGCGGCAGCGGGAAGTCCCGGCCGCTCATCAGCCGCATGGCCAGGGGGAATCCGAGCACGTGCGGATACGTCAGCGGCAGCGCGTCCTCCCCGGTCGGGAACCCGCAGACCCGCTCGTACGCCGCCAGTCGCGCGAGGTCGACCCGCAGGCCGGGCAGGACCAGCCGGGTGCGGGGGAACTCCGCGTCGGGAGCGGGCCGTTTGAAAGGGGACAGCAGGGCACCGCGGACCAGGAGCGGCGCGAGGGAGGGGGACCCGGTGAGGACGAGAGCGGCGGCGTCAGCCATCACGCCCCCAGCAGACTCTGGCCGCAGACGCGCACGACCTGGCCGTTGACCGCGCCCGAGCCCGGGTGCGCCAGCCACGCCGTGGTCTCGGCGACATCGACCGGAAGACCGCCCTGGGCCAGGGAGTTCATCCGGCGGCCCGCCTCGCGGATGAACAGCGGGACGGCGGCCGTCATCCTCGTCTCGATGAAGCCCGGCGCGACCGCGTTGACCGTCACCCCGTGCTCCGCGAGCGCGCGTGGCGCGAGGGAGCGGACCAGGCCGACGATGCCCGCCTTGCTCGCCCCGTAGTTGGTCTGGCCCGCGTTGCCGGCGATGCCCGCGATGGAAGCGGTTGCGACGACGCCGCCGCCCCGCTTCAGCGTCCCGGCCTTCAGCAGCGCGTCCGTGGTGCGCAGCACGCTCGCCAGGTTCACCTCCAGCACCGAGATCCAGCGCTCGGCCGGCATGTTCACCAGCCGCCGGTCGCGGGTGATGCCCGCGTTGTGGACCAGCAGGTCAAGGCCGTCCGGCAGGGCCTCGGCGATCCGCGCGCCCGCGTCGGCGGCCGTGATGTCGAGGAGCAGGGCGGTGCCGCCGAGCCGGTCGGCGACGCGCCGGGCGTCCTGTTCGGCACCCGGCACATCGAGGACGACGACCCGGGCGCCGTCCCGGGCGAGTGTCTCGGCGACCGCCTCACCGATACCGCGCGCGGCACCGGTGACCAGGGCGGTCCGGCCGGTCAGGGGGCGGCCCACGTCTGGCGCCGCCTGGGGTGCCCCGGGCTCCTGGGGCGTGCCCACCTCGATCACCTGCCCGCTCACATACGCCGACTTGGGCGACAGCAGGAAACGGAGCGTGGACTCCGCGGCGGACGCGTCCGTGAGCCGGACCAGGTTCACCGTCCTGCCCCGGCCGATCTCCTTGCCGAGGGAGCGCGTGAAGCCCTCCAGGGCTTGCTGGGCGGCGGCCTGGTGGTGGTCGGCGGGGTCGAGCGGCGCGCCGAGCACGAGCACGCGACCGCTCGGGGTGACCGACCGTATGGCGGGATGCAGAGCCGCGTGCACCTCGGCCAGGCCCTCGACGTCCCGTACCCCGCTCGCGTCCAGGACGACGGCGGCCGACCGGTCGGGGCCGGCCGGGGCGATTCCCGTACGGGCGAGGACCGGTGCGAGGTCCAGGGCGGACCGGCCGGCGGTGAGGTGACGCAGGCCGCCGTCCAGGGCCGGGCGCTCGGGGGACCAGCGGGTCAGCGCCGCGGGCTGCGGCAGGCCGAGACGACGGGTGAGGAGACGGCCGGGCGCGGTACCGGTGAAGCGCAGATAGCGGTCGGCCATTCCAACTCCCAGCTTCCGGAGGACACTCGTTCTTCCTTACTCTGGAGTAAGGTTACCGGAGGTAATGCTACGTCACGGGCGAGGAGCGGGTCGAGATGGAGCAGGTCGAGATGAGCCCCCGGCGGATGGCGCCGCCGGTGCGGCGCGTGGCGGTCATCGGCGGAACACGCATCCCGTTCGCCCGCTCCGACGGCCCCTACGCCACCGCCTCCAACCAGCAGATGCTCACCGCCGCGCTCGACGGCCTCGTCGAGCGGTACGGACTCCAGGAGCCCGGCGCGGTGGGCGAGTTCGTCGCCGGCGCCGTCCTCAAGCACAGCCGCGACTTCAACCTCGCCCGCGAGACGGTCCTCGGCTCGACACTGCACCCGCGCACCCCGGCCTACGACATCCAGCAGGCCTGCGGCACCGGACTCCAGGCCGTCATCGCCGCCGCCAACAAGATCGCCCTCGGCCAGACGGAGTCGGCGGTCGCGGGCGGCGCCGACACGGCCAGCGACGCGCCCCTGGGCGTCAACGACACCCTGCGCCGCATCCTGCTGGAGGCCAGGCGCGCGAAGTCGGCGGGCGCCCGCCTGAGGGCCCTGGCGAAGGTGCGCCCGTCCCATCTCGTCCCCGACATCCCGCGCAACGCCGAGCCGCGCACCGGCCTGTCCATGGGCGAGCACGCCGCCGTCACCGCCCGCGCCTGGGGCATCGGCCGCGAGGCCCAGGACGAACTGGCCGCGGCGAGCCACCAACGGCTGGCGGCGGCGTACGAACGCGGCTTCTTCCAGGACCTGGTGATCCCCTTCCGGGGCCTCGCCCGCGACCAGAACCTGCGCCCCGGCTCGACCGCGGAGAAACTCGCCTCCCTGAAGCCGGTGTTCGGCCTGGACCACCCCGGCCCGACCATGACCGCCGGGAACTCGACCCCGCTGACGGACGGTGCCGCCACCGTCCTGCTGGCGAGCGAGGAGTGGGCCCGGGAGCGCGGCCTGGCACCGCTGGCGTACCTGACCGCCTACGAGACGGCAGCCGTGGACTTCGTCGACGGAGATGTGGCGGGCGGCGAGGACGGCCTGCTCATTGCGCCGGCGTACGCGGTCCCGTGCATGCTGGAGCGGGCCGGGCTGAATCTGGCCGATTTCCAACTGATCGAGATCCACGAGGCGTTCGCCTCCCAGGTGCTGGCGACGCTCGCCGCGTGGGAGAAGCGGGGCCTCGGCACGGTGGACCGCGACCGGCTGAACATCGCCGGCTCGTCCCTCGCCACCGGTCACCCCTTCGCCGCCACCGGCGCCCGGATCGTGGCCACGCTGGCCAAACTCCTCGCCGAAGCCGAACAGGACGCGCCCGCACGCGGACTGATCTCGGTCTGCGCGGCGGGCGGCCAGGGGGTGACGGCCGTCCTGGAGCGGGCGTGAATGCCTGGGCAGCACCAAAACTGAAGGTCCCTCACGTAACCCCCGAGATTGCACAGGCCCGGCTCCGGACCATCCCCGAACCCGCACAAACCCGCCACGTGAGGGCCGTACGATCCCGTTCCTACCGGCAGTAACCCCTTTCTGCGGGTTCAGCCGGTTGAGCGCCTCGGCGTGCGAGGCACGTACGTCAACGCAGCAAGCAGTTTTCCGCTGCACGCCCCAGGAGCCGCCCGTGTCCACTGCGTATCCCTCCTCCGCCTACGGCGACGTGTACGGAGGACCGGTCCTGGTCGAGCCCGAGACGAGGCGGCTGGACGGGGTGGTGCGGGAGGCCGCCGTACCGCCGCTGGCGCCGCCGTGGACGCACGGGTCGCTCGCCGACCTGCCGTTCGACAACGCGAGCGCGGAGCCCGGTGCCGTGGTGCTCAGCCGCAAGGACGCCGAGGGGCGCTGGAGCGACGTCACGGCCGCCGAGTTCGCCGCCCAGGTGCTCGCCGTGGCGAAGGGGCTGATCGCCGAAGGGCTGATGCCGGGCGACCGGGTCGCCGTGATGGCCCGCACGATCTACGAGTGGACGGTCCTGGACTTCGCGGCCTGGGCGGCCGGACTGGTCACCGTCCCCATCTATCCCACGTCCTCCGTCTTCCAGGCCCGCTGGATCCTCCAGGACTCGGGCGCGGTCGCCCTGGTCACCGAGACCGCCGCGCAGGCCGCCGCCCTCGGCCCGGAGCGCGAACGCCTGCCGGACCTCCACCACATGTGGGTCGTCGAGAAGGGCCATGTGGACCGGCTCGCGGAAGCCGGGGCGCACCTGGCCGACCACGAGGTGGAGGTGCGGCGCGGCATGCTGGGCCCCGACACGCTCTCCACCCTCGTCTACACCTCGGGCACCACGGGCCGCCCCAAGGGCTGCGCCCTCACCCACGGCAACTTCTTCGCCGAGGTCGACAACGCCATCGAGCTCCTCTACCCCGTCTTCAGGACGAAGACCAGCGAAGAGGCCTCGGTCCTGCTGTTCCTGCCGATGTCCCACGTCTTCGGACGCATGGTCGCGATCGCCTGCATCCGTGCCCGGGTCCGGCTGGGCCACGCGCCGAGCATCAAGGCGGACCACCTGCTGCCGGACCTGGCGAGCTTCCGGCCGACCTGCCTGCTGGCCATCCCGTACATGCTGGAGAAGGTCTTCAACTCGGCCCGCGCCAAGGCCGAGGCGGGCGGCCGGGTGACGTCGTTCGACCGCGCGGTGTCGGTGGCGCGGCGCTACGGCGAGGCGATGGAGGCCCAGCAGACGGGCACCGGACCGGGCCCGTCCCGCGCTCTGAAGACCGCCCGGGCCTTCTACGACCCCCTGGTCTTCCGCCGTATCCGCAACGCCATGGGCGGCCGGGTCCGCTACGCGATCTGCGGCGGCTCACCGCTCGGCCGCCGCCTCGCCGCCTTCTACGCCGGAGCCGGCATCGAGATCTTCGAGGGCTACGGCCTGACGGAGACCACCGGCGCCTCCACCGTCACCCCGCCCCTCAAGCCCCGGCTGGGCACGGTCGGCTGGCCGCTGCCCGGCACCCGCGTCCGCATCGCCGCCGACGGCGAGATCCTCCTCGCCGGCGACCACGTACTCCGCGGCTACTGGGACCCGGCGGCCGGCGGCGTCGTCCCCGCCGCCCCCGACGGCTGGCTCGCCACCGGCGACCTCGGCGAACTGGACGACGAGGGCTACCTCACGATCACCGGCCGCAAGAAGGAACTGCTGATCACCTCGGGCGGCAAGAGCGTCGCCCCGGCCCCCCTGGAGAACTGGCTGCGCTCCCACCCGCTGATCTCCCAGTGCATCGTCCTGGGCGACGGCCGTCCCTTCGTCTCGGCCCTGATCACCCTCGACCCGGACGGCATCACCCACTGGCGCCAGATGAACGGCAAACACCCCGTACCGGCCAAACTTCTCGTCGACGACGAGGATCTGCGCGCCGTCCTCCAACGCGCCGTCGACGAGGCCAACAAGATGGTCTCCCGCCCGGAGTCCATCCGCGCCTTCGCCGTCCTCCCCGAGGACTTCACCGAGGAGGCGGGCCACCTGACCCCGTCGATGAAGCTCCGCCGCCAGGCGGTACTGCGCGCGTTCACGGAGGAGGTCGAGGGGCTGTACGCACGCTGAGGCGGCCGGGTGTGAGGCGGCCTTTGCGATGTCTTCACACGAATTTCTTGACGCCGCACGCCGTCTCCCCTTTGGCTTTCGAGCAATCCCGTCGCGATGCTCCCCCCATCGGAAGGCACCACCAGTGAAAGCGCGTAACACCCGTCGGACCGCTGTGCGCCCTGCCGCCATGGCCCTGGCGGTCTCCATATCGGCCCTGTCCCTCACCGCGTGCGGCGACGACGGGAGCGATGACACCGCCGTGCAGAAGGGCAACGACATCACCGTGGGCCTGCTGCTGCCCGACCGGGACACGGCGCGCTTCGAGAGGTTCGACTACCCCCTGATCAGGGACGAGGTCGCGTCCCTCACGGAGAACAAGGGCAAGGTGCAGTACGCCAACGCCGGGGCGAGCGTGTCCAGACAGAGCCAGCAGTTCCAGAAGATGATCGACGACAAGGTCGACGTCATCCTGGTGGACGCGCTGAACTCCAAGAAGATCGCCACGGACGTCCGGAAGGCCAAGGACGCCGGCATCCCGGTCATCGCCTACGACCGTCTCGCCGAGGGCCCGATCGACGCCTACGTCTCCCACGACAACGAACTCGTCGGGCAGGTGCAGGGCCGCGCCATCATGAGCGAGCTCGGCGAGAACTCCGAGAAGAGCAAGGTCGTCATGATGAACGGCGACCCCGGCGACCCGAACACGGCCCGGTTCAAGGACGGCGCGCTGAGCGAGCTCCAGGGCCAGGTGGACATCGTCGAGCAGTACGACACCAAGGAGTGGAAGCCCTCCATCGCCAAGGCGAACATGAAGAAGGCGATCCAGGCCGTCGGAATGAACAACATCGCCGCCGTCTACTCGGCCAACGACGGCATGGCGGGCGCCGTCATCGAGGCGATGGAGGAGGCCGGCGCCAGCAAGATGCCGCCGGTGACCGGGCAGGACGCCAACCTGGACGCGGTGCAGCGGGTCGTGTCGGGGGAGCAGTACATGACCGTGTACAAGTCCTTCCTGCTGGAGGCGACCAACGCCGCGAAGATCGCGGTGGCCAAGGTCCAGGGCCGCCAGATCGAGTTCGCCGCGCTGACCCGGGAGACGGTCGACAGCCCGACGGCGAAGAACGTCCCGGCGATGCTGGTGCCGGTGGTCGCCCTCACCAAGGACAACATCAAGGAGACGGTGATCACCGACGGCGTGTACACCGTGAAGGACATCTGCACCTCGAAGTACAAGGCGGACTGCGCGGCGATCGGCCTCGAGTAGGCCTGGCGCTCGACTTCGGGGTCTGGCCCTTGACTTCGGGGTCTGGCCCTTGACTTCGGGGTCTGGCCCTTGACTTCGCTGGGTGCCCGCGCGACATTCCCCACCCCCGTCTGTCGCGCTGGAGCCGTCATGACCACTGACACGAACTCCGCACCACCCGCTGGTTCTTCTTCCCGGGCTCCTTCCCGGACCCCGGCGTGGGCTCCTTCGTGGGCTCCTTCGTGGGCTCCTTCCCGAAGACGAGTGCTGGCCGGAGCCGCCGGTGCCGGGCTCGCGGTCGCGGCCGGAGTGCAGCAGGGAGCCCAGGCCGCCGACTTACCCCCGCTCGGCACCTACGACGTCGTCGTCATCGGCTCCGGCGCGGCCGGGATGACGGCCGCGCTGACCGCCGCCGGGCAGGGGCTGAGCTGCGTCGTCCTGGAGAAGGCCCCGACCTTCGGCGGCTCGGCCGCCCGCTCCGGCGCCGGGATCTGGATCCCCAACAACCCGGTGCTCCTGGCGGCCGGCGTCCCGGACACCCCCGCGAAGGCCGCCGCCTACCTCGCCGCCGTCGTCGGCCCGGACGTCCCCGCCGACCGGCAGCGCGCCTTCCTCGCCCACGGCCCGGCCACGATCTCCTACGTCATGGCCCACAGCCCTCTGCGCTTCCGCTGGATGGAGGGCTACAGCGACTACTACCCGGAGCTGCCCGGCGGCCTGCCGAACGGCCGCTCCATCGAACCCGACCAGCTCGACGGCCGGATCCTGGGCCCGGAACTGGCCCGGCTGAACCCGCCGTACATGGACGTGCCCGCCGGGATGGTCGTCTTCAGCGCCGACTACAAGTGGGTCACCCTGGCCGCCGTGAACGCCAAGGGCGCGGCCGTCGCGGCCCAGTGCCTGGCACGGGGCACGGCGGCGGCGCTGCGCGGCGAGAAACCGCTGACCATGGGCCAGTCGCTGGCGGCGGGGCTGCGTGCGGGACTGCGGTCGGCCGGGGTGCCGGTGTGGCTGGACACGCCCCTGACCGACCTGTACGTCGAGAACGGCACGGTCACCGGAGCGGTCGTCACCCGAGACGGCGCCCCGGGCCTGGTCCGCGCCCGCCGGGGCGTGATCGTCGGCTCCGGCGGCTTCGAGCACAACGCGGCGATGCGCGAACGCTTCCAGCGGCAGCCCATCGGCACGGACTGGACCGTCGGCGCCAAGGAGAACACCGGCGACGGCATCCTGGCGGGGGAGCGGCTCGGGGCGGCCCTCGACCTGATGGACGACGCCTGGTGGGGCCCGGCGATCCCGGTCCCGGGCCAGCCGTACTTCTGCCTCGCCGAACGCACTCTCCCCGGCGGACTCCTGGTCGACGGTTCGGGCGGACGCTTCGTCAACGAGGCCGCCCCCTACAGCGACGTCGTCCACACCATGTACGAGGAGCGCGGGGCCATCCCGGCCTGGCTGATCACCGACCAGAACTACCGCAACCGGTACCTCTTCAAGGACGTCCTGCCGGCCCTGCCCCTCCCCGGCGCCTGGTACGACTCGGGCGCCGCCCACAAGGCCTGGTCCCTGGACGCGCTCGCCGCCTCGATCGGCGTCCCTGCGGCTGCCCTGCGCACGACCGTCGACCGCTTCAACTCCCAGGCACGGCGGGGGGAGGACCCCGACTTCCACCGGGGCGACAGCGCCTACGACCACTACTACACGGACCCGTCCGTCCTCCCGAACTCCTGCCTGGCCCCCCTGTGGCTGCCCCCGTACCACGCCTTCCGCATCGTCCCCGGCGACCTCGGCACGAAGGGCGGCCTGGTGACGGACGCCCGGGCCCGCGTCCTGCGGGAGGACGGCTCGGTCATCCCGGGCCTCTACGCCGCGGGCAACGCGAGCGCCGCGGTCATGGGCCACAGCTACGCGGGCGCGGGGTCCACCATCGGCCCGGCGATGACGTTCGGGTACATCGCGGCGAGGGACATCGCGGGGGTGCTGTAGGAGATTCTCTTGGGGGGTTCTCCAGGGGACTCTCTAGGGGGTGGTGGGCTTCGAGGGCTTGCGGGCCACGAGGCAGGCCTGGGCGGTCGGCTCGCCGAGCTCCTCGTCGGCCTCCCGTACGGTCCGGGAGCGCAGGGTGAATCCGGCGGCTTCGAGGAGGGCGATCATCTGCTCGGGCCGGCGCCGCCGGAAGTCCACGGCCACCCGGTGTCCGAAGGCCTCCTCGTAGCGGCGGGGCTCGTCCCCGGCCTGGAAGCCGAGCAGCAGATGCCCGCCGGGCCGCAGGACGCGGTGGAACTCGGCGAAGACGCCCGGCAGGTGGTCCAGGGGGGTGTGGATGGTCGAGTACCAGGACACGACCCCGTCGAGCGAGCCGTCGGGCAGGTCCAGCTCCAGGATCGAGCCCTGCTCGAACCGCAGGGAGGGGTTCTCGCGGCGGGCGATCGCGAGCATCGACTCCGACAGGTCGAGGCCGAAGACCGACAGCCCCCGCTCCGCCAGGAACGCCGTCACCCGCCCGGGCCCGCACCCCAGGTCGGCGACCTCGCCCCCCTCACCCACCAGCTCCGCGAAACCGGCCAGCAGCGCCCGGTCCAGGGGTGTGGTCCCGTGCATCCCAGGGAAATGGGCGGCGTAGTCCTCGGCCACGGTGTCGTAGAAGGTACGGGTCTCGCTCACGAAGTCGGCGTCGGTCATGCCCCGAGACCCTACTGCGGGGGCGGGTTGGCCTGCCCGCCGTTGGCCTGCCCGCCGTTGGCCTGTCCGATCGGGCTCCGACCCCGGCCCGCGCTGGGGGCGAACTGCCTCGCCCAGGGCCGTGTCGGCGGTGTCGTCCCGCGTGTGCGGCGCCGTTGTGGCCGGTCGCGCAGTTCCCCGCGCCCCCGAGAGGCACCGCACCGCCCCCGTCCGTCGCGGACACGCCCTAGCTGGTCGGCTCGTCTCGGGCGTCTCCCGGTGCCTCGGCCGCTCTCGTCGCCCCGGCGCCCGCCGCCGCTCCGATCGCCGTGCCCAGGCCCAGGCCCAGGGCCAGTCCGAGTCCGATGTTGTCGAAGACGGTCATGCCAAGGGACAGCCCGAGCGCCGTGCCGAGCGACAGTCCGAGGGACACACCGGTCGCCAGATGGTTGTGCGCGGGAGTTCCGCTTTCCCGCTCGCCGTTCTCGCCGTTCTCTTCATGTCCCTGCATCCGGACATCTTCTCCCGGCCAGTACCCGAGCAGCCCAGGCCCCCCGGTCCACCCGCCACAGCGGAGCGACCCGCAGAATTCGCCGGAAATTCATCGGCCTCTCCGGGAACGGGAGAACCGGAAGAGGACGGGAAAAGGCAGGAGCCCCGACGCCTGACGGCGCGGGGCTCCTTGGGTACTACTGATCAGACCGGGGTGACGTTCTCAGCCTGCGGACCCTTCGGGCCCTGCGTGACGTCGAAGGACACCTGCTGGTTCTCCTCGAGGGAGCGGAAGCCGCTCGCGTTGATCGCGGAGTAGTGGACGAAGACGTCGGGGCCGCCGCCCTCCTGGGCGATGAAACCAAAGCCCTTTTCGGCGTTGAACCACTTCACGGTTCCGGTAGCCATAAGCCCTCCTTGGGCCCAAAAGGGTTGCCCTGCTCCAGAACCAGCAAGTGTGAAGATGAATTCTGCACAACTGCATACGTCTGAGAATGACGAGAGCCCGCGGTCACATGCTCCGCAGGCTCTGTACTGCAAGGGAAACCAAACTGCAACTTGCGATGAGCCTAGCACGCAGGCCCCGGAATGCAATAGGGGCCAAGATCACGTCACCCGAATGTTTGAACATCCCGCCGCCGACTGGCGGAGAGGGCCTCTTGCGGCGATCACGAACCCACGGCGGGGCCGGACGCCGACCGCTGGGCCGAGAGGGCTAGCCTCACGATGTGGACAATCCTCGCACCCGGCCGCGCGTCGGCCACATCCAGTTCCTGAACTGCCTGCCCCTGTACTGGGGGCTCGCCAGAACGGGCACGCTCCTCGACTTCGAGCTGACGAAGGACACCCCGGAGAAGCTCAGCGAGAAGCTGGTGCAGGGCGAACTCGACATCGCACCGATCACCCTGGTCGAGTTCCTCAAGCACGCGGACCAACTGGTCGCCTTCCCCGACATCGCCGTCGGCTGCGACGGCCCGGTGATGTCGTGCGTGATCGTCTCGCAGGTCCCGCTGGACCGGCTGGACGGCGCCCGCGTCGCCCTCGGCTCGACCTCCCGCACCTCCGTCCGCCTCGCCCAGCTGCTCCTCGCCGAGCGCTTCGGAGTACGGCCGGACTACTACACGTGCCCGCCCGACCTCAGCCTGATGATGCAGGAAGCCGACGCGGCCGTCCTCATCGGTGACGCGGCGCTGCGCGCGAACATGCTCGACGGGCCGCGCTTCGGCTTGGACGTGCACGACCTGGGCGCGCTGTGGAAGGAGTGGACGGGCCTGCCGTTCGTCTTCGCGGTCTGGGCGGCGCGCCGCGACTACCTGGAGCGCGAGCCGGTCCTCACCCGCAAGGTGCACGAGGCCTTCCTCGAGTCCCGCAACCTCTCCCTGGAGGAGGTCGCCAAGGTCGCCGAGCAGGCCGCCCGCTGGGAGGACTTCGACGAGGAGACCCTCGCCCAGTACTTCACGACGCTCGACTTCCGCTTCGGTGGCCCGCAGCTCGCGGCGGTCGCCGAGTTCGCCCGGCGCGTCGGCCCGACGACCGGCTTCCCGGCGGACGTGAAGGTGGACCTGCTTCAGCCGTGAGCGGGCGCTCCTCCCGCACTACTCTGCTGGGAGTGCAGGCGGACGGGGGCCCACCCGGGCTTCCGGACGCCTACGGGGGAGGGGTGACGCCATGCGGCCGCTCGAAGTCGACGAACCCACCGTCGTGGGGCCCTACCGGCTGCTCGGCAGGCTGGGCTCCGGCGGAATGGGCCGGGTTTATCTGGGCCGCAGCGCCGGAGGCCGTACGGTCGCCGTCAAGATCGTGCACCCGCACTTCGCGCTGGACGAGGAGTTCCGGGCGCGGTTCCGGCGCGAGGTCCAGGCCGCGCGCCGGGTGGGCGGTGCCTGGACGGCGCCGGTCCTGGACGCGGACCCGGAGGCGCGGGTGCCGTGGGTGGCGACGGGGTACGCGGCGGGCCCGTCGCTGTCCGCCGCGGTGGCGGACTTCGGGCCCTTGCCGGCCCACACCGTACGGGTCCTGGGAGCCGGGCTCGCCGAGGCGCTGGCGGCGGTGCACGAGCTGGGTCTGGTGCACCGGGACGTGAAGCCGTCGAACGTCCTGCTCACGCTCGACGGCCCCCTGCTGATCGACTTCGGCATCGCCCGGGCCACGGACGGCACCGCGTCCCTGACGTCCACAGGCGTGTCGATCGGCTCGCCCGGCTATATGTCGCCCGAGCAGATCCTCGGCAAGGGCGTCACGGGCGCGGCGGACGTCTTCTCGCTGGGCGCGGTCCTGGCGTACGCGGCGACCGGCGAACCGCCCTTCCCCGGTGACTCCTCGGCGGCCCTGCTCTACAAGGTCGTCCACGAGGAGCCGGAACTCGGTCTGCTGGACGGGGAGCTGCGGTCCCTGACGGCCGCCTGCCTGACGAAGGACCCGGGCGCACGGCCCGCCCCGGCGGAGGCGGCCCTCCGGCTGGCTCCCGAGGGAGCGGCCCGGCTGATGACGGGCGGGTGGCTGCCCGGGGCGCTGGTGGAGCAGGTGAGCCGGAGCGCCGTGCAACTGCTGAACCTGGAGGCGGCGGGGCCGGGGGCCGGGGGGCCTTCGGGGCCGGTGGGGTTCAGCAGTCCTTCTGTGGGGACGGGGCCTTCCCTTGAAGTCAAGGCGGCAGGGGAGGCGGCTGAGGCGGTCGGGGCTCAGGGGGCTGTCGAGCCCGGCGTGTTCGGACCGCCTCCTGTCATGCCCACACCTGCCCCGGCGTCCCCCTTCCCCGCGGTACCCGCACCCCGGGACGCCGGCCCGCAGGACATGGCCCCGTCGTCCACCGGGCGCCGCCCCGGCAAGGTCACCGTCTCCGTGGCGGCGACGTCCACGCCGGAGGGCGGCGGGCGGGTGCGGAGGCTGAGCTGCTCGGTCGCCCTGGCGGTCGCCGGCGCGATGGCGGCCGTGACGATCGGGTCGGTGTTCGTGTTCGACCTGCTGCCGGGCGGCCGCGACGCCCAGGACGACAGGGACGGGGCCGCCCCGGGCGCCGACCACGCCGCACCGTCGGCGAGCAGCGGCGCCCCCGGCGCGGTGCCCGCCGCCTACCTCGGCACCTGGGAGGGCCAGGGCACCGCCCTGGACGGCAACCTGCCCCTCGGCACCTTCCGGATCACGGTCGAACGGGCCGCCGTGGGCCAGGAGCTGGGCCGGCTCCGCCAGACCGACCAGATCGGCGGCGTCTGTATCGACGTACTGACGCTGAAGCAGGTGACGAAGAAGGAGCTCGTCGCGACGTCCGTGGGCGCGAAGACCAACCACAGCGGCTGCAACCCGGCCGCCACGACCGTCCGTCTCAGCCCGGTGGGCGACGATCTCCAGTACCGCTCGGAGAGCGAGGAGTCGGGCCGGCCGCAGGCTCGGCTGTCGAAGGTGAGGTAGAGGCCGACCGGCCTCCGTATTTCACGAACAGGGTGATCAGCAGCGCGGCCGCCGTGAGGGTCGCGACCAGACCGACGACCCACAGCCACGGGTAGTGCACGTGCACCCAGCAGGGCCCGCCTTGGCTGTAGCACTCGGAGTCCCAGTTCCGGCGTCGCTTGGGCCGTACGGTCGTCTTGATCGTCCCGGCGACCACATACCCCGCTGCCAGCCCGGGCAGAGATGCGGCCACCCAGGCCAGCGAACGTGACCTGCTCTTCTTCCAGTTCATCCGGGTGAGCGGCCACACCCAGGTCAGGAAGACCAGCGGCACCAGAGCGCCGACGGAGGCGGCGAAGGCGTACGCGCCGCCGGGCCACGCGGGAGCGAAGTGACCCCAGAGGTCGTGGCTCCAGTACATGTCGAAGAAGACCAGCGGCATGATCAGGGCGACGAAGCCAGGCAGCACCAGGCAGCCGAACAGGCGCTCTCCGACACTGGTCTTCGCACGGCGAAGCGACGGCGGACGCCCTGGCCTGTGCACGTAACGCAGGGCGGGCCGGGCCGCCTTCCCCCTCTTCGGCTTCGCCGAACTTCTGCTCATGGCCCCTAACTCCCACCCTGATTCAGGTGCTCACTACTGTGTCTGCGATAGCGAACACCATTAGACGCGACTGACGCGCCACACCGCGTATTGCCGGGAAGGTCCACCATGGAGACATTGCAGCCGGACGATCCAGCGGAGTTGGGCACTTACCGGCTCCTGCGAAGACTCGGCGCCGGCGGCATGGGCCGCGTCTACCTGGCACGTTCACCGGGTGGCCGTACCGTTGCGGTAAAGGTCGTACGTCCGGATCTCGCCGCGGACGGCGACTTCCGTGACCGCTTCCGGCACGAGGTCGAGATAGCCAAGGCCGTCTCCGGCCGCTTCACCGCCCCCGTGGTGGACGCCGACCCGGATGCGCCGCTGCCGTGGTTGGCAACGTCCTACGTACTCGGCCCCGACCTCACAGACGTGGTTGCCACGCACGGTGCGCTGCCGGAGCGCACCGTCCGGGCACTTGCCGCCGGCCTGGCCGCCGCCCTCCAGGAGGTTCACGCGGCGGGGCTGATCCATCGCGACATGAAGCCGTCGAACGTCCTGCTGGCGGCGGACGGTCCGCGCGTCATCGACTTCGGGATCGCCCGGGCGGTGGACGGAAACCGTATGACGCAGACGGGAGTCGTGGTCGGCTCACCCGGCTACATGTCACCGGAGCAGGCGCTCGGTCAGGACATCAGCACGGCGGGGGACGTCTTCTCGCTGGGCGCCGTGCTCGCGTTCGCGGCGACTGGCAGGGGAACCTTCGGCCATGGCGCCGTCTCGCACGCCTCGTTGCTGTATCAGGTCGTGCATGGCGAGCCCGATCTGGAGGGCGTACCGCAGCAACTGCTGGGCCTCGTACGCGCATGCCTCGCAAAGGACCCGGCACATCGGCCAGCGCCGTCGGAAATCGTGAGGGCGCTCGCTCCGCAAGGCGTCGAGGGTGTTCTCAGCGACTGGCTGCCGTCAGCGGTGGCATCGACGATTGCCACGCACGCGGCCGGAATTCTGGACCTGGAGGCTCCGCAGCCGTCTCAGACACCGATTGCCGCATCCTTCGGGCCAGCACCTGCGATGGCGGACGAGACGCCGGCGTCAACGACCACACCGTCGCCTGGGTATGGCTACCCCGCGGTCCCGGGACATGTCAGCACCCCTGTGGCTGCCTACGGTGGTCTGGGGCCCGGCTACGCCACACCGCCCGGCGGCGCCCCCACTCCGGGATACGGGACGACCGCACCAGCCTACGGCGCTCACGAACAACCTTTCGCGGTAGGACCGTCCTCCACCAGGGCCACCGCCTCAACGGGGCACTCCCGCCGCCGCGTCCTCGGTCTAGCGCTCGGCGGAGCCGCCGCCGTCGCTGCGGCAGGCGGGGGGACCGCTTGGTGGCTCGGCCAGGACGAAGACTCCAAATCCACGGCTTCCGGCACAAGCGGCGAACCCGCCGAGGAGAACTTCACCACCCCGCCGGCCGGCGTCGCCCCCCAGCCGCTGTGGCACGAGACGGCAGCGGAGGACAGCACCACCACCGACGTACCGCTCCTCACCTACGAGGGTCTGCTCCTGGTCAGCGGTGACCCCCTGGTGGCCTACGACGTGAAAACAAGCGAGACCCGCTGGTCGAAGCCCGACGTCTGCGCTCCCGGCTCCCAGCTCCTGTTCCATGACGGCAAGGTGTTCCTCACCGATGGCGGCACGGAGGGGGTCCTCGTCGCGCGCGACGTGAAATCCGGCAAGGAAGTGTGGCGTAGCCGCCTCGGCAAGGCACTCGGCGTCGAAGGCACCATCGCCATCGACGACAAGTACGTGTACGTCACGGCCACCGACTATGGCCAGGCCGCGAGTGCCACCAAGTACCGCACTGCGGTCGCCGCCATCAGCCACAGCACCGGTAAGAAGGTGTGGCTCCAGCATCGCGACTGGGGCACGAGGGACTACGACGTCCAAGGAAGCGTCTCCGGCAAGTACCTCGTCTACACGGACTCCAACTACAACCTCACCGTGCGCGACACCGCCACCGGTGACCAGCTGTGGACGCAGAAGATCGGCGACGACTGGGCGTGGCAGCCGACGGTCGCGGACGGCCTCGTCTTCCTGCCCGGCGAGAAGCTCACGGCGGTGGACGCGGAGACAGGCCGCACACGGTGGACGCTCTCCCCCAAAGGCCGGCGTGGCTTCAACAACCCGGCCGTGATCGACGGCGTGCTCTACGTCAGTGACTACGACCGCGGTATCTGGGCTGTCGACGTCAAGACGCACAAGCGGATCTGGCTCTGCGAGGACCAGGATCGTGGCGGGGCGGAGTCGTTCGTGCGGGTCGGCACGACGCTCTACTGCGCCGCCGGGCCGCTGTCCGGCGGCGTCATCGCTCTTGAGGCCAAGACCGGCGACGTCCGCTGGACCTGGACCGATAGCACGGACTCCGGTGCCCCGTGGCAGATAGCCCCGGCGGGAAACCGACTGTTGGTGACGAACGGGCCGGAGATCTACGCGATGCCGGCAGTGTGACGCCGGGGCGCTGGGGCGCGATTCCGGGGGCTGCCATAGTCTCCGTTAGCTGAAGTTAACGAACGTGGCCACAGGGGCCGACGGGGAGGATGACCATCATGCGGATGCTGGTCACGGTCGTACGTGAAGGCGGTGAGCCGGAGGACGTCGTCGTCGCCGCCGACGACACTGCCACGGCAGGTGATGTCGCGGAGGTGCTGGCGCAGGCCGTCGAAGGAAGCTTCGCCCCGCGTGGCGGTGGGACGGGGAACGTCGTCGCCATGCCCGGCACGTCGCTGGCCTCGTTGCCCGGCTACGGGGCGGCGGTGGCCGGAGCCCCCGGGCTGTGGGCTGACGGCGTGCTGTGCGATCCGGCGTCTCCGGCGGCCGACGTCCTGCGGGACGGCATGCGCGTTTCCGTCGACCGCTCGATAGGTCCGCTGCTGCGCAAGGGCGAGCCCGTCGGACAGTACGAGTTGAGAGTGGCGGGTGGCCCTGGTTCCGGGCGGGTGGTCCGGCTGGGTGTCGGAGCGGCCACCGCGGGATCGGCACCCACCTGTTCGTTGCCGTTGCCGGACGCCGCACTGCCGCCGGTCACCCTCCGACTGACGATCGACCTTCAGGGCAGTGTCACCCTCACTCCGGAGGCAGGGGCCGGTATCCGACTCAACGATGACGCAGTGACGGCCGGGACTCCCTGGCCGCTCGGCGGTGTCGTGCGGGTCGGTGACTCACTGCTGGTGCTCGACAAGGTGGCCGAGCCGGACGCGCACCTGTCCGCGATGAGTGAAGGCGGCCTCGCCTACAACCGCCCCCCTCGGCTCTCGCCGCTGCGGCCTCGGCGGCGACTGGCCGTGCCGGTGCCTCCCTCCAAGGGAGAACGAGCGCGTTTCCAGTTCATCATGGCGTTCATGCCCTTGCTGTTCGGGCTGTCCATGTACTTCATCACCAAGCAGATCTACATGCTGCTGTTCTGTCTGATGAGCCCGCTCATGATGCTGGGCCAGTGGATCAGTGAGAACCGCGAGGGCAAGAAGAAGCACAAGACGTCCCTGAAGCAGTACAAGAAGGACCTCGCGGCCCACGAGGCAGAACTCGTCACCCTCAGCAAGGAAGAACAGCGCGCCCGCCGCGAGGACAACCCTGACCCGGCTGAGATCCTGCTCTTCGCGACCGGCCCTCGCCGCCGCCTGTGGGAGCGCCGTCTCACCGACCCGGACGCGATGCAGTTGCGCATCGGGGTCGGCGCCCTGCCTTCCGACGTGGAACTCGTCTTCGCGCGCGGCGGTGCGTCGCACGACGAGGAACCCCCGGAGCCCCCCACCCTTCCGGACGTCCCCGTGACCCTGCCGCTCGCCCGGCTCGGCGTGGTCGGTATCGCGGGTGACCGCGCCCGTGCCCTCGCCACCGCGCGCTGGCTGAGCGTGCAGGCCGCCGTGTTGCACAGCCCTCGGGACCTGTCGCTGGTGTCGCTGGCCGCGACACCAGCCGCTGGCGCCGAGTGGCACTGGGCGCACTGGCTGCCGCACACCAACCCCGACGACGGACAGGACTGCGTCGCTCTGGTCGGTTTCGACTCGGAGGGCATCAGCCGCAGGGTCAACGAGCTCCTCAACGAGCTTGCACGACGCAAGGCGGCCCGCGAGCAGCACAACATGACGGGCCAGCTGTATCCGGACGCCAACGTGCTCCTGATCCTTGACGGGGCTCGGCTGCTGCGCCGCGTCCCCGGTGTCCCGCAACTCCTGACCGAGGGACCGCAGTACGGCATCTTCGCCCTATGCATCGACGAGGACGAGCGGCTGCTCCCCGAGGAGTGCAAGGCCGTCGTGGCCTGGTCGCCCGACGCGTCCCACCACGTCCGAGTGCGCGGCTACGGTCTGGAGGCCGCCGGTGACGTCCTGGCTGACCAGGTCCCCTACGAATGGTGCGAACTCCTGGCTCGCTCCCTCGCTCCCATCCGCGACGTCAGTCGCGACGACGCCGATTCAGCGCTGCCCACCTCGGCCCGGCTGCTGAACCTGCTGAACCTGCCCAACCCAGCGGGTGCCGACGTGGAACGCATCTGGCAGGTGGGCGGTTCGACGACTTCCGCACCGATCGGCCTCGCCGCCGACGGCGCCTTCGTCCTGGACATCCGCCGCGACGGGCCGCACGCGTTGGTCGCCGGTACGACGGGTGCCGGTAAGTCCGAACTCCTGCAGACGATCATCGCCTCGCTGGCGGTGGCGAATCGCCCCGATGCCCTGAACTACGTCCTCATCGACTACAAGGGCGGCAGTGCGTTCATGGACTGCGCTCGCCTGCCGCACACCGTCGGCATGGTCAGCGATCTCGACGCGCACCTGACCGAGCGGGCCCTCGCCTCGCTCGCCGCTGAGCTGCATCGCCGGGAGCGGATCCTCTTCGACGCCGCGGCCAAGGACATCGAGGACTACAACGACACCCGCAAGCTTCGCCCCGAACTGGAACCGATGCCCCGGCTCGTCCTGGTCATCGACGAGTTCGCGTCCCTGGTCGCCGAACTGCCCGACTTCATCGCGGGCCTGGTCGACATCGCACGCCGAGGCCGCTCGCTCGGTGTGCACCTGATCCTCGCCACGCAACGTCCCGCAGGTGTGGTGAGTGCCGACATCCGGGCCAACACCAACCTCCGCATCGCCTTGCGAGTGACGGACGCCTCCGAGTCGATGGACGTCATCGACGCACCGGACTCGGGCGCGATCGCCAAGTCGACCCCGGGCCGTATGTACGTCCGATCCGGAGCCCAGTCCCTGGTCGGCGTGCAGTCGGCCCGTATCGGTGGCCGTCGTCCGGCCACGGGCCAGACAGGCCCGAAGGCCACGCTGATCCCGTTGCCCTGGAACGCCTACGCCCGCCCGCTGCCCAAGCGGGACGAAGCGCAGGACGACGGCACGATGGTCACCGACCTGGCTGTCCTCGTGGACGCGGTACGCGACGGCGCCGAGCGGATGGGCTTCGGCGAACAGCGCAGCCCGTGGCTGCCGCCGCTTGCGGAGTCGGTCACGCTGGACGAGCTGTCCATGTACGGCGGCGCACCGGGCACCGCCCCGGGCGACGACGTGGCCCCGATCCCGTATGGCTTGGTCGACTTGCCGGCGAAGCAAAGCCGCATGCCGGTATCCCTGGACCTCGTGTACGGCGAGCACACCCTGCTGCTCGGTGGCGCTCGCTCGGGCCGCTCGACGGCGCTCCGCACCCTGGCCGGTTCCCTGGCCCGGAACACCTCACCGCTAGACGTGCATGTTTACGGCATCGACTGCGGCTCCAACGCCTTGCTGCCGCTGGTGCGGCTGCCGCATGTGGGCGCCGTCGTGACGCGCGACGAGCCGGACCGGGTCCGCCGTCTGATCCAGCGTCTCCAGGTGGAGGTCGCTCGCCGCCAGCAACTCCTGGCGATGGAGGGAGCGTCGAGCGCGGCGGAACAGCGCGCGGGTGCCTCGCCGGAGGAGCGCCTGCCCTGGATGGTCCTGCTCCTGGACAGCTGGGAAGGATTCGCGTCGACCTTCGAGAACTACAACTACGGTCAGCTGCTCGAAGCGGCCCAGCGGCTCTTCCGCGAAGGCTCCGCAGCCGGTCTGAAGGTCGTCATGACAGCCGACCGCAGTGGTCTGAGCGGGCATGTCTCCTCGGCCTTCGCCGACCGTCTCGTCATGCGCTTCGCCGACCCGAACGATTACTCCACGGCCGGTCTCCAGGCTCGCGAGGTCCCGAAGAACATGCCGCCCGGACGCGCCCTGCGTATCACGGACACCGGCGTGGACGAGACGCAGATCGGCCTGCTGGCGCAGGACCCGGCCGGCCAGGCCCAGGTCCGCGCGCTCCGCGAGATCGCGGAGGAGGCGAGGAACCGCTACGGTCGGGTGCCGGCGGGCCGCCGCCCCCTGCGGGTCGACGCCTTGCCGACGCGCATCACGGCGTCGGAAGCGATGGCCCTGGACCCGGACTTCGTTTCGCCGTCCCCCCTCTGGGCGCTGCTCGCCGTGGGCGGCGACGAACTCCACCCCATCGGGATCGACCTGGAGGAGAACGGACCTGGATTCGTCATCGCGGGCCCGCCGAAGTCGGGGCGCTCCACGGCACTGCTGTGTGCCGCCGAGTCCCTGCTGCGTTCGGGCACGCCCCTGGTGGTGGTGACCCCTCGCCGGTCCCCGCTGCGTGACCTGGAGGGCCGTGAGGGCGTGCTCGGCATGCTCAACGCGGAGAGCTCGGGTGACGAGCTGGAGGAAATCCAGGACCGGCTCGACGGACAGCCGTACGTGGTCGTGGTCGACGACGCCGAACTCCTCTACGACGCGCCGCTGGACGAGCCGCTGGAAGGGGTCATCCGAAAGGGAGCCGACGGTGGCGTGGGCCTGCTCGCCGCCGGCACGACGGACTCCCTGTCGGGTCAGTACCGGGGTTTCGCGGTCGAGGCCCGCAAGTCCCGCAATGGCCTGCTGCTGACGCCTCAAAGCTCTTCGGACGGCGAACTGTTCGGCATCCGCCTGCCTGCGAACAGCGGGGGCGGAGCAGCGGGCAGCGGATTGTTCGTGGCCGGCGGGACGTTCGTGCCGGTTCAGGCTGTGATGAACTCATAGACCGCGAGGGGGCTCCCGCTCAGTGAGCGGGAGCCCCCTCAGCACTGATCGCCTGACGTCTGGACTAAGACTTCGTGTTGCGAACGCCCTCGTCGCTCGGCCTATTGCCACTCGTCGACGAGGTAGGCGGCTCCTCCGGGCCAAACGTGCGAAGAATCCAGAGACGGCGCCAGAGGACCGCCGTGACGAGGCCGAGGAAGACGACGGCCAGAGCCGAACTGCCGTAGGCCGGCAGGTTCGCCGGCGGGTCATCTACCCAACTCTGCGCGAGGATCCGGGACGAGTCCTCGGGGTCGTACGTGACGATCATGGAGGCGCCGGCTTGCCCTTCGGGAAGCATTCCGGCGTAGTCCGAGAGCTTGACCTCTGTGCCTGCCTCGGGGCTGCTCACGAGACGGACCTTCACGTATTTCGGCTTGGAGTCGACACCGACGACCGTGGCAGCGGCACTGACCCCGCGGGAACGCAGGTCCTGTACCAGGGAATACGACGGGAGCAAGAAAACAAGGGCCATCCCGACGCACAACAGAAACAGGCCGAACCCAGCCAGAATCAAGCGGCATTGCGGAAGGTTCGGCCGTGGCTGCCAGGCAGCTGCTCCCGCTGCCGCTCGGCGTGCCTCTTCCACATGGGGCGGGAGCTGATATTGGCCCGTGCGGAGTTTTCTCTTCTTCTTGGCCATGGTCATCGCAAGGGCGCGGGCACCAGAGCTTTGTTTTCTGCCTCAGACGCCGCCGGGGGCATCCCTTCCGAGGTTCGATGACCTCGAAGGAATGCCCCGGCAGGCTGCGACATCCGCGCGTTCCCGCGTCGGCTCAGGTGGCGCGCTCGATGTTGTCGGCGCTGGTGTTGGCCGACTTGCTGGCCTCGTTCAGCGTGTCGACCCACTTGTCGAACGTCGGCTTCACGTCGTGCCAGTCGTTCCGGAAGCGGTCGGCCTTGGGGCCCTTCCAGTAACCCGTGCTCTGGCTGGTGGCCGTCTCCAGAGCCTTGATGAGGCCCTGGAGGTCGGTGGCCTTCTTGCCGAAGAGCTTGGACAGCTCCCGAAGCTGAGTGAGATCTGCACCGCGATCCATGGCGTTCCTCCCCGTGTCACGTGAGTAAACGGACTATCCGTTTGCAACACGGGACGCTACCGCACCAGACGTAGTCGCAGTCCAGCGCCTTCGGAGATCGGAGTTTCGTGTGAACGAGTGGTGTTGGCCTGGAGTGGGAGCCCAGTAAAGGTCTACACGGAGCGCCAGTATGCTGGGGCTCCTGGGACAGCGGGGGAGGCTGCTATGGCAAATCCTGACATTCAGGAACTCAACCAGCGGGCCGGCCAACTGAGGTCGCTGGCCGACCACATCGACTCACTTGTCGATGCCGCCAAGAACCACAGCACCACGGGGATGAAGACGTGGTCGGGCCCGAACGCGGACAACGTGCGTGGGCGGCTCAAGAGCTGGCAGACGACGTGCGGCACGGTTGCCAAGGCGCTGCGCGACGAAGCGCACAAGTGCACGCAGGACGCCAAGGACCTGAAGGACGAGAAGAAGTAGCGGGGCGCTGCCCCTGCTTCGGCGAGAGGAACCCGTACCAGTGCCCTCGTACGACAGCTCCCGGGCCCGCTTCCGGTTGGCCGACCGTCACATCGTCGTGTTCGCACACCTCTTGGACGGCGAGACGCCACCTGAGGAGCTGTGGGAGTCACTGGTCGAGCTCCAGCGCATCGGCCTGGTCGGCGAGGAGGGAGAACTGGCTCCGGTTCTCCGCGAGCCGCTCGGCGCCCTGGCCGACCCGATGGTCATGATCCAGGTGGAGATCACGGGCGAGCACGGCGTGGTCAACCACGGTGTGATCGTGGGCCAGGAGGCCGTGATCTCACACGATGGCTGGCCGGGGGACGAGGAGTCCGAGTACGTCTCCATCGAGCCGAACACCCTCGTGTGGGAACTGGCCCGCAAGGTCAACCTGCACCGAACGGAGCAGCCGGAGGAAGGCGCTCCCGAGGTCCGTGTCGAGACGACCATGGGCGCTCTGGATGCCGCGTTCGTCGCCCTGGAAGAGCCCGGCGCCGACGACGACGCGACCCGCGACCTCGTCCGCAAGGTACTCGTCGAGGCGGACACCGACCTCAAGGACCTGGCCCTGGGCCGATTCCTTGACCTGGTCGTCTCTCTGAACGCCACCTGGCGCATCACCGCCGCCTGGGACGGCGAACACGAGGGCCAGCGCTCCACCATGGTCCGCGCCCTGGCCGTCTGGGACTGCGGCCCCCTCGGCTACTGGATCCGCGAGCAACCCGAAGAACCGATCAGGCCGGGCCAGGTCGGCCCGGACAGTGCACTTGTCCTGGCGAAGTCCAACTCCGCCGAAGTGTGGGAGAAGTTGACGGGCCTGCTACCGGACAAGGAAGAACTGCTGATCGCGGACGAGTAGCACCTGGAGTCTCGTACATGACCGAGGTATATGCGCCCGCGAGTCGGAACGAACTGCGGCGTTGGCCCGGCACGGTGGGGGCGCTCGTTCTCGCGCCCCTGACGATGATCGGGTGCGCGTGGCTGGCTCAGCGCCAGGACGCACTGGTGGTGCTGGGCGCGGTCCTGGCACTGCTCGTGCTGGTCATCGCCTGGGTCATGTGTGGTGCAGGACCGGGCGCATGCGTAGCGGTCTTTGGATTTGCCTTCATGCTTTTCGTAGGGCCGGCCATGGGCGACTACGTGATCAATGACCGTGGCGTGCGGCACGACGCTGTGATCGGCGACGTCAGCACGTACTGGAGGAAACACGGAGACGGCCGGGCGTGCACGGCCGTGACCACTGACACGGACAAGCCCCGCGCCTACGAGGTGGACGACCCCGATGGCTGCGACGACGACCTCGCAGAGGGGCAGAGTGTCACCCTGGTGATCGATCCGGAAGGCTGGCTGAAGCCACGGCTGAGCCGCCACGTCAAGGGCGTCGCGCCCTACCTGGTATGGACGTCCGTGGGACTGCTCGCCGCGATGGAGAGTGCCATACTGTACGGGCGGCTTCGGCGGCGAGGGCTGCGGAAGCGATCCCCAGTCCCTGAGCTGTAGTTCAGAACCAGTTCATCGGATTCGCCTTGGATTTGGCGATGCTCTTGCCCAAGTCCTTGGCCTTGTCGCCGACCCAGCCAGCCGCCTTGCCCGCGCCTTCCTTGATGTCGTCCCAGTGCTGGACGACCTTCGCGCCGCCGTAGATTAGGCCCGTCCCCACCGCGAGACCGATGGTGACGGGGTTCGGGGCGACCATGGCCGCCGTGAGGGAGGCGTTGAAGCCGACCTCTGCGACATCGGCGACGTACGCAGCGCCCTTCTTCTTGAAGGCGTCGACGGGGTTGCCCTGTGAAATGACGTTGGCGGCGCTGAAGCCCGTAGACATGACCCCGCCGACGATGCCGGCGCCGCGCAGGAAGCCGGCGGTCTTGGCGGCGGCACCGAGGCCGGTACGCAGGGCCCCAGCGCCTCGTGCGGCGTTCGTGGCCTCCGCCGCGGAGTTGGCAAACCGCTGACTGTTCGCGGCCTTGGTGAACACCTTGATCAGGCTCGCGTTGCCCGCGCGAGCGACCGCTTGGCCGGAGTGGGTGAATCCGCCGTACATCCTGGCTGCCTGGTCGGAGCCGACCAGGAAGTCGATCACCCCGTTGGCGCGGAGCGAGTTCATCAAAGGTGTGGCGCGCACCCAGTTGTAGCCCTGGCCGATCAGGTCCCCGCGAATGCCGCTGGTAAGAGGGATGCGGGACAGGCTCTGGTAGGTGGAGCTGCGGCCGAAGAGGGAACCGAGCTGACCGGGCAGCCAACTGCCCGGCGCGCTCAGCGAGCGCAGCTTCGGTGTCCACTTGATCAGGCCGTTGCCGGCGGAACGAATGAGCCCACTGTCGGAACCGCGCAGGACGACACCGAGTCGCGTTTTCCAGGTGCGCAGGGCCCCCGCCTTCAGGGAGTTGCCCAGGAGCACCTTGGTGAGTGACGTGCCCTGCATAGTGACGACGGCCGTGGCGGCGGTCACGGAGCCCCAGTCGCCGTACAGACCGATCATGGAGGCGATCGTCTCTTCGTGCGGCTGGAGCCCGGGCATCTGGGCGATGGCGTGGGCTTCCAGCCGCTGGATCCAGTCTGCCAGCGATTCTTCGGGCTGCCGCTTGAACTTGTAGGCGTTCGGATCGTCGCTGGCCGCGACGGAGTTGGCCAGCAGAAGGCCGTCGGGGCCGAGGCCCTCGCTCTTGTACTTCGCGATCTCCTTGGAACTGAACCCGGCCCACATGAGCCCGGCCTGCGGGTCACCGCTCTCCAGCCGGGCGAAGACAGCCCGCTTGCGCAAGTCCGGTGCGGTGTCCTTGACCCAGCTGCGCAGAGGCTTGAGCGTGGTCAGTTTGCTCGTCACGCCGAGCCTGGACGCTCTGGTGAACGCTTCATCCACCTTGTCCTGGACCCCGCCGCGCCCGTCGAGCAGCTTCGCGAGCTGGTCCAGGTCGTCCGGATTCACATTCCGTATGCCCACGTTTCAGATCCCCAGAGCTGTGTTCCGGAACCAGCCGGTCAAGGCTGTGGAGTCGCTGATCCAGCGTAAGGACACCTGTTTCCGCAAGGCCGCTGCATCACCTTCTCTTTACCATGTGCAAACGCACTTTTAAGAGAAGCCGGCGCTCTGCCCCCGCGTGCTCTTCGGCAGTGTGCTCAACCTGTGCGCAGGAGTGCGTATGCGAAGGCGAGGCGCCTGTCCAGCCATGCGGCCCGGACCAGGAACCTGCGGTCGCCCTCGGAGGTAAGGACCAGTTCGTCGCCGGCCTTCCACTCGAGAACCCGCGACTTGCCCGGCTGGTCACCGCCCTCCGCCCCCATGTCGGCGACGGCCTGGGCGACACCCAGTAGCAGCTTTCCCGCGCCGCGCTGGACCATTTCCTTCGGGCCGCCCTTCGCCCATTCCGCGCTGCTCACGATCTCGGGGTGCCCGGGCTGGAGGATGCGCCAAGTCGGCTTCAGGGCGTGCTTCAGCGGGGCGATGCGCTGAATCGTTCCGATGCCCTCTCCTCGCGCGTCCCGCACCGCGTAGTGGCGCCGACCCTCGACGTCCTGAGGTTCGTCGAGGGAGCAGAGCGGCCTGGTGCCCTCGGCGTCCTCGTACAGGCGCTGACCGCCCGCGGCCGACGGCTGCGGCGGGAAGAACGCACAAGGTGCGTTGACGCGTTGGCCACCCGAGCCCTGCGGCACCCTGAACGCACGGACGCCGAGCGCGGCACGCTTGCGCTGCCCTGCGGCAGGCCGTTCCTCGTCGGTGATGGCGAACTCCCAGGCGTCCGTCCAGGGGACGACATGGATGGGCGGCTCGTCGACGTGCCTGTTCTTGCCGAACACGGTGCCTCTCCGGGTCACTTTAGGGATGGACTCCGACCATAACTCCAACTGGTCAGGCCGCTCGCTGGGGAGGCCGAGCTGTGCACTCCGGCGCGTGCTACGCGCTTGTCCGCTTCCTCCGCACGACGTCGTCCGACAACTCCGACACCTTGAACAACACGTTCGCGAACTCGACCGTGTCTCCGACCGGACGTTCTCGTAACCGGCCACCTTGATGCCCGCGCAGCTGGCGCTGATTCCGCCGGTCTGTGCGTCGCTGCCGACGTGGGCCGTGATCGACAAGCCGGTGGGGGAGGTCCACACGCCGCTGTTGTCGAGCAAGGACTGGGTTTCTCCCTTCGGGGGGAACCCTTTCGAGGCGGCGGCCAGCACTGATCGGTTGGTGGAAAAGCAAAGGCCGTTGTCCGCTGGCCCCCCTGCGACTCGAGTGAGTCCGGGGCCGCAGCCACCGCGGCTCTGGCCTTCACGTCCTGCGGCTCCAGGACGACCCGATAGGCGCAGATCTGCGTGACGGTGTAGCCCTGCCCTGAGACGGTGATGTGCTGCCCGGGCTCGACCGTCCGCTGCTTCTGGCCTGCCTCGTACCTGACTCCGCCCCGGACGGTGGCGCTGCGGGTCTTGCCGTCGGCGTGGGTCGCGTACTGCACGCCCCCGCCGGCGGGTAGTCGGAAGCCGCCCCCGCGCAGCACATGCAGGCCGCCCGCGGTGAATTCGCCGGCACACGAAGGGCCCTTGCCCCGTGCGGGCGGGGCTGTCGCGCCGTCGCCTCCGTCGGACGTTCCGCACCCCGACAGTGCGAACAGAACCACGGTGCTCGCGACGACGTACCTGCTATTCACCGATTTCGCCACCGGTCTCCTCCTTCGGTCTCCTCCTTGACCTTCGCCGTCGGCAGTGCAGTGGACTTCGACGCGTTCGAGCACGGATTGCTTGAGTGCCGCCGACGCCGCTGATGTCAGCTTGCAGGATATTTTGAGGTGGATGGGGTGTTTGACCTGTTTGCTGTTTGCGGGCATAGCGCGGTGGGACGTTGTGCGCTCCCCCGACTGGCCTGCCATGTGGTTCGATTACCTTTGCTTTACGTACCTTGGCGTGGCAACCCAGTTGCGCCGTGCGGCTTGCCGGCTGGTCGAGACGCTGTTCTCAGTGCCTGATGTCGTGCCTGTCTGTGGCCGTATAGAGCTGAAAGGCATGGATATGACCGGACTGATGGAGGAGAGGAAGGCGTCAAGCGGATGAGCGGGGTGTCGTTCGAGTTGCAGCGTGCTGTGTCATCCGGCAAGGGGCCTCATGGCGACACCTACTCGTGGGTAGGGCACGTGGAGGGGCTCGGGCGGATCGAGCTGGCCTTCCCTACGGAGTACAGCGACTACCCGTCGGAATATTGCGAAGTGGCGGTGAGCGGGGAGAGCTTTCCGCTCACCACATATCTCGGACTGCGCTATCTCCGGCGCCCCCTGCTGGCCAGCGGGGAGCTGCGGGTCGACTGGGACCCGGCGGAGCTCTCCAGAAACGTGTGGTGGCTCGGCCGTAGGGGACGTGCCTTGCGGATCTTGGCCAAGGGGCGTGGGTACACCTACGCCGAGCGGGGCGGCAAGCGCAGCCATGAGTTGGTGCGCTCAGGTGCCGCCGTGCACATGAGGCGTTCGAGCTGGAGTAACCCACGCACCCTCTCGGGGACCTGCCTGGGCGAGGCGGATGCCCTCGACATCAGTCTCGCTCTCGTCCTTGAGGGCGTCTACACGCGGAACCTCACGACGCGCGGTGCGCTCGTGTCGCTGCCCGGACGCTTCCTCAACCGGTTCAGCTCTCTATGACCACCGGTCAACCGATCTCTGATTCTTCCACTATCTCTGACTTCAGGGGGACACAACAGAATGCCTTCGATGGATGCGGCCCGGCGCCGATTTCGGCTGACCGATTCCCATGTCAGCGTGCTGGGATTTCTTGTGGAGGGTGACCCGATCCCCGCCGAACTGTCCGAGGCGCGGGCCGAATTGAGGGAGTCAGGGATACTCGACGCCGAGGACAAGATCTCGGCTGACCTCTATCCGCTCGTCGCGACACTCATGGAGCCCCGGCTCATCGCCCGAGTCGAGATGACTGGCCCTCAGGGTGTCACCCAGAGCGGAGCCGTCATCGGGGATGATTTCATCTTCACGCACGAGAACTGGCCTGGTGACACCGAGTCGGAATATGTCCCCGCAGAGCCCGAAACGCTGGTGTGGGCGCTGGCCCGGATGGTCGATCTGCACCGGGACTTCACCGAAGAGGCGGACTCGGGTGAAGTGATCACGTCGACGATGAGCACGTTCGATGGTGTGGTCGAGCGTATGGAGGCGGGGCAGATCGAAGAGCCGGAGGCTGTGGCCCGAGCGGCGGACGCCCCGGTGCGGCTGGCCGAGGTGCTGGCCCAGCTGAACTGTATGTGGCGTATCACCATGGCCTGGCGGGGAGCGGAAACGAAGGTCAGCGGGCTGGCAGTGCGGGCCCTTGTGGTGTGGGACTGCGGAATCGAGGGGTACTGGTTGCGGGAGTTGCCTGCTGAGCCCATCGTCGAGGGTCAGGTGGACGCGAGCAGTGCACTGCGGGTTCGACGTACCTCGGCCAAGGAACTGTGGCAGATGATCACGGATCTACTTCCGGACGGGGCGCAACTCGCCTCCGCACAGCCCTCCCAGGCCACGTCCTAGTGTCCTGCGCCTGAAATCCGTTGGTAGATACGTCTCGTCTGGGCGGTCGGGTTCCCGCCGCCGACAAGGCGGGTTGACCGTCCGTGGCTCAGCCAGAACTGCCTAGGAAATTCCGGCGCAGGACACTAGCACGGCGCACGCCTCGGCGTTTCTGAAAAGCCGCCCGTGGCGTTTCAAGCCCTTCGCTTCGCAGCACCGGCCCATCCACATAGCGCAGCACATGACGGGGAAGAATGAGCGACAGTTCCAAGCGCATGGCCAATCCGGACGACATGGAGCACCTGGCCAAGCTGCTCGATGGCAGAGGTAATCTGCGGGACAAGCTGGACGAGGCCTTCACTCGGGCCTCCCGACTTGGGGTAGGGGACAAGCTGGGCCCCATCAAACCGATGAGGTCCTGGACCGACGACACGGCCGTCGGCCTGCGCCGGCGCGCGGCCATTCTGCGGGCCGAGAACGGGGACCCCCGGGCGGCGGCGCTGTACGCGGGATTCAGGCCAGAGGATCTCAAGGCTGGGGAACTCCCGCCTGATGCCATGCTCATCGCGAACGCTGCCATTGCGAATGATGACAAGTTTGATGCCGCCTGGCTGCAGCGCAAGCCAGGCGAGACGTATCAGGATTGGCTGCAACGCATTCCGGGTGACGCTGCCGGCAAGATCAGCGGCAATGAGAACCTCGGCGAGGTCGTCAGCGACTATATCAACCTGACGGCTCTCGTCTCGACCGTGCCGGGTGCCTTTTCGACGGCGGCCCTGGGAACGTGGAAGCTGGTCAAGCGTTTCAAGCATGGCGAGTTGATGAAGGCGCCGGGTACGACACTCGCTCAACTTCTCAAGGGCCAGGGATCTAAACTCCTCCCGGCCAAAATAAGATTGCTGGGGGCGCAAATCGGCCGGAGCACTCCTCCCGTCGTCCTTAAAATCCTCACCGGATCTGACACACTCGCCCAACTTCACGGCGGGCGGCTGCATGCCTGGGAAGCGAACCTCCTCAGGGTCGGGAAGAACGTCGGCACGGCCTCGCGGGCCGCCGGGGCGAGCCGACTGGGGGCGTTCGCCTCCGGGGCGGGGGGCGCGCTGCGCACTGCCGGGTTCTGGCGTGCGACAGGCATCGGCGGCAGCGTCCTGGCTACAGGCATCGGGGCGATTGACGTCATGCAGGAGGGGAACCCTGTCGAGGCGTTCAAGCGAGACAAGGCTGGCTATGTCTCCAAGGTGTCCGGCGTGGCCTTCAATGCCTCGCTCACGGCCGCCATGGTTGCGCCCAATCCAATCACGATTGGCGCGGCGGTGGTCACGGGTGCCGTCTACGGTGTTGCGTCCATCGTCGACAACTGGGATACCGTCAAAAAGTTCCCTGGAAAGGTCGCGGACGCCGGAGCCTGGGCAGGGAAGAAAATCAGTGAGGGAGCTGGAAAGCTCGCCGACGGCGCGAAGTCGCTAGGTAGTGCACTCAATCCCTTTGATTGATCTTTGTGGAAGAGGGCAGGGTCGAACGATGTCCGACTTTTCGTTCGAACTTGAGCGCCTTGCGAAAACAGTGACTTCGATGAATCAACGTCACGTGAATGCTGCCGAGGTGACGTCGGCGGGCTGGGCCCGTGGCACTCATCGTTCCTGCTTTGGAGGTCGTTCCTGATACCGAACGCGCCGAGCGCGAAGGTGCCATGGTGACTGGTGAGAACATTCCGATGTCCTCCTGCGAAGCTCTTCGGTACGGCAGGCGGCCTCGCGTGGCCAAAGCAAAATTGAGCGTGGCGGGGCAGCCTGTGTCCTTCAACCGGGAGTCCTTGTGGATGAGTAGAGGTGCCCGGGCTCTAAAGATTTGGGCCGTGGGACGGGTGTACCGGTACCGAGAGGGAGGGAACCGGCGGCATCACTTGTTGGCACAAACTCCGCCACACGGGGTGAACGTGCAGCTGGTGACCGACCCGGTCGGGCGGCTGCTGTGGCTCTCACTCGCACTGCCCGGCCGCGCGCACGACCTGACCGTGGCTCACACCCACCGGATCATCCGGATCTGCGAACGCCAGGAAATCCCCATCGCTGCCGACCGCGCCTGCGTAGGAGCCAGCTCCTGGGTGACGACACCTCTCGGGCGCCGCCAGGCCTGACCTCGCACCAACCCAGCAAACCGCCACCCGCGCGCTGTCCACGGCACGGGCATCGGTCGAGCGCGGCGCCGCACGGCTGAAGTCGTGGCGAATCTTCCGCAAAGCTCCATGCAGCCCGAATCGAAGGTCCTCAATCGCCGTAGCCGTCCTCACTCTGGGACGGCAGCGCTGGAACGGCTCACTGCCTGGAGTAGCGCGTTGAGGAAGGCAGCGCGGTTACGTGTGGCGAAGCGGAGACTCTCACCATTCCGGGTGCGGATCACGACACTTTCCATGCCCATGGGGACGCCCCAACCGCCACCCGCAATCCGGTGATTGGTTGGCCCACTGCTGTTCTGTCCCTGGCTGTTTACGTTGATCGTGTTAATTGATGCGGCGCGCTGACCGGCTGTGGTGGAAGGCCCCGCTTGGGAGGCTTCCTTCACAGAGGTGGGGTCGATGTCCGCGAGCGAAATGCGCTCGCGACCAACTCGGAGCGTGTGCGTATCTATCTGAATTCGATTGTAGATGAACTTGGAGACCGGAACAGCCAGGAAGGGTAGTAGCACGAGGAGGAACAAGGCGCACAGGCCTAGCCAGAGGCCGAACTCATCGGGAATCGTGTCGGCTCCCATGTAGCTCACGCCGATCAAGTAGGCGGTGATGCAGATCCCTGACCAGACCTTTGGTGTCTTCTCTGTGTATTGCATAATCCTTGATTGAACCCTTCGGGCGTCGGAGTCCGGATTCCCTCAATGTGTAATGAGTACCCGGCTGTAGAGGAATCTTAAGGGTCCGAACTGCTAGCGGCCCAACGAGTGTCATTCCAAGTAGGCTGACCAAGCGCTGAGACCCCAGATGCGGCTGTGGGGCGCGGGAAACTGTGCTGACGATTCTAGTGCTGTCATGATTGGGTCTTTGCTTTATCGGTTGACGGCTTGGATTTCCTGGACGGTGATGTCCTGGTCGTTACCGAAGGTGCCGTTGGGGAGTTGCGTCGGGTTGGGATTGCTCGTACCGGTCCAGGTGATCTCCCATGTGATGGTGGCCTGGAGCTTGAAGGTGCCGTTGCCGGAGGAACGGAGGTACTTGATTCCGCACGGCGGCGTCTCGTTGGCCTTGCCCTTGGCGTAGGGCTCGCCGATGGAGTCGTCGGCGTTGATGGCGCACTCACCGGAGGCCGGGTAGGTCTCGGCGTCCTTGGTGCCCGGTTCCAGCTTGAGGGAGACCGGCTTTGCGGTGGTGGTGGCCTGGATGTTGAAGCCGGGGACGTTCAGGGCCGCCGTGGCCTGGACCTCGTCGAAGACCGCCTTGTCGAGCCACGCCCAGGTCGGCAGGTTCACCTTGGTGTTGGCCTCAGGGGCGAGGGTGACCTTGGTGTCGGGGAGCTCCATGTGCTGGTAGGCGAGAGCGGCGAGGATCTCCGGGGTGATGGCCTCTTCGTATTGGGGCGGCGGGGCATCGCCGTTCTCGACCCAGAAGGGGAGGTCCGTGCACGAGGTCCGCTTGAGGTAGTCCGGCTCGTTGGGGTTCTCGACGCCGGCCCAGAACATGCCCTTGCCGTCGTTCTTGACGTTGTAGTCCTTGTAGCCGGGTTTCCCGGGGATGTCGAACCCGTCCTCGTAGTGGCGCTTGGTCTCGCCGAGCGCCGCGCCCGCGGTCCCGCCCATTCCAGGCGTGTTCAGCTGGCTGTCGATGTGCTTGGACATCTCCTTCTTGAAGTCCTTGGCGCCGAGGTAGGGGGCGTACCAGCAGGGAGGGGGTGTCCAGTTGACGTCCACAGACTTCACGTTTCCGGTGCCGCCGCCCTTGGCGACGGATCCGGAGTATTGGATTCGGGCGGCGGCGTAGACGCCAGTTTCGTCCGTACCGCCCTCCTGCGTCTCGCGTCCCTTCTCGTAATCCACCGGTTCCGCCACGGCGTTCGGTGCGGTGATGACGAGCGTACTGACCGCAAGGGCCAGTGCGGCAGTGGTGGTGCCGAAGCCTGTGGGCCGTGACCTGTTCACTGGCACTTCTCCGCAGCTGTCTCGACGAACACCTTGGATGCCTGCCACAGGCCCTTGCCCGTAGGGAACTTGACCATGACGATCCTGTAGTAGCCGAAGTCCTTGGGGCTCGGGTCAGTCTTCAAGACTTTCCCCGTCTTGACCTCTTTGCCGTAGAACTTGCTGGTGTCGGCGCAGAACGCGACCTCTACGGATTTTCCGTTCGGGGCAGACCGTGTGGTGGCATCGAAGTGGCGGCGGGTTCCGTAAGCCGTCCAGCCACCCTTGATCCATTCGTTGATCTGCACCTGCGCGTAGTGCAAGCCGCCGCCGGTGCTGTAGGCCGTCACCGCCGCGTCCTTCGTGGTGCGCTTGTCGACGCCGCGATAGATGGCGCGGAGGAAGTTCGCGGCGTCATCCATGGCGGCCGCCTCGTTCTTGTCCTTCGGCTTGTCCCAGTCGAAGACCAGGTTCATGTCCTTTGGGACAGACACGTCCACGCCGTCCGGGTTGTTCCCCGTCGACGCTGAGGGCGATGACGACTCCTTCGGCGTCTCAGCTCCTTGGTCGGCGCCGGCGATCTTGTCGTTGTCGCTGGACTTGTCGTCCCCGCTACCGCAGGCCGTCAACAACAGTGCTGCCGTTGCCGCAAGTGCGGCAGCAACGGGCAATGGGCGGCGCTTCACAGTGGCTCCCCGTGAGAGACAGAAGTTCAGTAATCGCCCTGACGTTACCGGTGGGGTTTCCGGTTTCACCAGGGCGAACTTCTGTGGGAACAGGGGTAATCCGGGGCGTATGGGGCCCTCGAAGGGCTGGCTGTGTCCTGATCGTGCCCGAACAGGTGCGGGCTGGGATGCCGTGGTGTCCAGCAGTCCGGTGCCGTGACGTTGCGAGGGGCGATTCGCTAGTGCGGTGCCTTTGTCGCGGTGAGACGCAGGGAGGGGTGTCCGTGTTCCATCAGGGCCTGACCGTAATGTGGCCCGGGCCGAAGCGCACGAGTGGCGGAGAATATGTCTGAGGGTTTTGTTCGGGTCGGACGAAGTGGTCAAGAACAAGCCTGGTGGCGGGCCGACTTCGTCCGGTGGCTTGCATTCAGTGTCGTGTGTGCCGGCGGTTCGCTGGGGCTCGCCTGGCTCGGGCCTGTCGTGCCGTTGTGGAGACCCGTTCGCGGGGTGGCCCTGCTCCTCTCCTGGATCGTGCTGCCGCTGGCAACGGTTCTCGTGCCGCTGCTGATGTTGCGGAGGGTTCCGCGCAAGCAGCGGAAAATGGCCTGGCAGCTCGTCGTTCCCGTCGTAGCGGGGGTGGCACTGGGTGTGTTCGGGAACGGGGCCGGTGATCAGGTTGCTCTGGCTGTGCGGGGTGAGTGGACGGACGCCGTGGTCGTGCGTAAGGACAGCGCCAAGACCAACCACTGTGACCTGCGCACGGTCGGCGGCCGTGAGATCTCTCCCTCGCTCTCGGAAGGCGAAGGGTGCAGGGACTGGGTGGAGGCGGGCAGCAAACTGCGTGTCCGGTACGACCCCGCGGGCGTTGCCAGTCCGACCAGCGATGTGGAGCAGAGCTCGAACGCCGGTTTCCTCGCGGTCCTCTTCGTCCTCGCCGTAGTGATGGGCACCTGGGGAGGTGTGCGGCAGAGCCGGTGGGACAAGGAGTACGTCCCGGTGTGAGTGAACGCGCGAGCTCAGTACAGTGCGCTCTTCGGTACCTCGATCTGCCGGTACTCCACCCACCGCCCCAGCCGCTCGTCACGACCCGCCAGAACGAACAGTACGAACGGGGCCGGAAGGCCGACCAGCGCCACCGCCCACGCCGGTAGGAACCAGCCCAGCTGCGACAGGCACAGGCAGCATGCCAGCAGGCTCGCGGATGTACGGGCGAACGACCTCGCGTGGTCGGTCATCGTGCGGCGGCTGTCCGCGGGGCGCGGCAGCAGTGCGCCGAGGAGGTTGCCGACGGCGGCGCCTGCCAGGAGGCCCCAGAGCGCGCCGCCCGGGAGGAACGCTGCCGGGAAGCCGTCGCGGGGGAAGTCAAAGGCGTAGCCGCCTGCCAGGCCTGCCACCAGGCCGATGAAGGTGCAGCAGAGCACAGTGACCGCTGTGAGCTGGTCTCGGACCTGGGCGGAAAGGGTGCCCTCGCCGTCGCCCTGTGTCTCGCGGCCGTCGCCCCGCGTCTCACGTCCGTCGCCCCGCGTCTCGCGGAACACCCCTCCCGAGCCGACGACGAACAGCGGCACGCCGATCACCAGCAGAATCGTCGCACCGAACAGGCCGCCGTTCTTGCCCGGGGCGTCCGAAGCCGGGAAGTAGCCCTGCACCTGCCACGCAAGCACCGCCATCAGCACGACGTACAGCCAGTAGCCGGCGATCAGCGCCCAGCCCGTGCCGATCCGGGCGCGTCGGGCCAGTGCCAGGGGAGTGTGGAACAGGCCTGCCATGGGGAGTGCGATCAGGGCCCAGGCGAAGATGAAAGCGTCGGAGGCGCGGTTCTCGGCCCGGATCGCATCGAGGAGCTTCGGCGGTGCGGGCAGCAGCAGTACCAGGAGCAGGGAGGCGACGGCCGCTGTCGTGCCTGCCGTGATCCGTGCGATCTTGGCTCGCTGCGTCCTCCGGGGTCTGCCCGTGCCTGTCGCCGAGTTCATCCCTGGCCGTCTCCTGTGAAGCTCGCCGTTCCGCCCCTAAGGCCACCCCTCCGAAACTACACTCGCGCCCCATGCGTAACTCCCGCAGCATGCAAGCGAAGTCGGCGCCCCTTTCGTGCGGAAGGCTCCCCGGCGCGAGGTGTGGGAGAAGACGGTTCGTGGGGGGTGGGGTGTGGTCCGCGGCGGGGGGCGGTGACGCACCCTGAGCCGCCCCAGGTCCAAACCGCCCGCCAAGGCCAAGGCCACATCCAAACCCCGGGCCCGTCACAAGCAGTCCCGCGACCCCCGGGCCCACTGGCTTCTCCTTGCCCTCACCCTCCCTCTCGTCTTCGCCTTCCTGATCTTCGAGGGCTGGACCCAGCACGAGGTCGATGCCGCGAAGACGCGGTCTGCGTGTACCTCGCCCGTGCCGGAGGCCGTCGCGAAGGGCGGGCCCGTGATCGGGATCAACCGGGACGGGATACGGACCGGGGCGATGCCCGCCCGGACCGTCGCGCTCACCTTCGACGGGGGGCCGGACCCCGTGTGGACCCCGCGGCTGCTGGATCTGCTCCGCAGGAACAACGCGCGGGCCACCTTCTTCGTGCACGGGGCCCAGGCCGCCCGGCACCCCGAACTCGTACGGCGGATCCGGGCCGAGGGGCATGAGATCGGGTCCAACACGTACACCGGGGCCGTGCTGGGGGAGTCGTCCGGGCCCCGTTTCGAGGCCGAGCTGGAGTTGACCCAGAGTGCGTTGGCCGGGACCACCGGGCAGCGGACCAACCTGCTGCGGATGCCGCGGACGACGACTCCCGAGACGCTGTGCGGGCGGGAGTGGCAGGCGGCGCGCAAGGCCACCGGGTACGGGTACGTGCTCGTCTCCGCCGACAAGGGCTCGCGCAAGCCGGCGCAGGGGATCGTACGGCAGCTGAGCCAGACGGAGAGCGCCTACGCCGAGTCGCGGAGGCTGTTGAAGAACCCAGGCGTCGACCGGTTCACCACCGTGTCCGACGGGCTGCGGCTCGTTCCGTACAAGTCCGCCTCCTTCGTGGAACGGTGGGCGGGAGAGGCGCTGATCTGGACCACGCGGATCGGGCAGGTCTTCTCCACCGCCATGATCTGGATCCTCGGTGTCGCCGGTGGGCTCGGTGTGCTGCGGCTGTTGCTGCTGGCCCTGTTCGCTCGGGCGCATGTGCGCCGGCTGGAGCGGTTCCGGACCGGGGCGCCCTGGATGCGCGACACGTCCGGGCCGGTGACCGTGCTCGTCCCGGCGTACAACGAGGAGGCCGGGATCGGGTCGACCCTGCGGTCGCTGCTCGACTCCGGCCATCGGGAGCTGCAGATCGTCGTGATCGACGACGGGTCGAGTGACCGGACCGCCGACATCGCCGAGAACATGGGGGATCCGCGGGTGGAGGTCGTGCGGCAGGCCAACTCCGGGAAGGCCGCCGCCCTCAACACCGGCCTCGCGCACGCCCGGTACGACATCGTCGTGATGGTCGACGCCGACACTGTCTTCGAGCCCGATGCCATCGAGCGGATCGTCCAGCCGCTCGCGCATCCCGCCGTGGGCGCCGTCAGCGGCAACACCAAGGTCGGCAACCGGCGGACCCTGCTCGGCAGATGGCAGCACCTCGAGTACGTCTTCGGCTTCAATCTCGACCGGCGCATGTTCGAGGTGCTGGAGTGCATGCCGACCGTCCCGGGCGCCATCGGGGCGTTCCGCCGGGACGCGGTGATCGGCGTCGGCGGGGTCAGCGAGGACACCCTCGCCGAGGACACCGACCTGACGATGGCCCTGTGGCGGGCCGGGTGGCGGGTGCTGTACGAGGAGTCCGCCGTCGCCTGGACCGAAGTGCCCACCACCGTCCGGCAGTTGTGGCGGCAGCGGTACCGGTGGTGCTACGGCACGCTGCAGGCGATGTGGAAGCATCGGGGGGCCTTCTTCGGCCGGGGGACCGCAGGGCGGTTCGGGCGGCGCGGGCTGACCTATCTCGCGCTCTTCCAGGTCGCGCTGCCGCTGCTCGCGCCCGTCATCGACGTCTACGCCCTGTACGGCGTGCTGTTCCGCGACCCGTTGGAGTCGGCCGGGGTGTGGTTCGCCTTCTTCGGCGTGCAGGTCGTCTGCTCGGGATACGCGCTCAGACTCGACGGGGAGCCGGTGCGCGCCCTGTGGTCGATGCCGTTCCAGATCGTCGTCTACCGGCAGTTGATGTATCTCGTCGTCATCCAGTCGCTGGTGGCGCTGCTGGTCGGGAGCCGGCTGCGGTGGCAGCGGATGCAGCGCTCCGGTACGGCCGCTGAACAGATCGGTGGGCCGGTTCCGTATAAGAGCGTGCCTATGCGTTGAACCGACAGCATCCCCCCACAGCATCGCCGAGGTGAACCAGCGGAATGGGCCGATGAGCGACTGGACCGACCCCGCGGGAGACCAGCGGGCGGGACGGGATCCGGGAAGGGTCCCGTCCGCGTTCCCGCTGGTGCCCCCGCCCTCGATCCGTACCGCCCCCTTGCCCGGCATGTCCTCGTCGGCCGCGCCCGGCCGCTACGACAGCAGCGTCGAGGAGGGTGACCGAAGGAGCGAGCACGGCCGGAGGGGGCCACGAGACCGAAGAGACGGCAGCAGAACCCCCCGGCGCCGGGCGGGAGGGAGCCGCCGGTTCGTGCGTACGGCCGCCGTCCTGTCGGCCGTCCTCACGCTCGCCGGCGCCGGTACGTACGTCTGGGCCGACACCCGGCTCAACCAGGAGGTCGACCTCGGCACGCTCAGCAGCCGGGTGCCGCCCGGCGAGGGCACCAACTACCTGGTCGTGGGCTCCGACAGCCGCGACGGCCTGTCGGAGAAGGACAAGAAGGACCTCAACACCGGCTCCACCGACGGCCGCCGTACCGACTCGGTGATCCTGCTGCACACCGGGGCGAACGGCACCACGATGCTCAGCCTGCCGCGCGACTCCTGGGTGACCCTCCCGCCCTACGTCGATCCCGACACCGGCAGGAGCTACCGGGCCACGCCGAACAAACTGAACGCGGCGTTCTCGCTGGGCGGCCCCGACCTGCTCGTGCAGACCGTGGAACGCAACACCGGCGTGCACATCGACCACTACGCGGAGATCGGCTTCGCCGGCTTCGTGGGCGTGGTGGACGCGGTCGGCGGCGTGGACATGTGCCTGGACAAGGCCGTACGGGACAAGGACTCCGGCGCCGATCTGCGGGCCGGATGCCAGACCCTGGACGGCTCCGAGGCCCTGGCCTTCGTACGGCAGCGCAAGCAGGAGGCCCAGGGTGACCTGGGGCGCACCCGCAACCAGCAGAAGTTCCTGGCCGCCCTGGCCGACAAGGCGGCCACCCCGTCCACTCTCGCCGACCCGTCCAAGTCCTTCCCGACCCTGAGCGCGGGCCTCGACACGCTCATCGTGGACGAGGGCACGGAGCTGCCCGACCTCATGAAACTGTTCGAGGCCATGAAGAAGGCCGCGGCCGGCGGAGGAAGCCAGCTCAACGTGCCCGTGGCCGACCCCGACCTGCGGACCTCCAAGGGCAGCGCGGTGAAGTGGGACGACCGGCGGGCCCGCGCCCTGTTCGCGGCGATACGGGAGGACCGGCCGCCCGGCACCTCACAAGCCCCCTAGAGCAAGCCCTCTAGAGCAAGCCCTCTAGAGCAAGCCCTCTAGAGCAAGCCCTCTAGAGGAACGGCGTGCCCGGCTCCAGCCCCGCCAGCACCCTGCCGTACAGCTCCAGGTTGGTCGCCGGGTGGACGAAGGCGTGCAGGTTCAGCGCCCGCAGATCGCGCACGGCGCGCTGGATCGGCACCTCCTCGTGGAGCGAGGAGGCGCCCGACGCCGAGCCCAGCAGGTCGGCGGCCTCCAGGCAGAGCCTGGCCACATAGCCGCTGCGCGCCCGGACTCCTGCCCGTTCCTCGGTCGTGAAGGGCTTCGTGTGCGGCTCCCCGCTCGCCGCCCGCGTATCGAGCAGCGTGACGATCTCGTCGGTCAGATGCTCGGCGCAGGAGATCTTCAACGCCGCCTCGGCCGTCTGCAGATGCGTGACGGGCGCCTCGTGCTGCCGCTCGTAGAAGGTGTACGTGATGCCCCGCCGGTGGATCCGCTCGCGGAACTCCGCCAGTGCCGAGCGGGCGAGGCCGAGGGCGTTCGGGGTCGCCCAGGCGCAGAACATCAGCAGCACCGGCACCCGGTAGAACGGGTCGTCGGCGTTGGCCTTAGACGCGAACTCACCGCCGAGCAGCGGGGCGACCGGCAGCACGCGGTGGGCGGGTACGACGACATCGCGCGCCACGACACTGTTGCTGCCGCTGCCCGCCAGCCCCGACACCCGCCAGTCGTCGAGGATCTCCAGCTCGGCCACGGGCACGGCGGTCCACACCGACTCGGGCCGCCCCTCGACCCGGGCGGTCAGCAGATGCCAGTCGGCGTCCCGGCAGCCGGTGGCGAAGGGCGAGGTCCCGTTGACCACGTAGCCGCCGTCGCCCGTCGGGACGGCGATCGCACTGGGGATCAGGCTGCCGCCGACGCGTACGTCGGGGCTGGTGAAGATCTCGTCCTGCGCCTCATCGGGGAAGAGTGCGGCGACGTACGCGCATCCGGCCTGGATCAGTGTCATGAATCCGGCCGAACCGCACGCGGCGGAGAGCTCCGCCAGCGCGTCGACCTGGGTCCGCAGGCTGCTCTGGTAACCGCCGTACCGCCGGGGCACGTTCATCCGCTGGATCCCGGTCCCGGTCAGTGCCTCCACGACCTCCCGCGTCACCCGCCGCTCCCGCTCGGTCCGCAGGGCGTGCCCGCGGATGAGAGGCGCGAGCTCGCGGACGCGCTCGACCAGGCCGGTGTCGGTGGGAGGTACAGGCAGAACGGTGTCTCGCGTGCCCGAAGTCATGGCTGCACCGTGACCTCCCCCGCGCCCGCTGTCAACGGGCCCTGATCCTCCGGGAGTTGATCCCGGCCAGCGTCGCCGTCAGCGAGCCGTACCCGGTCGCGGCCCAGGCGCTGCGCTCGGCCGGCAGCTCGAAGTAGGGGACGGTACGGCCGTCCTCGTCCGTGTCGGTGAGCACCTCCGGGGCGCGGCGGTCCCGCAGGGCGTCCGCGCACTCCTGGCAGACCGCCACGTCCAGCCGGTCCCGGCGCCCGAGCGGACGCCAGCCGGTGCGCAGGGCGGCGCGGCCGTGCAGGGGGTTGAAGAAGCAGCGGGGGAGGGCCGTGTCGTCGTCGCCGGCCAGGGCATCGCGGCCCTCTTGGACCAGGGCCAGGACGCCCGCCAGGTCCGGCAGGCCCCGGGCCTCGTCGAGGACCGTGCCGGCGGCGGCGTACGCGTCGAGGGCGTGCTGGAGACCCCGTGTCGTGGAGACGTCGGCGGCCCGGGTGGCCTCGCCGAGCGCCAGGACCTCCGCCTCCGCCCGGCGCCGCAGCTCCGCCTCGTCGGCCGCACGGGCCGTGGCGAACACCAGCTGGGGAACGGCCGGGGCCGGCTTGCGGGAACGGACCGCGGTGCGGGTCGCCAGGGCGGTCAGGGCCAGTACCGGTACGCCGACGAGCAGCCACCAGACGGGGCCGCCGGACGCCGACTCGGCCCGTTCCTCGGCCTGCTCCTCCCGTCGTCGCGTGTCGTCCCCCAGGTCCTTCACCGCCTCCTCGTACCGTTGCGTGCCCTTCCCCTCCGCCACCAGCTCCACGGCCTTGGCGGTCAGGTCGGCGAGCCCCGCGTCCCGCGTCTCGTCCAGGAAGCCGGCGGCGGACACGGCGTCCCGGGTCTGGTGGGTGTCGGCGGGCCACTCTTCGCCCGTCAGGGAGTCGGGGAAGTCGCCGTCCGTCGTGATGAGGATGAGCTCGCGCTGGTCCGGGAGCCGGTCGCGGACCGTCCCGGCCAGGACGCCCGAGTCGCCGTCGAAGGCGTCGCCCTTGGTGAGGGGCGTGAGCACGACCTTGATCGGCAGGCCCGTCCGGCGGATCTGCTGCGCGAGCTCCCGCTGCCGGGACGGCGGTACGGCATCGGCGTACGCCTCGTCGACGTAGACGGGGGAGCCGCGCAGGGAGCTCGCGATGCGCTGCCCGGCGCTCGGCGTGCCGCCGTCCGCTGCCCGGGCGGCGGTGGTGGTGAGCGCGGTCAGCAGCAGGGCCGCGAGGACGGCGGTCAGGCGCTTGACGTCAGTGGACACCTGCGGTCTCCCTCACCTTCTCGATGAGCCGGGTGATTCCCTTGGGTACGGCGGTCAGCGGGCCGTCGGTCGCGTCGTAGTACGGCACGCGGCCGCCGCCCGCGGGGGCGGGCAGTCTCATCAACCGGGCCGGCATCCCGAGCGGATCGGCGATGGCCGCGTCGCGGCACAGCGCGCAGACGGGAAGCAGGCGCCGGCTGGTGCCCTCGGCGGAGACCCGCACATGGGAGAGGCGCACGCCGGAGCCGTGCAGGGGGTTGACGCCACAGCACAGGTCGTTCTCGTCACCGGAGAGCGCGGCTCGGCCCGCCCGGGCGAGCACGATGACGGCGACCAGGGTCGCGGGGTCCGTCCCGGATCTCCGGGCCCGGTCGGGGTCGCCCTCGACCAGGAGCATCGCCGCGTCGAGGTGGTCCCAGGCGCGGCCGCGGTCGTCCGGGTCGCTGAACGCGCCGACGAGAGAGGTGAGTTCGGCGTGCGCGGTGCGCCGGAGGTAGGAGACCGACGGCTCGGTGGGGGCGGTGACCGGCAGCAGGTCAGCCGGTTCGGGTGCAGTCCGGCGCCGCCCGGTCAGGCCGCCGACGATCCATGTCCCGCCCGCCACGACACCGGACAGCACGAGCGCCAGGAAGGCGCCCACGAACAGGCCGGGCCAGAAGTCGGTGGCGAACAGGGGCGGAAGGGCGTACTCCTCGTCGGCGTTCGGGGCGGCGGCCGGCGTGGATTCAAACCCCGGACGGTCCGTGCGCTCGGCCTTGTCGAGGAAGGTCATGAGTGTGTCGAGGCGTTCGCCGAGGAGGTGGTCGTCGGCCTCGTCCGCCCTGCTGTCGCCGAGCGTGACCGAGTCCGGCAGGTCGAAGGACAGGCTGTCGGCGTCGATGCGCAGGCCGTAGTTGTAGACGTCGATCGTGCCGTCGTCCGGGTCGGCCACGACGTAGAGCCCGTCCTGGCGCGCCTTGGCGTGCACGGCCGCGGCGAACAGCCACGAATCGCCCGCCGACTCGCTCTCGGGCGTCTGCGGCACGAGGGCGACGTACACCGGGCCGCCGCCGTCGGAACGCCGGAAGTCCCGGATCCGCTCGTGCAGCCGGGCCAGTTGGCGCGAGTCGAGTACGCGCGGGCTCTCCGGGTCGGCGTAGACGGCGTCCTGCTTCAGGCCCGCCGCGACGCGTTCGACACGGGCGGACAGTTCGGCGGGGGTGGGTGGCTTCGCCGCGCTCGACCTGGTCTGGTCGAAGACGACGGGAGCGGCGAGGGCGATCGTCGCGGCGGTGAGGGCGGCCGCGCCGGGCACGACCCACCGGGGGACGCGCCGCTCGGCTGCGGAACGCCGGCGGTGGCGCCGTGCGTACCAGGCCGTCAGCACGATCATCAGCGGTACACCGGTCAGCAGGATGCCCGTGAGGAACGACTGGTTGCTGCGGTCGGAGGGGCCGATGTACAGGTCGGCGGGCTCGTCGTCCCGGTACTTCTCGCGAGCCGCTTCGGCACGGGCGCCGGCCTTGTCGCCGCCCAGGGCGATGACGTCGGCGAACCGCTCGAAGCTGCGCAACGGGCCCGCGTCGTAGGGGAGTTCATACCGCGTGACCGTGATGGCGGCGTCGGCGGGGACGCGGACGCCATAGGCCGTGGCCGCCGCGAGGTCCGCCCCCTCGAACAGGACGTACAGCCCGTCCCGCCCGAGCCGGTCGTGCACCGCGCCGAGCAGCTGCTCGGCGTCCGTGCTGACCTGCATGGGCAGGACCAGGACGTAGGTCGGCACGCCGGTCTTCTTCGCGAGCCTCGCGAAGTCCGGGGCGGTGGAGGCCGGGACCTCGCGGGGGAGCTGGTCGGTGACGTGGACCGGGTTCTCGCGAAGGCGCTCGGCGAGGTAGGCGGCCTGAGTGACGGGCGCGGTCTCCGCCGCCCGGGCCGGGGTAGCGGTTGCGAAGACACCCGCTACGGCGCAGAGCGCGAGCAGCAGCCGCAGCATACGCAGCCGGTCACTGCTCAACGCCGGTATACGCACTGCGTATGCCCTGTTTGTCGCGACTGCTCTCACCGGTTTGCCCCCCGCGGTCCGATCGCTGTCCGAGCGGCACTCTACTCGGGGCTTCGCTAGTGCTACAGGTCGCCGGGGTGAGGATCGGCCGGGCCGCGGCTCGGCCGGGGCGCGTGGGGCAGAACCCGGCGGTTCAGCCCAGCTTCGCGTTCTGGGCCTTCACCAGCGCTGCCGGGAGCTTCGCGTTGCCGGGCCTGTTCTGGACCATGGCCGAGCCGTTGACGGAGAAGTAGACGGCGACGACGTCGTCGCTGCGGACCGCCGGGGCGTGCAGGGTGTGGGTGACACCGCGGAAGGGCGTCGTGGCCTGGAACGCGAGTGACTCGTCCCCGCCCTGTGCGACCGGCTTCTCGGCGGTGACGGAATCGTACGGGGTGGTCCCCTTCGCCTTCGCCGTGAAGCCGTCGCCACACGCGTCGACGCCCTTGGACAGCCCGGCGAACGCCGACTCGGCCTTGCCCGGGGTGTCGTAGGACATGAGCGTGACGTACGTGAACCCGCTGTTCTGCGGGACATGATGGGTCAGGTCGGCCTGCGCATCGCCGAGGGCCAGCTGGTTCATCGCGAGGGCCAGAGGCGCACAGACCGGCTTGTCGGCCTTGACGTCCTCGGGGGACTTGGCGAAGGCGTACTTGTCGTCCTGCTTGGACGGGGGGTTCACGTCCAGGCCGGGCACGTCCGCCGACGTGATCATGAGCTTCGTCAGCCGCTCGGCCGGGGTCACCTGCTTCGCCCGGGATGCGGTGGGCCCGGGCTCACCGGCCGCCGAATCCGAGTCGGCGTCCCCACCGCACGCCGTGAGCGTGGCGAGGGAGAGCAGGGACAGGGCGGATGCGGCGAGCGCGGCCCGCTTCATGGAGGCTCCTCGGTGGGGGGACAGGCCGACGATCATGGCACGGCGGCCGCGGTCCGACGTGAGTGAATCGTGTGGGCCTCATGGTCGAGGAGTGACGAAGGGTCCGGGGTTCGGACGTCCGTCGGCTCGTGGTGGATTCGCTGTCGCACAGCGAACGGCCCGTCCGTGTGCCGCCATCAACGGGTTTGTCCTGGCCGGAAGTTGCAGATGGATAACGGTGCGTGTCGTGAGGTTCAGGACCTGGGACGTGCCTTGAGGGGCTTATGTGCGGCTGATACGGTGCGATGGCTTGACACTCACCCCCAGTGCTGGCTATTCGCCCAGGCAGAGCGGGTATGTCCGGCCCGCTCCGCAGTTTCCACGCGGGGCAGGCGCGGGTGAAGTGTCCAATTTTGAAGGCAAATTGACAGACATCATCTTGGGTGTACGGGGAGCGGTTGCGTGAAGATCCAAGAGCGTACGGGGGCGGGCGCAGGCCGTTCCGCATCTCCGGCTCAGCCGTCGGTCGGCGACCGCCTTCCCGCACCGCCTCGCGAGCGCAAACCGGCACTGGCCGCGCTCGCGGTGCTGCTCATCCTGGTGGGTGCGCTGGGCGTGACGATGCTCGTGCTGCAGGTCGGCAACCGGGTCGAGGTCGTCAAGGTGACGAAGGAGATCCAGGCCGGGGAGTCCGTCGGCAGCAACGTCACCTCGGTGATGGTCGCCGCCGACGACAGCATCAACTACGTCACGTGGGACCAGCTGGCCACCCTCAAGACGCTCAAGGCCAAGAGCACGATCTACTCCGACACGGTCGTGATGGGCCAGATGTTCGGCAAGAAGGCCGCCCTGCCGGCCGGCAAGGCCTCCGTCGGCCTGGCCCTCAAGGAGGGCCAGTACCCCGCCGACATCAAGGCCGGTGACATGGTCTCCGCCTACCGCGTCAGCACCAGCGGCTCCCCCTCGAACAGCACCGACGACAGCACCGGCTCGAGCGGCACCTCGTCCTCCGGCGCCATCGTCGACAACGCGCAGGTGGCCAAGGTCGTGGAGAACGAGGACGCCACCGTGAGCACCGGCAACCTCTCGCTCACCGTCCTCGTCGACGAGGCCGACGCGGCCGCGCTCGCCTCCGCGGCGGCCGCGAACCAGGTCGCCATCGTGCACGTCCCCGGCAACTAGAAGGCGGCACCCATTCCATGGCGCTCATCGCTCTCGCCGCCGACAAGGGTTCCCCCGGCGTCACCACCGCGGCCGTCGCTCTCTCGGCGGTCTGGCCGCGCCGTGTCCTGCTCGCCGAGGCGGACCCGGCGGGCGGTGACCTCGTCTACCGCAGTGCCGCCGCACACGGCGGGCCGCTCAACCCCAACACCGGCATGCTGTCCATCGCCGCCACCGCGCGCCGCGGACTCGTGCCGGACCAGCTCTGGGACCACGTACAGCCGCTCAGCGGCGGTCTCGAGGTGCTCGTCGGACTCGGCAACGCCGAGCAGGCGGCGGGCCTCGCCGGGCTGTGGCCCACCCTCGGGCACTCCTTCGCCTCCCTCGCCGACTCCCCGAACGCCGCCGCGGACGTCATCGCCGACTGCGGCCGGATCAGCGGGGACACCCCTGCCCTCGAACTGCTCCCGCACGCCGCGCTCGTGCTGCTCATCTCGCGCACCGAGCCGGAGGCCATCGCCCGCGTCCGCGACCGCGCCGCCGCCCTCGCCGGCAAGCTGCACGGCGGATCGCGCGGCGCCGCGAGCCTCGGCACCCCGATGATCGGCGTCGTCCTGATCGCCGACACGGGCACGGCGGGCAAGCTCGCCTCGCAGGTCAACGACATGCTCGTGCACGCCCAGACCGGCGCCCGCGTGGTCGGCACCATCGCCGACGACCCGGCCGGCGCCGACCAGCTGGCCGGCCGCAAGCGCGGCCGTCTCGACAAGTCGCTGCTGATCCGCACGGCCCGCAAGGTCTCGGCCGACATCTACCAGCAGTACGGCGCCGCCTGGGCCGCCTCCGCCCAGGCGAACCAGGCCCACCAGGCCCAGCACCACCACCCGGGCCAGATGCAGGGCCACGCGGGGGCCGGCGCATGACCGCTGTCGACCACCAGTTGGTCAAGCGGTTCCGCCAGGACGCCGGCGACCGTATCGCCGAACAGCGCCGACAGGACCAGGTCAACAACGTCACTCCGATGTCCACGGAGGACGAACGGCACTACGCGCGTGCCGTCATAGCCCAGATACTGGAGGAGTACGCCCGCTCCGAGATCAACGCGGGCCGTACGCCGCTGGACGCCGAGACCGAGGAGCAGTACGCGGCCGCCGTGCACGCCGCGCTGTTCGGCGTCGGCCGGCTCCAGCCGCTGCTGGACAACCCCGACGTCGAGAACATCGACATCAACGGCTGCGACCAGGTGTACGTCGGGTACGCCGACGGCCGTGAGGTGAAGGGCGACCCCGTCGCCGAGACCGACGAGGAGCTCGTCGAGCTCATCCAGGTGCTCGGCGCGTACTCGGGTCTGTCCTCCCGCCCCTTCGACTCGGCCAACCCCCAGCTCGACCTCCGGCTCCCCGACGGTTCGCGTCTGTCGGCCGTCATGGACGTCACCCGGCGCCCCGCCCTGTCCATCCGCCGCGCGCGCATGGGCAAGGTGTTCATCTCCGACCTCGTCGGCAACGGCACGGTGACGCCCGAGGTCGCCCACTTCATGGCCTGCGCGGTCCGCGCCCGCAAGAACATCATGATCGCCGGCGCCACCAACGCCGGTAAGACGACCCTCCTTCGGGCCCTCGCCAACGAGATCCCCCCGAACGAGCGCCTCATCACCGTCGAGCGGGCCCTGGAGCTCGGCCTCGACACCTTCGCCGACCTGCACCCCAACGTCGTCGCCTTCGAGGAACGCCTGCCCAACTCCGAGGGCCAGGGCATGATCTCGATGGCGGAGCTGGTGCGACGCTCGCTGCGTATGAACCCCTCGCGCGTCATCGTCGGTGAGGTCCTCGGCGACGAGATCGTCACCATGCTCAACGCGATGTCGCAGGGCAACGACGGCTCGCTGTCCACGATCCACGCCAACAGCTCCCACGAGGTCTTCAACCGTATCTCCACCTACGCGTTGCAGGCCACGGAGCGGCTGCCCATCGAGGCCAGCCAGATGCTGATCGCGGGCGCGGTGAACTTCGTCGTCTTCATCCAGCGGCGCAACAACTACGGCAACGGCGGCCGCCTCCAGCGCATGGTCACCTCCGTCCGCGAGGTCAACGGCGTCGACGGACGCGTCCTGTCCAGCGAGGTCTTCGCGGAGGCTCCCGACGGCCGGGTCGTGCCGCACGCCCCCATCGCCTGCCTGGAGGAACTGATGGCACACGGCTACCGGCCGACCGGGACCTGGGGGTGACGGGGATGAACACGACTCTCGCCGCACTCGGCTCGCTCGGCTCCATGGGCGGCCTGTTCTCCACCACCGTCCTGTACTCGATCGGCAGCGGCGTCGCCGTCGGCGGCGGCATCGCGCTGCTGCTCGTCGCCGTACGCGGACTGCCCGCCAAGCCCGACCACGAGAAGCAGAAGGCCGCCGAGCGGGCGAGTGAACTCATCCGCTTCGCCGGACAGCGCGGCTCGCTCGCGGCCATCGTCGGCCTCGTCGTGCTCCTCCTCACCCGCTGGGCGGTCGCGGGCATCGCGGCCGGTGTCCTCGTCTTCTTCTGGGACCGCCTGTTCGGCGGCGCCGGCGAGGAGCGGGCCGCCATGCGCCGCGTGGAGGCCCTGGCCTCCTGGACGGAGTCCCTGCGCGACACCATCGCCGGCGCGGTGGGCCTCGAACAGGCCATCCCGGCCTCCGCCCGCGCCGCGGCCCCGGTCCTGCGCCCCCACCTCGACGCCCTCGTCGACCGCCTGCGCGCCCGCACCCCGCTGCCCGAGGCGCTCCAGCAGCTGGCCGACGAGATCGACGACGCCTCCGCCGACATCATCGTCGCGGCCCTGATCCTCAACGCCCGCCTGCGCGGACCCGGTCTGCGGCAGGTGCTCGGCGCCCTCGCCAAGTCGGCCCGCGAGGAGGTCGACATGCGGCAGCGCGTGATGGCGCAGCGGTCGTCCACGCGGCGGTCGGTGCAGATCGTCGTAGCGGTCTCGATCTCCTTCGTCCTGGGCCTTTCGATCTTCAACCGTGAGTTCGTGGAGCCGTACGGCACGCCCGCCGGCCAGCTCGTCCTGGCCTGCGTCTGCGGCCTGTTCGCGCTCGGCTTCTGGTGGCTGCGCAAGCTGTCCACCATCGAGACGCCCGAGCGCTTCCTGGTGCGGGACGAGGCAGCCGTCCAGTTCGTCCGTCCCAGGACGCCGTCGCAGCAGCCGCAGCAGTCCCAGCAACTGCCGCAGGAAGAGGGGGTACGCCGATGAACCTCACGATGCCGCTCGTTGTCGGCGCCGTCATCGGCCTGGGCATCTACGCCCTGGTCCGCGCCCTCATGCCCAGCAAGCGGAGCGCGATCTCGCAGGTGGCGCGGATCGACGCGATGCGAGCGCGCGGCTCGGCGTACGAGTCGGCGCGCCGCGAACGGGAGAAGGGGCGCCTCGGCGCGCTGCGGGCCGAAGTCGGCCTGCGGGTCTCCGAGTTCTATCTGCAGCAGGGCTGGGAGCAGCGCTCGCTGCGCGCGGACCTGGCGGTGCTGGAGCGCAGCTGGGAGAAGTTCCTGGCGACGAAGGTGCTGCTGGGTGTGGCGGGCCTGTTCTTCGGCCCGTTCCTGTTCGCCATCGTCTGGACCCTGGGCGTCGGCAAGAGCCCGATCATCCCGGTGTGGCTGGCACTGCTGTTCGCGGTGGTCTTCTTCTTCCTGCCCGACCTCGAGGTACGCCGGGACGCCGCCGACAAGCGGCGCGACCTGCGACGCGTGATCGGCGCGTACCTCGACCTGGTGTCGATGAGCCTGGCCGGCGGACGCGGTCTGCCGGAGGCCCTGATGGCGGCGGCGGAGGTGTCGGACGGCTGGGCCAACCAGCGCATCCGCAACGCCCTGTCCGACGCCCGTATCACCGGCCTCAGCCAGTGGCAGGCGCTCGGCCAGCTCGGCGAGGAGATCGGCGTCGAGGAGCTCAAGGACCTCTCCGCCTCCCTGGCCCTGGTCGCGGACGACGGAGCGAAGGTCCGTGAGTCCCTCGCCTCCCGCGCCGAGACCATGCGGCACCGCGAACTCGCCGAGATCGAGGGCAGCGCGGGTGAGAAGTCCCAGTCGATGCTCGTGGCACAGCTGCTGCTGTGCGCCGGGTTCCTGGTGTTCCTGATCTTTCCGGCGGCGATGCGGGTGTTCCAGGTGCAGTGAACCACCCGCAGTTCGCCGACCTTCACAACTCCAGAACTTCCCGGAACCGATTTCGAAAGGACAAGACGTCATGAACGGACGCACCTTCCACACCGGCATCCCCGCCGTGGACTTCCTCGTCACCTTCCTCCAGGCCCGCACCGAGCGGGCCCGCTCCGGCGAGCTGGACCGCGGTGCCTCCGCGGTCGAGTGGGTCATCATCTCCGCGGTCGTCGTGGCGATCGTCGGTGTCGTGGCCGCCATCATCAACGCCGCGCTGAGCGAGGGCGCCAACAAGGTCGGCGACTGCATCAAGGGCGCGGACGCGGGCAAGACCTGCTGATCGTCTGCCCGACGTGGGCACAGTCGCAGGGACGGACGTAGGGACAACGGGGTTCACGGGATGCCGGCAGACGTGATCAGACGGGTACGCCGCAGGGTGCGGGCCGCACGGAGAGCGGCGGCCGCCCGCGGTGACTCAGGCATGACCGCGATCGAGTTCGTGCTGCTCACCCCCGTCCTCTTCTTCATGATCTTCGCGACGGTGCAGTTCGCCCTGTACTTCTTCGCGGACCACGTGGCCCAGGCGGCGGCCCAGGCGGGAGCGCGCAAGGCGCGTGCCACGGCCGACGAACGCCCGGGTGCCTGGCGGGGCGAGGCGCAGAACGTGGTCGACGCGTACATCCGCCAACTGGGTCCGCAACTGGTGCTGGGGCCGGACGTGAAGATGCTCCAGCCGGACCAGAACACGGTGGGCGTGGAGATCGCGGCGCGGGTGCCGACGGTGTTCCCGGGCCTGGATCTGACGGTGCACGCGCAGTCCGCGGGCCCGGTGGAGCGGTTCGTCCAGGAGGAGAACTGATGCCCCTCTCGCCTCCTGCCTTCTTCCGGAAGAACGGCCGGTCCATGGACGACGACCGGGGCCTGTCCACGGTCGAGGTCGTGATCCTCGCACCGGTGATGATCCTGTTCATCCTCGTCCTGGTGGCCTTCGGCCAGCTCGTGGACGGCCGCGGGGCGCTCGACGGAGCGGCCAGGGACGCGGCCCGCGCGGGCTCGATCCAGAAGAACCACGGCACCGCCATGGCCGAGGCGAAGAAGGCCGCGGAGGCGAACCTGACGGACGTCTGCGCGGGCCCCGTGTCGGTCGTCCAGACCAGCGAGGGCTTCGAGCCCGACACCATCTTCACGGTCGAGGTGAGCTGCGAGGTGCGAGGCCTCGCCATGCTCGGCCTCGACGTCCCGACGACGCTGACGGCGAGCTTCAGCTCACCGCTGGACCCGTTCCGGAGGTCGGCGTGAGCCACCATCGCCCCTCCCCGCGCTCCTGGTGGGCGTCCCGCGGCGCGCGTCTGGACGACCGCGGCTCGGGTGCCGGCGCGGTCATCATCTTCACGCTGGTCTTCCTCTCCCTCTCCGCGTTCGTGATCGACGGCGGTCTGTCCATCTCCAAGCGGGAACGGGCGGCCGACATCGCGGAACAGGCGGCCCGTTTCGCCGCCCAGGACATCGACCGCGAGGCCCTCTACGACGACGTGGGCGGCCCCGCCCCGATCAACTTCGGGAACTGCGACGCCCGTGTGAAGGCCTTCGCCCGCGAGATGGACATGACGGGCGCGGACATCGCGGCGACCCACTGCGTGGCGGCGACCGCCGAGCAGGTGGAGGTCGACGTACAGCTCACCTACTCCCCGGTCTTCACGGGGATGTTCTACGGCGGCGACGTGGTCGTCCACGGGCAGGCGGTGGCACAGAACGAGGTTGGTTGAGGATTCAGCCGGTCAACCGCAGACGGACACCGAGAGGAAGCGTTCGACTCATGATTTACGAAGAGAAGATCCCCAAGACCTGGATCACGATTACGACGGTCCTCTATGTTGTCGGCGTCGGCGCCATGGCCGTCGGTACCGTGCCCGACGAGCTCGGCCTTTGGCTCGGTATGTCGGCCATGTTCCTCGTGCTCATCTATCTGCCTTTTAATGCGGTGCCCATTTCGAAGTTCTTCTTCAACCGCATCCAGATCGACCATAAAACCCTGCGGGTCGGGCGGGAGCGGATCGCGCTGGCGGAGGTCGACCCCGCGTCGGTTCACGCCGTCTCGCAGCAGGCCGTACCGGGCGTTGCCCAGCGGTACGCGACCTCCGCGAACGCCATCGACGCCCCCGTCCCCGGCCTGCGCGCGGCCAACCTCGGCAATCCGCGTGTCGTGGGGGGCGGTTGGTCCGTGCCCATGGGCATGGACAGCGTGGTGATCAGCACGCGCCAGGGTGAGGCCCTCACCATCGCCACCCGGGACCGCGCCAAATTCGTCGACGCGCTCGGTGCTGCCCTTGGCAACCGTTAGACGCCCCGGTCGGGCGGCGCGGAACATCCCGCGGATCCGCACATGGTTCACCGCGGCGTCGCTGCGAAGAGTGTGCGGACCGGGATGGACGACCGGCACAGCGACGACCGCAGCAAATGGACACGGTGGATGGGAAGGTCATGTGAAGGAATCATCCCTTTCGATGACAGCATTGCCACACTGATGAATTCGGTGACCCTGGAACACCGCCGGTAAATATCGACGGCTGGCCGCCTCTTCGGCAGGGTGCTTTGATCGGTGGGCGCGGGTTGCCGGTATGGAGTTCCACTGTTCCCAATGGGCAACCTTCGACACTGCTTTTTGTTGACACGAAGGGAAACGCCCGTCATGAACCTCGCCCCCCAAGTCGAAACGGCTGAGATCTCGGACACGGACCTGGACACGGTCTCCGGCGGCCAGGCGGGCGGTTCCCCCGTCGGCGTCGGCCTCGGTGCCGCAGCGGGCCTCTACGCCGAGGCCGGGCCCCTGAGCGTCGCTGCCGGTCTCGGTGCCGGCGTGACCCCCGAGGGCGTCGCGGCGGACCTGAACCTCCGCGCTGCCGTTCAGCACTGACGCACACCATGCCTCGTGGGCCCCGGACTCGTTCTCTGAGTCCGGGGCCCACGTGCATTGGTGCGGGTACCGTCGCGTCAGCGGTTGATCGACTGAATCTCCTGCACGTTCATGTCCTGCGTGGTCTCGAACGTGCCGTCGGGCAGGTCGCCGCCGGAGCCGTCCGAACCCTCCCAGGTGATCTGCCAGGTGACGCTGGCGGAGAGTTGGTAGGGCGTGCCGTTCGTGGCGCGGAGGTAGCGGATGCCGCACGGTGGGGTCTTGTCGGCGTTGCCCTTGGTGTAGGGGGTGCCGATGCTGCCGTCGTCGTTGATCTCGCAGTCGCCGGAGGCGGGGAAGACCTCGGCGTCCTCGGTGCCCGGCTCCAGGTGGAGGGCGACCGGCTTGGCCGTCGTCTCGGCCCACAGGCCTGTTCCGGGGAGTTCGGCGCGGACCTTGACGTCCTGGAACGTGCCCTTGTCCAGCCAGACCCAGGTCGGGAGGTTCACCGTCGACCTGGCCGCCGGCTTCAACTCCACCTCGGTCTCAGGGACCTTGACCTTGTCGTAGGCGTAGTCGGCGAGGGTCTCGGGCGTAGGGGCGTTGGGCTCGTCGGGGATCTCGCCGGCGTCCTGCCAGAACATCAGCCGGCTGCACAGCGAGGTGTCATCGATGTCGGTAACGTCCGGGGACACCCCGCGCCAAAAGTAGCCCTTCTTGCCGAGGTTGTAGTTCTTGTATCCCTTCACGGTGCCCGGCTTCGTGAAGATGGTGATGGCGTCCTTCTCGTCCCTGAAGTGGTCGGTCCAGAGTTCCGAGCCGTACCAGCCGTCGCGCAGACCGGCGTCGCCGCTGCCGTCGTTCTCCGAGAAGTTCTTCAACTGCTCGGGGGTGAAGACGGGCTCGTACCAGCAGGGTGGAGGCTTCCAGTTGACGTCCGTCGACGCGACAGTGCCCTGCTTGCCGCCGGTGGGGCCGCTGGTCTGCGTGACCTTGATCCGGGACTGCGAGGCGGAAGCGGAGATCTCGTTGTTCTTGGCGCCGCCGCCGTAACTGCCTTCGCCGCCGAGGGCGACGGCAGGGACGGGTGCGAGGAGAGCGGCGGTGAGTGAGAAGACCGTGAGGGGCCGGGAGACGTGTGAGGACCTCACTTGGCGCAGCCACCCCTCTCCGAGTGGGCGGACACTGCCTGCCACACACCCTGGGCGTTCTTGCCCATGGAGATCACGTAGAGGACCTCGGGGTCCGTACCCGCCGGGTTCCCCTTGACCTCGCTGGTCTTGCGGTTCTTCGTGGAGGCCTTGCTCTCATCGGTGCAGTAGGAGAGGGACGCCGCCGCCTTGTCCTTGGCGAGGGTGACCTTGGGGTCGAACACGGGCAACTTGCCGATGACGGTGAGGTTCTTGTCCGTGTAGGTCCTGATCCACTGCTGGCTCTGCAAGAAGCCGTTCTTCGTGTCGTAGAAGGCGCGGTCCTTGCTGTCGGGATCGTTCTCGATGATCGCCTCGTACCCCGCTCGGAGCTGCTCCTTGCCGTCGTTGAGCACGGCCTGCTCCACGGGGTCGCTGCTCGTCCAGTTCGCGAACGTCAGCTGGAAGCTGCTGGGGAGCTTGATCACCGGGCGCTTGACGCCGGGCGCCTCGGACGGTGCCGAAGCGGACGCCGACGGGCTGCTCGACCCGTTTCCCGCTCCCTTGATGTCGTCCGATGACGAGTCGTCGCCCCCGCCACAGGCGGTCAGAAGCAGCGTCGCCGCCGTGGCGAACGCTGCGGCAGCGGTGGTCAGTGCGCGGCGGGCCACAGTTGATCTCCCCCGTAGTTTCGGTGTACGCGACAGGGAACGAAGCTACCAGGGGAGGGGAATCGGCCCTTGAGAGACAGGGGTGGATTGTGTGGGGAAGGTGAGGAGTGTGGCGTGGCGGTTGCGAACGACCTGGGATCCGGTGGTCAGCGGTTGATCGACTGGATCTCCTGGACGTTCATGTCCTGGGTCGTTTCGAAGGTGCCGTCGGGGAGGTCGCCGCGGGAGCCGTCGGAGCCTTCCCAGGTGATCTGCCAGGTGACGCTGGCGGAGAGTTGGTACGGGGTGCCGTTCGTGGCGCGGAGGTAGCGGATGCCGCACGGTGGGGTCTTGTCGGCGTTGCCCTTGGTGTAGGGGGTGCCGATGGAGCCGTCGTCGTTGATCTGGCAGTCGCCGGAGGCGGGGAAGGTCTCGGCGTCGTCCGTGCCCGGCTCCAGGTGGAGGGCGACCGGCTTGGCGGTCGTCTCCGCCCACAGGTCCGTGTTGGGGAGCTCGGCGCGGACCTTGACGTCCTTGAAGGTGCCCTTGTCCAGCCACACCCAGGTAGGCAGGTTCACCGTCGACTTGGCCGCCGGCTTCAGGTCGACCTTCGTCTCCGGGACCTCGACCTTGTTGTAGGCGTACTCGGCGAGCGTCTTCGGGGTGGGCGAGTTCGGGTCGTCCGGGACCTCGCCGGCGTCGACCCAGAACATGATGCGGCCGCAGTCCCAGGAGTCGGAGGCCATGGGGTCGGGCGCCACACCACGCCAGAAGTAACCGTCCTTGCCGAGGTTGTAGTTCTTGTACCCCTCGGCCGTGCTGTTCTTCGGGCTGTGCATGTCGAAGTTCTCGGCCGGCTTGCCGTCCCGGTAGTGATCGGTCCAGAGCCCCTTGCCCCACCAGGACTCGTGAATGCCGACGTCACCACCGCTGTCCGTGTCCACGAACCTCTTCAACTGCTCGGGACTGAGGGTGGGTTCGTACCAACAGGCCGGCGGCTCCCAGTTGGGGTCGACGGTACCGAGGTTGCCCTTCTTGCCGCCGCCACCTCCACCGCTCGGGTACGAGAGCTGGATGTTGGAGACGGAAGCCGACAGTCCGCCTTGGCCGTCGGCTCCGCCTTGCGGGCCGCTGGGGGGCTTCGCCTCGCCGGGAACCGGCTTGTCGGCGTAAGCGGGGCCGGCGGTGCAGACGAGAGATCCCGCGGCCAAGGCCACGATCAGCCTCGCCCGCCCGGACGAGGTCAGCCTCGGCACTCCTGCGCCTTCCCCTCGACGGTGACCTGCTGGGCACGCCACACCGGCTTGCCCTGGACGGACGCCATGAGGATGGTGAACTTCTGGTAACTGTCCAGGCTTTCCTTCGTGCGGTGGATCTTCTCGGACTTGACTTCCTTGCCGTAGACCTTGGACTGGTCCTCGCAGAAGGTGACGTTGACCGTCTTGACCTTCTCCGACTCGTCCACCGGGTTGATCTCGGCCTGGTAGTACCGGTCCTTGCCCGTGAGGGTCCAGCCGCCGTCCACGTACTCCTTGATCTGCGAGTTCGCGTACTGGGCGGCCTGGCCCGACGAATAGAACTGGAAGGCGGGATCTGCCGGATCCTGCTTCGTGATGCCGTGGTTCAGCGCGCGGATGTAGTTCGCGGCGTCCTCGAGGGCTGCCGCGCTGTCCTGGTCCGAGGGCTTCTCGAAGTCGAAGACCAGGTCCAGGTCGTCGGGGAGCCTCACGTCGGGCCGGTCGACGTCGGTCGGTGTCGAGCGGGAGGCCGAGGCGGAGGGACTGCTTGCTCCCTGGTCCGCTCCCTCGATGTCGTCCGACGAGTCGCCGCCCCCGCCGCATGCGGTGAGCAGAAGTGCCGCCGTGGTGGCGAACACGGCAGCTGTGGTGGTCAGAGCGCGGCGGGCCACGGATTCTCCCCCGAGGTTGGCGTGTGCGACAGGGAACGAAGCTATCAGGGGCGGGGTGTGCCCCCTTGGGTGGCCATGGGGGATTGTGTGGAGTGCGTGAGGGGTGTGCGTGGCAGTTGCGAAGGGGGTTGGGTCGGTGATCCGGCCGCCGGTGCGAGTCCAGCCCACGGCAGGGGCAAATCGGACGTCAACCAGGTTCCGTCCCGCCGCCCTTCGACGACCTCAATAAGAGTCCATAAGATCTCTGTAGGCTCAGCACACCCCTTACTTCACAGCTCTGCCTCACGGCACTCCACACACGACCCCAGGACACCCGCCATGTCGCGACGCCGCACCTCAAGCTCGTCAAGCTCGACGGGAAGTACTACGGGAGCGACGGCCCCGACCACGGCCCCGAGGAATCGGACGCCGCAGCCGGTGAGGATCCGGCGGCGGTCGTTCGGGGACTTCGTCAAGGCGTTCTTCGCCTTCGTCGCCCTGGCCGTTCTGCTCGTCGGCGTGCCGGGCGCGCTGGCCACGCAGATCGGGTGGCCGTTGCCGAACGGGGTGCCGAGCTTCGACTGGCTGCAGCAAGAGATCACCGTTCAGACGTTCCTGAACATCCTCACCGTCGTGGTGTGGCTGGCGTGGGCCCAGTTCACCGCCTGTGTGCTCGTCGAGATGAAGGCCGCGCTGTCCGGCGTGGGCGTGCCGGGGCGCGTACCGGGCGCCGGGCCCAGCCAGTTGCTCGCGCGGCAGCTCGTCGCCGCGCTGCTGCTCGTCGGCGCCACGGCCGCCAGCTTCGCGCCCGGTCTTTCGCAGCTCGGGCAGACGTACGACGCCAACCAGAAGCCCACCGTCGCCTCGGCCCAGCAGACCCCGGGCGGGCTCTTCGCCCAGCAGCAGGAGCAGGCCGCCGACACCGCGTCCGCCCTCGCCGAGCAGGCCTCGCACGCCGCCTCGCACGCCGAGGCCGGCGGCAGCACCGCCAAGCAGGGCGACACGAAGTACTACCGGATCCAGCCGCCCGAGGGGCGTCACCACGACTCCCTGTGGGAGATAGCGGACCGGCACCTCGGTGACGGGCGTCGCTACAAGGAGATCTTCGAGCTCAACAAGGACCGCGTCCAGCCGGACGGTTCCAAGCTCTCCGAGGCCAGCCTCATCCGGCCCGGCTGGATCATGGAGATGCCGGGCGACGCGCGCGGCGGCGACCTCGTCGAGATGCCCGACGAGGCTCCCAACGTGTCGCCCGACGTGCAGCAGCAGATCAGCGACTACGCCCAGAGCGGCGATCACGCCCAGGGCGGCGGAGGCGCCCAGGGCGGAAGCGACCAGGCGCAGGGCGGCGGCGCCACCCAGGTGTCCGTCCCGGAGCAGCAGCGCCCCGCCCCGGACACCGGTCACCAGCAGGCCACCGCCGTCGACGCCGAGTCCGACAGCGCCTTCGGCCTTCCCGAGGCCCTGCTCACCGCTCCCCTCCTCGCCGCCGGTCTCCTCGGCGCCCTGGGGCGGCGACGCCGGCAGGCGCTGTGGCAGTCGGCGTTCGGGGCCGTCGGCGGGCGGCGCGGAATGGAGCCGCCCACGCCGAGCGGGGACGCCCAGGACGTCCAGGACGCGCTGCTCGTCGGCGCCGACCCCGAGGGCGTAAGGCTGCTCGACCGGAGTCTGCGGGGGCTCGCCGCCTCCCTCGCCGAGGAGTCGCGCGCGCTGCCGGTCGTCTACGCGGCCTGGCTGAGCAACGGCGATCTGCACCTCCAGCTCGCCCAGCCCGCCGGGAAGCCGCCCGCCCCCTGGCAGCAGGGGCAGGACCAGACCTTCTGGATGCTGGCCAGGACCGACGCCGAGCGCTACGAGGACACCGACACGGCCGCGCCCTACCCCGGGCTCGTCAGCCTCGGCACCATGGACGACTCGCGGCTGCTGCTCAACCTGGAGGCGGTGCCCGGCATCGTCTCGCTGAGCGGCCGGGAGGCCGACCGGGCCGCCGTCTTCGCCTCCGTCGCCGCCGAGTTGGCGACCAACGGGTGGTCCGACCGCATGACCATCACGCTCGTCGGCTTCGGCGAGGACCTGACGCCGCTCGCCCCGAACCGGATCCGGCACCTCGAGGACATCGAGGCGCTCGTCGAGACCATGGAGGCCGAGACGCGGCAGCGGCGGGGCGCGCTGGGCGCGGCCGGGCACGACTCCGTGCTCACCGGCCGCACCGGGCCCGCCCAGCACACCCGCTGGGCCCCGCACCTCGTCCTGCTCGCCGCCCAGCCGTCCGCCGAGGACGCCGTCAAGCTCGCCGAACTCGCCGCCGACGCCGGGCGCCTCGGCATCGGTTACCTCGTCGGCACCGAGACCGGTGATCTGCCGGGCGCCGCCTGGGAGATGGAGATCACCGGCCAGGGCAAGCTGCTCGCGCCCCTGCTCGGGCTCGAACTCGACGCCCAGCTGCTGCCCGCCGCCCAACAGCGCGCCGTGGTCGAGCTGTTCACCGACGCCGACCCCGAGCGTGAGACGAACGGGCCCGTGACCACCCCGCCGTTCCTCGTCGACATCAGCGAGCACGGCCGGCCGGCGGTCTACGCCCGGCTCGTCGGGCCGTACGAGATCATCGGCCTGGACACCCCGGACGGGGAGCGCAGCGCGCTGCTGCACGAGGCGCTCGCCCTGCTGCTCCTGCACCGCGAGGGCGTGCACCCGCGCGTGCTGGCCTCCGCGCTGTGGCCGCGCGGCGTCACCGACGACGTACGGGAGGCGCTCCTGGACCGGCTGCGGGTGTGGCTCGGCGCCGACCCGGACGGCACGGCCCGCCTCGGCCGGGACCAGACGGGGCGGCTCACGCTCGCCAAGTCCGTCGTCTCCGACCTGGACGTGCTGCGCTCGCTCTACCACGAGGCCACGCAGGGCAAGGGCGTCGACAGCCGGGCCGTGCGCGGGCGGCTGCTCACCGACGCGCTCGTGCTGGTGCGCGGGCCGCTGCTCGCCGACCGGCCCGAGGGCCGCTACCGGTGGCTCACCCACGAGATCGTCGACGCCCAGCTCCCCCTGCTCGTCGCGGACACCGGGCTCGCGCTGTGCGAGTTCCACATGGAGAAGAACCGCGCGGAGAAGGCCATCGAGGCCCTGAACGCGGCGCTGCGCACCGCCCCGGCCGACGAGCGCCTGTGGCACGAGCTGCTGCGCGCCACCCACGCCACCGGCGACACGTCCCAGCTCACCGCGCTCGCCACCGACCTCATCGGTCGCAGCGGTGCCCGGGGCCTGCCGCCGCGCACCGAGGCACTGCTCGACGAGCTGCTGCCGACCTGGCGCGACGCGATCGCCGCGGTGGGATGAACACCGGGCTGCTGATCATCGCCGCCGCGCTCTGGGGCGCGGCGTCGGGTTCGTTCCTGCCGCGCGCGGCCTATCGCTTCTCGGCCCCGGCGGGCGAGCCGTGGCGCGACAGCTGCCCCGGCGGGCATGCCCTCAAGGGCTGGCTGGGCCGGGCCTCGTGCCCGCACTGCGAGGAAGCCGGAGAGGTGGCTGGAGGGGAAGCCGGAGGGGAAGCCGGAGAGGTGGCCGAAGGGGAAGCCGGTGAGCCGGCCGACGGGGAGCCCGGATACGGGCCGCGCACGGCACCCCTGGCGATCGCCACCGCCCTCGTCTGCGCCGCCCTCGCCGCCGCCACCGGCACCCGTCCCGAGCTCGGCGTCTGGCTGCTGCTCGCCCCCGTGGGGGTCCTGCTGACGGCCGTCGACTTCCGGGTTCGGCGGCTGCCCGACCCGCTCACGCTCCCGTTCGCCGGGGCCGCGCTCGCCCTGCTCGGCCTCACCGCGCTGCTGCCCGAGCACGCGGGGGAGTGGACGACCGCCCTGCTCGGCTCGCTCGCCCTCGGCGGCGGCTACTTCGTGCTGTTCCTCATCAACCCCGCGGGCATGGGCTTCGGCGACGTCAAGCTCGCCCTGGGCACGGGAGCGGTCCTCGGCTGGTACGGCTGGCCCACCGTGATGCTCGGCACCTTCGCCGGGTTCCTGCTGGGCGCACTGTACGGCGGCGCCCTGGTCGTCGCACGCCGAGCCGACCGCAAGACGGCGATCGCGTTCGGGCCGTTCCTGATCACCGGCGCCCTGCTGGGGCTGCTGGTGGGTGCCTACACGGCCTGACCTCGTGGGCGCCCGCACGGCCTGACGTCCTGCTCTCCCGACCCCTGGCGTACGCTGGGCTGGTCCGTCCACAACCCTTACGAAAGGGACGCCCGGTGACCGAGAAGGCCGACCTTCAGCCCATCCTCGACCGCGCAGCCGCCGGTGGGCGGATCACCCCGGACGAGGCGCTCGTGCTGTACCGGGACGCCCCGCTGCACGCCCTGGGCGCCGCCGCCGACGCCGTGCGCCGCCGCCGGTACGCGGGGACCGAGCACATCGCGACGTACATCATCGAGCGCAACATCAACTACACGAACGTGTGCGTCACGGCGTGCAAGTTCTGCGCGTTCTACGCCCCGCCGAAGGCCAAGGACAAGGGCTGGACGCGCGACCTCGACGACATCCTGCGCCGGTGCGCGGAGACCGTCGAGCTGGGCGGCACCCAGATCATGTTCCAGGGCGGCCACCACCCGGACTACGGCGTCGAGTACTACGAGAAGCACTTCGCCGCCATCAAGCAGGCCTTCCCGCAGCTGGTCATCCACAGCCTGGGGGCGTCCGAGGTCGAGCACATGGCCAGGATTTCGAAGGTGTCGGTCGAGGACGCCATCCAGCGCATCCACGCCGCCGGGCTCGACTCCTTCGCCGGTGCCGGTGCCGAGCTGCTGCCCGAGAGGCCCCGCAAGGCCATCGCGCCGCTGAAGGAGTCCGGCGAGCGCTGGCTGGAGATCATGGAGATCGCGCACGGACTGGGCGTGGAGTCGACGTCCACCATGCTGATGGGCACCGGCGAGACCAATGCCGAGCGCATCGAGCATCTGCGGATGATCCGGGACGTACAGGACCGCACGGGCGGCTTCCGCGCCTTCATCCCGTACACCTACCAGCCCGAGAACAACCACCTGAAGGGCCGCACGCAGGCCACGCTCTTCGAGTACCTGCGGATGATCGCCATCGCGCGGCTGTTCATGGACAACATCGCCCACATCCAGGGCTCCTGGCTGACCACGGGCAAGGAGGTCGGCCAACTCTCCCTGCACTACGGCGCCGACGACCTCGGCTCGATCATGCTGGAGGAGAACGTCGTCTCCTCCGCGGGCGCCAAGCACCGCTCCAACCGGCTGGAGATCATCGACCTGATCCGCAAGGCCGGGCGCGTGCCCGCCCAGCGGGCGACCACGTACGAGCACCTCGTCGTGCATGACGACCCGGCGAACGACCCCGCCGACGACCGCGTGGCCTCGCACATCTCGTCCACGGCCATCGAGGGCGGCACGGCTCACCCCGAGCTCAAGCTGCTCGCCCCCAACTAGGCTGCGGCGGGTAAGAGTTGGAGACGATCCACACGGCGGACGCGGTCCGTGTCACCTGGGACTCCGATCCCCTGAAGAACGGCGCCGTGGTCGTCGGACGGGACCGGATCGGTGCCGTCGGGAAGCTCGACGACGTGCGCGAGGCGTTCCCGAAGGCCCGGGTGCGCAGCTGGCCCGGGACCCTCGGCCCCGCCCGCGTCCACGAGGGCCCGCTCCCGGACGCCCCGAGCCCGCGCGAGCGTGTCCACGCGGTGCTGAAGCTCGGGGCTGTGGCGGTGCTTGAGGAGTACGTCGACTCGGTGGAACTACGGTCCGCCGCCGAGCGCAACGACGTCGTCGTCCTGCCGCGTACCCGCCGGCCCGCCCTCGTGCCGACCGGCCGGGCCGACCTCGCCGTCTTCGACGAGGCGGGGGAGTGCGTCGCGACGGTCTGCGCGGGGCGGCTGGTGCACCGGCGGCGCTGAGCCGACGGCCCTCGACGCCCCGTCAGCCCGTGAACTCCTCGGCGAACGCTCCCGAACTCTGCTTCACCCCACTGCAGTCGGTCGCCGGCTTGTCGGTCTTCGTCCCGTCCGCGCACTGCCGGTCCCGGGCCGCCGACCACATCGACACCCACCCGATGCCCTTGTCCTCGGCGAAGGTGCGTACCTCGGCTGCGTCGGCGAGTGTGAAGGTCTCGCCGTCGACGTCGTTGACACCGATCATCGAGGTGAGCGCCATGCCCCGCCAGGCAGCCGCGTCCGACGTGCCGAAGACCTTCTTCAACTGGGTGTGCGAGGCCTTGGCGGCCGCGAGGGCGTAGCCGCCCATGTCGCCGTCGAACGAGCTGCCGTAGTTCATCGTCATCAGGTTGACCGTGGCGACCTGTACGCCGTTGTCGTTGGCGGAGGCGAGGAGCGCCAGGCTGTCCTTGCCCAGTCCGGAGGGCATGACGGGCAGCGTGAACGAGACCTCCAGATCCGTACGCTCCTTCTGCAACAGCGCGATCGCCTTCGAACGCACCTCTATGGAGGCGGAGTCGGCCAGTTCGTCGCCCTCGATGTCGAAGTCGGCCCGGGTGGCACCGGCCGCGTCGAGGGCCTTGCCGTACGCCGCCGCCAGCTCCGAGGCGCTGTCGCAGGCCGCCGCGAGCTCCTTGCCGGAGGCGCCGCCGAAGGAGACCCGGACCTGGGCGCCGTCCTCCTTGAGCCCCGCGATACGGGACTTCACCGCAGAGTCGCCGAGGGCGTCCGTGCCGTTCCAGCGCGGAGTACAGCCGCTGCCGCCGGCCAGCACGAAGGCCAGGTTGTACGTCGTGGGAGAGCCCGCGGAGTCGGTGGCGGCGGCGTCCTTGGCGTCGACGTACGGGGCGTACGCGGTGCCGGTATCGGTACCGGACTCGGTATCGGTGTCGGTACCGGACTCGGCCGGGGATGAGGTGCTGGGCGCGGCTGACGCCGGGGGTGCCGGACGGGCCGCCTCGCCCTGCTCGGAGCAGGCCGTGCCGGCCAGGGCGAGCAGACAGCCCAGTCCGACCGCCGCCCGCTTCCGGTGACTCCTCATAGCGCACGCTCCCGTTCTCGTGAGGTCATAAAGGTCCAAACCCCCAGTACGTTTCCCGGCAGCAAACGTCTCACGATGTTGGGCGCTCGAAACGAGTTCCGCAGGACTTCCCGACAACTCTCAGAGAAAGGACAGCTTCGGTCGTTTCTCATGGGTCTCTCACATCAAAACCCAAGTTTAGGACATATAAAGGCCGCCTAATGTCCGGGGAATGCATTCCGAGCCTGCCATCGAAAGCCGCGTCACTCGCGGTCGCCGCCGCAAACGCGGTAACGAGTCCGCCGAAGGGCCCGTGTTCGTTGACAACTCCGGACGCCGGGCCCGGCTGCTGCGCCGGATCGGTCTCCTCCTGGGGGTCGTCTGCCTCGGGTACGCGGCCGTGCTCGGCGCGGCCTTCATGGGCTGGGGCACCTCGCTCACACCGTCGCAGCTGCTGCCGTTCGCGGGCGCCGGGCCCGGTGGCGGCGGGCCGGGGGGCGAGGGGCCGGGGGGCGAGGGGCCCGGCGGCCCCGGCGGCGCCCCGCCGAGCGGTGTCCCGTCGGCACCGCCCCAGGTAGCCGAAGACGGCGCCGCCGCCGGTCCCAGTCCGTCCCCGTCCGCCACGTCCCCGTCCGCCACGTCCCCGTCCGCCACGTCCCCGTCCACCACGTCCCCCTCCGCCTCGGCCTCCGCCGCCGCGGTCGTGGGCTCCGACTGAGCGGGGGCCGCCGTATGACCACGACCACCCCCTCCCGCGGCCGCCGTCGCGCCCCCTCCCGGATGGAGCGGGCCGCAGGCAAGGCCGCCGCGCTGCAGAAGCCGCGCGTCATCCTCGCCCTGCTGCTCCTGCTCGCGCTGATCTGCGTGATGCTCCTCGACGGCTATCTGCGCGCCGAGGTCGGCGGCGACCAGCGCGTGCGCACCGGAGCCAGCTCCAGCGACGTACCGGACGACATCCTGGACGGCGGGCCCATCGTCACCTTCCGCGGCGGACAGGCCACGACCGTCTCCGTCCCCGACAAGACGATCGCGCTCACCTTCGACGACGGACCCAACCCGACCTGGACGCCCCAGGTGCTGGCGATCCTCGAGAAGTACGACGTGCCCGCCACGTTCTTCCTCGTCGGCTCGATGGTGTCGCGCTACCCGGGCATCGTGTCGGACATGGTCGAACAGGGCCATGAGGTGGGGATCCACACCTTCACGCACGTCGACCTGTCGTACCAGAGCGACGCCCGCGTCCGGCGCGAGATGGAGCAGACCCAGCTCGCGCTGGCGGGCGCGGCCGGCATCACGACCACCCTGTTCCGGGCGCCCTACTCCTCCGAGACGGACGCCATCGACAACTACAGCTGGCCCGTCTACAAGAAGCTCGGCCAGGACGGCTACACCAGCGTCTTCGTCGACACCGACAGCGACGACTGGAAGCGGCCGGGCGTCTCGAAGATCGTCCAGTGGGCCACGCCGAAGAAGAACAAGGGCGCGTCGGTCCTCTTCCACGACGCGGGCGGCGAACGCTCGCAGACGATCAAGGCGCTGCCGCAGTACATCGAGAAGATGCGGGCGAAGGGGTACACCTTCACCACCATCAGCGGCGTCATGGAACAGGGGCGGGGTTCCGGGCAGCAGCAGCCCGGAGCCGGAGGACCCCAGGGCGCGGCGGACGGTTCGGACGGTTCGGACGGTTCTCAGGGCGCCGCGAACGGCCGCCAGGGCACCGCGAACGGCCCCCAGGGCACCGCGAACACCCTCCAGGCCGCCCACCGCGAGGCCACCGGCGCGATCCTCTACGAGGGCAAGGCCCTGGTCGCGGCCGTGGCGGTCGCCGAGTGGGCCGTGCCGACGCTGTCCGTCGGCCTGATGGTGGTCGGCGTGGCCGTCATGGGCCGCTTCGGGATGATGCTGATCCTCGCCCGCCGCCACCACCGCCTCCGCAACAGACGCCGCTTCAGCTGGGGCCCGACCGTCACCCGGCCGGTCAGCGTGATCGTCCCGGCGTACAACGAGAAGGAGTGCATCGCCAACACCCTCGACTCGCTGGCGCGGAGCACGCACCCGATCGAGATCATCGTCGTGGACGACGGCTCCACGGACGGCACGGCCGAGATCGCCGAGTCCCTCGGCATGCCCAACGTGCGCGTCATCCGCCAGGCCAACGCGGGCAAGCCGGCCGCCCTCAACAACGGCGTACGGAACGCCGCTTACGACATCGTCGTGATGATGGACGGCGACACCGTCTTCGAGCCGGACACCGTACGGCAGCTCGTGCAGCCCTTCGCCGACCCGGAGGTCGGCGCGGTCGCGGGCAACGCCAAGGTCGGCAACCGCACCACCGTCATCGGCGCCTGGCAGCACATCGAGTACGTGATGGGCTTCAACCTGGACCGGCGCATGTACGACCTGCTGCGCTGCATGCCGACCATCCCCGGCGCGATCGGCGCGTTCCGCCGCGAGGCGGTGCTCCAGGTCGGCGGCATGAGCGAGGACACCCTCGCCGAGGACACCGACATCACCATCGCGATGCACCGAGCGGGCTGGCGGGTCGTCTACCAGGAGCACGCGCGCGCCTGGACCGAGGCGCCGGGCTCGCTCAAGCAGCTGTGGTCCCAGCGCTACCGCTGGTCGTACGGCACGATGCAGGCGCTGTGGAAGCACCGCAAGTCCCTCACGGACAAGGGGCCTTCGGGGCGTTTCGGGCGGGTCGGCATGCCGTTGGTGGTGCTGTTCCAGATCGTCACGCCGGTCTTCGCGCCGCTCATCGACGTGTTCACGGCCTACTCGATGATCTTCATCGACTTCAGGGCGGCGCTGCTGGCCTGGCTCGCGGTGCTCGCGGTCCAGCTGGTGTGCGCGGCGTACGCCTTCCGTCTGGACCGCGAGAAGTACCGCTATCTGCTGATGATGCCGCTCCAGCAGCTCGCCTACCGGCAGATGATGTACCTCGTCCTCATCCACTCCTGCGTCACCGCTCTCACCGGCGGCCGGCTGCGCTGGCAGAAGCTGAAGCGGACCGGCGAGGTCGGCACCCCGGCGGGGGCGGGCTGATGGGGGCGCACAGCAGGACGGCGGAGCGGGCACTCCCGGCGACGGGTGCCCGCCCGGCGGATCGCCCGGTGCGGGACCGCTACTTCGACACCCTCCGGGCCGTCGCACTCGTCCGCGTCGTCACGTACCACACCTTCGGCTGGGCCTGGGCCGGGCTGGTCTTCCCCTCCATGGGGGTGATGTTCGGCCTCGCGGGCACCCTCATGGCGAGGTCGCTCCAGCGCCCCGCGCTCACGGTGATCAGGAGCCGCGTCCGCAGACTGCTGCCGCCCTTCTGGTTCTGGGGCGTGTTCGTGGTGGGCGCGATGCTGGTGCACGGCTGGATGCCGGGCTGGCAGATCGTCTACTGGGTGGTGCCGCTCGGCGACCCGCCGGGCAGCGCCTGGGGCGAGCAGGCCTGGGAGATCCTCTGGTACCTGCGGACGTACCTCTGGTTCGTGCTGCTCTCCCCGCTCCTGCTGCGGCTCTTCCGGCTCGCCCCCGTCCCGGTCCTGCTGCTGTCGTTGACTCCGGTCCTGGCTCTCCGGTTCGTGTGGCAGCCGCCGGACGACCGTCTCGGTGCCGCCCTGTGGGACCTGGTGACGTTCCTGTTCTGCTGGCTCCTCGGCTTCGCGCACCACGACGGCGTCCTGGCCCGGCTGAAGCCCGCCGCGCTGCTCCCGCTCGCGTCGGCCGCTCTCGCGTTCGGCGGCTGGTACGCCCTGGCTCACCAGGCGGAGTACGGCACGTACGACCTCGACGAGAACCCGCTCGCGCAGGCCTTCTGGTCGGCCGGGTTCGTGACGCTCCTGATGTACGCCAAGGCCCGCTTGCGGACCGACTTCGCGGGACTCGCCCGGTTCCGGCGGCTGGACCGGCTCGTCACGGTGTTCAACGCGCGGGCCGTCACGCTCTACCTCTGGCACGAGATCGCCCTGGTCCTCGCCGTACCGCTGATCGACCGGTTCTGGGACGTGCCCGCCTTCGAGGCGTACCTGCCGCTGGACAGCCAGTGGTTCATGTTCGGTGTGGGCTGGGTGCTGATCGCGGTCTTCGTGCTGCTGTGCGGATGGGTGGAGGACGTGGCGGCGCGGAAGAAGCCCAGGCTCCTGCCGTGAGGACCCTCGGGGGGCCCGGTGCGGGAGCCCGGTGCGGGGGCCCGGTGCGGGGGTGCTGCAAGAATGGGTGCGTGACCCGCGCATCCCTGGACAAGCAGCCGCACGAAGTCGCCTCGATGTTCGACGACGTGGCGGAACGGTACGACCTGACCAACGACGTGCTGTCCCTCGGCCAGGACCGGCGATGGCGCAAGGAGGTCGCCAAGGCGGTCGACGCGCGCCCCGCGCAGAAGGTCCTCGACCTGGCGGCGGGCACGGGCACCTCCTCGCTGCCCTTCGCGCAGACCGGTGCCTACGTCGTCCCGTGCGACTTCTCCCAGGGCATGCTCCAGGTCGGCAAGGAGCGCCGGCCCTGGCTGCCCTACACGGCCGGCGACGCGACGCGGCTCCCCTTCAAGGACGGCACCTTCGACGCCGTCACCATCTCCTTCGGGCTGCGCAACGTGCAGGACACGGACGCGGCCCTGCGGGAGATGCAGCGCGTGACCCGGCCCGGTGGGCGGATCGTGATCTGCGAGTTCTCACACCCGACGTGGGCGCCGTTCCGCACGGTCTACACCGAGTACCTGATGCGCGCCCTGCCGCCGGTCGCCCGGGCCGTGTCCTCCAGCCCCGACGCCTACGTCTACCTCGGCGAGTCCATCCGCGCATGGCCCGACCAGCCCGCACTGGCCCAGCGGCTGGGCAAGGCCGGCTGGTCGCGGGTGGCCTGGCGCAACCTGAGCGGCGGGATCGTGGCCCTGCACCGGGGCTTCAAGGAGAGCTGATCCCCGCGAGGGGCTTACCGGATCGCTGAGGGCCATGTATGGGCGAGGGGCTCATGGAGAGCTGAGGACCATGTACGGGTCGCCCGGCTCGTCTAGCTCCCGTTGGAGTCCGCCCCTGGGCGGTCTCGGGATCCGCGGCTCGTGCACGCCTCCGCCGCCCTCGCCGGGACCGAAGTCGAACCACACGTAGACCATCGAGTCCCGCGGCACCTCGGCCTCGGGCTGCGGGTACTGGCGCACGACGTAGTCGACGACGGCGAGATGGAAGTCGGGCCGGTCCGGCGCGTTGAGCAACAGGCCTCGTGCCCGGGCCGTCTCGCGCGCGTCCACGGCCATCAGACCGACCAGACGCGGTACGCGCACTTCGGGTGCTTTGCGGGATATCAGCACAGATGTCACCCCCAGCGGTACAGGAAGGGTAACTCCGGTCTCACGTCGCCCGGAAGCGACGGGTGTCTTTCTGTGACAGTCGACTACGCTCCGTCAACAGGGGCTCGGTTCCCGTAGGCAGCCCTTCAGCCGGGTGATCAACACCGCTGCATAGACTGCCCATGTCCTGTGCCCGCCGGCACACAGATCCCGAAGCTTGGGGAGATCCCGCCGTGACCGTCGTGACCGAGCCTCTCTCCGAGAACACCGCCGATGTGATCGTCGTGGGCGCGGGGCCGGCCGGCTCCACGACCGCCTACCACCTCGCCAAGGCGGGACTCGACGTCCTCCTGCTGGAGAAGACCGCGTTCCCGCGCGAGAAGGTCTGCGGCGACGGCCTCACCCCGCGCGCCGTCAAGCAGTTGGTGGCGATGGGCATCGACATCTCGGAGGAGGCGGGCTGGCTGCGCAACAAGGGCCTCCGGATCATCGGCGGCGGAGTGCGGCTCCAGCTCGACTGGCCGGATCTCGCCTCCTTCCCCGACTACGGCCTCGTCCGCAAGCGCGACGACTTCGACGACCAGCTCGCCCGGCAGGCCCAGAAGGCGGGCGCCCGGCTGTTCGAGCGCTGCAACGTGGGCGCGCCGATCGTGGACGACCGCACGGGCCGCATCACCGGCGTGCACGCCAAGCTCGGTGAGGACAAGCGCGAGGTCACCTTCCACGCGCCGCTCGTCGTCGCCGCCGACGGCAACTCCACCCGCCTTTCCCTCGCGATGGGCCTGCACCGCCGTGAGGACCGCCCGATGGGCGTGGCCGTACGGACGTACTTCGAAAGCCCCCGCCACGAGGACGACTACCTGGAGTCCTGGCTGGAGCTCTGGGACCGCCGCGGCCCGGGGGAGGACCGGCTCCTGCCCGGCTACGGCTGGATCTTCGGCATGGGCGACGGCACCTCGAACGTCGGCCTGGGCGTGCTCAACACCTCCGACTCCTTCAAGGAACTGGACTGGCGCGAGGTCCTGAAGGCCTGGTGCGCGTCCATGCCGGAGGACTGGGGCTACACCCCCGACAACATGACCGGTCCGATCCGCGGCGCCGCCCTGCCCATGGCCTTCAACCGCCAGCCGCACTACACCAAGGGCCTGCTGCTCGTCGGCGACGCCGGCGGCCTGGTGAACCCCTTCAACGGCGAGGGCATCGCCTACGCCATGGAGTCCGGCCAGATCGCCGCCGACGTCATCGTCCAGGCCCACGCCCGCTCCACCCCGGCCCGGCGCGAGCTGGCGCTCCAGCGCTACCCGCGCGTCCTCAAGGACACCTACGGCGGCTACTACACGCTCGGCCGTGCCTTCGTGAAGCTCATCGGCAACCCGAAGGTCATGCAGATCGCCACGCAGCGCGGTCTGACCCACCCGATGCTGATGAAGTTCACACTGAAGCTCCTCGCGAACCTCACGGACCCGACCGGCGGCGACGCGATGGACCGCATCATCAACGGGCTGAGCAAGGTGGCCCCGAAGGCCTGATCACGCCTGCGGCAAGGTGGCCCCGACGGCCTGATCACGCCCGCGGCAAGGTCACCCCGAAGGCCTGATCACGCCCGGCGCGAGGGCCTGATCAGGCCCTCAGCGCCTCGATGTTGGCGGCCCGGCGCGCGAGCACCTCGTCCCGCCGGTCCGCCACCTGCCGCAGCGCGTCCTTCCGCTCCCGCCCGGAGAGCCGGTCCAGATAGAGCTGCCCGGCGCAGTGGTCGGCCTCGTGGGCGAGGCAGCGGGCGAAGTACCCCGTGCCCTCGATGACGACCGGCTGGCCGTCCCTGTCGAATCCGCGTACGACGGCCCGGTCCGGCCGCGGTACGTCCATCGTGGCGCCCGGCACCGACAGGCATCCCTCGCCCTCGTCGAGCAGCCTCCGGTGGGCGGCGTCGAGCGGCTCCAGGACCGGGTTGACGATGTGCCCGACGTGCCGCACCCCGTCGTCGTCCGGGCAGTCGTACACGAACAGCCGCAGGTCGACACCGACCTGGTTCGCCGCGAGTCCGGCTCCGTCCGCGATGTACATGGTCAGGAACATGTCGTCGATGAGTGCGGCGAGGTCAGGCCCGAACTCGGTGACGTCCCGGCAGGGTTTGTGCAGGACCTCCTCGCCGACCTCGGTGATCCGCCGGACCTTCCCCTGCCGGGACTCGGGCGCGAGCCGCGGGTAGGAGTCGACGGGCCGTCCTTGCACGAAGACGCTGGGCATTTTGCTCTCCTCGGGTGTGGGTTGTGGTGACGGGGCACTCATCACAACAGAACCCACGTGCGCGTCCCAGGAGGAGTCCGGCCACACCGGACCGTCGGCGCGGGGTGGACCGGAGGGGCCAGAGGGCCGTCTGAGCCCTGCGGAACGGCTCGGCCCGATCCGGGCACGCCGCGACCCAGAAAGGCCGGGAGACGGCCCGTGAGGGCGGCAGGAGAGGGTGCGGACACACCGCGGGAGGGATGCGGACACGGCGGGAGGGCCACCGCCATCCGTGGCAGTGGCCCTCAAACCCGTGTGCGTGACGTCAGAGGACGCGCACCGCGCCCGACGCCGGGTAACCCGACAGGTCCTGGATGACGACGCCCTTGGACGGGTTGGCCGCGTCCAGGTACTGGCCGTCCCCGATGTAGACACCCACGTGGTACGCGGAGCCCTTGCCACCCCAGTAGAGGATGTCGCCGACCTGGACGCTGGACAGCGGCACGTCCGTGCCCGCCATCGACTGGTCCTGCGAGACGCGCGGCAGGTCCACACCAACCTGCTTGTACGCGGCCTGCACCAGGGAGGAACAGTCCCAGGCGCTGGGACCGGTGGCGCCCATGACGTAGGCGTCGCCCACCTGTGCCTTGAGGAAGGCGATGACGGTCGCGACGCTGCCGCTGGAGGGCGCCGACACCGACGTGGAGGCCGACGCGGAGGCGGAGGCGGAGAGGGTGGCGCGCTCGGCGCTGCGCGTGGCGCGCTCGGCGGCGGCCTTGCGGGCTTCCTCGGCGGCCTTCTTCTTGGCCTCCGCCTTCTTCTTCGCCTCGGCGAGGTCCTTCTTGGCCTCGGTGGCGGCCTTGGCGGCGGCGGCGTCACGCTCGGCGCGCAGTTCGTAGTTCGCGGCCGCCTGCTGGGTGGCGGCTGCGGACTGGGCGACCTGAGTGGACATGTCGGCCGTCAGGGTGGGCAGTTCGATGGTCTGCGTCACCGGCTCGGCGGCGCTCGCCGAGGCCGACGCACCCGCCGCTGCCATGCTGAGGATGCCACCGGTGACTCCGGCACGCACGGCGATCGACGAGGTCGCACTGCGGCGGGGTTTCCGGTGGCTGCGTATGTGAGCGGTGTGGGACATGGGAACAACCGGTACCAGGGGCTCCTTCATATCTTCAAGAAACGTGTGCTGCGCCACAGTTGTTCAATCAGGCCCTCAAAAACCCCGTTCGAGGCCCTTTATTGACGCCGTAACGGACATTGCGGGCGCGCTGTGACCGGCCTGTGATCACGGTCTTTGATCAATACGCCCGAATTGCCCCGCGCCTACCACCGGTTGGTTTGATTGGCCAAGCCCCGTTCTCATGGATCTCTCATCGGTGTGACGGAGGTCACGGAACGGTCGGGCCGGTGGTCGCGTCGCCCGCCGTAGATCACGACCCGGTCACGGCCTCGCGAAGATCGTGAACGGATGCACGCGTCCACACCTCGCTCCCCGAGCCCCCTGACGTGTGAACGCGCCACTATCAAGAGATCAAGTCCATCGCCAATTTGCATGCAAGGGAACTCTCTTGATATTGAGACGACCCCTCCGGCCTGCGCTGACGAGCCAAAATGTCACCTCTCGTGATCACTCGGACGCTTCGAGTGTGAAGATCACCGCTCATCCGACTTCATGATCGATCGTCAGGTGGTGGAGATCACAAAGGTTGAGTAATACCCCGTGTCGCAGATCACAGAGCGACAGGCATAAGATGCACGCGGTTGGGCTTGTGACCTGCTTCACATGTTCCCGATCTTCGCCGGGGCGGGCGGGGTTCGCGGGACGGACGGGGCGGAAGTGAGCCCGATGCAAACCGCCAGCAGTCAGTGCCGACTGAGAGGAGCGAGGAGCGGTGAACGCGTATGCGCCCATCCTCGTACTGGGAGCCCTCGGGGCAGGCTTTGCGATCTTCTCCGTGGTCATGGCCACGTTGATCGGGCCGAAGCGGTACAACCGGGCCAAGCTCGAGGCTTACGAGTGCGGGATCGAGCCGACCCCCACGCCGGCCGGCGGCGGGCGCTTCCCCATCAAGTACTACCTGACGGCGATGCTCTTCATCATTTTCGATATCGAGATCGTCTTCCTCTACCCCTGGGCCGTCACCTTCGACGCCCTGGGGATTTTCGGGCTCGTGGAGATGCTGCTCTTCGTGCTCACCGTCTTCGTCGCGTACGCGTACGTATGGCGGCGCGGCGGCCTGGAATGGGACTGAGGGGCCTTTAGTCATGGGACTCGAAGAAAAGCTGCCGAGCGGATTCCTGCTGACCACCGTCGAGCAGGCCGCGGGCTGGGTGCGCAAGGCGTCGGTCTTCCCCGCCACGTTCGGCCTCGCCTGCTGTGCCATCGAGATGATGACCACCGGCGCCGGCCGCTACGACCTGGCGCGCTTCGGCATGGAGGTCTTCCGGGGCTCGCCCCGGCAGGCGGACCTGATGATCGTCGCCGGCCGGGTCAGCCAGAAGATGGCGCCGGTGCTCAGGCAGGTCTACGACCAGATGCCGAACCCCAAGTGGGTGATCTCCATGGGGGTCTGCGCCTCCTCGGGCGGCATGTTCAACAACTACGCCATCGTCCAGGGCGTCGACCACATCGTGCCGGTCGACATCTATCTCCCCGGCTGCCCGCCACGGCCGGAGATGCTGATGGACGCCATCCTCAAGCTCCACCAGAAGATCCAGACCTCCAAGCTCGGCGTGAACGCCGAGGAGGCGGCCCGCGAGGCGGAGGAGGCGGCGCTCAAGGCCCTGCCCACGATCGAGATGAAGGGGCTGCTGCGATGAGCGACGCGAACGGGGCGAAGGGCCCGAACGACTCGGGCGGCGCCAACCCCGAGAAGGACCTGTCGGCCTCCAACCTCCCCGGCCAGCGCGGCGAGGGGGGCGAGGAGATCCGCGTCCAGCGCGGCATGTTCGGCGCGAACAACGGCGGCGACACCTCCGGCTACGGCGGCCTGGTCCGCTCGGTCCGGCTCCCGGGCCCGGCGAACCGCCCCTACGGCGGCTGGTTCGACGAGGTCGCCGACGAGCTGGAGGGGGCCCTGGAGGAACAGGACCTGCTCCCCGAGAACGTCATCGAGAAGACGGTCGTCGACCGCGACGAGCTGACCTTCCACATCGAGCGCGAGCACCTGGTCCGCGTCGCCCGCACCCTGCGCGACGACCCGGCCCTGCGCTTCGAGCTGTGCACCGGCGTCAGCGGCGTCCACTACCCGAACGACAAGGGCCGCGAGCTGCACGCCGTCTACCACCTGCGCTCGATCACCCACAACAGGCTGATCCGCCTCGAGGTCAGCGCTCCCGACAGCGACCCGCACATCCCGTCGCTGTTCTCCGTCTATCCGACGAACGACTGGCACGAGCGCGAGACGTACGACTTCTTCGGCATCGTCTTCGACGGTCACCCGGCCCTGACGCGGATCATGATGCCGGACGACTGGCAGGGCTTCCCGCAGCGCAAGGACTACCCCCTCGGCGGCATCCCCGTCGAGTACAAGGGCGCCCAGATCCCGGCTCCGGACCAGCGGAGGTCGTACTCATGAGCACTTCGCACGCCTCCCCTCGCGAGACCACCGAGGGCACCGTCTACACCGTCACCGGCGGCGACTGGGACGAGGTCGTCGAGTCGGCGGCCCGCGCCGACGACGAGCGCATCGTCGTCAACATGGGCCCGCAGCACCCGTCCACGCACGGCGTGCTCCGCCTGATCCTGGAGATCGACGGCGAGACCGTCACCGAGGCCCGCTGCGGCATCGGCTACCTGCACACCGGCATCGAGAAGAACCTCGAGTACCGGACGTGGACGCAGGGCACGACGTTCGTGACGCGCATGGACTACCTGACGCCGTTCTTCAACGAGACGGCGTACTGCCTCGGCGTCGAGAAGCTCCTCGGCATCGAGGACCAGATCCCGGACCGGGCCTCGATCATCCGCGTGCTCCTGATGGAGCTGAACCGGCTGTCGTCGCACCTGGTGTGCATCGCCACCGGCGGCATGGAGCTCGGCGCCACCACGGTCATGATCTACGGATTCCGTGATCGTGAACTCATTCTCGATATCTACGAGCTGATCACCGGCCTGCGGATGAACCACGCGTACATCCGCCCCGGCGGACTCGCCCAGGACCTGCCGCCCGGCGCGGTGGACCACATCCGCGAGTTCGTGAAGAAGATGAAGAAGAACCTCCCGGAGTACGACAAGCTCGCCACCGGGAACCCCATCTTCAAGGCCCGTATGCAGGACGTCGGCTATCTGGACCTGGCCGGCTGCATGGCCCTCGGCGCGACGGGCCCGATCCTGCGCTCCACCGGCCTGCCGCACGACCTGCGCAAGACGCAGCCGTACTGCGGCTACGAGACGTACGACTTCGACGTCCCGACCGCCGACACCTGCGACTCCTACGGCCGCTTCCTCATCCGGCTGGAGGAGATGCGCCAGTCGCTCAGGATCGTCGAGCAGTGTCTGGACCGGCTCCAGCCCGGCCCGGTCATGGTCGCCGACAAGAAGATCGCCTGGCCCGCCCAGCTGGCCCTGGGCCCCGACGGCCTCGGCAACTCCCTCGACCACATCAAGAAGATCATGGGCACCTCCATGGAGGCCCTGATCCACCACTTCAAGCTGGTCACCGAGGGCTTCCGCGTCCCGCCGGGACAGGCGTACGCGGCGGTCGAGTCGCCCAAGGGCGAACTCGGGGTGCACGTCGTGTCCGACGGCGGCACCCGCCCCTACCGGGTCCACTTCCGCGACCCGTCCTTCACCAATCTGCAGGCCATGGCGGCGATGTGCGAGGGCGGCCAGGTCGCCGACGTCATCGTCGCCGTCGCGTCCATCGACCCCGTGATGGGAGGCGTCGACCGGTGACCACCTCATCTTCCGAGCGGGGCGTCAGCCTGGGCATGCCCGAACTGCCCGCGCCCGCCTACCCGGACGACGTCCGGGCCCGTCTGGAGACGGACGCGCGCGAGATCATCGCCCGCTACCCGGACTCCCGGTCCGCCCTCCTGCCGCTGCTGCACCTCGTGCAGTCGGAGGAGGGACACGTCACGCGCACGGGAATGCGGTTCTGCGCGGACATCCTCGGCCTGACCACGGCCGAGGTCACCGCGGTCGCCACCTTCTACTCCATGTACCGGCGCCGGCCGAGCGGTGACTACCAGGTCGGGGTGTGCACCAACACCCTGTGTGCCGTGATGGGCGGAGACGCGATCTTCGAGGAGCTCCAGGAGCATCTCGGCGTCGGCAACGGCGAGACCACCGACGACGGCAAGGTCACGCTGGAGCACATCGAGTGCAACGCGGCCTGCGACTTCGCTCCCGTAGTGATGGTCAACTGGGAGTTCTTCGACAACCAGACCCCGGGCAGCGCCAAGCGCCTCGTCGACGACCTGCGCGCGGGCCGGCCGGTCACGCCCACCCGCGGGGCGCCGCTGTGCACCTTCAAGGAGACCGCCCGGGTCCTGGCCGGATTCCCCGACGAGCGGGACGGAGCCGTCGAGTCCGGAGGAAGCGCGGGCCCCGCCTCCCTGATCGGCCTGAAGCTCGCCAAGGGGGAGAGCGCTCCCGCCCGCGTGGTGCATCCGCGCGGTGAGGCGGCCCGCACCGAGACACCTCACGACCCGTCACCGACGGAGCACTTGAGCTCGCACGACGCGCCGCAGGACACGTCGGCCTCCGACCCGTCCCACCCGGCCGGGCCCACCGCCGAGGAGGGGGAGTGATGACCTTGGCACCCGAGCTGAAAGACATGAGCCCCGAGAAGCTGCTCGCACCGGTGCTGTCGGCCTTCTGGGACGAGGACAGGTCCTGGACGCTGGACGTGTACCGAAGGCACGAGGGGTACGAAGGGCTGCGCAAGGCGCTCGCCATGTCGCCGGACGACGTGATCGCGTACGTCAAGGAGTCCGGTCTGCGCGGGCGCGGCGGCGCGGGATTCCCGACGGGGATGAAGTGGCAGTTCATTCCCCAGGGGGACGGCAAGCCGCACTATCTAGTTGTCAACGCCGACGAGTCGGAGCCCGGGACGTGCAAGGACATCCCGCTCCTCTTCGCGAACCCGCATAGCCTCATCGAGGGCATGATCATCGCGTGTTACGCCATCAGGTCTTCGCATGCCTTCATCTATCTGCGTGGTGAAGTCGTCCCAGTACTCCGGCGGTTGCACTCCGCCGTACGCGAGGCGTACGAGGCCGGCTTCCTCGGCGAGAACATCCAGGGCAGCGGACACGACCTCGACATCACCGTGCACGCGGGCGCGGGCGCGTACATCTGCGGTGAGGAGACCGCACTGCTGGACTCGCTCGAAGGCCGCCGGGGTCAACCGCGGCTCCGTCCCCCCTTCCCTGCTGTCGCGGGCCTCTACGCGTGCCCGACTGTGGTGAATAACGTCGAGTCCATCGCGTCGGTTCCCGCGATCATGACCCGGGGCAAAGACTGGTTCCGGTCGATGGGGAGTGAGAAGTCGCCAGGCTTCACGCTCTACTCCCTGTCCGGCCATGTCGCGGGCCCCGGCCAGTACGAGGCGCCGCTCGGGATCACGCTCCGCCAGCTCCTCGACATGAGCGGCGGCATGCGCCCCGGGCACCGCCTCAAGTTCTGGACGCCGGGGGGCTCCTCGACCCCGATGTTCACCGACGAGCATCTCGACGTCCCTCTTGACTACGAAGGAGTGGGCGCCGCGGGTTCCATGCTCGGCACAAAAGCACTCCAGTGCTTCGACGAGACGACCTGCGTCGTGCGGGCCGTCACACGCTGGACGGAGTTCTACGCCCACGAGTCCTGCGGCAAGTGCACGCCCTGCCGCGAAGGCACCTACTGGCTCGTGCAGTTGCTGCGCGACATCGAGGCCGGCAAGGGACGGATGTCCGACCTCGACAAGCTGAACGACATCGCCGACAACATCAACGGCAAGTCCTTCTGCGCCCTCGGCGACGGCGCCGCCTCGCCGATCTTCTCCTCGCTCAAGTACTTCCGCGAGGAGTACGAGCAGCACATCACGGGCCGGGGCTGCCCCTTCGACCCGGCGAAGTCGACGGCCTGGGCCGACCGCACGGAGGTGAACGCATGACCGTGACCACCAGCTCTCCCTCCGGCGGGGGAGAAGCGGCGGTCCCGCCGGAGGACCTCGTGTCGCTGACGATCGACGGCGCCGAGATCAGCGTGCCCAAGGGCACCCTGGTCATCCGGGCCGCCGAACAGCTCGGCATCGAGATCCCCCGGTTCTGCGACCACCCGCTCCTCGATCCGGCCGGCGCCTGCCGCCAGTGCATCGTCGAGGTCGAGGGCCAGCGCAAGCCCATGGCGTCCTGCACCATCACCTGCACCGACGGGATGGTGGTGAAGACCCACCTCACCTCGCCGGTCGCGGAGAAGGCCCAGAAGGGTGTGATGGAGCTCCTGCTCATCAACCACCCGCTGGACTGCCCGGTCTGCGACAAGGGCGGCGAGTGCCCGCTGCAGAACCAGGCCATGTCGCACGGCGACGCCGACTCCCGCTTCGAGGGCCGCAAGCGCACGTACGAGAAGCCCGTGCCGATCTCCACGCAGGTGCTGCTCGACCGTGAGCGCTGCGTGCTGTGCGCCCGCTGTACCCGGTTCTCCAACCAGGTCGCGGGCGACCCGATGATCGAGCTGGTCGAGCGGGGCGCGCTCCAGCAGGTCGGCACCGGCGAGGGCGACCCGTTCGAGTCGTACTTCTCCGGCAACACCATCCAGATCTGCCCGGTCGGCGCGCTGACCTCGGCGGCGTACCGATTCCGTTCCCGCCCCTTCGACCTGGTCTCCTCCCCGTCGGTCTGCGAGCACTGCTCCGGCGGCTGCGCCACGCGCACCGACCACCGGCGCGGCAAGGTCATGCGGCGGCTCGCCGCCAACGACCCCGAGGTCAACGAGGAGTGGATCTGCGACAAGGGGCGGTTCGGGTTCCGGTACGCGCAGCAGCGGGACCGGCTTCAGTCGCCGCTCGTGCGCAACGCCGAGGGCGAGCTCGAACCTGCCTCCTGGCCCGAGGCGCTGCAGATCGCGGCCCAGGGGCTGCTGGCCTCCCGGGGCCGCACCGGTGTCCTGACCGGCGGCCGGCTCACCATCGAGGACGCCTACGCGTACAGCAAGTTCGCGCGCGTGGCGCTCGACACCAACGACGTCGACTTCCGCGCGCGCGTGCACAGCGCCGAGGAGGCCGACTTCCTCGCCGCCCAGGTCGCAGGCCGCGGCCGGGACCTCGACGGTACGGGCGTCACGTACACCGCGCTGGAGAAGGCGCCCGCCGTCCTGCTGGTCGGGTTCGAGGCGGAGGAGGAGGCACCCGGCGTCTTCCTGCGTCTGCGCAAGGCCTGGCGAGGGCACGGGCAGCGGGTCTTCTCGCTGGCCACGCACGCCACCCGCGGTCTGGAGAAGGCCGGTGGCACGCTGCTGCCCGCAGCTCCCGGCACCGAGACCGAGTGGCTGGACGCGCTCGGCAGCGGCGTCGGCCTGGAGGACGAGGGCGCGACGGCCTCCGAGGCGCTGCGTACCGAGGGCGCTGTGATCGTCGTCGGCGAGCGGCTGGCCGCGGTGGCCGGCGGACTCACCGCCGCCGTGCGCACCTCGACGGCCACCGGGGCCCGGCTGGTGTGGATCCCGCGCCGGGCCGGGGAACGCGGCGCGATCGAGGCGGGCGCGCTGCCGTCGCTGCTGCCGGGCGGACGCCCGGCCACCGACCCACGCGCGCGTGACGAGGTCGCCGGCGTCTGGGGCGTGGCCGGTCTCCCGCACCGCTACGGCCGTGACACCGGCCAGATCGTCGAGGCCGCCGCGACCGGCGAGCTCCAGGCCCTGCTGGTGGCGGGCGTGGAGATCGCCGACCTGCCCGACCCGGCACGCGCGCGTGAGGCGCTCGACGAGGTCGGCTTCCTGGTCTCCCTCGAACTGAGGCCCAGCGAGATCAGCCGCGAGGCCGATGTGGTCCTGCCCGTCGGCGCGGTCGCCGAGAAGGCAGGCACCTTCCTCAACTGGGAAGGCCGGGTCCGCTTCTTCGAGGCCGCGCTCAAGCCCGACCAGATGACCCGCCGTCTCGCACCGACCGACGCGCGCGTGCTGCAGATGCTCGCCGACGCCATGGACGTCCACCTCGGGCTGCCGGATCTGCGCACCGTGCGCGCGGAGATCGACCGGCTCGGCGCCTGGGACGGCCCGCGGGCCGGCGAACCCCTGGAGACCGCGGCCGCGCTGCCCCGCCCGGCGGTCGGCGAGGCCGTCCTCGCCGGGCACCGGCTGCTGCTCGACCAGGGTCTCCTCCAGCAGGGCGACGAGGCACTCGCCGGAACCCGGCACGCCGCACGTGCGCGTGTGTCGGCCGCGACAGCGGCTGAGGCGGGCGTCAAGGACGGCGACCTCCTCGCCGTGACCGGCCCTCAGGGCACCGTGGAATTCCCGCTCCAGATCAGTGAGATGCCCGACCGGGTGGTGTGGCTGCCGCTGAACTCCGTCGGCGGCGGCGTCGCCTCCGACACCGGGGCGCGGCCCGGCTCCCTCGTCCGCATCGGCCCGGCGACGCTCGCCGGCGAGGCCCCCAAGGAGGTGGAGGCATGAGCCCGTACCTCGCCGCTGAAGACCTCTCGATGTTCGGCCAGGACCCGTGGTGGCTGGTCGTCATCAAGGCGGTGTTCTGCTTCGCCTTCCTGATGGTGACCGTGCTGGTCTCCATCGTCATGGAGCGCAAGGTCGTCGCCTGGATGCAGCTGCGCGTCGGCCCGAACCGGCACGGCCCCTGGGGCATGCTCCAGTCGCTCGCCGACGGCATCAAGCTCATGCTGAAGGAGGATGTGATCGTCAAGCGCGCGGACAAGGCGGTCTATGTCCTCGCGCCGGTCATCGCGGCCATCCCTGCCTTCATGGCGATCGCGGTGATCCCCTTCGGCCCGGCCGGCAACGAGATCTCGATCTTCGGCCAGCGCACCACGATGCAGCTCACCGACCTGCCGATCGCGATGCTCTACATCCTCGCGGTCGCCTCGGTCGGCATCTACGGCATCGTCCTCGCGGGCTGGAGCTCCGGCTCGACGTACCCGCTGCTGGGCGGCTTGCGCTCCTGCGCGCAGATGATCTCCTACGAGATCGCGATGGGCGCCGCCTTCGCCTCCGTGTTCCTCTACTCGGGGTCTATGTCGACGTCGGCGATCGTGGAGCAGCAGGCCGACCGCTGGTACATCCTGCTGCTGCCCCTCTCCTTCATCCTCTACATCGTCACGATGGTCGGCGAGACCAACCGCGCCCCCTTCGACATGCCGGAGTCCGAGGGTGACCTGGTCGGCGGCTTCAACACCGAGTACTCGTCGATCAAGTTCGCGATGTTCATGCTCGCCGAGTACGTCAACATGGTGACCGTCTCGGCCGTCGCCACCACGCTGTTCCTCGGCGGCTGGCGGGCCCCGTGGCCGATCAGCACCTTCTGGGAGGGCGCGAACCACGGCTGGTGGCCGATGCTCTGGTTCACCGTCAAGGTCCAGCTGCTGCTGTTCATGTTCATCTGGATCCGCGGCACGCTCCCGCGCGTCCGCTACGACCAGCTGATGAAGCTCGGCTGGAAGGTCCTCATCCCGGTCTCGCTGGTGTGGCTGATGCTCGTCGCCACCGTGCGGGCCCTGCGGAACGAGAACTACGACTTCGCCGACATCGTGCTCTACGTCGGCGGCGGTGTGCTGGCCCTGCTGCTGCTCTCCTTCGTCGTCGACATGTTCCGCGAGAAGTCCAAGCAGGCCGAGCGGCCGACCGAGACCCCGGCGGCCTTCGACCCCATGGCGGGCGGATTCCCCGTGCCGCCGCTGCCCGGACAGGAGCTTCCGCCGGCTCCCAGGCGCCGCTCGCGCCGTGAGCGGGAGCTGATTGTCAGTGGTGGGCCCGATACTCAGAGTGACCAATCTGTGGGCGGATCTACGGATGGAAAGGAGGCGTCCGATGGCTGAGGTACCCGAGCGTCCGATGGCTGAGGAACCGAAGGACACCAAGCCCGGTTTCCAGAACCCCGTGGCCGGCTTCGGCGTGACCTTCAAGGCCATGTTCAAGAAGCGGCTGACCGAGCAGTACCCGGAGCAGCAGAAGACCACGGCTCCGCGCTTCCACGGACGGCACCAGCTCAACCGCCATCCGGACGGCCTGGAGAAGTGCGTCGGCTGTGAACTGTGCGCCTGGGCCTGCCCCGCCGACGCCATCTACGTGGAGGGCGCCGACAACACCGACGAGGAGCGCTACTCGCCGGGCGAGCGGTACGGCCGCGTCTACCAGATCAACTACGCCCGCTGCATCCTGTGCGGCCTGTGCATCGAGGCGTGCCCCACACGCGCGCTCACGATGACGAACGAGTTCGAGCTGGCCGACTCCAGCCGGGCCAACCTCATCTACACCAAGGAGCAGCTGCTCGCCGGTCTCGAGGACGGCATGGTCGACTCGCCCCACGCCATCTACCCGGGCACGGACGAACAGGACTACTACCGGGGCCTGGTCACCGAGGCCGCGCCCGGCACGGAGCAGCAGGTCGCCCATTCCAAGGGTGAGGTCGTGCAGGAGTCCGACTCCACCTTCGGCGGGACCGAACCGGCGTCGGAGAAGGTGATCGGCCGATGACCTCCCAGCTCGCCGCCTACTCCACCTCCACGGGAGAGGCCGTACAGTTCTGGATCCTGGGCACTATCGCGGTGATCGGCGCCCTGTGCACCATCCTCATGAAGAGGGCCGTGCACAGCGCCCTCTGCCTCGCCGGAACCATGATCATCCTGGCGGTGTTCTACCTCGCCAACGGCGCCTACTTCCTGGGCGTCGTACAGATCATCGTGTACACCGGCGCGATCATGATGCTGTTCCTGTTCGTGGTGATGCTCGTCGGCGTGACCGCGGCGGACTCCCTGAAGGAGACCATCAAGGGCCAGCGCTGGCTGGCCCTGCTGTGCGGTCTCGGCTTCGGCGTCCTGCTGATCGGCGGCATCGGCAACGCCTCCCTCACGGAGTTCAACGGCATCGGCCAGGCGAACGCCGGCGGAAACGTGGAGGGCATCGCCGCCCTCATCTTCACCAAGTACGTCTTCGCGTTCGAGATCACCGGCGCCCTGCTCATCACGGCCGCTGTCGGCGCCATGGTGCTCACCCACCGCGAGCGCACCGAGCGGGCGAAGACGCAGCGGGAGCTCTCCGAGGAGCGGGTCCGCGCAGGAAAGCAACTGCCGCCTCTGCCTGCCCCCGGTGTGTACGCCCGGCACAACGCGGTCGACATCGCGGGCCTGCTCCCGGACGGCACACCCTCCGAGCTCACCGTCAGCAAGACGCTCCGTGAGCGCGGCCAGATCCGCGACGTGTCGCAGCAGGCGCTCAACGACCTCAAGGCCCTGGAGCAGCGGGCCGAGGACCGTCTGGAGCGCAAGGCGGTCGGGCCGGCCAAGTTCAAGCGGTCCGAGGAGGCGTCGAAGTGAACCCCGTCAACTACCTCTACCTCGCGGCCCTGTTGTTCACGATCGGCGCCACCGGCGTGCTGATCAGGCGCAACGCGATCGTCGTGTTCATGTGCATCGAGCTCATGCTCAACGCCTGCAACCTCGCGTTCGTCGCCTTCTCCCGGATGCACGGCAACCTCGACGGCCAGATCATCGCGTTCTTCACGATGGTCGTCGCCGCCGCCGAGGTCGTGGTCGGGCTCGCGATCATCGTGTCCCTGTTCCGTGCCCGCCACTCGGCCTCGGTCGACGACGCCAGCCTGATGAAGCTGTAAGGGGTCGGAAGAATCGTGGAGAACCTGATTGCGCTGCTGGTGGCGGCGCCCCTGCTCGGAGCGGTGGTCCTGCTGTGCGGCGGACGCCGGCTGGACGCCGTCGGCCACTGGATCGGCACGGCCCTCGCCGCCACTTCCTTCGTGCTCGGCCTGGTGCTGTTCGCCGACATGCTGGGCAAGGACCCGGACCACCGGGAGATGGGCCAGCACCTGTTCAGCTGGATCCCGGTCGAGGGCTTCCAGGCGGACGTCGCCTTCCAGCTCGACCAGCTGTCGATGACGTTCGTCCTGCTGATCTCGGGCGTCGGCTCGCTGATCCATCTCTACTCCGTCGGATACATGGAGCACGACGAGCGGCGCCGCCGCTTCTTCGGCTATCTGAACCTGTTCCTCGCGGCGATGCTGCTGCTCGTCCTCGCCGACAACTACCTGCTGCTGTACGTCGGCTGGGAGGGCGTCGGTCTCGCCTCCTACCTGCTGATCGGCTTCTGGCAGCACAAGCCCAGCGCCGCCACGGCCGCGAAGAAGGCCTTCCTGGTCAACCGCGTCGGCGACATGGGCCTGTCCATCGCGATCATGCTGATGTTCCTGTGGTTCGGCACCTTCGCCTTCGGGCCGGTGCTCGGCAGCCACGAGGAGGCCGGGCTCGCCGGTGCCGCCGGTGAGGACAAGCTGACCGCCATCGCCCTGATGCTGCTGCTCGCGGCCTGCGGCAAGTCCGCCCAGGTGCCGCTGCAGTCCTGGCTCGGGGACGCGATGGAGGGCCCGACCCCGGTCTCGGCCCTCATCCACGCCGCGACCATGGTGACGGCGGGCGTGTACCTGATCGTCCGCTCCGCGGCCGTCTTCAACGGCGCCCCGGACGCGCAGCTGGTCGTCACCGTCGTCGGTGCGGTCACGCTCCTGTTCGGTGCGATCGTCGGTTGCGCGAAGGACGACATCAAGAAGGCACTGGCCGGCTCGACCATGTCGCAGATCGGCTACATGGTGCTCGCCGCGGGCCTCGGCCCCATCGGCTACGTCTTCGCGATCATGCACCTGGTGACGCACGGCTTCTTCAAGGCGGGGCTGTTCCTCGGGGCCGGTTCGGTCATGCACGGCATGAACGACGAAGTGGACATGCGGAAGTACGGCGGCCTCAGGAAGTACATGCCGATCACCTTCGTCACCTTCGGCCTCGGCTATCTGGCGATCATCGGCTTCCCGGGCCTGTCCGGCTTCTTCTCCAAGGACATGATCATCGAGTCGGCGTTCGCCAAGGGCGGCACCGAGGGCTGGATCCTCGGCGGCGTGACCCTGCTGGGCGCGGCCATCACGGCGTTCTACATGACGCGCGTGATGCTGATGACGTTCTTCGGCGAGAAGCGCTGGCAGCCCGACGCGAACGGCCATGAACCGCATCCGCACGAGTCGCCCAAGGTCATGACGATCCCGATGATCGTGCTGGCCGTCGGGTCGGTGGCCGCCGGTGGGTTCTTCAGCATCGGCGACCGCTTCGTGCACTGGCTGGAGCCGATCACCGGGCACAGCCACGGCGATTCGCCGCTCAGCGCCGCCGCTGTCACCGGCGCGACCGTGACCTGCATGGTCATCGGCGTCGCCCTCGCCTGGGCGCAGTACGGACGGCGCCCCGTGCCGGCCGTCGCCCCGCGCGGATCGCTGCTCACCCGGGCCGCCCGGCGCGACCTGCTCCAGGACGACTTCAACCACGTCGTCCTGGTCCGCGGCGGCGAACACCTCACGCGGTCCCTGGTCTACGTCGACCACACCCTGGTCGACGGCGTCGTCAACGGCACGGCGGCCTCGGTCGGCGGCCTCTCCGGGCGGATGCGCAAGCTGCAGAACGGCTTCGCCCGCTCCTACGCGGTCTCGATGTTCGGCGGTGCGGCGGTCCTGGTCGCCGTGACCCTGCTGATGAGGGCGGTCTGATACCGATGTCCTTTCCTCTCCTGACAGCGACAGCGGTGCTCCCGGCCGTCGGGGCGATCGCCACGGCCGCCGTACCGGCCGCGCGGCGCACCGTCGCCAAATGGCTGGCGCTGCTCTTCTCGCTCGCCACGCTCGTCCTGGCGATCACCGTCCTGGTCCGCTTCGACCCGGACGGCGACCGCTACCAGCTCACCGAGTCCCACTCCTGGATCGCCGACTTCGGCGTCCGCTACGAACTGGGCGTGGACGGCATCGCGGTGGCGCTGATCGCGCTCACGGCCTTGCTGATCCCGTTCATCATCCTCGCGGGCTGGCACGACGCCGACCCGCTGGAGACCGGCGCTGCATCTCTCAGCAGCTTCGCTGCGGGCCGGTGGCGGCCGACGCAGGGCTTCTTCGCCCTGATCCTGGCCGTCGAGGCGATGGTGATCATCTCCTTCGAGGCCACCGATGTCTTCCTCTTCTACATCTTCTTCGAAGCCATGCTGATCCCGATGTACTTCCTCATCGGCGGCTTCGGGGACCGTGCACACGAGCACGGTGAGAAGGCGGCGGCGACGCAACGCTCGTACGCGGCGGTGAAGTTCCTGCTCTACAACCTGGTCGGCGGTCTGATCATGCTGGCCGCGGTGATCGGCCTGTACGTGGTCGCCGGGAACTTCTCGCTCACGGAGATCGCCGAGGCCCGGGCCAACGGCTCGCTCGACATGGCGACCAACACCGAACGGTGGCTGTTCCTGGGCTTCTTCTTCGCCTTCGCGGTGAAGGCGCCGCTGTGGCCGCTGCACACCTGGCTGCCCAACGCGATGCAGGAGTCCACCGCCCCGGTCGCCGTCCTCATCACGGCGGTCGTCGACAAGGTCGGCACCTTCGCGATGCTGCGCTTCTGCCTCCAGCTCTTCCCGGAGGCGAGCAAGTGGGCCACGCCCGCGATCCTCGTGCTGGCGCTCATCAGCATCATCTACGGGGCACTGCTCGCGGTCGGCCAGCGCGACATCAAGCGGCTGGTCGCCTACGCGTCGATCTCCCACTTCGGCTTCATCATCATGGGCATCTTCGCGATGACCAGCCAGGGCCAGTCCGGGGCGACGCTCTACATGGTCAACCACGGCATCTCGACCGCCGCGCTGATGCTGGTGGCGGGCTTCCTGATCTCCCGGCGTGGCTCGCGGCTCATCGCCGACTACGGCGGAGTGCAGAAGGTCGCCCCGGTGCTCGCCGGCACGTTCCTGATCGGCGGTCTGGCGACCCTGTCGCTGCCGGGCCTCGCCCCGTTCGTCAGCGAGTTCCTGGTCCTGGTCGGCACGTTCACGCGGTACCCGGTGGTCGGCATCATCGCCACCTTCGGCATCGTCCTGGCCGCGCTCTACACCCTCGTCCTCTACCAGCGGACGATGACGGGCCCGGTGAAACCCGAACTCGCGAAGATGCCGGATCTCCGGGTGCGTGAACTAGTGGTCGTCGCCCCGCTGGTCGTCCTGCTGATCTTCCTGGGCGTCTACCCGAAGCCCCTCACCCAGATCATCGACCCGGCGGTCAAACAGACCATGTCCGACGTACAGCAGAAGGACCCCAAGCCCGAGGTGGAGGCGGCCAAGTGAGCGCAACAGCCGTCCACAGCCTGTGGACAACGGCGGCCGAACCGATCACGAAGATCGACGCGCCGAAGATCGAATACGGGCAGCTCGCCCCCACCCTGATCATCGTCGGCGCGGCGATCGTCGGGATCCTGGTCGAGGCGTTCGTACCGCGCAAGTCCCGTTACTACGTCCAGATGTTCGTGTCCGTCGTCGCGATCGCGGCCGCCTTCGCGGCGGTCGTGGCGCTGGCGGCCGACGGGTACGGCACGACCAAGGCGCACATCGCGGCGATGGGCGCCATCGCCGTCGACGGACCGGCCCTCTTCCTGCAGGGCACGATCCTGCTGGCGGCCCTGGTCGGCCTGTTCACCTTCGCCGAGCGGCGCCTCGACCCGGAGGCGCACGGCAACCGCGTCGACTCCTTCGCCGCGCAGGCCGCTTCCGTGCCGGGCAGCGAGAGCGAGAAGGCCGCGGTCAAGGCCGGGTTCACCACCACCGAGGTGTTCCCGCTGCTGCTGTTCGCCGTCGCCGGCATGCTGGTCTTCCCGGCGGCCAACGACCTGCTGACGCTCTTCGTGGCGCTGGAGGTCTTCTCCCTCCCGCTGTACCTGCTGTGCGCGCTGGCCCGTCGCAAGCGGATGATGTCGCAGGAGGCGGCGGTCAAGTACTTCCTGCTCGGCGCCTTCGCCTCCGCGTTCACCCTGTTCGGCATCGCGCTGCTGTACGGCTACGCGGGCTCGATGTCGTACGCGACGATCGCGCAGGTCGTCGACGGCACGGTGCAGGACGTCAGCCCCGCGCTCGCCGGCACCATGGGCAACGACGCGCTGCTGCTGATCGGCGCCGCGCTGCTCGTGATGGGCCTGCTGTTCAAGGTGGGCGCGGTGCCGTTCCACATGTGGACGCCGGACGTGTACCAGGGCGCGCCGACGCCGGTGACCGGCTTCATGGCGGCGGCGACGAAGGTGGCGGCGTTCGGCGCGCTGCTGCGCGTGCTGTATGTCGTCCTGCCGGGTCTGCGCTGGGACTGGCGGCCGGTGATGTGGGCCGTGGCGATCATCACCATGCTGGGCGGTGCGATCGTCGCGATCACGCAGACCGACATCAAGCGGCTGCTGGCGTACTCGTCGATCGCGCACGCGGGATTCATCCTCGCGGGTGTCATCGCGACCACGCCGGACGGTGTCTCGTCCGTCCTCTTCTACCTGGCGGCGTACTCGTTCGTGACGATCGGCGCCTTCGCGGTGGTCACGCTCGTGAGGGACGCGGGCGGCGAGGCGACACACCTGTCCAAGTGGGCGGGGCTAGGCCGGCGATCTCCGCTGGTGGCGGCCGTCTTCGCGGTGTTCCTGCTGGCCTTCGCGGGCATCCCGCTCACCTCCGGCTTCGCCGGGAAGTTCGCCGTGTTCAAGGCGGCGGCGGAGGGCGGGGCCGCCCCGCTGGTCGTGGTCGGTGTGATCTCGTCGGCGATCGCGGCGTTCTTCTACATCCGCGTCATCGTGCTGATGTTCTTCAGCGAGCCGAAGCCCGAGGGCCCGACGGTGGCCGTGCCGTCGCCGCTGACGATGACGGCGATCGGGGTGGGCGTGGCGGTCACATTGGTGCTCGGTGTGGCGCCGCAGTACTTCCTCGACCTGGCGGGACAGGCGGGAGTCTTCGTGCGCTGACCAGGCGCTTGCCGACGGGCGGCGGCCCGGCGTCCCTTCTAGGGGTGCCGGGCCGCCGCTTTGGGTGTCCGGCGGTTATTCGCCGGCCTTGCGGCGTGCCTTGATCGGGGACGGGTGGGGGCGACCTGTGGATAACTCCGGCCTTGTCGGTGCTGACCCCTATCGTGGACGCAGTGGTCGAGGGACGACGTACGGGGGGCACGACGATGGGTGGGACAGGCGGTATCGCCGAGATGGCAGTGACGCAGAGCGAGGCGCTGGCCACGCTGCACCGGGTCTTCGGGTATGAGGCGTTCCGGGGCGAGCAGGAAGCGGTCATCGAGCACGTGGTCGCGGGCGGTGACTCCGTCGTGCTCATGCCGACCGGTGCCGGAAAGTCCCTGTGCTACCAGGTCCCGGCCCTGGTCAGGCCGGGCACGGGGATTGTCGTCTCGCCTCTCATCGCCCTGATGCAGGACCAGGTCGACGCGCTGCGGGCGCTCGGCGTGCGGGCCGGGTTCGTCAACTCCACGCAGGATTTCGACGAGCGGCGGGTGGTGGAGGCCGAGTTCCTCGCGGGCGAGCTGGACCTGCTGTACCTGGCTCCGGAGCGGCTGCGGCTGGAGAACACGCTCGATCTGCTCTCGCGCGGCAAGATCTCCGTGTTCGCGATCGACGAGGCGCACTGCGTCTCCCAGTGGGGCCACGACTTCCGGCCCGACTACCTGACGCTCTCGCTGCTCGGCGAGCGCTGGCCGGACGTGCCGCGGATCGCGCTCACCGCGACGGCCACGCGTGCCACGCACCAGGAGATCACCGAGCGGCTGAACATGCCGGCGGCCCGCCACTTCGTGGCGAGCTTCGACCGGCCCAACATCCAGTACCGGGTCGTGCCGAAGGCGGACCCCAAGAAGCAGCTGCTGAGCTTCCTGCGCGAGGAGCACGCGGGCGACGCGGGCATCGTCTACTGCCTGTCGCGCAACTCCGTGGAGAAGACCGCCGAGTTCCTGAGCCGCAACGGCGTCGAGGCGGTGCCGTACCACGCGGGCCTGGACGCGGGGACCCGCGCGGCCCACCAGTCCCGCTTCCTGCGGGAGGACGGCCTGGTCGTGGTGGCGACCATCGCCTTCGGCATGGGCATCGACAAGCCGGACGTCCGCTTCGTCGCCCACCTCGATCTGCCCAAGTCGGTCGAGGGCTACTACCAGGAGACGGGCCGGGCCGGCCGTGACGGGCTGCCGTCGACGGCCTGGATGGCCTACGGGCTGAACGACGTCATACAGCAGCGCAAGCTGATCCAGTCCGGCGAGGGCGACGAGGCATTCAGGCGGCGGGCCCAGGCCCACCTGGACTCGATGCTGGCGCTGTGCGAGACCGTCCAGTGCCGCCGGGGCCAGCTCCTCGCGTACTTCGGCCAGGACCCGGACCCGTCCGGCTGCGGCAACTGCGACACCTGCCTCACTCCGCCTGAGACCTGGGACGGCACGGTCGCTGCGCAGAAGGTGCTGTCGACGGTGGTGCGGCTGCAGCGCGAGCGCGGCCAGAAGTTCGGCGCGGTGCAGATCGTCGACATCCTGCTGGGGAAGCGGACCGGCAAGGTGATCCAGTTCGACCACGACCAGCTGTCGGTGTTCGGCATCGGCGAGGAGCTGACCGAGGCCGAGTGGCGCGGTGTCATCCGGCAGCTGCTGGCCCAGGGGCTGCTCGCCGTGGAGGGCGAGTACGGCACGCTGGTGCTCACGGAGGGCAGTGGGACGGTGCTGCGGCGGGAGCAGGACGTGCCGCTGCGCAAGGAGCCGAAGAAGCCGGTGACCTCCCGGTCGGGGTCCTCGTCGTCCTCGGGCTCCGGACGGGGCAAGGGCAAGGCTGCCGCCGCCGAGCTGCCCGAGGCGCTGGTGCCGGCCTTCGAGGCACTGCGCGCCTGGCGGGCCGAGCAGGCACGCGAACAGGGCGTACCGGCCTACGTCATCTTCCACGACGCCACGCTGCGGGAGATCGCCACGGTGTGGCCGGCGTCGGTGGCCGAGCTCGGTGGGATCGGCGGGGTGGGCGAGAAGAAGCTCGCGACCTACGGGGAGGGCGTGCTGGAGGTCCTCACCTCGCTGGGCGGACCGCCCGGCTCGGCTCCAGCCGCGGCCTCCGGCCGGGCTCCGGGACACACCCCCGGCCCCGGTCAGGACCCGGGTGGGCCGGACGACTGGCCGGAGATGACGGAGCCGGAACCCGACTGGATATGAGGCCGGGCTCCGGCCAGGTCACGAAGCTCCGGGGGCACGGACCGGTCACAGCGCCCGTGCCGCGTACGCCCTGACATCCGCGTCGGAGTCCGTCGTCGCAGTGGCCAGGGCCGCGCGGGCCTCCTCGGCGGCGCGGTGCCGGGTCAGTGCCAGGACGGCGGCCTTGCGGACATCGGCGTTGGCGTCCGCGAGTGCCTTGGCGAGGGCGGGGACCGCCACCTCCGGGTCGGCGACGGACAGGGCCGTTGCCGCTCCGGCCCGCACCTGCCAGGCCGGCTCGGACAGTGCTGCCACGGCACGCGTGGTGAGGGGCGCCGGGCAGCCGGTGGTGCCCAAGGCCCCGTAGGCCGCCGCACGCACCAGGGCGTCGGGATCGTCGAGGAGGCCGGTGAGGGCCGCTTCGATCGAGCCGGCGGCGGAATCGGTGCCGGCCGGAAGAACACCGGACAGTCGCTCGGCACCCACCGTGGCCAGCCCCTTGGCGATCGCCACCCGGACCTCGCGGGACGGGTCGGCGACCGCCGCGCGGGCCAGTTCCCCGGCGGCGTCGACCGACACCAGGGCGCGTACGGCCTCGATACGGACGGCGATGTCGGCGTCGGCCAGGGAGTCCGCGAACAGGGCGGCGTCTCCGAGGCGCAGGGCCCGCAACACGTCCAGCGCGGCGGCGCGGACCACCGGGTCGGGCTCGGCCAGGGCGGCGGCGAGGCCGTCCCGCAGGTCGGGCTCGGGCGGGAGCGTCTCGACGAGCTCCCGCAGTGACGCGGCCGCGGCGGCCCGTACCTCGGCGGCGGTGTCGCGCAGGGCGGAGGCGAGGGCGCGGCCGGTCCCAGGCGGCAGCGTCTCGGTGAGTACGGCGACCGCCTCACGCCGGACGGCGGGCACGGGATCGGTCAGGTAGGGCTGAAGGGCGTCGAGTTCGGCCTCCTCATCGGCCAGGGCGACGAGTTCCAGGAGGCGGGCGGAGGACTGTGCGGGGGCGGGAGCGGGGGACGAGGACGGCGCGGTCTGCTGCGACTGCTCAGCACTAGCCGTCCCCACCTGGGCAGCCACCGGAGCCACATCCCGCGGCCCCGCCATCGCCACGTCCTCGGCGTGGACCTCGCCGATCAGACGCGACGGGCCGCCTACGGGGGCGAAGCCGTCGACCGGAACGAGATAGGGAGCCACGGGACGGGCCGTGAACTCCATCGCACCAGAGGGGGACTTGTGCAGATCGAGGTGGTGGAACCAGGACGCGTCGTCGCGCCGGGGGTGGTCGAGGCGGTCGTGGTAGAGGCCCCAGCGGGACTCCGTACGGGCCAGGGAGGATCGGGCGGCCATCTCCGCGCAGTCGCGGATGAAGGTGACCTCCGCGCAGCGCATCAGTTCGTGCGCGGTGTGGGCGCCCATCTCGGCGATGTCGGCGTGCATCCGCTCGAACGCCTCCAGGGCGAGCGACAGCCGGGCGCCGGACTTGGGCGGGGCCACGTAGTCGTTCACGAAGCGGCGCAGCTTGTACTCGACCTGGGGTTGCGGCGGGCCGTCGGGGTTGCGCAGCGGGCGGTAGATCAGCTCGTGCGCCTCCCGGAGCTGCTCGGAAGGCAACTGCCCTTCGTATGGCGCGTACTGGGACGCGTCCGCACCCGCGAGGTCGCCGTAGACGAACGCGCCGATCATGTAGTTGTGCGGGACGCAGGCCAGGTCGCCGGCCGCGTACAGCCGGGGCACGGTCGTCCGGGCGTGGTCGTCCACGCGGACGCCGGAGGCGGAGTGGCCGCCGCAGAGGCCGATCTCGGAGATGTGCATCTCGATGTCGTGGGTGCGGTAGTCGTGCCCGCGCCCGGAGTGGAAGGTGCCGCGGGTCGGGCGTTCGGTGGAGTGGAGGATCGTCTCCAGGGCCGAGACCGACTCCTCGGGGAGGTGGCTCAGTTTCAGGTAGACCGGGCCACGGTCGGACGCGACCTCCGCGGCGAACTCGGCCATCATCTGGCCCGACCAGTAGTCGGAGTCGACGAAGCGCTCGCCGTGCCGGTTGACCTGGTAGCCGCCGAAGGGGTTGGCGACATAGGCGCAGGCCGGGCCGTTGTAGTCCTTGATCAGCGGGTTGATCTGGAAGCACTCGATACCGGTGAGCTCGGCGCCCGCGTGGTAGGCCATGGCGTAGCCGTCGCCCGCGTTGGTGGGGTTCTCGTAGGTGCCGTAGAGGTAGCCGGAGGCGGGCAGGCCGAGGCGGCCGCAGGCGCCGGTGGCGAGGATCACCGCGCCCGCGCGGACCTGGACGAACTGCCCGGTGCGGGTGTTGAAGCCCGCCGCGCCGACCGCGCGCCCCTCGGCGGTGAGGACACGCACCGGCATCACCCGGTTCTCGATGCGGATCCTCTCCCGCATCTCGCGCCGCCGCAGTTGCCGGTACAGGACCTTCTTGACGTCCTTGCCCTCCGGCATCGGCAGCACATAGGAGCCGGAGCGGTGGACCTGGCGGACCGCGTAGTCGCCGTGCTCGTCCTTCTCGAACTTCACGCCGTACGACTCCAGCCGCTGCACCATGCCGAAGCCGCGGGTGGCGGTCTGGCGGACCGTGGACTGGTCGACGATGCCGTCGTTGGCACGGGTGATCTCGGCGACGTAGTCGTCGGGTTCGGCGCGGCCCGGGATGACCGCGTTGTTGACGCCGTCCATGCCCATGGCGAGCGCGCCGGAGTGGCGGACGTGGGCCTTCTCCAGCAGCAGCACGTTCGCGCCGTGCTCGGCGGCGGTCAGCGCGGCCATGGTGCCGGCGGTGCCGCCGCCGATGACGAGGACGTCGCAGGTCAGTTCCTCGGCGTCGGCGAGGGACGGGACGGCCAGGGAGGTGTCCGCAGGGGGGTTCACGGAGGTGGTCACCGGGGTGCCTTTCACGTACCGAGCGAGGTGAGGACGTCGCGCCGCAGGGCCACGCGCGCCGGGTCGTCGTGCGCGCCCCGGTCACGCGGGCGGGGCACGTCCCGTACGGCGGCGAGGCCGCCCGAGCCGAGCAGGGCTACACGGTCGCCGAGGAAGAGGGCCTCGTCCACGTCGTGGGTGACGAAGACGACGGTCGCGCCCGTGCCGTGCAGCACCTCCACCAGCAGGTCCTGCATGCCCGCCCGGGTCTGGGCGTCGAGCGCGCCGAACGGCTCGTCCATCAGGACGGCGCGCGGGCGTGCGGCCAGGGCGCGGGCCAACTGGACGCGCTGGCGCTGCCCGCCGGAGACCCGGTGCGGCAACTGCCGTGCCCGTGTGCCGAGTCCGACCCGCTCCAGCCAGTCCTGGGCCTGTTCCCGGCGCTCGGCTCGGGAGACGCCGTTGATGGCGAGGGGGAGTTCGACGTTGGCGCGCAGGGTGCGCCAGGGGAGCAGGGCGTCCTCCTGGAAGACCAGGGCGCGGTCGGCCCCGGGGCCGGTCAGCGGGTGCCCGTCCTGGGTGATCTCCCCGGAGAGCGGTGGCAGCAGACCGGCCAGGGTGCGCAGGAGGGTCGACTTGCCGCAGCCGGACGGGCCGACGACGGTGAGGATCTCGCCGGGGGCGATGTCCAGGCCGACGTCGTCCAGGGCGGGTGCGCCGGGGCGGCCTAGGGAGGCGCCCGACAGGGTGAGCCGGGTGCCGCGCACCGGCGTCGTGGTGGCATCGGGCTCTGGAGAGCGGCTCCGGACGATCTCGGACGAGGGGCTCCGGACAGCCTCGGACGAGGTGTTCGGGGTGGTCTCAGACGAGGTGCTCATCGCGTGCCTCCTCGGATGTGGGGCCGCCGGATGCGGGGGCCCCGGACACAGGTCCGCCGGATACGGCGGCGGGTGCGGCCGGCGCGGGCTTCGCGAACCGGGAGGGCCGGGCTGGCCGGGGCGGCCGGGCGCCCGGGACGTACGCGGTGCGCGGCAGCCAGCGGGTGAGGCGGCGGCCCAGTACTTCCACGGCGGTGGAGGTCAGCCAGCCGAGCACGCCGATGGTGACCATGCCGACGAACACACCCGGGTAGTCGACGACGGTGTAGTCCTGCCAGGTGCGGTAGCCCACCCCGTACTGGCCGGAGATCATCTCGGCGGAGATCACACAGATCCAGGAGACGCCGATGCCGACGGACAGGCCGCCGAACACGCCGGGCAGCGCGCCCGGCAGGACGACGGAGCCGAGGATCCGCCACCGGCCGCCGCCCATGGTGCGCACGGCCTCCTCCCACATGGGGGTCAGGGCGCGCACCGCGTGCCGGGTGGAGACCAGGACCGGGAAGAAGGCGGCGGTGCAGGTGATGAAGACGATGCCCTGTTCGTTGGAGGGGAAGAGCAGGATCGCGACGGGGACGAGCGCGATGGCCGGGATCGGGCGGATCACCTCCAGCACCGGGCCGAGCAGGTCCTCGGCGAGCCGCGAGCGCGCCACGAACACGCCCGTGGCGACGCCCAGGACGGCGGCCAGCAGGAAGCCGGTGAGGATCCGGGTGAGGCTGTCGGTCAGGTCCGTCCAGTAGTCAGGCCCGGACAGCCGGGCGGCGAAGGCCCGGGCCACGTCGGTGACCGTCGGGAACTGCGAGAAGCGCAGCCACAGGTCGACGTTCAGGCTGGTCAGCGTCTGCCACACGCCGAGGGCGGTGGCCAGGGAGGCCACGCGGAGCGCATAGCGCCTCACGACGCCTGCTCCAGAGCATCGGCGTAGGAGACGACCCGCGCGCCGCCGTGCCCGGCGATGTACGCCTGCGCGGTCTCGGGTGCGACGAAGGGCAGCAGTTTGGAGCCGTTGGCCACCCACACGGCCTTGTCGGCGAACCACAGGGTGCCGGTGGTGGTGTCGGGGACGTAGGCGGCGCGGAGGCCGTCGCGGTGTCCGGCCACGTATTTCAGCAGCTGAGAAGGGGAGGTGAAGGTGACGGTCTTCGAGGCGCCCTTGGGCCAGGCCTCGCTCGCGGCCGGCGCGGGCTTCGTGGCGAGATGCCTGGCGTACGCCGTCGAGCCGAGGGCCTTCTTCACGTACTGGTCGTCGACGAAGGAGTCGACGTCCACGTCGCCGGTGAGCTTCGCCGACTTCAGGATCGAGACGTCCTGCTTCAGGGCGGAGACGAGCCGGGGCTTGATCGCCGGGTCGAAGGTGGCGATGCCGTGAGCGCCGTTGTAGAGGTAGACGACCTCGGCGGGCAGGCCGGTCGCCTTCGCGACCTTCTCGGCGGCGTCCACCGGGTGGTCGTTCAGATAGTCCGTCGCCTGCGCCTGCGCCTTCAGGAACGCGTCCAGCACGGCGGGCCGCTCCTTGGCGAAGTCCTCGCGGGCGGTGACGCCGTGGAAGGTGGGCAGATCCAGCCGGGCCCCGTCGTACAGGGCCTTCGCCTTGCCCTGGTAGGCGAGCAGGCCCGGCCAGGCGACGAACTGGGACAGCGCGTCCGCGCTGCCCGCGGTGAGAGCCGAGGCGCCGACGGAGGGCTGCTGGTTGAGCTTCTCGATGCCGCTGTCCGGGTCGATGCCGGCGCGCTGCAGGGCCCGTACGAGGGTGCCGTCGGCGGCCGAGCCGACGCTCGTGGAGACCTTCTTGCCCTTCAGGTTCTTCAGGGTGGCGAGCTGGGAACCGGGCGCGGTGACGATCGTGTTGAGGCCGCCGCGGAGGTTGTAGCCGGTGACCGAGACCAGGCGGGTGGGGCTGTTCAGCTGCTTGCCGCGGGCCGCGTTGATGAGCAGCGGGAAGTCGCCCATCGAGCCGATGTCGATCTTCCCGGCGGTCATCTGGGCGGTGATGGGGGCGCCGGTGGCGTAGTCCTGCCAGTTCACCTTGTAGGTGATGCCGTCGTGGCGGGCGTTGAGCTGTTTCTCGAAGTAGCCGAGGGAGCGGAGCAGGGTGCCCGCCGTGACGGTGTTGATCGTCCTGGACTGGTAGCCGACGGTGACGGTGACCGTGGAGCCGCTGCCGGCCTCGGCGTCACCGCCGCAGGCGCTGAGCGGGAGCAGGAGGACGACGGCGGACACCGCGACCGCTGTGCGTTTCAGTGCGGTCCGGGACGTGCTGGTTCGGGACGTGATGGTTCGGGACATGGTGGTTCGGGCCTCTCACCGGAGCAGATAGGGCATGTTGACCGTGACGGCTCCGGTGGGGCATCGGGCCGCGCACGGGCCGCAGTACCAGCACTCGTCGACGTGCATGTACGCCTTGCCGTTGCTCTCGTCGATGGCGAGGGAGTCCAACGGGCACATGTCCACGCAGAGTGTGCAGCCGTCGATGCACTTCGACTCGTCGATGGTCACGGGCACGTCGGCCCGCTGGGGCGCCAAGGGCATGGCTGTCTCCAGGGATCTGCGCGAGAGGGGTGGTTACCGAGTCCGGTGCAGCAGGCCGCTCATGGTGATGCGGTCGCCGCGGAAACGGATGAACTCCAGGTCGACCGGGCGGCCGTCCGCGAGGTGGGTGAGGCGTTCCAGCATGAGGACCGCGGCGCCGCGCGGGGCCTCGAGCACGGCGGCCGAGTGCGTGTCCGCGCTGACCGCTTCCAGGGTGATCTCGGCGTGGCCGAGGGGCCGGCCGGTGACGGCCTCCAGGAGGCGGAAGACGTCGGTGTTCTCCAGGTCGGCGCCGAGCAGTTCGGTGCCGATGTCGAGCGGGACGTAGGTGAGGTCGAGGGACAGGGGGAGGCCGTTGAGACGGCGCAGGCGTTCGATGTAGAGGACGTCGGTGCCGGGCGCGAGCTGGAGGCGTTCGGCGACCGGCGCGGGTGCCGGGGCGGGGCCCATGGTGCGGACCTCGTTGGTGACCCGGCCGTGTTCGCGGAGGGTTTCCGCGAGGCCCATCAGGCGGTCGAGACCATGGGGGTACTTGTGGGCCACGACCACGGTGCCGACGCCGGGCCGGCGTTCCACGAGGCCCTCGGCCCGCAGCAGGTCGAGCGCCTCGCGGACCGTGTTGCGGCCGGCGCCGTAGTCGGCGGCGAGGGTCGACTCGTGGGGGAGGGTGCCGTCGGGGAAGGCGCCGGTGAGCGTCTGCTGGCGGAGCAGGTCCGCCAGTTGCCTGGCCCGGTCGGCGCGCAGCCGTCGCCGCGCGCGGTGGGCGGCGACGGTGGTCGCGGCTCCCTGTCCGGCGTGGTCCCGGCTGCGGTCGATGGGCATGGCTCGGACCATACCTATCCGATAGGAAAAGTAGTGTTGCGGGAGTGTTGCGCCACCGGGAATGTGACCGGTTCGACTGTTGAGCTGCGGTTTCGGTCGGCCCGTGGGGAGATCCGCCACCACGGCCGCGGCCGTTCGACGGCCGGATCCGCCCCCTTGGCTCCGGCTCCCGGCCGGTACGGCTACGACAGCGCCGTCAGGCCCGGGGCGAACGCGATCAGCAGGGGCAGCAGCGGTACGAGCGCGGCCGTGGTGGTCGTCAGAGCCCGGTGCCTGCGGCCCAGCCGGGGCGGAGGTTCCAGGAGCCGGTCGACCCGTTCGCCCAGCAGACGGTGGCTGGAGGCGCAGGACAGGACGCCGCGGTGCTGGTTGAGCTCGATCAGGGCCAGTGCGGTGGTCAGGTGGCCGCAGCGGCGGGACGCGGTGTCGTCGGCGGCCAGTTCGACCAGGCGGTGGGTCTGGTCGCAGAAGTGGGCGAACAGCGGGATGCGCGGGAAGCCGGTGGCGAGTGCTGTGGACAGGTGCAGCAGCCAGTCGTGGCGGGCGCGGGCGTGGCCGCGCTCATGGGTGAGGACGGCGTCGAGCTGGTGGCCGGTGAGGCGGTGCAGGGCGCCCGTGGTGACGATCAGCTGGGAGGGACTGCCGGGCATCCACCAGGCGTCGGGGTACTCGTCCTCCAGGACCAGCAGCGGACCGCGGGCCGCGGGCAGGCCGGCCGGCAGGTCGGGGGCGCGTTCGCGCAGATGGGCGCGGGCCTGGGCGCGGCGCCGGCGCGCCTCGACGAGTTCGCGCGCGAGCATCGCGGTGGTCCAGGCGGCGCCGCAGGCCAGCAGCAGGGTGAGGGTGGCGGCCCACGGAGGGGCGGTGGAGAGGTCGTACGCCGCGGTCACGGCGGGCGGCGCCGGAGCGAAGAGCTGGGCGCGGACCGTGCCGAAGACGGCGGCGGCGCCCAGGGCGAGAGCCGTCACACAGCACAGCAGGACGGTGGCGACCAGGCACTGCCACACCCACAGCGCGACCACCGGTTCCCGCTCCGGCCACGCGGACCGGGTCAGCGCCCGGGGCACGGGCACGGCGGCCGTCAGGGCGACAACGCTCAGCAGGAGCAGGCAGACGGTCATTGCCACGGGCTCCGGTTCCTGGTCGGAAGAGGGGCGGCTACGGGTGGTGCGAGGGAGAGCGGCTGCTGTGCGCGCCGGTGCCACGGCCGAAGTGCTCGCCGCACGTGCCGTGTACCGCGCGCGGGCGGACACACCGCCCGACGCCCAGTATGACGGGCCGGGCGGTGTGAGTCAGGGGCCGAACACCATCGGAAGAGCCGGGAGGGGCGACTGTCGGCCAGACTCGCCCCTGCCGCGAGGGTTCACTCCGCTCCCGGTGTCACCCGCCCCGTCACCTCGCCGAGCCCCACCCGTACACCGTCCGGCCCCGGGGCCCAGGCCGAGAGGGTCACCACGTCGCCGTCCTCCAGGAACGTCCGCTTGCCGTCCGGGAGTTCGAGGGGCTCGCGGCCGTTCCAGGTCAGCTCCAGCAGGGAGCCGCGCTCCCGGTCCGCCGGGCCGCTGACCGTGCCGGAGCCGTACAGGTCGCCGGTGCGCAGGGAGGCGCCGTTCACGGTCATGTGGGCCAGCTGCTGGGCGGCCGTCCAGTACATGGTGGAGAAGGGCGGCTCGGAGACGACATGGCCGTTGACGGCGACGGTGATCCGCAGGTCGTAGCCGCCGGGTTCCTCGTCGCCGTCGTCCAGGTACGGCAGCAGTTCGTGCGTCCGGGCCGGCGGGGCCACGAGGGCGTCCTCCAGGGCGTCCAGCGGGGTGATCCACGCCGACACCGAGGTGGCGAAGGACTTGCCGAGGAACGGGCCGAGGGGAACGTACTCCCAGGCCTGGATGTCGCGTGCGGACCAGTCGTTGAGGAGGCAGAGGCCGAAGACGTGCTCGCGGAAGTCGCCGAGGGCCACCGGCCGGCCCATCCGGGAGGGCGCGCCGACGACGAAACCGACCTCCGCCTCGATGTCCAGGCGGACGGACGGGCCGAACACGGGAGCGGCGTCGGCGGGGGCCTTGCGCTGACCGGACGGGCGTACGACGTCCGTGCCGGAGACGACGACCGTGCCGGAGCGGCCGTGGTAGCCGATCGGCAGATGCTTCCAGTTGGGGGTGAGGGAGTCCTCGGCGTCGGGGCGGAAGATCTGGCCGACGTTCCGGGCGTGGTTCTCGGAGGCGTAGAAGTCGACGTAGTCCGCGACCTCGAAGGGGAGGTGCAGGGTCACCGAGGACAGGGGGTGGAACAGCGGTTCGACGGTCTCGCGGTGGGACGGCACGGTCACCCAGGCGGTCAACGCCCGGCGCACGTCCGACCAGGCCGTGCGCCCCGCCGCCAGCAGCGGGTTGAGGGTCGGCCGGGCCAGCAGGGCGGCGTACGGGGAGCCGAGCGCGTGGGCCGCGGCGCCGGCGTCCAGCACATGGTCGCCGAGCCGGACGCCCACGGACCGGTGGGACGAGCCGGGGAGGGAGAACACGCCGTACGGCAGATTGTGCGGGCCGAAGGGGTCGCCCTCGGGGACATCGAAGGGGGGCATCGGGTGCTGCCTCGCTTTCGGGTGTGCCATGTCGTCGCCACGTGTTCGTGGTCATGCCACACGTTACGGGTGGCACGCCGGTCGTGGGCAGAGTCCGAGGAGGCGGACACGGGCGAACGGGGCAGGTGGGTGCGGGGTGACCGGACGGCGCGACTCCGGCGCGGCGGACGGGACGCCCTATTCGTACGTGCCGGAAGTTATCCACAGGACGCGACGCAATCTTGACGGAGCGGTGCGAACGGGGCGACTCTGGGCGGGTGCCGGAAGGCCTCGGGGAGGGGGCGTTCCTACGGCACACCAGGGGGGCGGATGGCCATAGGGGAGGCCGGTCCGGGCTCGGTGCGGCGTGGTCCACAGCCGAAGCGGCTGGAAGAGACCATGCGCGTCCGGCTCGGCCGGGAATGTGTGTATGTACCGTCGTGCCGTTTCGGGCTGTACGTGGCGCTGCGCCACTGGTGCCCGCCCGGCGGACGGGTGCTGATGTCGCCGGTCAACGACGACGTGATCTTCTTCGTCGTGCTCGCGGCCGGACTGCGTCCGGTGCAGGCGCCGTTGAACCCGCTCGACGCGTCCATCGACGTCGATGCCGTGCCCGAGGAGACATGGCGCTCGGTGTCGGCCGTGCTCACGACGAACCTGTACGGGAACCCGGACCCGGCGCCGCGCCTCAGGCAGAAGTGCGACGCGCTCGGGATCCCGCTGTTCGAGGACGCGGCGCACGCCATCGGCAGCAGGGTGGGGGACCGGCCGGTCGGGGCGTGGGGGGAGGCATCCGCGTTCAGCCTGTCCAAGCATGTGGGCGCCAAGGCCGGAGGCATGCTCTCGCTCGCCGATCCGGGACTGCGGGAGGCGGTGGAGAAGACCTGCGCGGGGCTGCTCGTCCCACGCCGGATGAGCTCCGAACTGGCTTATGCCGTCCGGCCGTTCGCGGAGGCGACGGTGCGCGGGCTGCGGCTGCGGCGCGCCGCCTGGGCCGCGATCCGGCTGCTGGGTCTCGCGGACCGCGAGGAGATCCGGATGCCGCTGCGCCCGGACGAACTCGCCCGAGCCGAGCGCGGGGCGCCCGGGCTGGAGGCGCACCACCCCTGGGTACGGGTCGACATGCACGACTACCGCCAGGAGTCCGGCCTGCTGCGGCTGCGGCGCATCGGCCGCAAGCTCGACCGGCTCGACGACGTGCTGGACGCCTGCCGGGCGGGCACCGAGCTGCTGCTGTCCACGCCCTGGGCCAAGCCGCGCGACGCGTACGGCACACAGCCGCTGTTCCGCGTCCCGCTGTTCGTGGCGGACCGGGACGCGGCGATCGCGGCACTGGCACGACGGGGCGTCGTCGTCGGCTACCTCTACGACCCGCCCCTGGACGACTACGCCGGTGCGGAGTTCACCGACCCCTCACCGGCCCCCGAGGCGGCCCGCTGGTTCGCGCGGCACGCGCTGCCCGTGGACCCGCTGCGGGCGCGGACGGCCGTCGAGGTGCTGGAGCGGTCCGGGGCACGACCGGCCGAGGCGCCCGGAGAGCTGTCCAGGGCCAGGCCGACACCGGGAGGGCTGGGTTAGTCCCGTGGCTGAGATCCAGGTGCACGAGCCCGCCCCCACGCGTGCCGGAGGGGGCGGGCTCGAGCCTGCCGACAGCGAGCGCACGCACGACTCGCTCTTCAAGAACGCCTACTTCCTCATGCTCAGCACCGGCGTGTCCGCCGTGCTGGGCCTGGGATTCTGGCTGGTGGCCGCCCGCTACTACTCCGAGGAGGCCGTCGGCCAGGGCTCCGCCGCGATCGCCGCGATGCGGCTGCTCGCCAGCATCACGGCGACGACGATGATCGGGGCCGTCGTGCGCTTCGTCCCGCGCGCGGGGCGGGAGACCGGGCGCCTGGTGTGGGGCACGTACGTGGCCAGTTCGCTGATCGTGGCGCTCGCCGCCGCCGTCTTCCTGCTCACGCTCGACGCCTGGGGGGCGTCGTACGCCCCCCTGGGCACCCCCATGGCGGGGGCGGTGTTCGTCGCGGCGTGCGTGGCCTGGGCGCTGCTCACCCTCCAGGACGGCGTGCTCACCGGACTGCGCAAGGCGGAGTGGGTGCCGGCCGGGAACGCGGTGTTCTCGGTCGGGAAGCTGGCCCTGCTGGCCGTCTTCGCCGGCACGCTGCCCGTCCTCGGCATCTTCGTCTCCTGGGCGGTGGCGATCGCCTTCTCCACCCTGCCGCTGGGCTGGCTGATCTTCCGCAGGCTCATCCCGCGCCAGGCGGACCACGACCGCGAGAAGGAACCTCCGAGACTCCGCGACATGGGCCGCTTCCTGGCCGGGGACTCACTGGGCGCGCTGTTCAGCCTGGCCATGATCAACCTGTTGCCGGTGATGGTCGCGGTCCGCTTCAGCGCCGCGGAGAACGGCTACTTCTACGTGGCGTACACCGTCGGCGGCACGATGGAGTTCATGGCCATCAACATGGCCTCGTCCCTCACCGCGCACGCCTCGCACGACCCACGCCAGCTCGCCGACGGCGTCCGGGGAGCACTGCGGCGCATGACGCTGCTGCTGGTCCCGGTCGTGCTGGTGCTGGTCCTCTTCGCTCCGTACATCCTCACGCCCTTCAGCCCGGACTACGCCGAGCACGGCTCGACCGTGCTGCGGCTGCTCGCCCTCGGCGCGCTGCCGCGGGTCGTGGTGGAGCTGTACATCGGCGTGCTGCGCGTCCAGGGGCGCACGGGTGTGCTGGCCGCGCTCCAAGGAGCCATGTGCGCCCTGGTACTGGGCAGCGCGGCCGTGCTGTTCACTCCGGCCGGGATCGCGGGCGCAGGCTGGGCGGTGCTGCTCAGCATGACGCTGATCGCCGTCGTCTCCACGGTCGGGCTCCGGGCGGCACTGCGTCACAACGACAGCGCGCCCCCCGTCGTCACACCCGACGATCCCTCCTACGGCACCCGCTGGGCGAAGCTCAACGCCACCGCCGGCTACGGCACGACTTGGGCCCGCCGCGCCGCCTACCAGCCCCAGGGCGGCGACCAGGACACGGTCACGCTGTTCATCGGGCGCCCCGGTTACGAACGTGAGGCGTTGCAGGCGGACACCCTGGCGCTGATCGTGCGCCCGGAGGGACCACCCCGGGAGCCGTCGCACGAGTCCGGAGAACCACCGCACGAGCCCGGAGAGCCGCTCACCGGCCAGGAGCCACAGGAACGGCGACTCAGAGGCGCCCTCTGGAGCCTGCTCGGTGTCGCCGTCGTGTTCTTCCTGGCGCCGCTGCGCGATCTGCCCTGGCTCGGCGACGCCTCAGAAGCGGCACTGACCGGGCGTCAGCTGCTGGAGGGGCTGCCGTTGCCCTCGCTCACCGCGGGGGGCCTGCTGCTCGTGGTGTTCGTCGGCGCCCTCACGCTGTGCACCCGGAGCGACCCGTGGCTGCCCGGCACGGCGCTGTACGCCGCGCTGCTCGCCCTGTACACCGCACCGGTCGCCCTCGGGCGGGAACCGCAACCGGTGGACGGGGCGTTGTATGAGAAGACGGCCGGCTTCCTCGCGGACACACTGGGGCTCGACGGGCCCGAGCCGCTGCTGCGCTGGGCACCGCCGGTCTGCCAGCTGCTGTGCCTCGTGCCGCTGTGGCTGCTGCTCGCGAGCGCGGGCGGCCGGCTGACGTGGCCGGGGCGCTGGGGGGTTCTGTATCTCGTCGCGGTCGGCGGCTGGGTGTGGCGCGACGCGCTCGCACCCGTCGCGCCGCTCCTGCTCGCCGTCCTCGTCCTGCTTCTGCTGCTCCGCCGCGCCGCGTCGGCGTGGACGCGCTCCCGCTCCCGCTCCAAATCCAACCGACCGGCCGGCGGACCACCGAGCGGCCGGCCCAGCGACTGATCACGCTCCAGCGCCGAACAGACACGAGCCAACGCCGAACAGACACGAGCCAACGCCGAACAGACACGAGCCAACGCCGAACAGACACAAACCAGCGCCGAACAGAGTCGAACAGAGCCGATTCGCCAGGGGGGAACCACCGTGCGTCCGCCAGCAACTCCACGGGAGAGATCCACGCCAGAACCCACACCCGCCCGGGACGAAGCGGACTCGTCGGCTCCCCACCCCGAGACCTCCAGCCAGTCCTCCAGCCCCTCTTCCTCGGAGTCGTCGAGCCCCGCCCATGAGCCCGTGACGGACCTGTCCGATCTGCCTCCCGTCTGGCCCGGGCGCCGCGCCCTCGCCTGGCCCGGCGTGCCGCTGTTCGCCGCGCTCGCCCTCTGGGTGTATGCCGTGCGGCACACCGATGTCTCGCGGCTCGACGACTACGGCCTGGTCACCGCGCTGCACCCGACCTTCTGGGCCGGCCTTGCGGTGCTCACCACCGGCTTCTGGTTCACGGTCCGCGATCCGCGCCGGCGGGGCGGCTGGGCGGCGGCGTACGTCCTCGGGCTGCTGGTGATGGAGCGGGCCACCCAGGCCGTGGTCTATCCGACCCCGCTGTACGCCTGGGCGTGGAAGCACGAGGCGGTCATCGACCATCTGCTGACGGCCGGAGGTCTGCAATCGGCCGACCAGGTCGGCGACATGGCGGTGTACGACCAGTGGCCGGGCTTCTTCGCCGCGCAGGCCGCCCTGGTACGGCTGCTGGGCGTGGACTCGGCGGCGATGTTCATGGCCTGGTGGCCCCTGGCCTCCAGCCTGATGCTGCTGCTCCCGCTGCTGCTGATCTACCGCACCTTCACCGAGGACCGGCGGCTGATCTGGACCGCCGTCTGGCTCTTCTACGTCGCCAACTGGGTCGGGCAGGACTACTTCTCGCCCCAGTCCGTGGCCTACGCGCTGCATGTCGGCGTCCTGGCCGTCGTCCTGCGCCGCTTCGGCCGGTCCGCCGTGCGGCGCGGGCAGCCCCGGCAGGCCGTGTGGACGGTGGTGATCACCGTCATGCTCGTGGCGATCGTCATCTCCCACCAGCTCACCCCGGGCATGCTGGTCGTCTGCCTGCTCGCCCTGTGCCTCAGCCGCCGCTACCGCGACTGGGTCCCGGTGGTCACGACCGTCGTGATCTTCCTGGCCTGGTGTCTCACGGCGGCGCTGCCCTTCCTGTCCGCCGCGATGCCGGACATGATCCGCTCCGTCGGCGACGTCGGCGCCAACGTCGAGACGGGGTACGGGGCCACCCCGACCGGCACCGGAGCGATCGCGACCTCCTGGGCGGCCCGGCTGCTGTCCGGCTCCGTGCTGCTGCTCGCGGCCGTCGGCGTGCTGCGCCAACGGGTGCTGCGGCACCGGGCCAGGCCGTTGCTGCTGATCGCGGCGGCCCCGCTGCCGATGTTCGCGGCCAGCAGCTACGGCAGCGAGATGATCTTCCGGGTGCTGCTCTTCATGCTGCCCGGCGCCGCGTTCTTCGCCGCAGCGGCGCTGCTGCCCAAGGTCCGCACACTGGCCGCCGACGCCGCCGCCCGGGAAGCCGGCAGCCGGCAGGCCGCCCCCGCCAAGAGCGGGCGACGGTTGCTCGGCGTCTGGGTGCCGCTGGCCGCACTGCTCGGCGGCACCCTGGCGTTCGTCCCGGCCTACTCCGGCAAGGACCGGATCAACTACTTCCCGCCGCAGGAAGTGGCCCTCGTACGGCAGCTGTTCGACCAGGCGCCCGAAGGCTCGCTCGTCGTGGCAGCCAACCGCAACTACCCGCTCGCGTACGACTCCTACTGGAGCGTCGACCACTACTGGTTCCTCGACGACGCCCGCAGTCACGTCGATCAAATCGTCCAGAAGCCGGCCGCCACCCTCGCCAGTGACATGGCCGGGGTGGAGCGGCCGGCCCGGGCCTACTTCCTGCTCACCCAGGGGCAGTTGGCCAACTCCGAGATGAACGGCCAGCTCACCAGGGTGCAGCTGGACCGCGTCCGGAAGTCCGTCGCCGCCTCACCGCGGTTCCGGCTCGTGGCGCAGAACAGCGCCGGATGGCTCTACGTACTGAAGCAGGCTGGGGGAGCGGAGCGATGACACCGCAGGATCTCGTGGTCCGGATGCTGCCGCCGTTCGGCGGCTGGCTCGCGCTCGCCGCGCTCGCCCTGCCCGGTGGCTCGCCCCTGAGAGGCGCCGCGGTCGTCCTCTTCCTGGCCGCGGGCCCGGGCGCGGCGATGGTCATAGTCTGCGCCCCCGCGCTGGGGGCACGGCCCGCCGAAGGCCCGGTCGAGCGCCGGGACCCGGACTTCGCACGCCACTCCGACCTGCTGGAGCGGCTGATGCTGGTGCTGTTCATGAGCATCGGTGCCGTGATGCTCGTCGCGACCGTCCTGATCGCCACGCACACCTTCAGCGCGCAGCGGGTGCTGCTGACACTGACTCTGCTGACCACGCTCGCCGCGTTCTGTCCGCCGCTGCGCGCCTCCCCGCAGCCGAGGACGACGCCGAGTACACCGAAGGGTTCCGCTCAGTGAGGTTCAACCGTCCCCACCGATCCGACCGGCCCAACCGCCCCTTTCGCCGCGACCCGAGCACGACGACCGGGGAGCGGCCGGCCGCCGGCCCGTTCGCATCCAGCCGGCGCCGACTACTGATCACGTCCGCCACGGTCGTCAGCGCGGTCCTGGTCGGCGTACTCGCCCTCCGGGACGCCTCCGGACCGGACCCCCAGGGCGCCGGCTCCAAGGCGGACTGCCGTCCCACGGCACTCCTGGAACCCCCCTGCGGCGCCTGGTTCGGCGCGTTCGTGCCGCACGAGCGCGGCGACCTGCCCGAGAAGGTGCGCGCCTACGAGAAGCGCGTGGGCCGCGAGCTGGACATCGTGTACACGTACCACGACATGTCGCTGCCCCAGGGCACCCGCCGCGAGGGCCAGTTGCTCACCCCGGAGGAACGCCGCGTCGGCGAGGACCACCTGCTGCTGCTGTCCTGGGAGAGCAAGTGGTGGGGCGGCACGAAGAAGCAGCAGCCGACCTGGAAGCAGATCGCGTCCGGCGAACTGGACGACAAGGTCATCGACGTCCAGGCCGAGCGCATCAAGGACTACGGCAAGAAGGTCTTCCTCTCCTTCGACCTGGAGATGGACACCCGCACCCCGGACAACGGCACCCCCGCCGAGTACGTGAAGGCGTACCGGCACATCCACGACCGGTTCCGCGAGCTGGGCGTCGACAACGTGGTGTGGACGTGGATCACCACCGGCTACCTCGACCACGCCGACGAGATGAAGCGGATGTATCCCGGCGACGAGTACGTCGACTGGATCGGCTACAACCAGTACAACTACTACCGCTGCCACAACACACGCTGGATGACCTTCGCGCAGACCCAGAACGCCGCGCACGACTGGATCCGCGCGAACATCTCCGACGACAAGCCGCTGATGCTCTCCGAGTTCGGCACCGCCGAGGACTCGGCCCGCCCGCAGCGGCAGGCCGAGTGGTACGCGCAGGTGCCCGGGGTGCTGAAGGGCCTGGAGGGCGTCAAGGCCGCCCTCCAGTGGAACTACCGCGACCCCGGACCGCACTGCAACCTGGCGCTGGCGAACGAGGCGGCCTGGGACAGCCTGCGCAAGGCGGCCGCCGACCCGTATCTCAACCAGCCGCTCAAGTAGCCCACCAGTCGGCCAGGTCAGCCCGCGAACTCGGGCCCGTGCACCACCGCACGGGCCCGCCGGTACCACCGCCACCCGATCGTCTTCGGCCCGTCGCGGTACGGCGCGACCCGCGCGCCCGCCCCCGCCAGCCAGCCCTCGACATCGGCGACGGTGTGGGTGCGCCGGACGATGAGCCGCGCGATGCGGTACCGCTCGTCGTGGTCGGAGCTGAGCGCGTGCCGTACGGCGGTCGCCGTCTCGTAGCCGGCCCGGGCCGACATGGTCCGCACCCGCGGGCTGTTGTAGCCGTGCGGATAGGCCAGGTGGCGGACCTCGTGGCCGAGGGCGTCCTCCAGCACGGCCTTCGACGTGCGCAGTTCGTACGCCAGGTCCTTGCCGGACAGGGTGTCGAGCTGTGCGTGGGTGACGGTGTGACTGCCGATCTCCATGCCGGAACGTTCCAGCTCCGCCGCCCGGTCCAGCGTCATCATCGGGGCGGGCGGCAGCAGACTGCGGCCGCCCGGGGTGATGGCGCCGGTGGTGAGATAGGCGGTGGCGGGCAGCCCGCGTCCGGCCAGCGTCTCGGCGGTCGGGCCGGGCAGATCGGCGAAGCCGTCGTCGAAGGTGAGCAGCACGGGCCGGGGCGGCAGCGGCGCCCGCCCGGCCAGATGGTCGGCGATCGTGCTGATCGTGACCGGCGTACGGCCGCTGTCGGCGAGGGCGTCGAGGTGGGACGCGAACTGCCGTGGCGTGACGGTGAACTCGGCGATCCAGCCGGGCGGGTCGTCCATCACGGCGTGGTACAGGAAGACCGGGATGGCCGGGGTCCCCGAGGGCGATATCGGCCCCTCACCACGCGTGCGTGCCGACGTCCTCATCTCGCCCCCCGAAGCGTCCCCCGAACCTTCGCGCCGACCGTCGCGCGCAGCGCCCGCCGCGCCCGCACATAGCCGACAGGCCCGTACAGCATCCCCCTGCGCTGCAACCGCGACAGCCGCCGCGGCCAGGGATGCGTCCGCACATCGTGGTCACCCGGCGCCCCGCCCCCCTCCGTCTCGCGTACGGCCGTCAGCGTCCGGGCGTGGGCGAGGCCGCGGGGCAGCCGCGCGAGGAACGCCGGCAGCAGCGCGGGACGGTTCACCAGCACCGCGGTCAGATAGGCGGTGAGCCCGGCGCCGTAGCCGTACGCCTGGGTCTCCAGGTCCCGCCAGGTCTCCCGGTGGTGGTGCCACACCAGTGCGGACGGCGTGTAGCGCAGCCGGTGGCCCTGGGCCAGGACACGGACGAAGCCGTAGAGGTCGTCGCCGCCCCGGGCGGCCGTACCGGCACCGGTGGCCGGGTCGAAACCGCCGACGGAACGCAGCACCTCCGTACGGAAGGCCATGTTGGCGCCGGAGCCGAACCGCCCCGCCGTGAACGGGAACAGTGGTTCGTCGCCCGGCGGACGCGCCGGGTCGTACGTCCTTGGAGTGAAGCCCTTCGCGAAGCCGCCGTGGCTCTCCAGCAGCACCTGGGCCGGGGTCGTCAGCCGCGCGGGCAGGATCAGCCCGGTGGCGCAGCCGAGTCCGGCGTCGGCGGTGAAGGGCGCGGTCAGTTCGGTCAGCCAGCGCGGGTCGGCGACCACGTCGTCGTCGGTGAAGGCGACCACCTCGCCCCGTACGGCAGCGAGGCCCGCGTTGTGCGCGACCGCGAGGCCGGGCACCCGCTCGCACACGTACCGCACGCGCTCGGCGTACTTCCGCTCGATCAGCTCCCGCGTCTCGTCCGTCACGGGCGCGTTGTCGACCACGACGATCTCGAACCGCGGATGGTCCTGCGCCAGCAGCGAGTCCAGAGCACGGGCCAGTTGCCCGGCCCGCTCCCGGGTCGCGACCACGACACTGGTGTACGGAGGCTCACGGAGCTCACCGGGCTCACCGAACTCACCGGCTTCCGCGCGTGCGGAAAGAAGGGGCGCACACTCCGCCCGCGCCCGCGCCTCCAGCACAACCCGCGCGTCCGCCCCCTCCGGCACCCGCCCGAGCAGCGTGCCCACGGGCCGGCCGCCCCTGCGGACCAGCACGAACACCTCGCCGTGCGTCACCGGCGGGCTCCCCGGACCGGGTCTGAGCACCGCCTCGTCACTGTCGTCACCGTCGCGGCCGTCGAGATCCAGCTCAGCGACCTGCACCGCCCCGATGTCCAGGAACCGCCGTATCTCCTCCCGCGCACGCGCCGAACGAGCCATGCGCCCTCACCCCCCACTCGTGTCGGTACGAACTCGTGCTCAGGTATGAACTCGTGCTCGGGTATGAACTCGTGCTCAGGTACGGCGCAGCCGAGCCGCGCCCTTCAGGGTCCGCGCGGCCAGCGCCGCGAGCCGCGGCCTGGCGCGGACGAAACTGTGCGCGCGGCGCGCCGGCTCGCGGCTCAGCCAGTGCAGTGCCGCGCCCGCCCCCGGCCGCGTCACCGCACCCTCGTAGACGGGCAGTTCGCCGGTCTTCAGCGCGTCCTTGTACTCCGCCGCGCCCCGCCCCAGGTCGAGCATGCCGATGCCCTCGGCGGCGGCCGCCTCCGCCATGCGCAGATGGAGCACCAGGCCCGGCGAGTACTTCGCGAACTCCGGGTCGTAGGCCGGGAACCAGCAGGCCAGGACGGATGCCGAGCGCAGTCCGAAGTGGGCGGCGACGGGCCGTTCCCCGGCGTACAGCACGGACAGTGTGCCGCTGCACTCCGGTGCCCGGGTCCGGGCCAGCCGTCCCACGAGGCGGGTGATCCACTCCCGTGCGAAGCGGTCCTGCCGGCCCGTCCTGCGGTACTGCGCCGACTTCCACTCCATGAGGGTGCGCAGCGCGGCCGGGTCGCGTTCGTCGAACACGAACCGCGGCTCGCCGGCCTGCCGGCCCAGCCTGCGCTCCTTGGCCAGGGTGGTCTTCAGGAACTTCGGCGACTGCGCGCGCAGCACCGACTCGTACGTCTCGTAGCCCTTCTCCACGTCGATGACGTAGGTGGCGTGCTCCTCGGCCGCGTACCGGACGAACAGCCGCTGCTCGGCCTCCAGGTTGTCGAAGGCGAAGCTCGACACCGAGCAGGCCCGCAGGAGCCGGCCCGTGTCCAGGTCGAGGCCCGGCCGCAGGATCGCCCCCTGCGCGTCCGAGACGCCCAGCCCGATCGCCCGGCCCTGGCCCAACGGGCCCCGTTCATGGGGCAGGAAGCCGACCGGCTCCAGCCCCTCGTACACCACCGCGACCCGGGCCCGCGGCCTCACCAGGCCGACGGCTTCGGTGAACTCCGGTTCCATGAAAGGGTTGCGTGGTGCCTCGGAAGCAGCGCGCAGTGCGCGCCAGCGCTCCCTTTCCCCTTCGCCGAGCTCCCCGGGCCCAGCCACGCGAATGCGCCCACTGCTCAACCTGACCCCCCGATCAAGTCCCCCCTGGACACTTGGAAGGTACCGCCCGAGACGGCCTCGCCGGTAGGTAGCGGACCATGTTGTTGCCAACTGGTACAGAGGCCTTCAACCGGGCAATCGGTGTCCCCGGCGCGATGAAACGAAGGGCCGCGCTGTCCGTATTCTCAGATCATGGCCGCACCCATCGCATATTCACTCATCGCCACCGACCTGGACGGAACGCTGCTGCGCGGCGACGACACCCTCTCCGACCGGTCGCTCGCCGTGCTCGCTCGGGTGGCGGAGGCCGGTGCCCAGCACCTCGTCGTGACGGGCCGGCCGGCGCCGCGTGTGCGACCGCTCCTCGACGACCTCCGCTGCACGGGGCTCGCGGTGTGCGGGCAGGGCGCGCAGGTGTACGACGCCGGCGCGGACCGGCTGCTGTGGTCCATCACCCTGGACCGGGAACTGGCGGAGACCGCGCTCGGCAAGATCGAGGCCGAGGTGGGGCAGGTGTACGCCGCGGTCGACCAGGACGGGGTCGACGGGCTCACGCTCATCGAGCCGGGCTATCTCATGCCGCACCCGACCCTGCCGGCCGTACGGGTCGACCGGCGCGACGACCTGTGGGGCGAGCCGATCAGCAAGGTGCTGCTGCGCCATCCCTACCTGACGGACGACGAGTTGGCGGCGACGGCCCGTTCGGTGGTCGGCTCACTGGCGACGGTGACGATGTCGGGGCCCGGCACGGTCGAGCTCCAGCCGTGCGGCGTCACCAAGGCGACGGGCCTGGCACTGGCCGCCGAGCATCTGGGGCTGCGGCCGGCGGACACCATCGCCTTCGGCGACATGCCCAACGACATCCCGATGTTCGACTGGGCCGCCCACGGCGTCGCGATGGCGAACGCCCATCCCGAACTCAAGGCCGTGGCCGACGAGATCACCCTGTCGAACGAGGACGACGGCATCGCCGTCGTCCTCGAGCGACTGCTGGGCGGGACGGCTCAGTACGGGCCGTTGACGTTGTCGATCGAGCCGTAGCGGTCGGCCGCGTAGTTGCAGGCCGCCGTGATGTTGGCGACCGGGTCGTACGGGTCCCACGACGTGCCGTCCACGTGGTAGGCCTGGAAGGTCGGGTCGATGGTCTGGAGCAGGCCCTTGGACGGGGTGCCCTTGACCGCGTTGGAGTCCCAGTTGTTGATCGCCTGGGGGTTGCCGGACGACTCGCGCATGACGTTGCGGTGGATGCCGTCGTACGACCCCGGAATGCCCTTCTGCGCCATGATGTCCAGCGCCTCGCGGATCCACCCGTCGAGGTTGTCGGCGTAGGTCTTGGCGGAGGCCTGGGTGGCCTTGGCGACGTCACCGGCGGGCTTCGCGGCAGGCTTGGCGGACGACTTGGTCGCCTTCTTCGGGGCGGCGGCCGCCTTGGTCGTCGACACCTTCAGCTTCAGACCCGGGTGGATCAGCTTCGGGTTGTCGCCGATGGCGGAGCGGTTGTCCTTGTAGAGCTTCTTCCAGCCGCCCGAGACGTCGTACTTGTCCGCGATGCGGTAGAGCGTGTCGCCCTTGGTCACGGTGTACGTGAGCGACTTGGCGGGCTTGACCGCCTGGGGCTCTGCGGCGCTCGCGTGCGTCGCGCCGAGGAGCGGGAGGGTCAGTGCCGCTCCGCCGGTGCCGGCGATCGCGATACCTCGGGAGAGCGGGTTGGTTCTGGGGCGACGGTGCTTGCCTCGTCCGGCCATGGCGAAATTCCTCTCCGGCGCCTGCGAGGTGAGCTGTCGGGTTCGGGCCGGGAGGTGCCCGGCCGCGTACGGCGGTGTACTGCCGTGCGCGGCTTCACCCCGAGCCGTGCCGCTGTGCGGACCGGCGACTTACCTGGGTCCCCCGCTCCTGCCCTGCGTGAGTGAGTCGGTTCGTGTGGGGGTCCGGGCGGCGGCAGGATTCGGCGTCCGCCGGACAGGCCGGGAACGTATGCGAGAGCACATGTCGGGAACAAGCGCCGGAGTCACATATTGCGCGGTTGACCTTGGTCGGGGGTGTTTGGCCCGCTTGATCCTTTGCGAGAGCCAAGGCTCAACTGGCGTTCGGCCGAAGGGGGTACGGGGTGATGTCGGGGTGGCGCGACGCAGGGGTTAACGTGATTCAACTCACTGATCACAAGACTGTGGGGCAATTACCGCCAAAGGGGATTTGCTCAATCGTCATGGCAAATCGTGAATATCTCACTATCGGCTGGTAAGTCGACAAATGTCTGTTCTTATGGCCCGATCGAAAACATAACGGTCGTGATCAGATACCACCCGGCCTGTAACCATGGGCGCTGGCGGTGATCGAAACGTGACCGGATACGCTGACTCGAGTGATGGCAGCGACCTATCGACAATCCGCGTAATCACCGGCAGACACAGCAGACAGGAGACCCCTCGTGACCGACGTCGGGCCGTTCGGGCTGAGCGTGCGGGACCAGGCTCTGGAAGCCGATGTCCAGGCCGGGTTGGCGGCTGTCGAGGAAGGCTTGTTCGAGGCCACCAAGAGTGAGGTGCCCTTCATCACGGAGGCCGCGCAGCACCTGGTGCGGGCCGGCGGCAAGCGGTTCCGTCCGTTGCTCGTGATGCTCTCCGCCCAGTTCGGCGACCCGTACGCGCCCGGGATCGTGCCGTCGGCCGTCGTCGTGGAGCTCACCCACCTCGCCACGCTGTACCACGACGACGTGATGGACGAGGCGACGGTGCGCCGCGGGGTCGCGAGCGCGAACACCCGCTGGGACAACTCCGTCGCGGTCCTCACCGGCGACTTCCTCTTCGCCCGTGCCTCGCACACCCTGGCCGACCTCGGCCCGGAGGCGGTGCGGGTGCAGGCCGAGGCGTTCGAACGGCTGGTGACCGGGCAGATCCTGGAGACGGCCGGACCCCAGGACGGCCGCGACCCCGTCGAGCACTACCTGGACGTGCTGGGCGGCAAGACCGGTTCGCTGGTGGCGGTGTCGTGCCGGTTCGGCGCGATGATGTCCGGCGCCGACGAGACGACCGTGGACGTGCTGACCCAGTACGGCGAGCGGCTCGGCGTCGCCTTCCAGCTCGCGGACGACGTCCTGGACATCGCCTCCGACTCGCACGAGTCCGGCAAGACGCCCGGCACCGATCTGCGCGAGGGCATCCCCACGATGCCGGTGCTGCGGCTGCGCGAGCGGGCGGCCCGGCTCGGGCTCGCGGACGACATCGCCCTGTGCGAGCTGCTGGGCTCCGACCTCACCGACGACGAACGGCACGCCGAGGCCCTGCGCCTGCTGCGCGCCCACCCGGCGCTGGAACAGGCCCGGAAGGACACCGTCCGCTACGCCGAGGACGCCCGCTCGGCGCTGGCCCCCCTGCCCGAGTGCGCCGCGAAGACGGCACTCGTGGAGCTGTGCGACGCGGTCGTGCACCGGGCCGGCTAGCCGGCCCTTCCCCGTGCGTCCCCTACGGGTCGGGGGAGAAGCCGCCCCTCCGTGTCATACCCCAGCAGTACGTGGAGTTGAGTCCGGGGTCTGACGTATCTCCCTGGCCGATTTGGTCAGATGGAAACCACGGAAAACACCAAACCTCACCTGTTCGGGTGAGAATGGCGGCTCAGGGACGAGTGCGTGGACGACACGGACAGCCGCCGCCGACCACGGAGGTAGGGCACACATGGCACCGTACACATCCGACGACAGCACGACCGCCGGGGAGGTCGACGAGCAGCGTTCCGGACGGCGCAAGGCCGCCCGCTACGTCGTACCGGTCACGGTGATGGGGGTGGCGGCCGCGACGATCGGGCTGGTCCCCGCGCTCGCCGACTCCGGTGACCCCGACCTCCCGAAGATCACCGCACAGCAGCTCATCGAGAAGATCGCCAAGTCGGACGTCCAGCAGCTGTCCGGCACCGTCAAGATCAGCACGGACCTCGGTCTTCCGGACCTCGGCGGCCTGGAGAGCAGCCTGATGTCCGGCGCCGCGAGCCAGGGCGAGGGCGGCTCCTCCGCCGACCCGACCGCCAAGCTCACGGAACTGGCCTCCGGCACGCACACCCTGCGCGTCGCGGCCGACGGCCCGGACAAGCAGAAGCTGTCGCTGCTGGAGAACGCCGCCGAGTACAGCATCGTCCACAACGGCAAGGACGTCTGGGCCTACGACAGCAAGTCCAACGAGGTCCACCACGGCACGGCCGCCGAGAGCGGCAAGGAGAAGGGCAGGGACCAGCAGCCGCCGGCCACGCCGAAGGACTTCGCCGAGGAGGCCCTCAAGGCCGCCGACGACACGACCTCCGTGACCGTGGACGGCACCGCCCAGGTCGCCGGCCGGGACGCCTACAAGCTGCTCATCAAGCCGAAGCAGTCCGGCTCGACGGTCGGTGCGATCACCGTGGCCGTGGACGCGAAGACGGGCACGCCGCTGAAGTTCACGCTGACCCCGGCGAGCGGTGGCTCCGCCGTCGTCGACGCGGGCTTCACCCAGGTCAGCTTCGAGAAGCCGGCCGCGTCGACCTTCGACTTCACCCCGCCGAAGGGTGCGAAGGTCACGGAGGAGAAGGCACCCGAGAAGGGCCTTGAGAAGGGCTTCGACAAGGGCTTCGACAAGGGCTTCGACAAGGGGGAGGCCCCGGGGCACGCCCCGAAGTTCCTCCCGAAGTCCGAGGAGGACCTCGGCAAGGGCCTCGACGGCATGAAGACCATCGGCGAGGGCTGGAACTCCATAGCCACCTTCGACACCGGCGGCGAGGGCGTGCCCTCCGGCGAGGCCGGCGGCGACCTCGGCGGCTTCATGAACTCGCTCGGCGACAAGGTCACCGGCAAGTTCGGCTCGGGCACGGTCTTCTCGACCCGCCTGGTCAACGCCCTGATCACGGACGACGGCAAGGTCTACGTCGGCCTGGTCACCAAGGACGCGCTCGTGAAGGCGGCCGACGCCGGCAAGTAAGTCCCGTACCGCTACAGGACGTCGAAAGAACCACAGGACGTCGAAAGAGCCACGGGGCGTCGAGAGAACCACGGGGCGTCGAGAGAACGAGGAAGCCGATGGGCGAACCGTCCGCCACGGAGCCCGAGCGGGTGCCGGAGCCGACCGGCGCGGATGCCGCGGCCGGGGAACCGGTCATCGCCACCCGCGCGCTCACCAAGCGCTACCGCGGCGGACAGCTCGCCGTCGACGGTCTCGACCTGACCGTCCCGGCGGGCAGCGTCTTCGGCTTCCTCGGCCCCAACGGCTCCGGCAAGACCACCACCATCCGCATGCTGATGGGCCTCATCGAGGCCACCTCCGGCACGGCGCGGGTCCTCGGGCAGCCCATGCCCCGGGCCACCCGCGCCGTGCTGCCGCACGTCGGCGCCCTCATCGAGGGCCCGGCCCTCTACGGCTTCCTCTCCGGCCGCGACAACCTCATCCGGTACGACTCGGCCGACCCGGCCGCCGATCCGCGCACCCGGCGGGCCCGGGTCGCCGCCGCCCTGGACCGGGTGGGCCTGACCGCCGCGGGGAGCAAGAAGGCCAAGGCGTACTCCCTGGGCATGAAACAGCGCCTGGGCCTCGCGGCCGCCCTGCTCCAGCCGCGTCGGCTCCTCGTGCTCGACGAGCCGACCAACGGCCTCGACCCGCAGGGCATGCGCGAGATCCGCACCCTGATCCGGGAGTTGGCCTCGGACGGCACGACCGTCTTCCTCTCCTCCCATCTGCTCGACGAGATCGAGCAGGTCTGCACGCACGCGGCCGTGATGGCGCAGGGCCGTCTGATCACGCAGGGCCCGGTCGCCGAGCTGTCCGCCGGGGCCCGCGGCCGGCTCGTGGTGACCACACCGGACCCGGCCGAGGCCGCTCGGGTACTGAAGGAGCAGGGCGTCGGCGACGTGGTCGTCACGGACGACCGGGTGACCGGCGAACCACCGGACCGCGACCTCGCCGAGGTGACCGCCGCGCTGGTGACGGCCGGGGTACGGGTGCGGGGCTTCACGGTCGAACGGGCCTCGCTGGAGGACGCGTTCGTGGCGCTGACGGGGGAGGGCTTCGATGTCGCAGGCTGACACCGCGAGGGCCGTACGCCCGGTGAGCCCGCTGTGGACCTTCGGGCTGCTGCGCAGCGAGCTCATCACGACCTTCCGGCGCTGGCGCACCCTCGCGCTGCTGGCCGTACTGGCGGGCGTGCCCGTCCTGGTCGGCATCGCCGTCAAGATAGAGACGGGTGACGGGTCGTCGCCCGGCGGTGGCGGGGGCGGAGGACCGGCCTTCATCTCGCAGATCACCAACAACGGCCTGTTCCTCGTCTTCACCGCCCTGGCCGCCACCCTCCCGTTCTTCCTGCCGATGGCGATCGGGGTCGTCGCGGGCGACGCGATCGCCGGCGAGTCGAACTCCGGCACCCTCCGCTATCTGCTGGTCGCCCCGGCCGGGCGCAGCAGGCTGCTGCTCACCAAGTACGCGACCGTCGTCATCTTCTGCCTGGCGGCCACGCTCGTGGTCGCCGTCTCGGCGCTGACGGTCGGCGCGCTGTTGTTCCCGCTGGGCGACCTGACGACCATCTCGGGTACGCAGATCGGCTTCGCCGAGGGGTTGGGCAGAGCCCTGCTGATCGCCCTCGCCGTCGCCGCGTCACTGATCGGCGTCGCGGCGCTCGGTCTGTTCGTCTCGACGCTCACGGGCAGTGGCATCGCGGCGATGGCGACCACCGTCGGCCTGCTCATCACGGTCCAGATCCTCGACCAGATCCCGCAACTGCACTCCCTCCAGCCGTACTTCTTCTCGCACTACTGGCTGTCCTTCGCCGACCTCATGCGCGAGCCGGTCTACTGGGACGACCTGGCGAAGAACCTCGGCCTCCAGGCCCTGTACGCGGCGGTGTTCGGCTCGGCGGCCTGGGCCCGCTTCACGACGAAGGACATCACGGCCTAGTCACTGCTCAGTCCTGCTCGTACAGGAACCGGGCGGGCGGGGCCTCCTGGGTGAAGAACGTCTTCGCGCGGGTCAGCGCCTCGGTGTCGTTCAGCACGTCACCGGGCTTGCTGCCGTTGCCGAGCAGTACCCCGCCGAAGCGCATCCCCATGTATGCGGCCGAGTTGTGGAGCGTCCCGACGAGCGGGTCGGCGACGACCTCCTCCCGGTGCGCGAGAGCGGTGACGCCCCACAGCGTGCGTCCGGCCAGGGTCGCCTTGAAGTCGAGGTCGGGCGTGCGCAGCCAGCCCGACCAGTAGTCGAGATAGCGCTTGGTCTGCGCGGAGACCGAGTACCAGTACAGGGGCGTGACGATCACGATGTCCGTCGCCGCGAGCGTGGCGTCGAGCAGCAGGGCGAGGCTGCCCTCGGTCGGGCGGACATGGTCGCTGTCGTGCCGCAGGTCCTCGAAGTCGGGTAGCGGGTGCTCGGTGAGGTCGATCCACTGCTGTTCGACGTCCGGGGGCAGTTGCTCGGCGGCCCGGCGGGCCAGCAGCTCGGTGTTGCCCTCGGCGCGGGCGCTGCCGAGGACGAAAAGGAAGCGGCGGGTCATGGAGGTCCCCCAGAAGAAAGGCGTACGGCGATTACACGCGCATGCATCATATGCGTACGCATTCAAATCCGCCAGGGGTGCCGGTGCCTGTCGGGCGGGGACGTCTGTCGGGCCGGGGGTGCCCGTCAGCTCCCGGTACGCGACTCCGCCTCCCGCGCCACGGCCAGCAGCAGCGCCTCCCGCCCGTGCGGCGCCACCAGTTGCAGTCCGGCCGGGCAGCCGTCCTCGCCGAAGCCCGCCGGGAGGCTCAGGGCCGGATGCCCGCTGAGGTTGAACGCCCAGGTGAGCGAGGTGGAGTAGCGGTCCCCCGGCCCTTCGTGGCCGTGCGGCGCGGTGGGTGCCGTGGGCGTCAGCAGCAGCTCGGCATCCCCGAACAGCCCGGTCAGCCGCCGGTCGTTCTCCGCCTGGACGCGGTGGGCCCCGGCCAGGTCGGCGCCGGGTGCGCGCAGCGCGAGCCACGCGGGCCCGGGGTCCGGGAGCCGCAACGGCACCCGCGGTCGTACGAGCCGTACGACCCCCGCCGCCACAAGCCGTTCCACCGCGGCTCGGGCGAGTGCGACGGGCTCCGGATCGGGCCCGGCGAAACCGAGGTCGGGGGACCAGACGGCGGTGACGGGCAGGGGTGGGAGGACAGGCTCGGGCTCGCCCGTCACGACCTGCCACCAGCAGGCCGCGTCCGACGCCGAGCGGGCGAGCACGCCGGGGACGGCAAGTCCCGTGCGGTCGGCGGAGGGCAGTCGCCCGACCGTGCACTTCAGGCCCACGACCCCGCACCACGCCGCCGGGATCCGCACCGACCCGGCCCCGTCGCTGCCCGTCGCCAGCGGTACGAGTCCGGCCGCCACCGCCACCGCCGACCCGGCCGAGGAACCGCCCGGCGTACGGTCGGCCCGCCACGGGTTGACGGTCCGGCCGCGCGCACCGAGCCCCCAGGTCTGCCAGGGCGTGCCCGGCCCGGGCACGGAGGTCGCCCCCACGACGACCCCTCCGGCCGCGAGCAACGGCCCCGCCGCCCGCAGCCCGTGCCGCCCCTTCACGGCGATCGGCACACCGGCGAGTGGCAGAGCCCCACTCGCCTCCATGGAGCCGTCGGCACCACTCGTGTGGGGGACCCCACCGGGTATGTCGGCACTACTCGTACGAAGGGCGCGCCCGGGACTGTCGGCCTCGGTCGCGCGGTGAACGCCCCCGGGCCTGGCGGCTGCACTCGCGCGAGCAGCGTCCCCGTGGGGATCGGCCGCGCTCGCGTGAGTGGCGCCCCCTGACTCGTCGTCACCACTCGTGCGAGGGGTGTCCCCGGACAGGTCGGCATCACTCGTGCGAGGGACACCCCCGGGCCCCGCGGCTGCGCTCCTGCGGGGGAGATCCCCCGACCCGTCGGAGTTGTCAGCTCCGCTCCTGCGGGGGGCACCTCCGGCCCTCCGTTCGAGCAGCGCGTCCACCTCGCCCGCCCGTCGCAGCGCCTCCTCGTGCCACACCTCGATGAACGCGCACAGCTGCGGATCGGCCCGGTCGATCCGTTCCAGCGTCTCCGCGACCACGTCGACCGCACGCAGCTCCCGGGCCCGGACGCCCGCCGCGATCTCCCCGGCCGACAGGGGGAGGGCCGTCAGCGTGCCGCTCCCGTCAGCCTGGCCAGGGGTGCCGTCTCGCGCGGCGGGTGGCCCAGTTCGCCGAGCCGCCAGGACGGCACCCACGGCACGCGGTACACGTCGATGACCGCCTCCAGGGACTTGACCCGCTGGGCGAGCGGGCGCGGCAGCCGGCCCGGGGCGTCCGCCACGAGGACGACGCCGTCGAGGTCGAGCCCCTGCGGAGCCTGGCCGCGCCGGAAGATCTCCACGGCTCCGGCGACCGTGTCCAGCCCGGCCGCGTGCGTCCGGGCGACCAGCAGCACCGACGGCGGATCGCCCGGCCCGGGCCAGGCGCGGCCGCTGTCATGACCGCCGTAGACCGAGGCGAGCGTGGAGACGCCCGCGCCGCCGTGCGTGCCGACCCAGGAGAAACGCCGGGCCGCGGCATGGGCGTGGGCCGGCTCCGGCGGTCCCGGCTCCGGGGTGGTCACCGGACCGCGGATCCAGATCTCCGGGCCTTGTCGCACGCCTGTCTGCATGCACCTCTCCTCCCTCGTACTCCGATCTTCATGCCAACCGGAACAACGCGCGCCGGGGCCTACAGTCCTTGGGACGAGCCTGTGACACCGCGGTGACGTGAGAAAAGGGAGCGAGCGGACACACTCGACAGTAGGTGTACGACGCCGAGTGAGGGGACGATGTCTCGACTCAGCCGCGAGAAGAAGCGGGAACAGAAGCAGGCCGCACACGCGGCGGCGCCGGCGGCGCCGATCGAGGTCCATGTCCCTCGGGCCGGACACGGCGCCGGACCGGGTGCCGGTGCCGGAGTGCCGGGCGTGTCCGACGGCGCGTCCGTCGGCGGCGTCCCGGTCTTCGCTGCCCCCGGCGAGGAGATCCACAAGGCCGTCCTGAACCGCCTCCACCACATCGCCCTCGCCACCGGCCACGCCGTCCTCGCCACGATCCACGACGAACGCATCGGCTACGTCGTCCCGCTCCGGGTCGACCCGGACGGCTCCAGCCACTTCACGGCCGAGCCGGTCCGTACGACACCGCCGGAGGAAGCGGCCGCCGGACACCCGCCGCAACCGCCCATGCCTGGCACGGCGACGGCCCCGCCCATGCCTGGCACGGCGACGGCCCCGCCTACGTCTGGCGCGACGGCCCCGCCCAAGTCCGGCACGACCACGGAGTGGCCCCCGGCGGGCGCAGCCCCGGAACCGCCCATGTCTGGCGCCCCGGAGTGGCCCCCGGCGGGTGCGGCCGCGGAACAGCCCACGACCGGCGCGGCCACGGAGCCTCCCAGTGCCGACGCGGCCACGGAGTGGCCCATGTCCGGCGCTACGGAGTGGCCCCCGGCCGGTGCACCCGCGGAACCGCCAACAGCCGCCGCGGCTGCCGAGCCGCCCGCGGTCGGCCCGACCGCGGAACCGCCCGCCCCGGGCACGCCAGCCCCGGGCACGCCCGGACCCATGCCACCCGCCGCGGAGCAGGAGCAGGAGCAACAGCAGTCGCGGAAGCAGCCCCCGCGGAGCGACAGCGCCACGCACGTCCTGCGCCCCGTACCGGAGTCGGGCGAGCTCGGCGCGGCCCCGACGTTCCGGCTGCGCGCCGTACAGGAGCCGCCGCAGCCCGCACCGGAAGACGCGCCTCCGGGCCCGGCCGCACCGCCCGGCACCGTCGCGCCCCCGACCGGTGAGTTCGGGCCGCCTCCGCCCATGGACGCGAGGCCGCTCCCCGTCCCCGAAGCCGGTCCCGTCGCCGGGCCCCGGCGCGGCGGGAAGCCCGACCCGGTGCTCGAGGCGGAGCTGCTCGCCGACCTCGACGCCAAGCCCACGCCCGCGCGCGGCTTCGACGCGGTCGCGGAGGCCATGTTCGGTGACGAACCGTCCGGCGCCCCGGGCGACTCCGGAGCCCCCGACCTGCTCGCTGAGCCGATCACGCGGATCAACGAGGCCGTGAAGGAGGGCAGGATCGACGCCGCGGCCGCGCTGGCGGACCAGACCGTCGCGCAGGCGTCGGCGACGCTGGGGCCGGAGCACCCCGAGGTGCTCCGGCTGGGTGAACTCAGCGCGTACATCGCCTACTTGGCGGGTGATCCGCTCCGCGCTTTCCGGCTGTCCCTCGACCTGGCCGGTGCCCGCCGCCGTACGGGCGACGCGGAGGCCGCCTACGGCAATGTGCAGAGCGCGGCCACCGCCTGGCGGGCCGTGCGCGACCCGGCGCTGGGTCTTGAGCTGGGAGGCGACCTGATCGGGCTGTGGACCGAGCTCGCCGCCGAGGACGGCCCGGCCGCCGAGGAGATCGAGCAACTGGAGTCGGCCCGGGCCCGCATGGGCCGCCTCACGGAACGCGCCCGCAACCAGTAGGGGCGACCTGACGAGAACGACAGGCCCTAGTCCGACAGCTCCCACACCGCGTGCGCGACCGCGTCGCTGTTGCGGTCGAGGGCCGTGTCGCTGATGTTGGCGGTGGTGTCGCAGGAGGAGTGGTAGCAGCGGTCGAACGCCCGCCCGGCCGTACCGCCCCACTTGGCCGCCTGCGCCGCCGTCTTCGCGCGGCTGGCCCCGGTGAACAGGCCGCCCACGGGCACGCCCGCGCTCTTGAACGGCGCGTGGTCGGAGCGGCCGTCGCCCTCGGTCTCGATCTCGGTCGGGACGCCGAGGCCGCTGAAGTAGTCCTTGAACGTCTTCTCGATCGCCGGGTCGTCGTCGTAGACGAAGTAGCCCGGGTTCGAGGAGCCGATCATGTCGAAGTTGAGGTAGGCGCTGATCCTGGAACGGTCCCCGGTCGCCAGCTGGTTGACGTAGTAGCGGGAGCCGACCAGGCCGAGTTCCTCCGCGCCCCACCAGGCGAACCGCAGATGCTTGGTGGGCTTGTACTGCGCCCGTGCCACGGCGAGGGCGGTCTCCAGGACGGCGGCCGAGCCGGACCCGTTGTCGTTGATGCCGGGCCCGGAGGAGACGCTGTCGAGGTGCGAGCCGGCCATCACGACCTGGCTCGTGTCACCGCCGGGCCAGTCGGCGATCAGGTTGTAGCCGGTGCGGCCGGAGGCGGTGAACTGCTGGAGCGTGGTGGTGAATCCCGCGGCGTCCAGCTTGGCCTTCGCGTAGTCGATCGAGGCCTTGTAGCCGGTCCGGCCGTGCGCGCGGTTGCCGCCGTTGGCGGTGGCTATGGACTGGAGCTGGGTCAGATGGGCCTTGACGCCCGCCAGGGGCAGGTCGGGCGCCGCGGCCGGTCTCGGGGGAGCGGACGCGGCATCGGCCACGGCGCCGCCGGTCAGGAGCATGACAGTCGCTATGCCGCCTGCTGTCACGGCACGCGCGGAAACGGAGAGCTTCATGTGGGGACTCCGAGTTCCTACGGGCAGCCCGTGGGGTGTCCGCAGGCCGCCCACGCTGAATGGGGTGCCTGGATGGTGGGGCCGTTACTGACTATCCGTCAAGACCCTTGACCGGTCAGGGCGTTGTGGAGCGGCGTCCGTGCTAATGGACGCAGAACTCGTTCCCCTCCGGGTCCGCCATCAGAGCCCACTCGCCGCCCTGCTCCGCCACACGCCGCAGCACCCTCGCCCCGAGCCCCTCCAGCCGCGCGACCTCCTCCTCGCGCCGTCCCTCACCCGGGTGCAGATCGAGGTGGAGCCGGTTCTTGACCGTCTTGGTCTCCGGCACCCGCTGGAACAGCAGCCGCCGCCCCAGCCCGGTCCCGCTCCCCTCCTCGAAGGGGTCCTCGGGGTGCCGTACGGCGACCAGGTCCCGGAAGGCGTGACGGCCGTGGAACTCGACGACGAGTTCCTCCGGCACGACACCGGCACCGAGCAGCTTCCCGATGAGGACGCTGTTGTCCTCGACCTCGTAGTGGAGCGCCGCGGCCCAGAAGTCGGCCTGCGCGTGCGGGTCGTTCGCGTCGATGACGACCTTCCAGTGCACGGAGGCGGGACGTGCCGGTGTCTGTGTCATGTACCAGTTATACGGGGCGGGTGTCGTACGCGGTCCGGGCCGCGGCGATCTCGTCCTGGTGTTCCTCCGTCCAGGTCACCAGGGACTGGATCGTGGTGTGCAGCGTCCTGCCGAGGGAGGTCAGTTCGTACTCGACCCGCGGCGGCACCACCGGGTGCACCGTCCGCTTCACCAGCCCGTCCCGCTCCAGCGACCGCAGGGTCACCGTCAGCATCCGCTGGCTGACCCCGTCGATCTCCCGGCGCAGCTCGGTGAAGCGCAGCCGCCGGTTCTCCAGCAGCGCGATGACCAGCAGCGACCACTTGTCGGCGATCCGGTCGAGGATCTGCCGGACCTGGCAGTCCTCCCGGGTGTCCCACTGGAAGGGATCGGCGTCGCCGTAGTCCACGGTGCTCTCGCGGTTACTCGGTGACTTCGAAGTGCCTTCTTCCATGTCTGTCGATGCTGCCGCAGGCTGGTCACGGTTACAAGAGGGAACCGACCCTCAGTTGCGTAACCGGCTGACGGCGGAGGAGTGTGGACTGATGGGCACCCGTGCCTGGGCGCTGCTGCTCGTTCTGTGCGGAACGATCTTCCTCGAAGGCATCGACGTCGCGATGATGGCGGTGGCGATCCCGGCCATCCGCTCCGACCTGGGGCTGGGCACCGACACCGCGGCGTGGGTGATGAGCGCCTACGTGCTCGGCTACGCCGGCTTCACCCTCCTGGGCGGCCGCGCCGCCGACTTGCTCGGCAGGCGCCGGATGTTCCTGATCTGGCTCACCGTCTTCCTCGCCTTCTCGGGGCTCGGCGGCTTCGCGACCGAGGGCTGGATGCTGGTCGTCGCCCGGTTCGTGACGGGTGTCGCCGCCGCGTTCATGACTCCCGCCGCGCTCTCCCTGATCACCACGTCGTACGCGGAGGGCCCGGAGCGCAACAAGGCCCTGCTGATCTTCGCCGGGACGGGCGCGGCCGGCTTCTCCCTCGGCCTGGTGATCGGCGGTCTGCTCACCGAGCTCGGCTGGCGCTGGGTGTTCTTCGCGCCCGTACTGCTGGCCGCGGCCCTGCTCGCGGCAGCCGTACGGCTGATCCCCGGGCGCGACGCCCCGCGGACTCGCCGGGGGACCTTCGACCTGCCCGGCGCGATCACCGCCGCCGGCGCGATGCTGCTGGCCGCCTACACCGTCGTACGCCTGGAGCACGGCCTGCGCGACTGGCCGCTCACCGCGGCCTCGGGGCTCGCGGCGCTGCTCCTGGCCGGTGCCTTCGTCGCGGCCGAACGCCGCTGTCCGGACCCGCTCGTCCGCCTCGGCATCCTGCGTCAGGGCCCGGTCGTGCGCGCCGACCTGGGGGCACTGCTCTTCCTCGGCGCCTTCTTCGGCTTCCAGTTCATCGTCACGCTCTATCTTCAGGAACTGCGCGGCTGGTCGTCGCTCCAGACGGCGCTGGCCCTGATCGTCATGGGCATCGACGCCGTGCTCGCCCCGACGCTCACACCGCGGCTGGTCGCCCGCTGGGGCAACGCCCGGGTGATCGTCGGCGGTTTCGTCCTGGCCGTGGCGGCGTACGCGCTGTTCCTGCCGGTCGGCATGGACTGGTCCTACGCCGCGATGTTCCCGACGCTGTTCCTGGCGGGTCTCGCCTTCGCCCTGGCCTACGGGCCGCTGACGATCGCGGCGACGGACGGGGTCGCCGAGTCCGAGCAGGGGCTGGCCGGCGGGCTGCTGACCACCGCCACGCAGTTCGGCTCCGCGATCGGCATCTCGGCGGTCACCGCGGTCTACGGCCTGGCGTCCACCGGGTCCGGCCCCGAGGCCACGCTCTCGGCGTTCCGGGCGGCGCTGGTCGTGCCGGTCGTCCTGGTGGTGCTGGGCACGCTGATCTCGTCGGTGAGCGCGCGGGCCGCGCGCCGGGCGGTGCGCAGCGCGTCCCAGGTGAGCAGCGTCAGCGCCAGCCACACCAGCGCGAACCCGGCCCAGCGCTCCGGCGGCATCTCCTCGTGGAAGTAGAGGATGCCGAGCAGGAACTGGATGACCGGCGTCGAGTACTGCAGCAGGCCGATGGTGGACAGGGGCACGCGGATGGCGGCCGCTCCGAAGCAGACCAGGGGCAGCGCGGTGACGATGCCGGCCGAGGCGAGCAGGGCCGCGTGCCCCGCGCCCTCGGTGGTGAACGTGGAGTCGCCTCGCGCGGTCAGCCACACCAGGAAGCCGAGCGCGGGCAGGAACTGGATCGTGGTCTCGGCGGCCAGCGACTCGATGCCGCCGAGGCCCACCTTCTTCTTCACCAGCCCGTAGGCGGCGAAGGAGAAGGCGAGGGAGAGCGAGATCCACGGCGGCCGGCCATAGCCGATGGTCAGGACGACGACCGCCACGCAGCCGGTCCCGACCGCCGCCCACTGCACCGGCCGCAGCCGCTCCTTCAGCAGCAGCACCCCGATCCCGATGGTGACCAGCGGGTTGATGAAGTACCCGAGGGAGGCCTCGACGACGTGCCCGGAGTTCACGGACCAGATGTACAGGCCCCAGTTGATGGTGATGACCGTCGCGGCGACCGTGATCAGTGCGAGCTTGCGCGGCTGCCGCAGCAGCTCTCCGGCCCAGGCCCAGCGGCGCAGCACGAGCAGGGCGGCGCCCACGAAGACCAGCGACCACACCATCCGGTGGGCCAGGATCTCCACCGCCCCCGCGGGCTTCAGCAGGGGCCAGAACAGGGGGACGAGCCCCCACATCCCGTAGGCCGCGAACCCGTTCAGCAGTCCTATCCGCGCCTCGCCCCTCGGCTTGCCGGTCACGGGCCCCCTCCTTCGCACTTCGCACGTGGTGTTCCGCGACCACGAAGGTAACGCCGAGCGCCCCCGGCTGTCATGCCCGTATCGGCATACGGTCATGACAGCCGGGGGTGAGGCGGCTCAAGGGCCCGCCGGGGGGATTTCAGCCCTTGAGCGCGGCGGCGATGGCCTCGGAAAACGGGGTGGTCGGACGGCCGGCCAGGCGGGACAGGTCGCCGGTGGAGACCACCAGCTCACCCTTCTCGATGGAGGCGTCGACCCCGGCCAGGATCTGCGCGAACTGCTCGGGCAGGCCGGCGCCGGCCAGGATGCCGGTGAGCGCCTCGGGGGTGACCGCGTTGTAGGTGATCTCCTTGCCGGTCTGCCGGCTCAGCTCGGCCGCGTACTCGGCGAAGCTCCACGCGGAGTCGCCGCCCAGCTCGTACGTCTTGTTCTCGTGCCCCTCGCCGGTCAGTACGGCCACGGCGGCGGCGGCGTAGTCGGCGCGGGAGGCGGAGGAGACCCGGCCCTCGCCGGCGGCGGCGACGACCGCGTTGTGCTCCAGCGTCGGGGCGAGGTTCTCGGTGTAGTTCTCGTGGTACCAGCCGTTGCGCAGCAGCGCGTAGGGCACGCCCGAGCCCAGCAGGGCCTCCTCGGTGCCGCGGTGGTCGTCGGCGAGCGCGGCGGTCAGGCTGCCCGGGGCGCTGGTGTACGCGAGCAGGGCGACCCCGGCCGCCTTGGCGGCGTCGATGACGACCTGGTGCTGCCGCACACGGCCCTTGTCGAACTCGTTGCCCGAGACCAGCAGGACCTTGTCACCGGCGGAGAAGAGGCCGTCGAAGGACGCGGGGGTGTTGTAGTCGGCCAGTGCGATCCTCACCCCGCGGTCCGCGAAGTCGGCGGCCTTCTCGGCGTTGCGGACGACCGCGGTGATCTGCTCGGCGGGAACCTTCTCCAGCAGCTGCTCCACGACGTGACGGCCGAGCTGTCCGGTGGCTCCGGTGACGACGATGCTCATGGTGATGACTCTCCTTGTGGGGTGCGGTGGCACTAACCCTAGGAGAAGCGCTAACTGTTCGAAAGTACCCACTTTGAAGTAAGGTACTGGCATGGCAGTAAGTGATGGCGAGGCCTTGTGCCCGTACCGGCTCGTCCTGGAACACGTCACCAGCCGCTGGGGCGTGCTCGTCCTGATCGAGTTGCTGGACCGCCCGTACCGGTTCAGTGAGCTGCGCCGGGCGATCAGTCGGTACAACGGCCGGGGTGTCAGCGAGAAGATGCTCACCCAGACCCTCCAGACCCTGGAGCGCGACGGCCTGGTCCACCGCGACGCCAAGCCGGTGATCCCGCCCCGCGTCGACTACTCCCTCACCGACCTGGGCCGCGAGGCCGCCGAGCAGGTCAAGGCCCTCGCCCAGTGGACCCACGACCGCATGGACGACGTGGAGAAGGCCCGCCTGACCTACGACGAGACCCGGGCCGCGTCGTAGCGGTCCCGGGCCTGATCGCCGTAGGGCGTGGTCGTGCTCAGCCGGCGACCGTCCAGGTGTCCCCGCCCGCCAGCAGCGCGCCCAGGTCGCCCTTGCCGTGCTGCTCGATCGCCTGGTCGAGCTGGTCCGACATCTGCGTGTCGTAGACCGGCCGGTCCACGGAGCGGAGGACGCCGATCGGGGTGTGGTGCAGGGTGTCCGGGTCGGCCAGGCGGGACAGCGCGAACGCCGTGGTCGGGGACGGGGAGTGCGCGTCGTGGACGAGCACCTGGTCCTCGCTGTCCGGCGTCACCGCCACCACCTTCAGGTCCCCGGTCAGCCGGTCCCGTACGACACCCTTGGACAGGTCGGAGCCGAAGCGGATCGGCCTGCCGTGCTCCAGCCGGATCACGGCCTCCTCGGCCTGCTGTTTGTCCTTGAGGGCCTCGAAGGCGTTGTCGTTGAAGATGTTGCAGTTCTGGTAGATCTCGATCAGGGCCGTGCCCTGGTGGGCGGCGGCCTGGCGCAGCACCTCCGTGAGGTGCTTGCGGTCGGAGTCGACCGTCCGCGCCACGAACGAGGCCTCCGCCCCGATCGCCAGCGACACCGGGTTGAAGGGCGCGTCCAGCGATCCCATCGGCGTCGACTTGGTGATCTTCCCGACCTCGGAGGTCGGCGAGTACTGGCCCTTGGTCAGACCGTAGATCCGGTTGTTGAACAGCAGGATCTTGAGGTTCACATTGCGGCGCAGCGCGTGGATCAGGTGGTTGCCGCCGATCGACAGCGCGTCGCCGTCACCGGTGACGACCCACACCGACAGATCGCGGCGCGAGGAGGCCAGACCCGTGGCGATGGCCGGGGCGCGGCCGTGGATGGAGTGCATCCCGTACGTGTTCATGTAGTACGGGAACCGGGAGGAGCAGCCGATGCCCGAGACGAAGACGATGTTCTCCTTCGCCAGGCCCAGCTCGGGCATGAAGCCCTGCACCGCCGCGAGGATGGCGTAGTCGCCGCAGCCGGGGCACCAGCGGACTTCCTGGTCGGACTTGAAGTCCTTCATCGACTGCTTCGCCTCGGCCTTGGGGACGAGGGAGAGCGCTTCGACGGTGCCCGTGCCGTGCGTGGACGTCTCAGCCATCGATGGCCTCCTTCAGAGCCGCGGCGAGCTGCTCCGCCTTGAACGGCATGCCGTTGACCTGGTTGTACGACTGGGCGTCGACCAGGTACTTCGCCCGGATGAGCGTGGCGAGCTGCCCGAGGTTCATCTCGGGGATCACCACCTTGTCGTAACGCTCCAGCACCGCGCCCAGATTCCGCGGGAAGGGGTTGAGATGGCGCAGATGCGCCTGCGCGACGGACTCCCCGGCTCTGCGCAGCCGCCGTACGGCCGCCGTGATCGGGCCGTACGTCGAACCCCAGCCCAGCACCAGCGTCCGCGCCTCGTGCGGGTCGTCCACCACGAGGTCCGGGACGTCGATGCCGTCGATCTTGGCCTGCCGGGTGCGGACCATGAAGTCGTGGTTGGCCGGCGAGTAGGAGATGTTGCCCGTCCCGTCCTCCTTCTCGATGCCGCCGATCCGGTGCTCGAGCCCCGGCGTGCCCGGGATCGCCCACGGCCGGGCCAGCGTCTGCGGGTCGCGCTTGTAGGGCCAGAACACCTCGGAGCCGTCGTCCAGGGTGTGGTTCGGGCCCTGCGCGAACTGCACCCGCAGATCGGGCAGCTCGTCCAGGTCCGGGATCCGCCAGGGCTCGGAGCCGTTGGCCAGATAGCCGTCGGAGAGGAGGAAGACCGGCGTGCGGTACGTCAGCGCGATCCGCGCCGCCTCCAGGGCCGCGTCGAAGCAGTCCCCCGGGGTGCACGGCGCGACGATCGGCACCGGGGCCTCGCCGTTGCGCCCGTACATCGCCTGGAGCAGGTCCGCCTGCTCGGTCTTGGTGGGCAGACCGGTCGACGGCCCGCCGCGCTGGATGTCCACGACCAGCAGCGGCAGCTCCAGCGAGACCGCCAGGCCGATGGTCTCCGACTTCAGCGCCACACCGGGACCGCTCGTCGTGGTCACGGCCAGCGAACCACCGAAGGCCGCGCCCAGCGCGGCCCCGATACCGGCGATCTCGTCCTCGGCCTGGAAGGTGCGCACGCCGAAGTTCTTGTGTTTGGACAGCTCGTGCAGGATGTCCGACGCCGGAGTGATCGGGTACGACCCCAGATACAGCGGCAGATCCGCCTGCCGGCTCGCGGCGACCAGGCCGTACGACAGGGCGAGGTTGCCGGAGATGTTGCGGTAGACACCCGGCGGGAACGCCGTGGCCGCCGGGGCCACCTCGTAGGAGACGGCGAAGTCCTCGGTGGTCTCGCCGAAGTTCCAGCCCGCCCGGAACGCGGCGATGTTGGCCGCCGCGATATCGGGCTTCTTGGCGAACTTGGACTTGAGGAACTTCTCCGTGCCCTCGGTGGGCCGGTGGTACATCCAGCTCAGCAGGCCCAGCGCGAACATGTTCTTGCTGCGCTCGGCCTCCTTGCGGCTGAGGTCGAACTCCTTCAGCGCCTCCACGGTGAGCGTGGTCAGCGGCACCGGGTGCAGGTGGTAGCCGTCCAGCGACCCGTCCTCCAGCGGACTGGTGTCGTAGCCGACCTTCTGCATCGCCCGTTTGGTGAACTCGTCCGTGTTGACGATCACCTCGGCGCCGCGCGGCAGGTCGCCGATGTTCGCCTTCAGCGCGGCCGGGTTCATCGCCACCAGCACGTTCGGCGCGTCACCGGGCGTGAGGATGTCGTGGTCGGCGAAGTGCAGCTGGAAGGACGACACACCCGGCAGGGTCCCGGCGGGCGCCCGGATCTCGGCCGGGAAGTTCGGCAGCGTCGACAGGTCGTTGCCGAACGACGCGGTCTCCGAGGTGAAGCGGTCACCGGTGAGCTGCATACCGTCACCCGAGTCCCCCGCGAACCTGATGATCACTCGGTCGAGACGGCGGACGCCCTTGGCGCCCGCCGCTTTGCGCTGCTCTCCTACGACTGGTCCGTCGGCCTGCTCCGCTGGGCTACTGACCTGGCTGGTCACTGAACTGGACCTCCCTCGAGGCGGCTGTCCCGGACAGGCCTTCCCGCAGGCCTCCCAGGATCAACCCTACGACCGTAAGGGTCGCCTTCTTTGTGTCATTCGCATCTTGGACGCGACTTTGGGGTGATCACGCGGTGATCACGCACCCTTGCGGCGCATGTCAGGAATTGAGGTACGTGAGCACGGCCAGCACCCTGCGGTGGTCCCCGTCGCTCGGCGACAGGCCCAGCTTCAGGAAGATGTTGCTGACGTGCTTCTCGACCGCTCCGTCGCTGACCACCAGCTGCCGGGCGATCGCCGAGTTCGTCCGCCCCTCGGCCATCAGCCCCAGCACCTCCCGCTCCCGCGGCGTGAGCCCCGCGAGCACGTCCTGCTTACGGCTGCGGCCCAGCAGCTGCGCGACCACCTCCGGGTCGAGGGCCGTACCGCCGTCGGCCACCCGCACCACCGCGTCCACGAACTCACGGACCTCGGCCACCCGGTCCTTCAGCAGATAGCCGACACCCCGGCTGGACCCGGCGAGCAGCTCCGTGGCGTAGCGCTCCTCCACGTACTGCGACAGCACCAGCACACCGAGCCCCGGGTGCGCCTTGCGCAACTGCACCGCTGCCCGCACCCCCTCGTCGGTGTGCGTCGGCGGCATCCGCACATCGGCCACCACGACATCCGGCAGCTCGCCCTGCGCGTCCAGCTCGGTGATGGTCTTGATCAGTGCCTCGCCGTCACCCACCCCGGCGACGACCTCGTGCCCGCGGTCGGTCAGCAGCCGGGTCAGGCCCTCCCTGAGCAGCACTGAATCCTCGGCGATGACCACCCGCACCCTGTCCTCCACGATGTTCCGGCCCCCCACAGCCCGCTGCCGCCCGTCCGCAGCCCACAACGGCTCCGCGCCCACCCGTGCGACGGGTCCAGCATTTCAGGATCGGGGGGTGGATGGGGGTGGGACGGGCTTCTTGTCCGCACTGATCGGGGGACAGGGCTTGCCGTCCGTCCAGGTGATTCGGCGCGGGAGGCTTGCTTCCTGTCCGACTGATTCGGGTGGCGGGTGGGCATAGGCCCGGGGGTGGGGGGGGGGGGGGGGGGGGGGGGGGGGGGGGGGGGGGGGGGGGGGGGGGGGGGGGGGGGGGGGGGGGGGGCGGCCGGCGGCCGGGCCGCCGCCCCCCGCGCGCCCCCCCCCCCCCGCGGGCGGCCCCCCCCCCGCCCCCCCCCCCCCCCCCCCCCCGCGCCCCCCCCCCCCCCCCCCCCCCCCCCCCCCCCCCCCCCCCCCCCCCCCCCCCCCCCCCCCCCCCCCCCCCCCCCCCCCCACCCCCGGGGCGGAGCCCCCTGGCGAGCCGGAGACGGAACGTCCCCTCACCCGCCGCCCCGACCGGAGGTCACCGCACGTACGCCCCCCGCCACGGCAACTCCGCCGTCACCCGGGTCGGCCCGCCCGCCGGCGAGTCCACCACCAGGACCCCGTCCACCGCGTCGAGCCGGTCCGCCAGCCCCGCCAGGCCGGAACCCCGGGACACGTCGGCCCCGCCCGCGCCGTTGTCCACGACCTGCAGCATCAGCCGGTTCTCGGTCCGCCAGACCTCCACGCCCGCCCAGGTCGCCCGCGCGTGCTTGCTGACGTTCTGCAGCAGCTCCGACACCGTGAAGTACGCGATCCCCTCGATCGCCGGCGCCGGCCGCTCCGCCAGATCGACCTCGACCCGCACCGGCACCGTGCACCGCGAGGCCACCGCCGACAGCGCCGCGTCAAGACCCCGGTCCGTCAGCACCGCGGGATGGATCCCCCGGGCCAGGTCCCGCAGCTCCTGAAGTGCCGTCTTCACTTCGCCGTGCGCCTCGTCCACCATCCGCGCGGCCGCCTCCGGATCCTCCTGGAGCTTCTCCTTCGCCAGCCCCAGATCCATGGCCAGTGCCACCAGCCGGGCCTGTGCCCCGTCGTGCAGATCCCGCTCGATGCGCCGCAGGTCGGCCGCGGCCGTGTCGACCACGACCCCCCGGTCCGACTCCAGCTCCACCACCCGCGAGGCCAGCCGCGACGGCCCGAGCAGCCCGTGCACCAGCAGCCGGTCCACCATCGTCAGCGCCCGCAGGATCCACGGCACGGCGATCGTGAACAGCAGACCCACCAGCGCGGTCATCGTGATCTCGAAGGGGTTGTCGAGGTAGACCCGGTGCGTCTCGTCGCCGTACAGCTGGACCCCGTCCTGCCCGGCGTACATCGGGAACACCCAGAACCACAGCGGATACGTCAGCAGCCCCCAGCCCAGCACCCACACGTTCACGGCGACGGCGAACGAGAACACCGCCCAGGGCAGCTGCAGCAGCGCGTACAGCAGGGCCCGCCACGAGGCGCCGCTCTTGAGGACGGCACCCATCCACGCCATCGCGCCCGGCTTCTTCACCCGCAGCGGCTCCGGCCCGGCCACCTCAAGGTCCAGCAGCGCCCGTGCCCGCACCCGCTCCAGCGCCCCCAGACCGCGGCACCCGGCGAGAGCCGCCGCCAGCACCGGCACGCCGAGGAACGTCACCAGCAGCCCCGCCCCCAGCGACACCATCGTCACCGCGTAGACGAACAGCATGATGCTGATCGGCAGGCTGAGCAGCACGTAGCCGAGCTCGCGCCAGGTGCGGCCCTCGACCGGCGCCCGCAGCGCGACGGGCAGCCGGTGCCGCCGTCGTTCGGTGCTCCCGGGATACCCCGGCTCGCCGTCGAGCCCGTATCCCTGTCCGTACTCCGTGGCCATCGGCGTCGTCCTTCTCCTCGTCCCGCTGCTGTGCTCTCGATACCTCCACCCTGCTCCGCCGCAGGTCGGCGGACCATGGAGTCCGTCGGCGTCTTGAACGGGGGGTTTTCCCCACCTCCGGCCCAGCGGTTTCCCGGTGCGGCTCAGCGGCCGCCGGTGCCCGCGGCGGAGGCGTCCGTGCGGTCGCGCCACGGCAGTTCCGCCGTGACCGTGGTCGGGCCGCCCTCGGGCGACTCCAGGACGAACAGGCCGTCCACGGCGCCCAGCCGGTCGGCCAGGCCCTTCATCCCCGTACCGCGTTCGAGACTCGCGCCGCCGCGGCCGTCGTCCCCCACCTGTATGAGCAGCCGGTCGGCCGTCCGCCAGACATCCACCGACGCCGACTTCGCCCGGCTGTGCTTGCTGACGTTCTGCAGCAGCTCCGAGACGGTGAAGTAGGCGATGCCCTCGATAGCCGCGGCCGGCCGCGCCGGCAGATCGACCGTCACCTTCACCGGGACCGTGCAGCGCGAGGCGACCGAGGACAGGGCCGCGTCCAGGCCGCGGTCGGTCAGCACCGCCGGATGGATCCCCCGGGCCAGATCCCGCAGCTCCTGGAGCGCCAGCTTCACCTCGCCGTGCGCCTCCTCGACCATCGCCGCCGCCGCGTCGGGATCCTCCAGCACCTTCTCCTTCGCCAGGCCGAGACCCATGGCCAGTGCCACCAGCCGGGCCTGTGCCCCGTCGTGCAGATCCCGCTCGATGCGCCGCAGGTCGGCCGCGGCCGTGTCGACCACGACCCCCCGGTCCGACTCCAGCTCGGCGATGCGCCGCTCCAGCTCGTCCGAGGGCGACAGCAGGCCGCGCACCATGGCCCGGTCGGCGTTGGCCAGCCCCCGCGCGATGAACGGCAACACCGGCCACAGCACGAACAGCGAGGTCAGCGTGATGGCGAAGGTGAGGACGCCCCAGGGCAGCCGGATGAACTCGTACAGCACCGCGCGCCAGCCCACCGGGTCCTTCAGCGACATCCACAACCGCGGGAGGAAACCGCCCGAGCCACGCAGCGGCAGCCGGCTCGGCTCGTCGATCCGCACCCCGAGCAGCGCCCTGGCCCTGGCCCGCTCCAGCCTGCCCAACTGCCGTGCGCCCAGGAGCACGGCCGCGAGCAACGGGAACCCGATCACCGTGACGGTCAGCCCGAAACTGGTGAACAGCGCCGTCGCGACGTAGGTGAATCCGAGCAGTGAGGCGGGAAGGTTCGCGAGAAGGTGCGCGATCTCCTTCCAGGTGTGCCGGTCGTAGGCGAACCGGGGCGGTGGCGGGCGGTCGTCCTGCCCGGCCGTCGTCGCGGCCGCCTTAGTGCCGGTGGACGGGAAGCGTTCGGTCATAGGCGTTAGCGTGCCCGGCCGTGGGCAGCCGCGCCATGAGGTGGACCGCCAGGATCGACTGAGGAAAACCCCACCCCCGCATGCCAGGGCGTGACGGGCTGCTTACCCTGCCTTTATCAGGGCCTAGACTCCCGTGCGTACAGATCGTCGAACAGCGGCGTCCGGGTGAACCGGGGGATCGCCGCAGGACCAGGTCCGAGTTTCAAGGGAGCGAGGGACGGACGTGCCGGAACCGACCGTCGTCACCACGACCGTCGTCGCGGCGGACTACTTCCAGTCCTATTCGGTCGTCGGACTGCTCGCCGTGGTCGGCGTGCTGTTCGTCGCCGTCGCCTTCGGGGCCGGCCGCCTGCTGCGGCCCGTGGTCCCCACTCCCGAGAAGCTCCTGACGTACGAATGCGGCGTCGACCCCGTCGGCGAGGGCTGGGCCCACACCCAGGTCCGCTACTACGTCTACGCCTTCCTCTACGTGATCTTCGCCGTCGACTCGATCTTCCTTTTCCCCTGGGCGACCGTCTTCGCCGCCCCCGGCTACGGCGCGGCGACCCTGGTGGAGATGTTCATCTTCCTCGGCTTCCTGGCCGTGGGCCTGCTCTACGCATACAAGAAGGGCGTCCTGGCATGGACGTGAACCCCTCGGTGTCCGAGCCTGTGCTGCTGCCCGAGCCCACACGGCTCGGCGCCCTGGCCCGCCTCGCACCCGAGCCGATGAAGGTGATCCTCAACTGGGGCCGCCGCTACTCGCTCTGGGTCTTCAACTTCGGACTCGCCTGCTGCGCGATCGAGTTCATCGCCGCGTCGATGGCCCGCCACGACTTCATCCGCCTCGGCGTGATCCCCTTCGCCCCGGGCCCCCGCCAGGCCGACCTGATGGTGGTCTCCGGCACGGTCACGGACAAGATGGCCCCGGCCGTGAAGCGCCTCTACGAGCAGATGCCGGAGCCCAAGTACGTCATCTCCTTCGGCGCCTGCAGCAACTGCGGCGGCCCGTACTGGGACTCGTACTCCGTCACCAAGGGCGTCGACCAGATCATCCCCGTCGACGTCTACGTCCCCGGCTGCCCGCCCCGCCCCGAGGCGCTGCTCCAGGGCATCCTCAAGCTCCAGGAGAAGATCGCCCGCGAGTCGCTGGGGGAGCGGTACGGCACGGAACGCCCCTCGGCGGCAGCGCTGCAGAGCGGCCTGGTGACGCCGCCGTCCCCGTCCGGCTCCGCGCCCGGGGAGGGACGATGACCGCGGTCGGCTGGCTGCCCGCCGACGTCCAGGAACTCTTCGGTACGGACGCCACGGCCGAGGAGTCGTACGAGGTCCTGACGGTCGACGTCCCCCCGGCGACCTGGATCTCCGCCCTGGAGACCGCCCGCGACCGGCTCGGCTGCACCTACTTCGACTGGCTGAGCGCGGTCGACGAACCGGGCACGGGCTTCCGCGTCACGGCCCACATCGCGGCCCTGTCTCCCCTCCGCCGCCTCCTGCTGCGTACGACCATCCCGCACGAGACCCCCGCCCTGCCCTCCGCGGTCGGCGTCTACGCGGGCGCCGCCTGGCACGAACGCGAGACGCACGAGATGTTCGGCATCGCCTTCGAAGGCCACCCGGCACTCGACCACCTGCTCCTGCCCGACAGCTTCGAAGGCCACCCCCTGCGCAAGGACTTCGTCCTGGCCGCCCGCGTCGCCAAGGCCTGGCCCGGCGCGAAGGAACCCGGCGAGTCCGAACACGGCGGCCCCAAACGCCGCCAGATGCTCCCACCCGGCGTCCCCGACCCCAACGAATGGGGCCCCCTGAAGGGCCAACTCCCCCCGGCCCCGTCCCGCCCGACCCGAGCCCCCCGCGCGGCAGGCGAACGCCCCGTACGACGGGCACGCTCGGCCGGGGAGGGCTCGGCGAGCCAGACTGCGGCTGGTGAGACGGCCGCTCCGGCTGCGGGTGGGCCACGGCGTGCGCGTTCGGCGGCGGAGGGTTCGGCGAGCCAGGCCGCCGCGGGCGCCCCGGACACTCAGGCGCCGGCCGCCCCTCTCCGCACCCGTACCGCCGCGGACGGCTCGGCGAGCCAGACGCCCAGCGGGTCGGAATCCCGGGCGACCAAACCTGAGCCCCCGACGCCCGGGCCCGAATCCCCGGCGCCCGGGTCCGAATCCCCGGCGCCCGGTTCCGAAGCAGTGGTGACCGGCACCGAGACGCCGGCCACCGGGCAGCCGGAGTCTCCCGGCACCGAGGCCGAATCCCCGACCCCACCGGCGGGACCGCGCCGCGCGCGCAGCGCGTCGGAGGGCAGCTCGAGCCAACGCGCCGCCTCCGACCGGAGCGACAGCCGGCCGGGCAGGTCTGCCCCCGCTCCGCGCAGCTCGGACGCCCCCTGGCACCACGCCCGCCCGGCCTTCGACGAAGCGGAACCGGAACCGGAATCCGAACCGTCGCCCGAGACCGCGCAGTCGCCGGCCCCCGAGTCCTCGGACGACTCGGAGACCCCCGAGCCCTCAGAGCCCTCAGAGGCCACAGGGACCACAGAGACCACGGACAACCCCGACGACCCCACGGGAGGCACGCGGTGAACGACGCGCTCGACGTCACCCTGCGACTCCTGATCGTCTTCGTCGTCTTCCTCACCTTCCCCCTGATCATCGGCCAGACCGAACACAAGGTCATGGCCCATATGCAAGGCCGCCTCGGCCCCATGTACGCCGGCGGCTTCCACGGCTGGGCCCAGCTGGTCGCCGACGGCGTGAAGTTCGCGCAGAAGGAGGACATCGTCCCCGCGGGCGCGGACCGCCGTATCTTCCAACTGGCCCCCGCCGTCGCCCTGCTGCCCTACCTCCTCGTCCTGCTCGCCATCCCCATCGGCCCGGGCGAGGGAGCCGTCGGCCAGGTCATCGACGCGGGCGTCTTCTTCGTCCTGGCCGTCATGGGCGTCGGCGTCCTCGGCTCGCTCATGGCCGGCTGGGCGTCCGCGAACAAGTTCTCCCTCCTCGGCGGCCTCCGCACCGCCGCCCAGCTCCTCGCCTACGAACTGCCGATGCTGCTCACCGCGGCCTCCGTGGCGATGGCGGCCGGCACCGTCTCCCTCCCCGGCATCCTCGACGCCTTCGAGTGGTGGTGGCTCCCCTGGCAGATCGTCGGCGCGATCGTCTTCTTCGTGGCCGGCCTCGCCGAACTCCAGCGCCCGCCCTTCGACATGCCCGTCGCCGACTCGGAGATCATCTTCGGTGCGTACACCGAGTACACCGGCCTCCGCTTCGCCCTCTTCCTCCTCGCCGAGTACGCCGGAATCGTCGTCCTGTGCGGCTTGACCACCGTCCTCTTCCTGGGCGGCTGGCACGGCCCCTGGGGCGCCGACGGCCTCGGCTGGGTCTGGACCCTGCTGAAGACCGCCGTCCTCGCCTTCCTCGTGATCTGGCTGCGCGTCACCTACCCGCGCCTGCGCGAGGACCAGCTCCAGAAGCTCGCCTGGACCCTCCTCGTCCCCCTCTCCCTCGCCCAGATCGCCCTCACCGGCGTCGTCAAGGTGGTGATCCAGTAACCATGGCCCCCATTCCTGGCAGCGGCCTTGCCAAGGGCCTGGCCGTCACCCTCCGCACGATGACGAAGAAGTCCGTCACCGCGCAGTACCCGGACGCCCAGCCCGACCTCCCGCCCCGCACCCGCGGTGTGATCGGCCTGTTCGAGGAGAACTGCACGGTCTGCATGCTCTGCGCCCGCGAGTGCCCGGACTGGTGCATCTACATCGACTCCCACAAGGAGACGGTCCCGGCGGCGACCCCCGGCGGCCGCGAACGCAGCCGCAACGTCCTCGACCGCTTCGCCATCGACTTCGCCCTGTGCATGTACTGCGGTATCTGCATCGAGGTCTGTCCTTTCGACGCCCTGTTCTGGTCCCCGGAGTTCGAGTACGCCGAGACCGACATCCACGACCTCACCCACGAGCGCGACAAGCTCCGCGAGTGGATGTGGACGGTCCCGGCCCCGCCGGCCCTCGACCCCGCCGCGGAGGAGCCGAAGGAGGTCGCCACGGCCCGCAAGACCGCCGAGAAACTCGCGGCCCAGCAGCAGCCCGCGCCCACCGAGTCCGCCGCCGACGAACAGGCCCGCGCGGCAGAAGCCCCCACCCGCCCGGCAGGCGACTCCCGGCAGCAGACCGACCAGCCGAGGCAGCGGCCCGCGGACGGGCAGGAGGGACAGGAATGACCCTGGCCGCAGCAGCAGCCACGACAGCGGCACACGCCACCACCACGGCAGCGCGCGCCACCACCACGGCCGCCGAAAGCCACGGCTTCCTCTCCCCGACCGGTGTCGAGATCGCCTTCCTCCTCGTCGGCCTGGTCACCTTCGGCGCCGCGATCGTCACCGTCACCACCCGGCAGCTGGTGCACGCCGCCCTGTGGCTGGTGGTGACCCTCGGCGGCCTGGCCGTCGAGTACCTCCTGCTCACCGCCGAGTTCATCGCCTGGGTCCAGGTCCTCATCTACGTCGGATCCGTCGTCGTCCTCCTCCTGTTCGGACTGATGCTCACCAGGGCCCCGATCGGCCGCTCCCCGGACGCCGACTCCGGCAACCGCTGGGCCGCCCTCACCGTGGCCCTCGCCGCGGCCGCCGCCCTGGTCTGGGTCGTCGTCGACGCCTTCCGCACGACCTGGATCGACCTGGACGGCCCCGCCGCCGGTTCCACCGAGGCCACCGGCGCCAGCCTCTTCCAGAACTGGGTCCTCCCCTTCGAGGCCCTCTCCGTCCTCCTCCTCGCCGCCCTGGTCGGCGCGATCGTCCTGTCCCGCAAGGCGAAGGCCGACGCGGCGGCCGCGCCCGAGAGCGCTCCAACCGAGAGCGCTCCAACCGAGAGCGGCCCAGCCGAGAGCGCCCCGGCCGGCCGGAGCGAGAAGGAAGGCACCCGCTGATGCACCTCGCCTATCCCGCCGTCCTCTCCGCCCTCCTCTTCTGCACGGGCCTGTACGGCGTCCTCGCCCGCCGCAACGCGATCCTGGTCCTGATGTCGGTCGAGCTGATGCTCAACGCCGTCAACCTCAACCTGGTCGCCTTCGACGTCTGGCTCAGCAAGACCGCCGCGGAGACCCTGCACTCCGGCCAGGCCCTGACCCTGTTCACCATCGCCATCGCCGCCGCCGAGATCGGCATCGGCCTGGCGATCGTCCTCGCCGTCCACCGCAACCGCGGCACCGCGGACATCGACAAGCTCCGCGACACCGCCGAACGGCACGGCCCCGACGGCGACGACGACCCCGACCACGAAGCCCTCACGGCCGCGCGGTCCGACGAGGCCCAGAAGGCTGAGGCCACCGCGTGACCACGACCACCCTCGCCGTCCTCGTCCCCCTCCTTCCGTTCCTCGGCGCCGCCGCCGGCCTGCTCCTGGGCCGCACGGCACCCGGCTTCGTCCGCCCGCTCGCCGTCCTGCCGACCCTCGCCTCCCTGGTGCTCGCCGCGCTGGTCGCCGCACGCCAGGGCGGTGACACGGCCGTCAACGCGGCCACGGAACTCACCCCGACCGGCTCGGTCCCCATCGAACTCGCCCTGCACATCGACGGCTTCGCCGCCCTCGTCGCCGTCGTGGTCGGCCTGGTCGCGACCTGTGTGCAGATCTACTCGACGGGCTATCTGCGCGACGACCCGCGCTACCCCTCGTACGCCGCTCTGGTCTCCCTGTTCACCTCCGCGATGTTCCTGGTCGTCTACTCCGGCGACCTGATCGTGCTGCTGGTCGGCTGGGAAGTCATGGGCATCTGCTCCTACTTCCTCGTTGGCCACTACTGGGAGACCCCGGAGGCCCGCGCCGCCTCCCTCAAGGCCTTCCTGGTCACCAAGCTCGGCGACGTCCCCTTCCTCATCGGCCTGTTCGCCCTCGCCACCGACGCCGGCTCCTTCCGCATCACGAAGGTCCTCGGCGCCGTCGCGAGCGGCTCGCTCGACCACCCGACGCTGATCGCCCTGCTGCTCCTCGCGGGCGTGGCGGGCAAGTCGGCGCAGTTCCCGCTGCACACCTGGCTCCCCGACGCGATGGCGGGCCCGACTCCCGTCTCCGCGCTGATCCACGCCGCGACGATGGTCGCCGCCGGTGTCTACTTCATCGCCCGTCTCCTTCCTGTCTTCGAGGCCTCCCAGGCCGCGATGGTCGTCCTCGCCGTCATGGCCGCCGTCACCATGGCCGGCTCGGCGCTCGCCGCGCTCGCCCAGGACGACATCAAGCGCGTCCTCGCCTACTCGACGATCGGCCAGCTGGGCTACATGACCGGCGCCCTCGCCGTCGGCGACCGCGGAGCCGCCGTCTTCCACCTCCTGTCCCACGGCGCCTTCAAGGCGCTGCTGTTCCTCGCGGCCGGCGTGATCATCCACGCCGCCGGCACCAACTCGCTCGCCGCCATGTCCCGCATGCGGAACCTGCGCGACCGCGTCCCCGACGCCTACTGGACGATGACCGTGGCGCTGCTCGCGCTCGCCGCGATCCCGCCCTTCAGCGGCTTCTTCTCCAAGGAGGCCGTCCTCGGCGTCGCCGAACACGTCGTCACCGGACACACCGAGCACACCCCCGCCGCCGCGGGCTGGATCGTCCTCGTCGCCGGCCTGCTCACGGCCCTGCTCACCGCCGCCTACGCGATGCGCCTGTGGCTGCTCGCCTTCCGAGGCCGGGGCACGGAAGCCCCCGACCACGGCAAGGAGCCGCTGACGATGACGGTCGTGCTGTGGGTCCTGGCCGTCCCGTCCCTGGCCCTCGGCGGATTCGCCTTCCGCCTGCTGCCCGACTGGTTCGACGGCCGTGACCTCGGCCCGACCGTCACCACCTCCGTGCTCGGCACCGGCGTGGCCCTGGTCGGCGGCATCGTCACCTATGGCGCCTGGCGGCACACCACCGCACTCGCGGCCCGTGTTCCGCTCGGCGCGGTCGCAGCCCACCCCGAGGGCGACGCCGCCCGGGTCGAGGCGGAAGCCATCGCCACCCACGAGCCGGCCTACGGCGACATCGCCTACGCGCCCGACCCCGCCGACCCGGGACGGCTCCTGCTCGGCCCCCTGCACCGGCACGCGGCCGCCGGCTTCCACCTGGACGCCGTGTACACGGCACTCTTCGTCCGCCCGGTCCAGGCCGGAGCGAGCCTCGTCCGGTTCCTCGACCGCGAGGTCGTCGAGACCTACGTACGCGGTGCGGGTGCCTTGCCCCGTTGGCTCGGCGCCGCCGTACGGCGCGCCCAGACCGGCAACGTCCAGACCTATGTGAGCGCGCTGCTCGCCGGCACCGTCGTCCTCGCGGTCGCCGCCGTCCTCGTCGCCACGGGAGCGTGAGCAGGCGTGATCGATATCAACGAGTCCGTGATGCAGGTCCTTCTGGCGTTCATCGTCGTCGGCCCGCTCCTCGGCGCCGCCGCGGCTCTCCTGCCCGCCCCGCCCGGGCTGAAGGGGAAGTCACCCGAGCAGGCGGTGCTCCGGCACGGCGTCACCGTCACCGGCGCGGTCCTCATCGCGGCGATCGTCCTCGCGCTCGGCTTCGACCACGACCAGCCGTCGAAGATGCAGGCCAGCACCGACATCAGCTGGATCCCCGCACTCGACGTCCGCATCCACCTCGGCATCGACGGCATCTCCCTCCCCCTTCTGGTCCTGACCGCGCTGCTGACCTTCCTCTGCGCGCTCTACTCCTATTTCAAGATGCCCGAAGGCCCCACCCCGAAGGCCTTCGTCGCCCTGCTGCTCGTCCTCGAGTCCGGCACCCTCGCGACCTTCGCCGTCCTCGACCTGCTGCTGTTCTTCCTCGCCTTCGAGATGGTCCTCATCCCGATGTACTTCCTCATCGCCCGCTGGGGCGGCGAGGGCCGGAGCCAGGCCGCCTGGCGGTTCATCCTCTACACGCTGCTCGGCTCCGTGGTCATGCTGCTCGGCCTGCTCCTGATCGGGCTCAAGGCGGGCACGTTCGACATGATGGCACTCGCCACTGACAACGGCCGGTCGCTGAGCACATCCGTGCAGGTCATCGCCGTTTTGTCGATCGGGATTGGCCTCGCGGTCAAGACGCCGATGTGGCCGCTGCACAGCTGGCTGCCCGACGCCCACACCGCCGCGCCGACCGTCGGCTCGGTCCTGCTGGCCGGTGTCCTGCTCAAGATGGGTACGTACGGGTTCGTCCGGATCCTGCTGCCCATCGCGCCCGACGGCTTCCGTACCTTCGCGCCCTACCTCGCGGCGCTCGCCGTGGTCGGCATCATCTACGGATCCCTGGCCTGCCTGGCCCTCGCCAAGCAGGGCGCGAAGGGCGATCTCAAGCGCCTCATCGCCTACTCGTCCGTCGGTCACATGGGCTTCGTCCTGCTCGGCATCGCCACCATGACCCCGACCGGTGTGAACGGCGCCCTCTTCGCCAACATCGCCCACGGCTTCATCACCGGCCTCCTCTTCTTCCTGGTCGGCGCGCTGAAGGACCGCACCGGCACCACCGACCTCGACACCCTCGCCGAGGAGACCGGAGCCGCGCTCTACGGCAAGGCCCCGCGCCTCGGCGGCCTGCTCGCCTTCGCCGCGGTCGCCTCGCTCGGCCTGCCGGGCCTGGCCGGCTTCTGGGGCGAGATGCTGGCGCTGTTCGGCGCGTTCCAGCCCGCCGCGGGCCTCAGCCGACCGGCCTTCCTCACCTTCATGGCGATCGCCGCGTTCGGCACCCTGCTGACGGCCGCGTACCTGCTGATCGTGGTCCGCCGCGTCTGCATGGGCGCCCTGCCCCAGGACGCGCCGAAGCTGACCGACGTGCGCTCGTACGAGTTCGCGGCCTGGACTCCGCTCGTCGCCCTCACCGTCGTCGCGGGCCTGTGGCCCAAGGCCCTCCTCGGCCTGAGCGACCCGGCCGTCCAGCAGCTCCTCGCAGGAGGCAACCGATGAGCTCTCCGGCCCAGCACCTGGCCGCGTCGCTGGTCCAGTCCGTCGACTGGCTCGCGATCGCGCCGCCCACCATCGCGGCGGTCGTCGGACTCGTCGTCCTGGTGGCCGACCTGTTCGTCGCCGAGCACCGGAAGGCGCTGCTCGGCTGGACGTCGGTGGCGGGCCTGGCCGCCGCCACCCTGATGCTGCTGCCCCTCCTGGACGGCGACCGCAGCACCTTCTGCCTGACCGGCGACGCCACAGTCTGCAGCTACACCGCCGACCGCTTCACCCTGGTCATCCAGTTCCTGGTCCTCGGCGGGGCCCTCCTCACCGCCCTCCTGTCGGTCACCGCCCTGAAGGACGGCCGCAAGGAGCTCCCCGAAGGGGAGTACTGGTTCCTGCTGTTGTCCTCCGCGGCCGGCGCCGCCCTCCTGCCCGCCTCCCGCGACCTGGCGACCCTGATCGTCGCCCTGGAGGTCGCCTCCCTGCCCGCCTTCGCGCTGGTCGGCCTGAAGTACGGCGACCGGAAGTCCTCCGAAGCGGCCCTGAAGTTCTTCCTGTCCTCGGTCACCGCGACCGCGGTCAGCCTCATGGGCATCAGCTTCGTGTACGCCTCCACGGGCACCCTCTACCTCACCCAGGTCGCCGACCGCGTCCAGAACGTCGACGGACAGCTCCACACGCTCGCCCAGACCGGCGTCGTCCTCACCCTCGTCGGCTTCGCCTTCAAGACCGCAGCCGTGCCCTTCCACTTCTGGGTGCCCGACACCTACGTGGGGGCGCCCCTGCCCATCGCCGCCTACCTTTCGGTCATCGGCAAGGCGGTCGGCTTCAGCGGCCTGATCCTCGTCACGGTCGTGGCCCTCCCGTCGTACGCCGACCTCTGGGGCCCGGCCCTGGCGGTCCTGGCAGCGCTCACCATGACCGTGGGCAACGTCGGAGCCCTGCGCCAGCAGGCCACGCGCGCGTACAGCGCGGTCCGCCTGCTCGCCTGGTCGTCCGTCGGCCAGGCCGGCTACCTGCTCGTACCGATCGCCGCCGCCGCGTACTCCGGGGACGCCGAGAAGTCGGTCGGCTCCACCGTCGCCTACGCCCTGATGTACGGCGCCGTGAACCTCGGTGCCTTCGCCGTGGCCGCGCTCGTCGGCAGGGCGAGGCCCCTCAACCGCGTCGCCGACTACCGCGGCCTGTACGCGTCGAGCCCCCTGTCCGCGCTGCTCCTGGCGTTCTTCCTGCTCTGCCTCGCCGGACTGCCCCCGGGCGTCATCGGCCTCTTCGCCAAGGTCACCGTCTTCGCGGCGGCCGTCGACGCGGGCCTCGGCTGGCTGGCCGTGATCATGGCCGTCAATGTCGTCATCGCGCTGTTCTACTACCTCCAGTGGACGACCCTGCTCTTCCGCGCCCCCGAGGGCGAGCCCGAGAAGCACCGGGTCCCGGCCCCTCTCACCGCCGCGATCGCCCTGACCGGCGTCCTCGGCATCGCCCTGTCCGGGGCACCCCAGCTAGTCCTGCGCTTCACCGACACCTCCCTTTTCTGAACGACAGCCGCTTTCGCCACGCGCGCGTGGGGCACCCGCCTCCCCACGCGCGCGTGCCGCTTCCCGGCGCCGTTCACCCGGACGGCCCATACCCGCCGCCGCACGCACAAGGGAACTAGTGCCCCCCGCCTGGCGTTGACCAGTACGGGAGGGTCCACTGGACGTGACACCACGGCACCAGTGGCACCGCAGATCACCGAGCAAGGGTCCCCCTGCCGCACCACTTGGAGGGCGTACCGTGCACCGCCGGCACAACGGGCTCAGGACCGCAGTCCTCCTCGGGGGACTGTCCGCCCTCATCATCGTCATCGGCAGCTTTTTCGGCCGCATGGGGCTCGTCATCGCCGTCCTGGTAGCACTGGCCACCAACGCGTACGCCTACTGGAACAGCGACAAGCTGGCACTGCGCGCGATGCGGGCACGCCCGGTGAGCGAGTTCGAGGCCCCGGGGCTCTACCGCATGGTCCGCGAGCTCTCCACCCAGGCCCGCCAGCCCATGCCGCGTCTGTACATCTCGCCGACGGAGGCGCCCAACGCCTTCGCCACGGGCCGCAACCCGCGCAACGCCGCCGTGTGCTGCACCGAAGGAATCCTGCGCCTCCTGGACGAGCGCGAGCTGCGCGGCGTCATCGGCCACGAGCTCAGCCATGTCTACAACCGCGACATCCTCATCTCGTCGGTCGCCGGCGCCCTCGCCTCCGTGATCATGTTCCTGGTCAACTTCGCCTGGCTGATCCCGATCGGGCGCTCGGACGACGATGACGGCCCCGGCCTGCTCGGGATGCTGCTGATCATGATCCTGGGCCCGCTCGCCGCCTCGCTCATCCAACTGGCCATCAGCCGCTCCCGGGAGTACCACGCGGACGCCTCCGGCTCCCAGCTCACCGGCGACCCACTCGCCCTGGCCAGCGCCCTGCGCAAGCTCGAACTCGGCACGAAGCAGCTCCCGCTGCCCCCCGAGCCGCGCATCGAGACCGCCAGTCACATGATGATCGCGAACCCGTTTCGCCCCGGCCAGGGCCTCTCGAAGATGTTCTCCACGCATCCGCCGATGGCGGAACGCATCGCCCGGCTAGAGAAGATGGCAGGTGGGAACCAATGAGGACCATTCTCAACGTCATATGGCTCGTCCTGAGCGGCTTCTGGCTGTTCCTCGCCTATATGCTCGCGGGCCTGCTCCTCTGTATCACCATCATCGGGATCCCGTTCGGCATCGCGGCCTTCCGCATCGGCGTCTACGCCCTGTGGCCCTTCGGATACACCACGGTCGAGCGCCGTGACGCGGGCGCGCCGTCCTGCGTGGGCAACGTGCTCTGGCTGGTGCTCGCGGGCTGGTGGCTGACCCTCGGCCACATCGCCACCGGCATCGCCCTGTGCGTCACGATCATCGGCATCCCGCTCGGCATCGCCAACTTCAAGCTCATCCCGGTCTCCCTGCTCCCGCTCGGCCGCGACATCGTCCGGACCGACGAGCCGTTCACGGCACGCTGACGGCGGGATTACGCAGCCCGGTCTCCACAGGCCAGGGGTTATCCACAGGCCCGCCCGGCTGTCAGCGGCGGCCTGCATGATGAACCCATGACCGCGATCGAGCAGTTGCCAGGGGCCAAGAGAGCCCGACCCGCAACAGCGGCGAAGGGCCTGCCCCAACCGCCCCGCGGCCCTACGCCTTCCCCGCCCCGGCCCCCGCCGCCCACCGCCGCACTCCATACACGACCGCGCCCACCAGCAGCACACCCGCTCCCACGACCACCGAGACCGCCGGCAGCGAGAACGCCAGCACCACGCACCCGGCAAGCCCGACTCCCGCCACCCCCCGAGCCGCGAGCGCCGCCGACGCCGATGCCGAATCCAGCGTCCAGGCCGACGCGTTGGCCACGGCGTAGTACGCCAGCACACCGAAGGAGGAGAACCCGATCGCGCCCCGGACGTCGACCGTGGCGGCCAGGACCGCGACCACCGCACCCACCGCCAGCTCCGCCCGGTGCGGCACCTGGAACCGCGGATGCACGGCCGCCAGCGCCCCCGGCAGATGCCGATCCCGGGCCATGGCCAGCGTCGTCCGCGAGACCCCGAGGATCAAAGCCAGCAGTGAGCCCAGCGCGGCCACGGCCGCACCGACCCGTACCACCGGCACGAGCCAGGGCGTCCCGGCCGCCCGCACCGCGTCGGCCAGTGGTGCCGCCGCGTCCACGAGACCGTCCGACCCGAGCACCGAAAGGACAGCCACCGCCACACACCCGTACACCACCAGCGTGATGCCCAACGCCAGCGGAATCGCGCGCGGAATGGTGCGCTCCGGGTCGCGTACCTCCTCACCGAGAGTCGCGATACGGGCGTACCCGGCGAACGCGAAGAACAGCAGGCCGGCCGCCTGAAGCACGCCGCCCGCACCGCCCGAGGCCCCGACGTCCAGCCGCCCGGAGTCCGCCGCACCGGACACCAGACACCCGACCACCACGGAAGCGAGGACAGCCAGGACCACCGCCACGATCACCCGCGTCAGCCACGCGGACTTCTGGATCCCGCCGTAGTTCACCGCGGTCAGCGCCACCACGGCCGCGACCGCCACCGCGTGCGCCTGCTCCGGCCAGACGTACATGCCCACCGTGAGCGCCATGGCCGCACAGGAGGCCGTTTTCCCGACCACGAACGACCAGCCCGCGAGGTACCCCCAGAACTCCCCGAGCCGCTCACGCCCGTAGACGTACGTGCCGCCCGAGGCGGGATACAGGGCGGCGAGGCGAGCCGACGACGTCGCGTTGCAGTAGGCGACCACGGCGGCGACGGCGAGCCCGAGGAGCAGCCCGGACCCGGCGGCGTGCGCCGCCGGCGCGAGGGCGGCGAAGATCCCGGCTCCGATCATCGAGCCGAGTCCGATGACCACGGCGTCCCCCACGCCGAGGGTACGGCGCAGTCCGGAACCGGAGGCTGTCATGCGTCGCACCCTACTGATCAGCGCAACCGGTGGGTGCCTTCAGGGCGTCCTCCCCACCAAGACGGCGTGAAAGCGCGCGGCAAGGACGACGCGCGCGGTACGCCCGACGTACGACGCACGGGCACGGCCTGCCGGGAGCAAGATCACATGGCCGGGACAGTGCGGGCACAGCGTGAAAGGGCAGGTTCACGGCATGACCATTATCAGCTGGATCATCCTCGGACTGTTGGCCGGAGCCATCGCGAAATTCCTGCTGCCGGGGCGCGACCCGGGCGGCCTCATCGGCACGACCCTGATCGGCGTCGCCGGCGCGTTCATCGGCGGCTGGATATCGGCCCGCTGGATGGACCACCCGATCACCAAGGACTTCTACGACGGCACGACCTGGGCCGCGGCGATCGGCGGATCGCTCGTCCTTCTGGTCGCCTACCGGCTCCTGTTCGGCAACTCGCGCAGCTGAACGGGCCCACCGGCCGCAGCCGGCAGACGAGAAGGGTGGACACCAGCAGGTGCCCACCCTTTCTCGTGCCTGTGCAGACCGTGATCTCGTGCCTGTGCAGACCGTGATCTCGTGCCTGTGCAGACCGTGAGCCTCGAGGGCCCGACCGGACCTACCGGTAGTTCACGAACTGCAGGGCGAAGTCGTAGTCCTTGTCCTTGAGCAGGGCGATGACGGCCTGCAGATCGTCACGGCTCTTCGAGCTGACCCGCAGCTCCTCGCCCTGGACCTGGGCCTTCACGCCCTTCGGGCCCTCGTCGCGGATGGCCTTCGCCACCTTCTTCGCGTTGTCCTGGGAGATGCCCTCCTTGATCGAAGCGAAGATCTTGTACTCCTTGCCGGAGAGCTGGGGCTCGCCCGCGTCCAGAGCCTTCAGCGAGATTCCGCGCTTGATCAGCTTGGACTGGAAGACGTCGAGGATCGCCTTCACCCGGTCCTCGGAGTTCGCCTCCATGAGGATCTGCTCACCGGACCACGAGATCGAGGCGCCCACGCCCTTGAAGTCGTAGCGCTGCGAGATCTCCTTGGCGGCCTGGTTGAGTGCGTTGTCGACCTCCTGCCGCTCGACCTTCGAGACGATGTCGAAACTGGAGTCGGCCATGTCCTGTGGCTCCTTGTATCGGGGTGCGTATCGTGCGTACCGGCGTACGTGGGCGGCCGCCGGTCCCGTTCAGGTCCCGGGCCGCATCCGGACAAGCCTAGCCACCCCCCGCCCTTCGGGCGCCGATCAATCGGGTGGCGAAGCACCCCTCCACATCAGGTATTGTTTACGTCGTTGCCACGGAGCGCCGCCGAAAAGCGGTTCGAAGGGCAGCAACCCCCGGCGGTGTGCCCGAGCGGCCAAAGGGAGCAGACTGTAAATCTGCCGGCTCAGCCTTCCCAGGTTCGAATCCTGGCGCCGCCACACGGGAAACGAAGGGCCCGTGACCTGCTAACCAGTAGGTCACGGGCCCTTCGTCATGTGTTCGGGCGCTCAGCGTCTCACTGCGTCTCGTGTTCGAACGGCTCATCGTGAGCTGTGTGGACTGGCCGGGGCATGGACGGTCTCCCGCGCAGCTCCACCATGTCGGTTCAGGCATGCAGGGCTCTTGGAGTTCGCTGCATCGTCGCCATCCTTCGGGGCAGCACTTCCACCCCGTGGTCGGCCCACTCGACGACAGATAGAGGCTCGACGCAGGAACTGAGCAATCTGGACGGCGCAGCGTGATGAAGATCATAAGGATGCTGGGTCAACACCGAGCCGAACCACCTGTGTTCCGGACCAGCCCGTCGCGCGTGGTCTGGAACACTCGACCGTCCAGGGCGGTGGCGTACCCCACGAGATGCCACCGCAGAGGGGCGACCAGTTCAGGTGAAATCGGCCATGCGTCACACCGCCTAAGGGCTGTCCCGTAAATGATCTACGGCAGGCGGGGTGCCCAGTGCCGTTGTTGTCACCCGGCGAGGGTGAGGTTGTGCAGGCGTGCGACACCGGGCATGGCGTGGTGGACGCCGTCGCCTTTCAGGCGGCAGTCGCGGAGGATCTTCCAGGTCTTCATGCGGGCGAAGGTGTGCTCGACGCGGGTGCGGACCTTGCTGCGTGATGCGTTGTGTTGCTCTTTCCAGGCCGGCAGTTCGGCCCGGAAAGCGTTCGCGGCGGTGCGGGATGACCATGCCGGTGCCCCGGTAGCCGCCGTCCGCGATCACGGTCGTCCTGCCGACGGCGGCCTTTGCGCCGGACAGCTCCCACGCCTTGCAGTCATTGCGATTGCCCGCGACCGGGCGGCTGACCGCGGCGATGAGCCGGGTGTCGGCGTCGATGACGACCTGGTGGTTGGTGGAGTACCGGTAGTTCTTCGACTGCTCGGTGACAGAGTGGTCGCGGGTGGGCACCAGGGTGCCGTCCACGATCAGCGCGGTGTCCTTGCGGAACCGCCCGCGGGGCTGGAGCGCGAGAGCGGGGCCCGAGGTGGTCGACGATGCGGTCGGCGGATGACTTTGAAACCCCGAACAGCGCCGCGAGCTGCCTCAGAGTCAGGTTCGTCCGCCAGTACGCGGCAACCAGCAGCACCCGGTCCTCCAGAGGCAGGCTCCACGGCCGGCCCTTGCGTACGGGGTCTGCACCCTCCCGCATACGCGGTGATCAGCTTGCCGAACTGCCGCGGCTCAGCCCGGTGAACGGGGCTATCCAGGACGGCTCCGACGCCGTGATCACACCAGCCACACGAAGATCATCCCAGGATGGCTAGGGGGCCCTCGTCGAGCCGACGGACTGGAGACGAATGATCGAGCAGGACGAAGCCCTGCAGCTCGCGGTAGCATTTCTCGCCGCCAGCCAGCGCGACGACGAGCCGCCTCTCGCCATTGACACAGAGCGAGTCCGCGAGAACAACGGCCTCCTGATCGTGCCTTACAACTCTGTGCAGTACCTCGCCTCGCATGATGTGAGGGAGCAGCTGTTGGACTGCTGGCCCATCCTCGTCGACCTCGAACGCGGCGACGTACGGTTCGGGACCCTGGAGGAGCGGCATCTGTGGAGGAACCCGAGCATCTGACGAGGCTGTGGCTGTCCGCGACCACAGCTACGGGACAGCCCTTAGTCTCACGGGGCTGGAGCAGGAATTCCCACGATGCAGGGGCGGTCAGATGCCACTCAGCCGCCTTCTCCACCACATGGTCCAGCGCCCTAGCCAGGTAAGCAGGGCGCAGCCTCCTCAGTGGCTTATGCGGCGGGCCGCGGCTGGGCTCGATGCCAGGTGACTGTGACCGTAAAATTGGCAGTGGCGCTTGCTGCGGCAATAAACGCGCCTGCTTCGGCGTGCAGATTAAGGCCGAACTCGACTTGGACCTCGTCCGGAGACTGTGCTGCGGATTGAATATGAGAGACGACCGCATGCATGGCAGGTTGTACACGATATATGGCGTCCTCAAAGGTGCGCTGGGCGCGTTCCGAGATCTTGGATTCACGAAGTCCGCGCATCACCACCCCGGTCGGCTGGTCACTGATTTCGACGACTACTGTTCTGCCGTCTTCGGTAGGGAACTCAACAAGTCGCCCCATGGGTTCCTCCCTTTTTCTGGGAGAAGGCTAGAAATTGTTAAAACGACCACGCTGTGACGGCGCGTTGGGTGCCGGTAGCCAGGCGAGTGCCGTACGGGCTGAACGCCATCGAAAGAACAGAATCATCATGGTGTATGTCGCAAATCATATGCGTGTTGGCTGCGTCCCAAATTCGGGCTGTTCCATCATCGCTACCGGTGGCGAGTAGCGTGCTGTTCGGACTGAATGCCACTGATTTGACACCCGAATCGTGAGGCAAGTCGCATACGTGACCTGGGCTCCAAAGACGGGCCTTGTTGCCATCGCTGCCGGCGGCGACGCGTTTGCCGTCGGAACTGTATGTCACTGAATTCAAGAATCCTGTGTGATCTTCGAATATGTTTAGTGCAGTGGTGATGTGCCATACGTTGAGCCCACTCAGATCAGCAACAACCAATCGACTTCCGTCGGGACTGAAGGCCACGGACCTTACCAGTTGCTGCTCGGACCAGAAGAGTTTTTCGGCAGTGTCCGTATCCCAGATGTAAGCAAAGTCGTGAGATCCGGTGGCGAGGCAGGTTCCGTCCGGACTGAAGGCCGCTGTGGTTACTTCACTTCCTGTGGGGATGTGGCTAAGCTTTTCACCCGTGCTTGCGTTCCATATTGTGACACCTTTTCTTCCCTTGCCGGCGATGCGAGTGCCGTCCGGACTGTACGCCACAACAAATGGCGCCCACTTTTTCCCTGTCTTGATATTCAATCGTTCGTCCCCGGACATGTCGTAAACGCCAATCCTAGCCTCACCCAGAATGTCCACGGCTAGGTACTGTCCATTTGATTCCCATGCGAGGGCGCCGCAAGGGATAGTTATTTCGAGGGTTCTCGTCGGAGATGTAGACGATGAGTCACGGCCGGCGAGGCCTGCTTGTGCCATTCTCCGGTTTTCTCGGCACCAGTTGCGACGTTGTTCACTGTCCTCGAATCCTCGGCTCGCGCTTATGATAGCGTCATAGAAGTCGATCGCGACGGACCATTCCTCGGAGCGTTCGGCGGCGCGAGCGTGGGCGTACAAGCCCTCTAGGTGCGCTGAGTGTTGTACCTGTTCCACTTCCTGGCGAGCGAGGGCCGCCAGACCGTCGGGGTCGGCGGAGTCCGGGTCCAGTTGGGCGAGTTCTTCGCTGAGGTCAAGAACTGTCTGCCAACGCCCTTCATTCGCCTGAAATCGCAACTTCTCTTGGAGGCGGGTGATGCGCTGTTGGGTGCGGCAGAAGTCGCGCCGTGCGGTGGTGTCTCGGTAATCCGCCTCTTTCCGTATGATCTGCTCATAGTAATTGGCCGCTGCGGACCAATCTTCGGAGTGTTCGGCGGCGCGAGCGTGGGCGTACAAGCCCTCTAGGCGCGCTGAGTGTTGTGCCTGTTCCACTTCCTGGCGAGCGAGGGCCGCCAAGCCGTCGGGGTCGGCGGAGTCCGGGTCCAGTTGGGTGAGTTCTTCGCTGACGTGGAGGGCGGTCTGCCATCGTCCTTCGTTGGTGTGGTAGCGCAATTCCTCTTGGAGGTGGGTGATGCGCTGTTGGGTGCGGCAGAAGTCGCGCCGTGCGGAGGCGTCTCGGTAATCTGGGGCTTTAAGTATGATCTGCTCATAGCAGTTGACCGCGCTGGACCAGTCACCAGATTCCTCAGCCTCTGCTGCCCGGTCATAGAGTTGGATTAGCTGCAGTTGTTTGGCGGCCTGATCGCGCAATGTGACAGCGTCGCTACTGTCCGGGTCGAGGACGAGCAGGTCGTCAAGGAGTTCGATGGCTTTGCCGGGGTGGCCGATGCGCAACTCTGCCCTGGCCATGACGTATAGAATGCGCAATCGGGCATGGAGCTGATCGCTTTCTTCGGCTGGTTGTTTCGAGCGCTCACTCGGTGGCCCTTTAGGCAGAGTGAAAAGAAGGCTGGCGTCACCTCGTACATACAATACCGGGGTGATCCATTCAAGAGACTGGCTGGCGCCAAGCATGGATATCCTCCCACTCCTGACGGCATCGTCGACTCGGCGACTGTACGCCAGTGCGGTGTAGAATCCCTGAGCGAAGCGCACTGAAGCTCGATCACTGACTGCAAACTGCATTGCTGCCACTGCGCTGATTCCCCGGCGGACAAGGGTGGCTCCGACGCTTGAGAATCCGTCATCGACCGCACCTTGAGCGGATGCACACGAATTCAGCACCATCAGCCTAGGTGTTGGGTTGGCTTCGCTGATCAGGTCAGCCAGACGAGAGGCTTCGACCATCTGAGCGCCACCCCTTTCGCCCACCAGCGCAATCAACCCCTCTTGGGAACGTATGTCGTAGTCGCCGTGGCCTATGAAGTGGAGGACATGCCACGGGCCATCCATGAGGCGGGTTTGCAAACTTCCCCAAGTTGCGCCTGTCAACCAGACCAATTCGACCCGGCCAGCCGAGACTTGCTCTGCCAGTGCCTCTTCCAGATGTTCACGTTCTGCATCAGTGTCCAGCAGAGGGAGTCCGCGCGGAGAGGCGACTACCACCAGGATGCGCAACGGTGGCTGCACAGGCAGGGGCGTGGGAGTGTATGCAGCGGGGATGTGCCGGACCATCGGCTCATGTCGGCACACATAGGCGTCGGCGTGTGAGTCGAAAAGAATCTCCCAGGGCAGGAGCGTCAGCTCCGGTGACTCCAGCCGCAGCACTATCTGCAGTCGTTCCTGCCGCTCGCGCGCCACGCCAAGGCTCGCGCGATAGGTTCCCGAGACCGGACCGACGAAGAGTGCGTCGAACAGCTGACGTCCCATGCGCTGCACCACCTGCTCGCTCGCCGGTATCACCCGACGTGTGGCGGCTGCGGAGATCAGCACCTTGTCCTCCAACGCAGCGCGCTGCGCCAGCATGTCATCCACGTTGAGGTCGAGGCGGGCTCGGGATTCCCCGCCAGCAGCGGCCTTGACCACCCGAACTTCGTATTCGTGCGGGTGGAGCTGGCAGATCTGCAATTCCAGGACAGTGGCCATAGCCACCCCGTTCCTGGCGCACACGCGTGGCTGTACAGCCTTCCGGGAGGTTGTCCTCGCAACTGGAGGCGCTTGTCCGCCTACATCTCCATAATGCGGCGAGGCAGACCGACTCGCACGTCGACCCGATGTTGGACCTTCAACGCGCACACCCTTGTTGGTCGTGTCAGTCCGCCAGCGTTCGGTCGGGTTTGCCTCGATTGATGTGATCATTGCTGGTGGACCGACCGGTATGACGCTGGCCGCCGAGTTGCGGCTGCACGGTGTGCGCGTGGTCGTGCTGGAGAGACTGGCGGAGCCGACCGGGCAGTCGCGCGCGCTCGGGATGCACGTGCGCAGCATCGAGCTGCTGGACCAGCGCGGTCTGCTGGAGCGTTTCCTCCGGCTCGGCCGGAAACACGAGACCGGCGGGTTCTTCGCCGGCATCGGCACGTCGTGGCCCGACCGGCTGGACACCGCGCACGCGTACGTGCTCGGCATCCCGCAGAGCGTGACCGAGCGCCTGCTGACCGAGCACGCCGTCGAGATCGGCACCGAGCTCCGGCGCGGCAGCGAGCTGGCCGGGCTGAGCCAGGACGACGACGGTGTGACCGCCGAACTGGCCGACGGCACAGTGCTGCGCTCGCGCTACCTCGTCGGCTGCGACGGCGGCCGCAGCACCGTGCGCAGGCTGCTCGGCGTGGGCTTCCCCGGAGAGCCCGCCCGGCACGAGACGCTGCTGGGCGAGATGGAGTTGGCCATGCCGCCGGAGGAGTTGGCGGCCGTGGTGGCCGAAGTCCGCAGAACCGAGTGGCGGTTCGGCGCCATGCCCCTCGAAGGCGGGGCGTACCGCGTCATCGTGCCGGCCGAGGGAGTGACCGAGGACCGCACCGTTCCGCCGACCCTGGAGGAGTTCCAGGAGCGGCTGCGGCACTTCGCCGGTACCGACTTCGGCGTGCACTCGCCGCGTTGGCTGTCCCGGTTCGGCGACGCCACGCGGCTGGCCGAGCGCTACCGCGTCGGCCGGGTGCTGCTGGCCGGCGACGCGGCGCACATCCACCCGCCGACCGGCGGACAAGGGCTCAACCTCGGGATCCAGGACGCGTTCAACCTCGGCTGGAAACTGGCCGCCGAGGTGCGCGGCTGGGCACCGGAGGGGCTGCTCGACAGCTACCAGACCGAACGGCACCCGGTGGCCGCGAACGTGCTGGACAACACCCGTGCGCAGATGGAGCTGTTGCTCTCCGAGCCGGGGCCCCGGGCCGTGCGCCGACTGGTCGAGGAACTGATGGACTTCGAGGAGGTGAACCGGTACCTGATCGAGAAGGTCACCGCGATCTCGGTCCGCTACGACTTCGGCGAGGGCCATGAGCTCCTCGGCCGGCGGCTGCGGGACGTGACGCTGAAGCGCGGCCGCCTCTACGAGCTGATGCGCGGCGGCCGCGGCCTGCTGCTCGATCAGACCGGCCGGCTGTCGGTGGCGGGCTGGGCGGATCGGGTCGACCACGTCGTCGACGTCAGCGAGGAATTGGACACGCCCGCGCTACTGCTGCGACCGGACGGCCATGTGGCCTGGGTCGGCGAGGACCAGCAGGAGCTGTTCGCTCATCTGCCGAGGTGGTTCGGCATGCCAACCGGCTGAGCGGCGCTCCGGCCCCCAGACGAAACCCGGTCCGTCAGGGGGGCGGGTTTCGTCCGGGCCCCGGTGGGACGGTCCCCGAGTGGGACGTGGCAAGGGCGGCTCGCGGGACCGCTCGGCTGGTTGTGATCGCGCGGCAACCGGCCGGGCGCGTCCCGCGTGGTCAAGGGCGCGGACGCCGTCGGTCGCCTACTCACTCCCGTGGGCGAGTTCGATGTCATGGTCGTCCGCACCGGTGCCCGAGACCGACACCGACGCCGCCCGCGGCGGATACCCGGTCGCGATGACCGTGTACGCGCCGGTGTCCAGGTCGGAGAAGGCGTACGCCCCGTCGAGGCCGGTCCTGGTCGTGGCGATCACGTTGCCCGCCGCGTCCACCAGCGTCACCCGCGCGTCGCTCAACGGTGCGCCCCCTCCGCGCACCGTGCCCCGCACCTGCGCGCCGGGCCGCAGCTCGAGCTCGACCCGCGTGGTTCCGGCCCCGCCGATCTCGACGATCTGGGCCAGCGGCCGGTGCTTGGGGGAGTTGACCGCGAGGGTCACCGGGCCCGGCACCAGGTCGGTGACGGTGAACTCGCCCAGCACATCCGTCCGTCCGGTGGCCAGTACGTCCCCGCGGACGTCCGTCACGATGACCACGGCCTCGGCGACCGGCGTCCCGCTGTCCGCCGACCGCACCACACCGGCGAGCCCGCTGGTGCCGCTCAGCAGCACGTCGTATGCCACCGGCTCACCGGCCACGACGATCGTGGACGCCTGCGGCTGGTAGCCCTCCGACGAGGCGATCAGGACGTAGGAACCGGCGTCGGGAGCGTCCACGCCGTACGCCCCGTCGCCCCGCGAGACCGACCGCCCGAGCTGCTTGCCGCCGAGCGAGATCAACGTCACCGCGGCCCCGCCGACCGGCACCCGCTCGGCACCCAGGACCCGCCCCCGCACCGGGGTCCCGGCACCGGCGGACACCACCGTCTCAACGTCGGCGACAGCATGCCTTTCGACGACCGGTCCCTCGACAGCCGGCTCAACCAGAGCCGGCTGACCGGCTCCCGGCTCCGCACCAGCTCCCGGCTCCGCACCAGCTCCCGGCTCCGCACCGGCTCCCGGCTCCGCACCCTCCCCCAACTCGTCGCCCCCCGCCGGCTCCACCGCCGCCTCTCCCACCCGCTGCCGCGGAATGAACGACGCGACCACGGCGGCGAGCAACGCAGCACCGGCCCCGATGGCCAGGACGACCTTGAACCCGTTCTGGGACGGCAGGGCGGTCGGCCCGAAGGGCGTCGTCATCTGGGCCAGGATCACCCCGGCCACCGCGCTGGCCGTCGACGTACCGATGGAACGCATCAGCGTGTTGAGACTGTTCGCCGCGCCCGTCTCCGAGGCCGGTACGGCGCTCATGATGAGCGCGGGCATCGAACCGTACGTGAAGCCGATACCCGCCCCGATGACGCAGGTGACGAGCACGAAGTGCCAGAGCTCGGACATCAGCACGATGTTCAGCCCGTACCCGGCGGCCACGATCAGCGCGCCGACCATCAGGGTGACCTTCGGGCCCTTGGCCTTGGACAGAGCGGCCGAGACCGGGGCCGTGGCCATCATGACCAGGCCGGACGGGGCCATCGTCAGACCGGCGACGAGCAGCGACTCGCCCAGGCCGTAGCCGGTCGCCTCAGGCAACTGCAGGAGCTGCGGAATGACGAGGGACATCGCGAACATCGCGAACCCGACGGCGATCGAGGCGAGGTTGGTGACCAGTACCTGACGGCGGGCAGTAGTGCGCAGGTCGACCAGCGGCTCCTTGACGCGCAGCTCCCACCAGCCCCACACCAGCAGCACGACCACGGCCGCCGCGAAAAGACCGAGGGTGGTACCGCTACTCCAGCCCCAGTCGGCGCCCTTGGAGATCGCCAGCAGCAGGGACACCAGCCCCGCCGCCATGCCGATGCCGCCGACCAGGTCGAAGCGCCCGCCGGTGCGCACCTGCGACTCCGGCACGATGGCCGGTACCAGTACAAGGGCGACGGCGCCCAGCCCGGCCGAGGCCCAGAACAGGGTGTGCCAGTCGAAGTTGTCCGCGATCAGTGCGGCGGCGGGCAGTCCGAGGGCGCCTCCGACACCGAGGGAGGCGCTCATCAAAGCCGTGGCGGAGCCGAGCCGTTCGGCGGGCAGCTCGTCCCGCATGATGCTGATGCCGAGGGGGATCACGCCGGACGCGAGGCCCTGCAGTGCCCGTCCGACGATCATCGGGGCGAGCGTGTCGCTGAGCGCGGCGGTCACCGAGCCGGCCACCAGCATGACGAGGCTGACCAGGAGCATCCGGCGCTTGCCGTACATGTCGCCGAGCCGGCCCGTCACCGGGGTGGCGACGGCCGCGGCCAGCAGAGTGGCGGTGACGGCCCACGCGGTGTCCGACGCCGGGGCGTTCAGCAGCCGGGGGAGCTCCGGGACGATCGGGATGACCAGGGTCTGCATCAGCGAGACCACGATCCCGCCGAAGGCCAGGACCGCGACGACGGCGTTGGCCCGTGGTGCCGCGGGCTTCCCGTCGTCGGCGGGTCGGGGAAGGGCGTGGGACATGGCCGGGCCTCCGTAGGGGCGTCAGTCAGGGACAGCGCGACCCGACAAAACTAAGTCCATTGATTGACTTAAGCAACCGGAATCCCGGGAGGGCGCGGTGAGCGAAGGCGGAACGCGCGGAGCACGAGCAATGGAGGGAGTCGGCGCCGCAGCAGGGAAGGGGAAGGGCGCGGAGCAGGGGAGGAGGGCAGGCATACTCGGGCCGCGCGCGCGGCACACTGGCCCCATGTCCTCCCGCCGCAGAATCTGCCCCGTGTGCCGCCGTGAGATCGCCGTCGTCGCGGGGCGGTACGCGCGCCACGACCCGCCGGGCGCCCGGGAGCACGGCGAACTCACCTCGTGCCCGGGCTCCCGTCGTCAGGCCCTGCTCGGCGCGGAGCAGCCGTCCCTCGACGGCTACGCGGTGCCCGAATTCCCCGGCCAACTGCCCCTGTTCTAGGGAAACTCCGCCTCGGCAGCGTCAGTTCCCCGCCACCGACTTCACTGCCACGGACACTGGCGCCGGTCCGCTGATCAGCTCCAGGGTGAGCCCGGACGTCGCTGGGGTGTCCACCAACTCCGCCAGTACGGCGGCCACGTCGGCACGCGGAATCGGCCCGCGGCCCGTGCGCGCCTCCAGGCGGACGAGACCGGTGCCGGCGTCGTCGGTGAGCTGACCGGGCCGCAGGATCGTCCAGTCCAGGGCGTTCAGACCGCGCACGTACGCGTCCGCCTCGCCCTTGGCGCGCAGATACACGTCGAAGATCTCGTCACCCTCGTGCCGCGGGTCGGCGCCCATGGACGACACGACCACGAGGCGCCGTACGCCCGCCTTCACCGCCGCGTCCGCGAAAAGGACCGCCGCGGCCTTGTCCACCGTGTCCTTGCGGGCCGCCCCGCTGCCCGGGCCCGCGCCCGCCGCGAAGACCGCCGCGTCGGCACCCCGCAGCCGCTCCGCGACCTCGTCCACGGACGCCGACTCCAGGTCGAGCACGACCGGTTCGGCACCGGCCTCCCGCAGATCGTCGGCCTGTTCGGCCTTACGGATGATCCCCGCTACTTCGTCCCCGCGCGCGGCGAGCAGCCGCTCCAGCCGCAACGCGATCTGACCATGACCACCAGCGATGACAATGCGCATGCCTTCGACCGTACGCCCGGACGCCCCCATCCGCCGCACGACTTCGGCCGCGCCCCACCGACCCCCGCCTCCACCGAGCCTCGCCCGGCCGCCCCCCGCCCCCCGCCCCCCGCCCCCCGCCTCCAACGACCCCTGCCTCCACCGACCCCCGCCCTACTGACTCAAGCCCTCCCGCGCTCCACGCCGCCCCGTCCCACGACCGTCCCACGACCGGCCCCCGGCTCCCGGCCCCCGGCTCCCAGCCCTACGACACCTCGCCCCGCCCCTGCCGCGGCAACCCCAGTTCCGCCGAAGCCGCCGAATCGCAGTACTCCCGGACCGCGCTGGTCCGCGCCACCACACGCCCCCGGTGCACCACCACCCGGCTGTACGCCAGTGACAGCACCCCCGCCAGCCCGTCCCCGCGCACCGCGAGCAGTTCGGCCGGGAAGCCCGCCTCCACGCGCACCTCGGGCAGCCCCAGCACCGCCCGCGCCGACCCGCTCACCGCGTCGTAGGCCTCCTCGGGCGCCAGCCCGTAGCGCGAGGCCAGCAGGAACGCCGCCTCCAGCGGGTCGCCGCGCCCTACGGGGTTCGACACGTCCCGCAGCGCCCCGCTCCCGGCGGCCACCCGGACCCCGGCCGCGCGCAGCAGCCGTACCGGAGCCGCCCCCCGCCGGTCCACGCCGCCGCAGCCGCCCTGCGGCAGGCACACCACCGCCACCCCCGCCGCCGCGAGCTGGTCGGCGGTCCGCGAGGCCACCTCGGTGGGCAGCCGCCCGAGGTCGCCGCACGGGCTCAGGGTCACGCCGGGGCGCAGTCCGCCCGCCATCGCGGCGAGCCGGGCCAGCCGCGCCGGATCCCCGGCGTCCGTGTGCAGGTCGACGGGACAGCCGTGCTCGGAGGCCACCTCCAGGACCGCCTCCACATACCCCGTGGGATCCGGATCGAGATCGGGGCGGCCGCCCACCACCGAGGCGCCCATCTTCACCGCGTCCCGCAGCACCGCCAGCCCGTCCGCCCCGGCCACCCCGGTCAGCACACGCGGCATCGCCACCGTCGTCAGCTCGGCCAGTCCCCGCAGGGCCCGCCGCGCCTGCAACACGGCCTCCAGCGCGCCGAGTCCCTGGACGTCCCCCACGCGCACGTGGGCCCGCAGGGCGGTCGCCCCGTGCCCGAGCTGGAGCAGCGCGGCCTCGGTCGCCCGGCGCTGCACGTCCTGCGGCTCGTGAGGGACCGGCCCCTCGGTGTCGGCCGACAGGGCCGTGTCGGCGTGAGCGTGCGGTTCGGCCGGGGCCGGCAGGAGCAGATAGCCGCCGAGGTCCACCCGCGCCCCGCACGCGCGCGTGCCGCCCGCCGTCAGGCTGCCGGCCGTCCCGACCGCCTCGATGTGCCCGCCGCCCAGCCGTACGTCCACGGTCCGGCCGTCGGTGAGCCGCGCCCCGCACAGCAGCAGCGACGCCGGGTCGGCCGGACCCGGCGAGGACGACGGGGGCGGTGGCGGCTGCGGCTGGCTGTCGGGCATCGCGCTCCAGGGGCTCGGGCTTGCGCACGGGAGGACGCATGATCACGCAGAGTGAGTCGAGCCTAGGACGGCCTCCCGCCCATGGCGGGGAGGAGCGCAATAGTCGTACCGGTGTGGCCCGCTGTGCGGAGGGGAAGCGGGAGGGCAGCGGAGGGGAAGGCGCTCGCGAGGCCGCCGGCAGGACGGTCCGAGCGCCCGCGCTGGGTACCCCGAAACGGATTTGGGTGAACGGCTTCCGACCGTGTAATGTCTTCATCGCTCGCCCCAATAGCTCAGTCGGCAGAGCGTCTCCATGGTAAGGAGAAGGTCAACGGTTCGATTCCGTTTTGGGGCTCTGGTGTGTGAGGTTCCCGTCGCGAGGCGGGACCCGATCGCATCACAGCGGTGTAGCTCAGTCGGTAGAGCAAGCGGCTCATAATCGCTGTGTCACCGGTTCAAGTCCGGTCACCGCTACTGACAGTAGCCGATTGCGGGGTCGGTCCTTCGATCGGCTACTCTTTTATGCGTTAAACCATCCCATCCGTTCGTCAAGGAGCACTCACGTGGCTGCCACCGACGTCCGCCCGAAGATCACGCTGGCCTGCGTGGAGTGCAAGGAGCGGAACTACATCACCAAGAAGAACCGGCGTAACAACCCGGACCGTCTTGAGATGAAGAAGCACTGCCCGCGTTGCAACGCGCACACCGCGCACCGCGAAACGCGATAAATCAGGCTCGTACACGAGGCCGCTCCCGAGTGATCGGGGGCGGCCTCGCGTCGTTGAATGACCCGTACCGGTCAGTAGAGCGACCCGGTCAGTAGAGCGACCCGGTCAATAGAGCGACCCGGTCAGTAGAGCAACCCGGTCAGTAGAGCAACCAGGAGGTGCCGAGCCATGGCGCTCGACCAGTCCTTCGTCGGGCGGACGTACCCGCCCACCGCGCCCTACGAAGTGGGCCGGGAGAAGATCCGTGAGTTCGCCGAGGCGGTCGGGGACGCCAACCCGGCGTACACGGACGCGGAGGCGGCCAAGGAACTCGGCCACCCCGATGTGATCGCGCCGCCGACCTTCGTCTTCTCGATCACCTTCAAGGCCGCCGGCCAGGTCGTCCAGGACCCCCAGCTCGGCCTGGACTACAGCCGGGTGGTGCACGGCGACCAGAAGTTCGCCTACCGCCGCCCGGTCCGCGCCGGCGACCGGCTCACGGTCACCTCGACCATCGAGGCCGTCAAGTCCCTCGCGGGCAACGACATCCTGGACATCCGCGGTGAGGTCCACGACGAGGCCGGCGAGCACGTCGTCACCGCTTGGACCAAGCTTGTGGCCCGCGCGGCCGAGGAGGCGTGAGCGATCCCATGACGGCGAAGATCTCCTACTCCGACGTCGAGGTCGGCACCGAACTCCCCGCGCAGACCTTCCCCGTGACCCGCGCGAACCTCGTCCAGTACGCGGGTGCCTCCGGCGACTTCAACCCGATCCACTGGAACGAGAAGTTCGCCAAGGAGGTCGGCCTGCCGGACGTCATCGCGCACGGCATGTTCACCATGGCCGAGGCGATCCGCGTGGTCACCGACTGGGCCGGCGACCCGGGCGCGGTCGTCGAGTACGGCGTCCGCTTCACCAAGCCGGTCGTCGTCCCGAACGACGACGAGGGCGCCCTGATCGAGGTCGCCGCCAAGGTCGCGGCCAAGCTGGACGACAACACCGTCCGCGTGGACCTGACGGCGACCAGCGCGGGACAGAAGGTGCTGGGTATGTCGCGGGCGGTCGTGCGGCTGGCCTGAGCCGGCGAAACCAGTGACGGGTAAGGGGTGCTCTCCATTGCGGGGCGCCCCTTACGCGTAAGGAGCCACGGGCCCCCTTGACGTAGTTAGTGATTGAGTACTAACTTATTTCCATGGCCAGGATGAGTGCGGAGGAGAGGCGCGAGAGCGTCATTCGTGCGGCGACGACCGAGTTCGCGCGCGGCGGCTACCACGGCACGTCGACCGAGGCGATCGCCCGCCGGGTCGGCGTCTCGCAGCCGTATCTGTTCCGGCTTTTCCCGGGCAAGAAGGCGATCTTCCTGGCGGCGGCCGAGCGGTGCGTCGAGGACACCATCCGGATGTTCGCGGAGGCCACCGAGGGGCTGGAGGGCGAAGAGGCCCGCCACGCCATGGGCGGTGCGTACATCGAGGCCATCTCCGAACAGCCCGAGCGGCTGATGATGCAGATGCAGATGTACCTCGCCGTGGCAGCCGCCGAAGAAGAAGGGGACCGCGAGTTCGGTGAGGCCGTGCGTACGGGCTGGATGCGGCTGTGGGACACCATCCACCTGCCGCTGGGCGCCGACGCTCATGAGACGACGGCCTTCCTGGCTCAGGGCATGCTCATCAACTGCCTGACGGCCATGGGGTTCCCGGCCGATCACCGGGTCTGGGCGGGGCTTGGCCCCTCGGAGCCCGACAGCTGACACATCAGGGTGAGGACTGCCGGCCCCTTTTCGTGACCTCGAAAGTTAGTAATCAATAACTAATCGATCAAGGCAACACACACTCCTGGGGGAGCGATGTCACAGCAGACCGCACGTCGCGGGGGAGCCGCCTGGGCCCTCGTCATCACCAGCGTCGCCGGATTCATGGCGGCTCTCGACAACCTCGTCGTCACCACCGCCCTCCCCTCCATCCGCGAGGACCTCGGCGGCGCCCTGCACGATCTGGAATGGACCGTGAGCGCCTACACGCTCACCTTCGCCGTCCTGCTGATGTTCGGCGCGGCCCTCGGCGACCGTTTCGGCCGCCGCCGGCTCTTCATGGTGGGACTCGCCGTCTTCACCGGGGCCTCCGCCGCGGCGGCCATGGCACCCGGAATCGACTCCCTCATCGCCGCCCGTGCGGTCCAGGGCGCCGGCGCGGCCGTCATGATGCCGCTGACGCTCACCCTGCTGACCGCCGCCGTACCCGAGGCCAAACGGGGCATGGCGTACGGCATCTGGGGCGCCGTCAACGGGCTGGCGGTCGCCTCCGGACCGCTGGTCGGCGGCACCCTCACCGAACACATCTCCTGGCAGTGGATCTTCTGGCTGAACGTCCCGCTGGGCCTGGCCCTGCTGCCGCTCGCCCGCCTCCGCCTCGCCGAGTCGCACGGCACCGGCTCCCCGCTCGACGTCCCCGGCACCCTGCTCGCCAGCGGCGGTCTCTTCGGGATCGTCTACGGCCTGGTCCGCGGCCCCGTCGACGGCTGGACCGGCTCGCTGGTCCTGACGGGCCTGTTCGCCGGCACCGCACTGCTCGTGGGCTTCGTCCTCTACAGCACGCGCGCCAAGAACCCCATGCTTCCGATGCGGCTCTTCCGCTCCCGGGCCTTCTCCGGCATCAACGCGGCGAGCCTGCTGATGTTCCTCGGTATGTTCGGCTCGATCTTCCTGCTCAGCCAGTACATGCAGGGCGTCCTCGGCTACTCGCCCACCGAGGCGGGCCTCAGGATGCTGCCCTGGACCGGTATGCCGATGCTGGTCGCCCCGATCGCCGGCATCCTCGCCGACCGCATCGGCGGCCGCCCGGTCGTCGCCGCCGGTCTGTTCCTGCAGGCCCTGGGCCTGGGCTACATGTCGGTCGTGGCCACGGCGGACGCCTCCTACACCGCCCAGCTGCCCGCCCTGATCGTCAGCGGCATCGGCATGGCCCTGTACTTCGCCCCCGCCGCGCACCTGGTGATGGCCAGCGTCCGGCCCCAGGAGCAGGGCATCGCCTCCGGTGCGAACAACGCCCTGCGCGAGGTGGGCGGAGCGCTCGGCATCGCCGTCATGGCGTCGATCTTCGCGGCCCAGGGCGGCTACGAATCCGGCCAGACCTTCGTCGACGGCATGCGGCCTGCCCTGGTGACGGGCTCGGCGGTGGTCGGCCTCGCGGGCATCGCGGCCCTGCTGATCCCGACCCGGCGGCACACGGAGCGGCAGGCGGCCGCCGCCGAACCGGCGCCCGTCCTGGAGACCGCTTCCCGCTGAGACCAGAAGGCCTGACCACCAGGTTCGACGACCGAAGGAGGAACAGTCATGCCCACCCTGCCCTGGACCGTCCCGAACACTCCGCCCGACGGCACCGAGGTGCACGTCTTCGCCTCCCGATTCGAGACCCGCACCCTGTGGGGAGCGCTCAAGTTCCTCGCAGGTACGCCCGCCGTCTGGCGGCAGGTGAGCCGGAGCCCGGGCGCCTACGGGGCCACCCTGAAGGCGCAGCCCCTCAAGCGGACCTTCTGGACGCTGTCCGCCTGGGAGTCGAAGGACGCGCTCCGCGACTTCGTCCGCTCGGGCGCCCACGGGCCGGCCGCCCGGGGCCTCGCCCCGCAGATGGCGGACGCGGCGTTCACCACCTGGCAGGCGAAGAGCGAGGAGCTCCCGCTCTCCTGGTCCGAGGCGATACGACGCCTGTCATGACAGCCACGCGCGCGTGCGGCCCTCTTCCTCGCGAAGGCGGCCGCACGTACGCGTGCCCGAGTCCTCGCGAAGGCGGCCGCACGTACGCGTGCCCGAGCCTGTCAGTGCCGTCTCGTACTCTTGAGCCCGTGCAGGAACTCCACGACGCCCCCCTCGCCCCGCTGACCACCTTCCGGCTGGGCGGTCCCGCCACCCGGCTGATCACCGCGACGACGGACGACGAGGTGATCGCCGCCGTCCGCGAAGCCGACGAGGCGGGCACCCCCCTGCTGCTCATCGGCGGCGGCTCGAACCTGGTCATCGGCGACAAGGGCTTCGAGGGCACCGCCCTGGTCATCGCCACCCAGGGCTTCTCCCTCGACGGCACGCGGCTGGAGCTGGCCGCCGGCGAGGTGTGGACCGACGCCGTAGCCCGCACGGTGGAGGCGGGCCTCGCCGGCGTCGAGTGCCTGGCCGGCATCCCCGGCTCGGCGGGCGCGACCCCGATCCAGAACGTCGGGGCGTACGGCCAGGAGGTCTCCTCGACGATCACCGAAGTCCTCGCGTACGACCGCCGGACCGGCGAGACGGTCATCCTGGCCAACGAGGACTGCGCCTTCTCCTACCGCCACAGCCGCTTCAAGTCCGACCCGGAGCGATTCGTGGTGCTGCGCGTGCGCTTCGCCCTGGAGGACGCGGGCGGCCTCTCCGCCCCCCTCCGCTACGCCGAGACGGCCCGCGCCCTCGGTGTCGAGGCGGGCGACCGCGTCCCGCTCTCATCTGCCCGTGACACGGTGCTCAAGCTGCGCTCCGGCAAGGGCATGGTCCTGGACGCCGAGGACCACGACACCTGGTCGGCCGGCTCCTTCTTCACCAACCCGATCCTCACGGACACCGACTTCGCGACGTTCCGCAGGCGCGTGAAGCAACGCCTGGGCGACGACGCCGAGCCCCCCGCCTACCCGGCGGGGGAGGGCCACACCAAGACCTCCGCCGCCTGGCTGATCGACAAGGCGGGCTTCACCAAGGGGTACGGCGACGGCCCCGCCCGCATCTCCACGAAGCACACCCTGGCCCTCACCAACCGGGGGAGTGCGACCACGGAGGACCTCCTCACCCTGGCCCGTGAGGTCGTGGCCGGGGTCCACGAGGCCTTCGGCGTCACACTGGTCAACGAGCCGGTGACGGTCGGGGTCAGCCTGTAGGCGCTCGGCGTCGGGGCTGGGGCCGGGGTGGGTGCGCAGCCCGGCGTTGCGGGGTGCCGCTGCGCCCACCCGTGCCGCCCTTAGCGGCACGCATGCCCGCAGCGGGGGCGGGAGCATGCGCGCAGCGGCGGGCGCCGGACGGACGCAAGGGGCCGTGTCGGGGGGTGTTCGCCCGCAGTGGTTGGCGCGTCAACGGGCAGTGAGTCGGTTCGCAAGTCCATCGCGCCAATCCGAGGACGGACACCCCCCGGCGCGGCCCCGACCCACCACCACCGCGCAGGCGCGCTACGACACCAACCAGTCGTCCACCCCCGCCAGCAGCTTCGTCTTCACATCCTCCGGCGCCGCCGACCCCCGGACCGACTGTCGGGCCACCTCCGCCAACTCCGCGTCCGTGAACCCGTGATGCTGCCGGGCGATCTCGTACTGCGCCGCCAGCCGGGACCCGAACAGCAGCGGATCGTCCGCGCCCAGAGCCATCGGGACACCCGCCTCGAACAGAGTCCGCAGTGGCACGTCCTCCGGCTTCTCGTAGACACCGAGCGCCACGTTCGACGCCGGGCACACCTCACACGTCACGCCCCGGTCGGCCAGACGCTTCAGCAGCCGCGGATCCTCCGCCGCCCGGACCCCGTGTCCCACCCGGTTCGCACCCAGGTCGTCCAGACAGTCCCGCACCGACGACGGCCCCGTCAGCTCACCCCCGTGCGGCGCCGACAGCAGCCCGGCCTCCCGCGCGATACCGAACGCCCGGTCGAAGTCCCGCGCCATCCCCCGGCGTTCGTCGTTCGAGAGCCCGAAACCGACCACGCCCCGATCCACGTACCGCACCGCCAGCCGGGCCAGCGTGCGCGCGTCCAGCGGGTGCTTCATCCGGTTTGCCGCGACCAGGACCCGCATACCGAGCCCCGTCTCACGGGACGTCGTCTCCACCGCGTCGAGGATGACCTCCAGCGCCGGGATCAGACCCCCCAGCCGCGGTGCGTACGACGTCGGGTCGACCTGGATCTCCAGCCACCCCGACCCGTCCCGCAGATCCTCCTCCGCGGCCTCCCGCACCAGCCGCTGGATGTCCTCCGGCTCCCGAAGACACGAGCGCGCCGCGTCGTACAGCCGCTGAAAGCGGAACCAGCCCCGCTCGTCCGTCGCCCGCAGTCTCGGCGGCTCCCCGCTGACCAGCGCCTCGCTCAGCGCGTCGGGCAGCCGCACCCCGTACTTGTCGGCCAGTTCCAGCACGGTCGAGGGCCGCATCGACCCGGTGAAGTGCAGGTGCAGATGGGCTTTCGGCAGTTCAGAGACATCACGTACACGCTCCATCCCAGGATCCTGCCGTATGCCTCAGCCGTCCCGACAGCGTTTTCCCCGAACGTGGTCTTGCTCGCACGCCCTCACGACAACACACGCACACGAGAAAGCGAGCCGCTCCCCACAAGGGGAACGGCCCGCTTCAACCTACTCACGTGAGCAGGCTGGATCAGTCCCTGGCCTCCGCCAGCAGCTTCTGAATCCGGCTCACGCCCTCGACGAGATCCTCGTCACCCAGCGCGTACGACAGCCGCAGATACCCGGGCGTGCCGAACGCCTCACCCGGCACCACCGCGACCTCGGACTCCTCCAGGATCAGCGCGGCCAGCTCGACCGTGTCCTTGGGCCGGCGCCCCCGGATCTCCTTGCCGACCAGCGCCTTCACCGACGGGTACGCGTAGAACGCGCCCTCCGGCTCCGGGCACACCACGCCGTCGATCTCGTTCAGCATCCGCACGATGGTCTTGCGGCGCCGGTCGAACGCCTCACGCATCTTCGCGACGGCGTCCAGGTCACCGGAGACGGCGGCCAGCGCGGCCACCTGCGCCACGTTGGACACGTTCGAGGTGGCGTGGGACTGCAGGTTCGTCGCGGCCTTGACCACGTCCTTCGGGCCGATGATCCACCCGACCCGCCAGCCGGTCATCGCGTACGTCTTCGCGACACCGTTGACAACGACGCACTTGTCGCGCAGCTCGGGCACCACGGCCGGCAGCGACACGGCGGAGGCGTCGCCGTAGACCAGGTGCTCGTAGATCTCGTCGGTCAGCACCCACAGACCGTGCTCGGCGGCCCAGCGGCCGATGGCCTCGGTCTCCTGCTCGCTGTAGACAGCACCGGTCGGGTTCGACGGCGAGACGAACAGGACGACCTTCGTCTTCTCCGTACGGGCCGCCTCCAGCTGCTCCACGGACACCCGGTAGCCGGTCGTCTCGTCGGCGACGACCTCCACCGGGACACCCCCGGCCAGCCGGATCGACTCCGGGTACGTCGTCCAGTACGGCGCGGGCACGATGACCTCGTCGCCCGGGTCCAGGATCGCGGCGAAGGCCTCGTAGATGGCCTGCTTGCCACCGTTGGTGACAAGGATCTGCGAGGCGTCGACCTCGTAGCCGGAGTCGCGCAGCGTCTTCGCGGCGATCGCGGCCTTCAGCTCGGGCAGACCGCCGGCCGGCGTGTAGCGGTGGAACTTCGGGTTCTTGCAGGCCTCGATCGCGGCCTCGACGATGTAGTCCGGGGTCGGGAAGTCGGGCTCACCGGCGCCGAAGCCGATCACCGGCCGCCCGGCGGCCTTGAGTGCCTTGGCCTTGGCGTCCACGGCGAGGGTGGCGGACTCGGAGATCGCGCCGACTCGGGCGGAGACCCGGCGCTCGGTGGGAGGGGTTGCAGGGCTCATGGGCCCCATCGTTTCAGACCGGAAACGCTCGCGGCACGGGGGTTTCACAGACTGAACAACGTCGGGCAAACCCCTGAACAACAGTACGGATCGGCCGCCCGGCCTGGGCGATCTTCAGCCTGAGGCCCGCCGTCCGCTCCCCGCCCCGGGGGCGATCTTGCGCCAACGAGGCCTCCTGCGGGCCCTTTCTGTTCGACGACCGGCCGCGGAGCACGTACACTCTCACCTCGTTGGCCTTCAGCAGGCCGCGCCCGTTCGGTGCACACCACGCATCCGGATGGATGCGGTACGTTGGGGAACACACAAAGGGTCGTAGCTCAATTGGTAGAGCACTGGTCTCCAAAACCAGCGGTTGGGGGTTCAAGTCCCTCCGGCCCTGCTACACACACCTTCGCCAGGATGTGTGCGCATGTACGTACAGCAATGCACCGCCGTGCGGCTCAGACCGGGCGCGGCACGGCCACGACCCGGAATCAGGTGAGGACGAGTGACGGACGCCGTGGGCTCCATCGACATGCCTGATGCCCAGGATGAGGCGCCGGAGTCCAAGAAGGCCCGCAAGGGCGGCAAGCGCGGCAAGAAGGGCCCGCTGAAGCGCCTGGCCCTCTTCTACCGCCAGATCGTCGCGGAGCTGCGCAAGGTCGTCTGGCCGACGCGCAACCAGCTCACGACGTACACGACCGTGGTGATCATCTTCGTCGTCATCATGATCGGCCTGGTCACCGTGATTGACTATGGACTCAGCAACGCCGCCAAGTACGTGTTCGGCTGAGCAGCCCGCGAAGAGCGCCGAGGTACCCGGCGCTCCTTTCGCATGTTCCACCCCTATGTATCCAGGAAGAAGCAGCCACCGTGTCTGACCCGAACGTGAACGACGCCATCGAGCCTGTCGAGTCCGTCGAGGACGAGCTCGACACCGTCGAGGGCGCGGACAGCGAGGACACCGAGACCTCCGCCGAGGTCGAGGCTGCCGACGCCGTCGCGGACGACGACGCCGAAGCGGAGTCGGAGGACGGCGAAGAGGAGTCCGAGGACGGCGAAGAGGCCGCGGAAGAACTCGAGGAAGAGCCCGAGGACGACCGTGACCCGATCGAGAAGCTTCGCGAGGAACTGCGGGTCCTGCCCGGCGAGTGGTACGTGATCCACACCTACGCCGGCTACGAGAACCGCGTGAAGACCAACCTCGAGCAGCGCGCCGTCTCGCTCAACGTCGAGGACTACATCTTCCAGGCCGAGGTGCCGCAGGAAGAGGTCGTCCAGATCAAGAACGGCGACCGCAAGACGATCAAGCAGAACAAGCTCCCCGGCTACGTCCTCGTCCGCATGGACCTGACGAACGAGTCCTGGGGCGTCGTCCGCAACACCCCCGGCGTCACCGGCTTCGTGGGCAACGCCTACGACCCGTACCCGCTGACCCTGGACGAGATCGTCAAGATGCTCGCCCCCGAGGCCGAGGAGAAGGCCGCCCGCGAGGCCGCCGAGGCCGAGGGCAAGCCGGCTCCGGCCCGCAAGGTCGAGGTCCAGGTGCTGGACTTCGAGGTCGGCGACTCGGTCACCGTCACCGACGGCCCGTTCGCCACGCTGCAGGCGACCATCAACGAGATCAACCCGGACTCGAAGAAGGTCAAGGGCCTCGTCGAGATCTTCGGCCGCGAGACGCCGGTCGAGCTCTCCTTCGACCAGATCCAGAAGAACTAGCGGACACCAGCTTCCGAGCAGGTCAGACGGGCTCCTGGAGCCTGCCTGACCTGCTCGGTTTTTGGCCGCACATGGATACCCGTTATCGTTGTGCGGTATGCCTCCAGCCGGATGATCCGGTTCGGAGGCTGGAAAACTCTCACTAGGACCCGGAGAGAGCAATGCCTCCCAAGAAGAAGAAGGTCACGGGGCTCATCAAGCTCCAGATCCAGGCCGGTGCGGCCAACCCGGCTCCGCCGGTCGGCCCCGCGCTGGGCCAGCACGGCGTCAACATCATGGAGTTCTGCAAGGCCTACAACGCCGCGACCGAGTCGCAGCGTGGCTGGGTCATCCCGGTGGAGATCACGGTCTACGAGGACCGTTCCTTCACCTTCATCACCAAGACCCCGCCGGCCGCCAAGATGATCCTGAAGGCCGCGGGCATCGAGAAGGGCTCGGGCGAGCCGCACAAGACCAAGGTCGCGAAGATCACGCGTGACCAGGTCCGTGAGATCGCCACGACCAAGATGCCCGACCTCAACGCCAACGACCTGGACGCCGCCGCGAAGATCATCGCCGGCACCGCCCGCTCCATGGGCGTCACGGTCGAGGACTGAGCCCCAACTCCATCAGCAGAAGTGGCAGGGCCCGCTCGGCCCGGACCACGACTCCTAAGAATCCACAGGAGCAGTAGTGAGCAAGCGCAGCAAGTCCCTTCGCGCTGCGGACGCCAAGATCGACCGGGAGAAGCTCTACGCCCCGCTCGAGGCCGTCCGTCTCGCCAAGGAGACCTCCACGTCGAAGTTCGACGGCACCGTCGAGGTCGCCTTCCGCCTGGGTGTCGACCCGCGCAAGGCCGACCAGATGGTCCGTGGCACCGTGAACCTCCCGCACGGCACCGGTAAGACCGCCCGGGTCCTGGTCTTCGCGACCGGTGACCGTGCCGAGGCCGCACTCGCCGCGGGCGCCGACATCGTCGGCTCCGACGAGCTGATCGACGAGGTGTCGAAGGGCCGTCTGGACTTCGACGCCGTCGTCGCCACCCCGGACCTCATGGGCAAGGTCGGCCGCCTCGGCCGCGTGCTCGGCCCGCGTGGTCTGATGCCGAACCCGAAGACCGGCACCGTCACCCCCGATGTCACCAAGGCTGTCAACGACATCAAGGGCGGCAAGATCGAGTTCCGCGTCGACAAGCACTCGAACCTGCACTTCATCATCGGCAAGACGTCGTTCGACGACACCAAGCTGGTGGAGAACTACGGCGCGGCGCTGGAGGAGATCCTCCGTCTGAAGCCGTCCGCCGCCAAGGGCCGTTACATCAAGAAGGCCGCCATCAGCACCACGATGGGCCCCGGCATTCCGCTGGACTCGAACCGCACCCGCAACCTCCTCGTCGAGGAGGACCCGGCGGCGGTCTGAGCCTGACGGCTCGCCCAACCGGTCACGGGCCCCGCACCTCTCACAGGTGCGGGGCCCGTTCCCTTTTCCGGTGCGTACGCCGGTGGCCTGGGTTAACGTGCGGGAACCGGATGCGAACGGGGGGACGTATGCAGGGCACGACCGTGCGCCGCGTGGGCCAGGTGCTCGCGGTGGCGACCGCGCTGACGGGGGTGGCCGCCTGCACCTTCTCGGACTCCTCCGACCGCCCGGGCAAGGACGACCGTGCCGTGAGCGGCAGCACCCTGGCGGCCCTGCGCTCCGCCGAACGGGCCACCGCACGGGCCGAGTCCGCCCGCGTCGAGTCCACGACGACCATGGGCTCGCTGATGTCCATGACCGCCGGCGGCGCCCTCGGCTGGAGCGACGGCATCACCGGCACCCTCACCATCACCTACACCGGCGGCACGATCGCCGACACCATGCGCAAGCTCGGCACCACCTCGATGGAGGCCCGCTACCTGCCCGACGCGTACTACGCGCGCATGGGCGACAAGTTCGCCGAGCAGACCGGTGGCAGGCACTGGATCAGGTACGCGTACGACGATCTCGAAGCCCTCACCGGCGGCTCCGGGGCCCACCTCGGCGACCAGATGCGCAGCACCACGCCCAACCAGTCCGTGAAACTCCTGCTGGCCTCGGGGGACGTCCGGAAGATCGGCGAGGAGACCATACGCGGCCGGGCCGCCACCCATTACTCCGGCACCGTGGCCACGGCGGACGTCACCGACGACGGCCTGAAGAAGCAGCTCACCGAGGCCGGCGTCACCACCGAGACCGTCGACATCTGGATCGACGAGCGGAACCTTCTGGTCAAGAAGGTGGAGAAGGCGCGGATGACCGCGGGCCGGATGACCCAGACCGCGCACTACCGCGACTACGGCGTGCGGGTCCGGGCCCAGCGGCCCCCGCTGTCCGACACCGGTGACTTCGAGGACCTGATGCGGAAGAAGGCCGGTACAGCCGGTAAGCCCTGAGGTTGCCGTGAATTCGGTTAGATCACTTGTGCCCCCTGGGGTAGGCTCACGGCCTTGCTGTGAAGCAAGTCTGCATTCCTTGGGGGGAATCAATGAAGACATCCATACCCACCGCCGGCCTGGGCGCGCTGCTTCTCGCCGTCGGCGCGGTCGGCTGCGGATCCGAGCAGTCGCCGGAGATGACGCCCGCGGCCGCCGTAGCCAAGGCCGCGAAGAACACGGAGGACATCACGTCCCTCCGGTACCGCCTGAGTGGCACGAGCCCGGGCGAGGGCCGGGTCAAGGGCGAGGCGTCGATGCGCATGAAGCCCACGATCGCCATGAGCATGAAGATGACGGCACCCGACAAGGGAGCCACCGAGGCCGTGGAGATCCGCCTCGTCGACAAGGCCATGTACCTCGGTGGGGGAGCCGAGATGGCCAAGGAGATGGACGGCAAGCGCTGGATGAAGTTCGACCTGTCCGGATCCGAGGCCGGCAAGGATCTCGACAAGATGGGCAGCAGCACGAGCCAGGCCGACCAGAACCCCGCGGACCAGTCCGCCTTCCTCACGGGCGCCAAGGACGTGAAGGAGGTCGGCTCCGAGAAGGTCGAGGGCGTCGAGACGACCCACTACTCGGGCACGGTCACCCTGGCTGACCTGCGCGCCTCCCTCAAGGACGCCAAGGCGGACACTCGCAAGCAGCGCGAGAAGAGCATCAAGCAGTTCGAGAAGCTCGGCGTCGACAAGCTCACGATGGACATGTGGATCGACGGTGACGACCACACCAAGCAGTTCCGCATGAAGGGCGATGCCGACAAGGGCCCGCTCGACATGACCATCACCTTCCTCGACTACAACAAGCCGGTGGACGTCAAGGCGCCGCCCGCCAACGAGGTCGCCGACCTCGCCGGCATGTTCAAGGAGCTGGAGCAGGGCTGATCCGGCCCCGCTTCGCCGGTCGTACGACGGAGCCGTACGGGCGGATTTGCTTGACGGCGATCCGTTCCCGTACCCTCCTGTAGAAGCCAAAGACCGCTGGTCGTTACCGCGTGCTCGGAAGAGGGCGTGGTGGCCGAAGGATCCGCTGAACGGCGGACGACCCGCGCAGGTGACACTGGAAGAGCTCCTGGATTTCGCCGCCTCGTGCGGACTGAGAACCGGTCGAGCTACGCCCCGTGCGCTTGCGCCGGGGCGTTTCGTTTTCCCCAGTCCTCCTTCGGGTCCGCGCGGTCCGAATCACCCGGAAGGAGGCCGAGGCTCATGGCGAGGCCTGACAAGGTCGATGCCGTCGAGGAGATGCGGGACAAGTTCCGCAACTCCAACGGTGCCGTCGTCACCGCGTACACCGGTCTCACCGTGGCGCAGCTGCAGCAGCTGCGTCGTTCACTCGGTGAGAACGCTAACTACCGTGTGGCGAAGAACACGCTGACCAAGATTGCGGCCAATGAGGCCGGGATCAACACGATCGACGACCTCTTCACGGGTTCGTCGGCCGTCGCCTTCGTGACCGGTGACCCGGTCGAGGCGGCGAAGGGTCTCCGTGACTTCGCCAAGGACAACCCCAACCTCGTCATCAAGGGCGGTGTCCTTGACGGCAAGGCGCTGTCCGCCGACGACATCAAGAAGCTTGCGGACCTCGAGTCCCGCGAGGTTCTGCTCTCCAAGCTGGCCGGTGCCATGAAGGGCAAGCAGTCCCAGGCTGCTTCCGTCTTCCAGGCGCTGCCGTCGAAGCTCGTCCGCACCGTGGACGCGCTCCGTGCCAAGCAGGACGAGCAGGGCGGTGCCGAGTAACTCGGCTCGCATCCCGGTCCCCGCTGCCTGAACGCGGAGACCGTCGCGGGCCAGACGTACGCCCGCCTCACATGTACATCCGGCACCTGCCGATTTAGTGGAAGGACCGCCATCATGGCGAAGCTCAGCCAGGACGACCTGCTCGCCCAGTTCGAAGAGATGACCCTCATCGAGCTCTCCGAGTTCGTGAAGGCCTTCGAGGAGAAGTTCGACGTCACCGCCGCCGCTGCCGCGCCGGTCGTCGTCGCCGGTGGTGCCGCTGGTGGCGCCGCCGCCGAGGCCGCCGAGGAGCAGGACGAGTTCGACGTCATCCTCACCGGTGCCGGCGACAAGAAGATCCAGGTCATCAAGGTCGTGCGTGAGCTGACCTCCCTGGGTCTGAAGGAGGCCAAGGACCTCGTGGACGGCGCCCCGAAGCCCGTCCTCGAGAAGGTCGCCAAGGACGCCGCCGAGAAGGCCGCCGAGTCCCTCAAGGGCGCCGGCGCCTCCGTCGAGGTCAAGTAAGACCCCTCGGATCCGACAGGATCCACGACACGTCCGGCTGGACGTGTAACGCGTAAGCGCGGAAGAGCGATCATCCATCCGGGTGGTCGCTCTTCGGCGTTCCCGGGGTCCGGCCACGGTTGCCTTGCACCCTCAGTGACGGGGGGTATGGTGATCTTCGTCGTGTCTCCGGGCAGCCCCGGTTCGGGCAGGGGGGCCTTGACGAACCGCACGCAGCGCGCAATTCTCAGGACGCGTCGTCACAAGGATCCGTATCCGAGGCATGGATCGACGACGAAGAGGGCAGTATCAACGTGCGTTGAGGGCAGCGCCTTGTCGCAGGAGTGGAACAACGAGGGTCAACACGGGCGTGAAAACCCGGACTGGACATCAGTGTGCCAAGTGGCTACACTGACCCTTTGCGCTGCCTGTTAGCTGTCCCCTGCCCGTCACCAGGGGTCTGCCCTCACTCGAGCATCGATGACAAGACCTGTCTGACCTGGCCTTTTGGCCGGACCGACTCGGCTTGTCTCTGTGTACGGGAGAGGGGCCGGTACGCGCGTAGTGAGTCCGAGCCCTCGGAAGGACCCCCTCTTGGCCGCCTCGCGCAACGCCTCGACCGCGAATACGAACAACGCCGCCAGCACTGCCCCGCTGCGCATCTCTTTTGCAAAGATCAAGGAGCCTCTCGAGGTTCCGAACCTGCTCGCGCTGCAGACCGAGAGCTTCGACTGGCTGCTCGGCAACACCGCTTGGCAGAGTCGGGTCGAGGAGGCTCTGGACAGCGGTCAGGACGTCCCCACCAAGTCCGGTCTGGAGGAGATCTTCGAGGAGATCTCCCCGATCGAGGACTTCAGCGGGTCGATGTCGCTGACCTTCCGTGACCACCGCTTCGAGCCGCCGAAGAACTCGATCGACGAGTGCAAGGAGCGCGACTTCACGTACGCGGCTCCGCTCTTCGTCACCGCCGAGTTCACCAACAACGAGACCGGCGAGATCAAGTCCCAGACCGTCTTCATGGGCGACTTCCCGCTCATGACGAACAAGGGCACCTTCGTCATCAACGGCACCGAGCGTGTCGTGGTGTCGCAGCTGGTCCGTTCGCCCGGTGTCTACTTCGACTCCTCGATCGACAAGACGTCCGACAAGGACATCTTCTCCGCCAAGGTCATCCCGTCCCGCGGTGCCTGGCTGGAGCTGGAGATCGACAAGCGCGACATGGTCGGTGTCCGCATCGACCGCAAGCGCAAGCAGTCCGTCACCGTTCTGCTCAAGGCTCTCGGTTGGACGACCGAGCAGATCCTGGAGGAGTTCGGCGAGTACGAGTCCATGCGCGCCACCCTGGAGAAGGACCACACCCAGGGCCAGGACGACGCGCTGCTCGACATCTACCGCAAGCTGCGTCCGGGCGAGCCCCCCACGCGTGAGGCCGCGCAGACGCTCCTTGAGAACCTGTACTTCAACCCCAAGCGCTACGACCTCGCCAAGGTCGGCCGCTACAAGGTCAACAAGAAGCTGGGCGCGGACGCTCCGCTCGACGCCGGCATCCTGACCGTCGAGGACGTCATCTCGACGATCAAGTACCTGGTGAAGCTGCACGCGGGCGAGACCGAGACGGTCGGCGACAGCGGTACCTCGATCGTCGTCGAGACCGACGACATCGACCACTTCGGCAACCGCCGTCTGCGCAGCGTCGGCGAGCTCATCCAGAACCAGGTCCGTACGGGTCTGGCGCGTATGGAGCGTGTCGTCCGCGAGCGGATGACGACCCAGGACGTCGAGGCGATCACGCCGCAGACCCTGATCAACATCCGGCCGGTCGTCGCCTCCATCAAGGAGTTCTTCGGCACCAGCCAGCTGTCGCAGTTCATGGACCAGAACAACCCGCTGTCGGGTCTGACGCACAAGCGTCGTCTCTCGGCTCTGGGTCCCGGTGGTCTGTCCCGTGAGCGGGCCGGCTTCGAGGTCCGTGACGTGCACCCCTCGCACTACGGCCGCATGTGCCCGATCGAGACGCCCGAAGGCCCGAACATCGGTCTGATCGGCTCGCTCGCCTCCTACGGCCGGGTCAACGCGTTCGGTTTCGTCGAGACCCCGTACCGCAAGGTCTTCGAGGGCCAGGTCACCGACGACGTCGACTACCTGACCGCCGACGAGGAGGACCGCTTCGTCATCGCGCAGGCCAACGCGCCGCTGACGGACGACCTCCGCTTCGCCGAGGCCCGTGTGCTCGTCCGCCGTAAGGGTGGCGAGGTCGACTACGTCACCGGTGAAGACGTGGACTACATGGACGTCTCGCCGCGCCAGATGGTGTCGGTCGCGACCGCCATGATCCCCTTCCTCGAGCACGACGACGCCAACCGTGCCCTCATGGGCGCGAACATGATGCGTCAGGCCGTGCCGCTGATTAAGTCCGAGGCCCCGCTCGTCGGCACCGGCATGGAGTACCGCTCCGCCGCCGACGCCGGCGACGTGGTCAAGGCCGAGAAGCCGGGTGTGGTCCAGGAGGTCTCCGCGGACTACATCACCACCGCCAACGACGACGGCACGTACATCACGTACCGCCTGGCCAAGTTCGCCCGTTCCAACCAGGGCACCTCGGTCAACCAGAAGGTCATCGTCAACGAGGGCGACCGGATCATCGAGGGCCAGATCCTCGCCGACGGTCCGGCCACCCAGCACGGCGAGATGGCGCTGGGCAAGAACCTGCTCGTGGCGTTCATGCCGTGGGAGGGTCACAACTACGAGGACGCGATCATCCTGTCGCAGCGCCTCGTGCAGGACGACGTCCTCTCCTCGATCCACATCGAGGAGCACGAGGTCGACGCCCGTGACACCAAGCTCGGCCCCGAGGAGATCACCCGGGACATCCCGAACGTCTCCGAGGAGGTCCTCGCCGACCTCGACGAGCGCGGCATCATCCGTATCGGTGCCGAGGTCATCGCCGGTGACATCCTCGTCGGCAAGGTCACGCCCAAGGGTGAGACCGAGCTGACGCCCGAGGAGCGCCTGCTGCGCGCGATCTTCGGTGAGAAGGCCCGTGAGGTCCGTGACACCTCGCTGAAGGTGCCGCACGGCGAGACCGGCAAGGTCATCGGCGTCCGCGTCTTCGACCGCGAGGAGGGCGACGAGCTTCCCCCCGGTGTGAACCAGCTGGTGCGCGTCTACGTCGCACAGAAGCGCAAGATCACCGACGGTGACAAGCTCGCCGGCCGCCACGGCAACAAGGGCGTCATCTCGAAGATCCTGCCGATCGAGGACATGCCGTTCCTGGAGGACGGCACCCCGGTCGACATCATCCTCAACCCGCTCGGTGTGCCGTCCCGAATGAACCCGGGTCAGGTCCTGGAGATCCACCTCGGCTGGCTCGCCAGCCGCGGCTGGGACGTCTCCGGTCTCGCGGACGACTGGGCGCAGCGCCTCCAGGCCATCGAGGCCGACAAGGTCGAGCCCGGCACCAACGTCGCCACCCCCGTCTTCGACGGTGCGCGTGAGGACGAGCTGGCGGGTCTGCTGAACCACACGATCCCGAACCGCGACGGCGAGCGCATGGTGCTCCCGACCGGTAAGGCGCCGCTGTTCGACGGCCGTTCCGGCGAGCCGTTCCCGGAGCCGATCTCGGTCGGCTACATGTACATCCTGAAGCTGCACCACCTGGTCGACGACAAGCTCCACGCCCGTTCGACCGGTCCGTACTCGATGATCACCCAGCAGCCGCTGGGTGGTAAGGCCCAGTTCGGTGGCCAGCGCTTCGGTGAGATGGAGGTGTGGGCGCTGGAGGCTTACGGCGCCGCGTACGCCCTCCAGGAGCTGCTGACCATCAAGTCCGACGACGTCACCGGCCGCGTGAAGGTCTACGAGGCCATCGTCAAGGGCGAGAACATTCCCGAGCCCGGCATCCCCGAGTCCTTCAAGGTGCTCATCAAGGAGATGCAGTCCCTGTGCCTCAACGTGGAGGTGCTGTCCTCGGACGGCATGTCCATCGAGATGCGCGACACCGACGAGGACGTCTTCCGCGCTGCGGAGGAGCTTGGCATCGACCTGTCCCGGCGCGAGCCGAGCAGCGTCGAAGAGGTCTGACGGGAGTTCGGAGGCCTTCGTCATGAAGGCCTCCGGCCCCAGGACCCCCGTATCAGACCCCATGACTTACAACCCTGAGAGGGATTGACGCATAGTGCTCGACGTCAACTTCTTCGACGAGCTCCGGATCGGTCTGGCTACCGCTGACGACATCCGTCAGTGGAGCCACGGCGAGGTCAAGAAGCCCGAGACCATCAACTACCGCACCCTCAAGCCCGAGAAGGACGGACTCTTCTGCGAGAAGATCTTCGGTCCGACCCGGGACTGGGAGTGCTACTGCGGCAAGTACAAGCGCGTCCGCTTCAAGGGCATCATCTGTGAGCGCTGTGGCGTCGAGGTCACCCGCGCCAAGGTGCGTCGTGAGCGGATGGGCCACATCGAGCTGGCCGCGCCCGTCACGCACATCTGGTACTTCAAGGGCGTCCCGTCGCGTCTGGGCTACCTGCTCGACCTCGCCCCGAAGGACCTGGAGAAGGTCATCTACTTCGCGGCGTACATGATCACGTACGTCGACGAGGAGCGCCGTACGCGCGACCTGCCCTCGCTGGAGGCCCACGTCTCCGTCGAGCGCCAGCAGGTCGAGCAGCGCCGCGACGCCGACCTGGAGGCCCGGGCCAAGAAGCTCGAGACCGACCTGGCCGAGCTGGAGGCCGAGGGCGCCAAGGCCGACGTGCGCCGCAAGGTGCGCGAGGGTGCCGAGCGCGAGATGAAGCAGCTGCGCGACCGTGCGCAGCGCGAGATCGACCGTCTCGACGAGGTGTGGAACCGCTTCAAGAACCTCAAGGTCCAGGACCTCGAGGGCGACGAGCTGCTCTACCGCGAGCTGCGTGACCGCTTCGGCACGTACTTCGACGGCTCGATGGGTGCCGCGGCGCTGCAGAAGCGCCTGGAGTCCTTCGACCTCGACGAGGAGGCCGAGAAGCTCCGCGAGATCATCCGCACCGGCAAGGGCCAGAAGAAGACCCGTGCGCTCAAGCGCCTGAAGGTCGTCTCCGCGTTCCTGCAGACCAGCAACAGCCCCAAGGGCATGGTGCTCGACTGCGTGCCGGTCATCCCGCCGGACCTTCGCCCGATGGTGCAGCTGGACGGTGGCCGCTTCGCGACCTCCGACCTGAACGACCTGTACCGCCGTGTGATCAACCGGAACAACCGACTGAAGCGCCTTCTCGACCTCGGTGCGCCCGAGATCATCGTGAACAACGAGAAGCGCATGCTCCAGGAGGCCGTCGACGCGCTGTTCGACAACGGCCGTCGTGGCCGTCCGGTCACCGGTCCCGGCAACCGCCCGCTGAAGTCCCTCAGCGACATGCTGAAGGGTAAGCAGGGCCGCTTCCGTCAGAACCTGCTCGGTAAGCGTGTGGACTACTCCGCGCGTTCCGTGATCGTCGTCGGTCCGCAGCTGAAGCTGCACCAGTGCGGTCTGCCGAAGGCGATGGCGCTGGAGCTCTTCAAGCCGTTCGTGATGAAGCGTCTGGTCGACCTGAACCACGCGCAGAACATCAAGAGCGCCAAGCGCATGGTCGAGCGCGGCCGCACGGTCGTGTACGACGTGCTGGAAGAGGTCATCGCGGAGCACCCGGTTCTGCTGAACCGTGCGCCCACGCTGCACCGCCTCGGCATCCAGGCCTTCGAGCCGCAGCTGGTCGAGGGCAAGGCCATTCAGATCCACCCGCTCGTCTGCACCGCGTTCAACGCGGACTTCGACGGTGACCAGATGGCCGTGCACCTGCCGCTCTCCGCGGAGGCGCAGGCCGAGGCCCGCATCCTGATGCTGTCCTCGAACAACATCCTCAAGCCCGCCGACGGCCGTCCGGTGACGATGCCGACCCAGGACATGGTCCTCGGTCTGTTCTTCCTCACCACCGACGGCGAGATGCGCGACCTCAAGGGCGAGGGCCGTTCCTTCGCCTCGGTCGCCGAGGCGATCATGGCCTTCGACGCGGGCGAGCTGTCGCTCCAGTCGAAGATCGACGTCCGCTTCCCGGTCGGCACCATCCCGCCGCGTGGCTGGATGCCGCCGGCGCGTGAGGAGGGCGAGCCCGAGTGGCAGCAGGGTGACAGCTTCCGGCTGAACACCACCCTGGGCCGCGCGCTCTTCAACGAGCTGCTGCCCGAGGACTACCCGTTCGTCGACTACGAGGTCGGCAAGAAGCAGCTCTCCGAGATCGTCAACGACCTCGCCGAGCGCTACCCCAAGGTCATCGTGGCGGCGACGCTCGACAACCTGAAGGCGGCCGGCTTCTACTGGGCGACCCGCTCCGGCGTCACCGTGGCCATCTCCGACGTCGTCGTTCCCGAGGCGAAGAAGGAGATCGTCCGCGGCTACGAGGCGCAGGACGAGAAGGTCCAGAAGCAGTACGAGCGCGGTCTGATCACCAAGGACGAGCGCACGCAGGAGCTCATCGCGATCTGGACCAAGGCGACCAACGAGGTCGCCGAGGCGATGAACGACAACTTCCCGAAGACCAACCCGATCTTCATGATGGTGAACTCGGGTGCACGAGGCAACATGATGCAGATGCGTCAGATCGCCGGTATGCGTGGTCTGGTGTCGAACGCGAAGAACGAGACGATCCCGCGTCCGATCAAGGCGTCGTTCCGTGAGGGCCTGTCCGTGCTGGAGTACTTCATCTCCACGCACGGTGCCCGTAAGGGTCTGGCGGACACCGCTCTGCGTACCGCCGACTCGGGTTACCTCACCCGTCGTCTGGTCGACGTCTCCCAGGACGTCATCATCCGCGAGGAGGACTGCGGCACCGAGCGCGGTCTGAAGCTGCGGATCGCCTCGAAGGACGAGGCCGGTGTCCTGCGCAAGGCCGAGGACGTCGAGACCAGCGTCTACGCCCGCATGCTCGCCCAGGACGTCGTCATCGACGGCAAGGTGATCGCGCCGGCCAACGTGGACCTGGGCGACGTGCTCATCGACCAGCTCGTGCACCACGGTGTCGAGGAGGTCAAGACCCGCTCGATCCTGACCTGCGAGTCGCACGTCGGCACCTGTGCCATGTGCTACGGCCGTTCGCTGGCCACCGGCAAGCTGGTCGACATCGGTGAGGCGGTCGGCATCATCGCCGCCCAGTCCATCGGTGAGCCCGGCACCCAGCTGACGATGCGTACCTTCCACACCGGTGGTGTGGCCGGTGACGACATCACCCAGGGTCTGCCGCGTGTCGTCGAGCTCTTCGAGGCCCGTACCCCGAAGGGTGTCGCCCCGATCTCCGAGGCCTCCGGCCGCGTCCGGATCGAGGAGACCGAGAAGACCAAGAAGCTCGTCGTCACCCCGGACGACGGCAGCGACGAGACGGCGTTCCCGATCTCGAAGCGTGCCCGTCTCCTGGTCAGCGAGGGCGAGCACGTCGAGGTGGGCCAGAAGCTCACCGTGGGTGCCACCAACCCGCACGACGTGCTGCGCATCCTGGGTCAGCGTGCCGTCCAGGTCCACCTGGTCGGCGAGGTCCAGAAGGTCTACAACTCGCAGGGTGTGTCGATCCACGACAAGCACATCGAGATCATCATCCGGCAGATGCTCCGCCGTGTGACGATCATCGAGTCCGGCGACGCCGAGCTGCTGCCCGGCGAGCTGGTCGAGCGCTCGAAGTTCGAGACCGAGAACCGTCGTGTGGTCCAGGAGGGCGGTCACCCGGCCTCCGGTCGTCCGCAGCTGATGGGTATCACCAAGGCCTCGCTGGCGACGGAATCCTGGCTGTCGGCCGCCTCCTTCCAGGAGACGACCCGAGTCCTGACGGACGCGGCGATCAACGCCAAGTCCGACAGCCTCATCGGCCTCAAGGAGAACGTCATCATCGGTAAGCTCATCCCGGCCGGTACGGGTCTGTCCCGCTACCGCAACATCCGGGTCGAGCCGACCGAGGAGGCCAAGGCCGCGATGTACTCGGCCGTCGGCTACGACGACATCGACTACTCGCCGTTCGGCACGGGCTCCGGCCAGGCCGTTCCGCTGGAGGACTACGACTACGGTCCGTACAACCAGTAAGCGAGTCGCTTGAACCGGAGGGCGGTCACCTTGGGGTGGCCGCCCTTCGGCGTGTCAGCGCCGGCTGTCCAGATGGGCCTGCAAGCGGTGGAGCCGGGTGTGCACATCGGGGTGCGAGTCGAGCAGCCGCGTGATCATCCCGCCTTTCGCGAAGGCGAGGCCCGGGGCGGTGGCCGTGGCCTCCCGTTCGCGCTCCTGGTGCAGTACGGCCATGAGCTGGGGCGCGAAGCCGAGCCCCGCCGCGTGCTCGTCGGCCCGCAGCTCGGACCGCCGGGCGACCGCGGCCACCAGATAGGGCGTCGCCAACGGCAGGAAGATCAGCCCGTACGTGGCGGTCGCCAGCGCGATGAGAACGGCCCCGGCCACGCCGATCAGCACGGCGGCCGCACCCGTCGGGAGCCGGCCCAGCCGGGTGCACAGCAGGAGCAGCAGCCGCCAGGCGAGCCGGGCGGGCAGCGCGTACCAGAGGGACAGCAGCGAGGCCCACGCGTGTCCCCGCGTGTGATGCCCGAGTTCGTGGGCGAGGACCCCGGCGAGCTGGCCGGGTGTCAGCGTCCGCAGCGAGTGACGGGTCACGCCGACGATATGACCGGCCGCCGCCAGGGCGTTGATCTCGTCGCTCTCCTCCATCCAGAGTTGATAGGCGCTCGCGTCCACTCCGGCCCGGGCGGTCACCTCGCGCCAGACGGGCCGCAGCCGCCTGTCCTCCTCCGGTGTGGGGTAGCGCAGGCCGAACAGCCAACGGGCCAGGAGCCGTTCGCACGGCCGGTGGAAGACCAGGGCTCCGCTCAGGACCCAGCAGCCGAAGAGAAGCCACCAGGGCAGCTCGCTGAGGTGGCCCAGGGCGTAGGACAGGACGAAGACGACGGCCAGGCTGGCGGTGACGTGGGGGAGGTGCAGCGCCAGCGCGCCAAGGGCGGTGAGGTCCGCCCCGCGCCGGCGGGCGGCTATGTGGATCCGGCCGGGGCGGCGGGGGAGGTCGTCGTCGGGGACCGGTGCGGACATGGGCATGGGCCTTCCTTCCCGTGCGGGGGACAGAGCGGCGTGGTTCAGGCGAGGAGCATCGATCCGGGCAGCAGGACCGCCGAGCAGCCGAACGAGACCAGTCCGGTCCGGATCCAGAAGTGCTTGCGGGCGGCGATGCCGCTCGTCTCGGCGAGAGCGAGCAGCAGGCCACGAGCGGGGTCGCGGCCGGTGTCCGCCAGGGCCGTGGTGAGCCGCCCCTCGGCTGCGGCCCGTCGTACGTCGCCGAAGTAGGTGAGCGGGCTGCCGGGCGTCCAGCGGCTGCTCCGGTAGCGGGGCACGACCGCGAGCAGGAGGGCGAACAGCGCGACGACCAGGGACGTCGCCCCGGCCCACCACAGCACGGCCGCGGGCGCGGGAAGCCGGCCGGGAGTCCAGTCGCGGTCGGCCAGGAGCGCGGCGAGCATGCCCCCAGAGATGCCCAGGGCGCCGACGAGCACGGTGGCCTTGGCGTCGGCGCGGGCGATCTCGCCGCGGAGATCGGCGAGCAGCTGGACGCCCGCCCGCACGCCGGAATCGTCCGACGAGGTCATGTGCCCGACTCCGGATCGTCCTCGGGCGGGGCGGACGGGTCCGTGGTCCGCAGGATGACCTTCATCCGCTCGGCGATGAGCTTGTGGGGCTCGTCGAGCTGGTAGCCCTCCAGCTGCTTGCTGTCCAAGGCCTGGTTGATCAGGTTCACCTGGGTGTCCAGCAGCCTGTTCTGGCCCGACTGGAGATGCTCCAGGACGAGCCGGGTCTCCTCCGGGTGCGCCGCCAGGTGCAGGGCGAGCGCGGCGGTACCGCCCCTGGCCAGGGTGAGTTCGTAGAACCTGATCTGCTCGGCCCTGCGCTCGGCATCGTAGGTGTCGCGGAGCCGGGTCGCCTCGTGCTCCGGCTTCGCGGCCTCCACCTCGTGCCGGGCGGTCCGCAGACGGTCCTGGTGGGATCGCTCGGTGGCGTCGCGGCGCAGGCGTATCGAGCAGGTGACGTGCAGGCCCTGGGCGCGGCCGAGCGAGGTCGCCTCCCGCACCGCCCGCTGTACGGCCCGCTCCGCCTCCGCGCTCGCGTCGATCGGGTGATGGCGGCCGGCGTCCCGCATCAGCGGCAGCAGCTCCCGGGTGAGCAGGCCGGGTACGTCCCGCTCCTGGCTGCGGACGAAGAGCGCCGGGTGGCTGACCCGCCAGCCGACGTCGGCCGTGACCTCGAACTCGAAGCTGTCGACCAGGCTGGGCAGGAGCACGTCCAGCTGGAAGGCGTGCGGGTCCGTGTCCACCTCGTACACGGCGACGTACCGCCGCATCGACGCGGGACGGTCGGGCGGCGGGAAGGTCTCGTACGCGCCCTTTCGGGTCACACACACCAGGGCGTGGTCGATGCGGCCCGTGAAGCGGCGGCCGCCGAGGTGGAAGCGCGGCAGCTGCCAGACGGTGCGGACGGGATCGGTGTCGTGGTCCATGGTCGGCCTCCGTAGGCGGGTCAGTCGAGGGCGAGGCGCTTGCGCAGCCGGTCAGCGGCCGGTGTGACGGCTCCCCTGGAGTCGCGGACCGTGCCCAGCAGATGGCTGACGCGCCGCCGGTTGGTGGGCGTGGCGACGAGGGCGCCGAGCAGCGAGGCGAGGGCCGACTCGGTCTCCGGGTCGTCGTCGGCATGGCGCACCCAGCCGCGCAGGACGCCGAGGGCCTTCGGGTTGTGCGTCCGGTCGGTGAGCAGCCCGTCCCAGTACGCGGCCAGCTGCCGGGCGGCCGTCGGGTCCTCGGCTGCCGCGGACCGCGCGTACCAGGCGAGGACGGGCGGACGGTCGCTGTCGTCGTCCTTCGTCTGCCGGCAGGCCTGGAGGAAGGCGAGCAGGGCGTGCGGGCGGACGCGGTCGGTGCGGCGGAGTTCGGTCAGGGCGGCCAGTACCGGGTCCCGTACGGCGAGGAGGAGGAGTTCGAGGGCGTCGGCGAGCTGCCGGGCCTCCTCCGATGGCTCCCCGTCCTCCTGGACGCTCCCGGCCTCGTCGGGCGGCGGCCGGTGCATGGCGTCCACGAGTGCCGCCAGGGTCTCCTCGTGGTGCACCGGCCCCAGGAGGCCGTAGGCACGGATGGCCGTCCAGCGACGGCTCTCCACGTCCCCGACGCACCAGTCGTGCAGGATCCGGGAGACGGCCGGCACGTCCAGCAGCTGGGTCATGGTGAGGGCGTTGGCCGCGGTCAGCCAGGCATGCGGCTTACGGCCGTCCGCCCATGGCTCGATGAGGTGGGCCATGGCGGACGACAGATCGGCCTTGGCCAGCAGCGCGGCGGCCGACGCCGCCCGGGTCCGCACCAGAGGGCGGCGGTCGTCGGCCAGCTTGCGGATCCACTCCGCGAAGGCAGGGCGGGCGGACGGATGGAGGTTCCACACCTCCTCCAGCAGCATCGGAGCCGTCCGCTCGTCCCGGAACGCGGCGCAGAACCTGCCCTCCAGGGAACCCCACTCGGTGACCTCCGCGGTCGCATAGCCGTCGGCGTGCGCGAGCCGGAGCCGCTCCTCGCGGGAGCTGCCGAAGACGGGGATGGACGGCCGGATGTTCGGATCCTGGATGTCGTGCAGGCGTACGAAGAGGCCGTCGGCGAGCTCGGCCGTCACCGCGTACGGCGCCTTGTCGAAGACGGCGAGGGAGACGAGAAACGCCTTGTCGCGCAGTTCGGGCTTCTCCTCGGTGAGCCAGCGGGTCACCTGGGTCGCCACGGCCGTCTCGCCGAAGGCGGCGAGCCGTGCCTCGTCGATCTCGCCGCGCTGGTGCGCGACGAGCTCCAGCGCGAACCGCCTGATCGCCTCGGGCCGGTGATGCCGGGTGAGGAACTCCTTCACCGCTGTGAGTCCGCACAGTTCCGGCCAGGCGGACTCACCGGTCGCCGGCGTGACATGGGCGTGCAGCAGGTCCTCGGCCGACGGCGGCTCCCACCGTACGGAGGGCAGGTCGCCCAGCGCCGCCGAGGGCTCGACGGTGATCACCAGACGGGCCTGAGCGCGCTCCAACCGCTCTCGAAGAGAGTGCAGTTGGGCCTCGCGCAGGAGACGCTTCCGGGTGACGGGCAAATCGCACAGGACGTAGCCGGCCGAGGCGTCCACCTGGTCGGCCAGCTCCGGGAACGACGCGGGGGGATCGAGGGAGCGCAACCGCCCGGCGCCCGACCGGTGCAGCAGCATCAGCGCGGCGGTACGACGGCCTGTCTCGCGTCCGCCGGACAGGATGACGAGCCTGTCGTCCCGCAGGCGCTTCAGGGCCTCGTCAAAGCTCTGGCAGCCACGGAAGACGCCCTCCAGCTCCTCGACCTCCGACGGTGGAATCGGCCCGGACAGCGTGCGACGTGCCTCTGCCCGGCCTCCGAAGTGGAAGTGCTGGTCGCCGTGGTGCGTGCCGCCTGTCTGACCGAACTGGTCCCGGGCGACGAGAGTGGAGACGAAGTCCGGGGCGTGCGCGATCAGGTCCCGGCGCGCGGCCCACGCCTCCTGCCTCGGCTGTTCCTCGGCCGCCTCGTCCCGCTGCTTCTTCTCGCCGTCCTGCGCTTCGGCCGGATGCGTCGCGTCGGCCGCCGCTTCCTCCTGGCTCATCGGCGCTCGTCCCGGGCCCGGCCGGTGAAGTCGAAGTGCTGGCCGCCGTGGAGTGTGCCGCCCGCCTGACCGTACTGATCGCCGTAGACGCGGACGTCGGAGCGCTGGGGGGCTGGCGCGTCCTGGCCTGAGGCGTCGGCGGGGGCTTCGGACGAGCTCGGCGTGCTGCCCGGCTCCCCGTGCACCCAGGCCACCGTGGGCCCCTCCTTCGTCCCCACGGTCACCCGGTGGAACTCCTCCGGCCGCACGCCCAGCGGGCCGTGCCGTACCACTCCCTGGTAGATCCCTTCCGACACGCACAGCACGCAGTCGGACTCGCGCTGCTTCAGGGCGTCGCGCAGGGGGTCGGAGTTCAGCAGGCGGACCGCGTGGTTGAGGTCGGAGCCGACCCAGCCGTCGAGTTCGTCGACGGCGACGTAGCCCGAGGACAGGACGATGCGCAGCCGCATACGGGCGCTGGTCGCCAGGAGGCGGTTCTTGTTGTGGAGGAGGGCGGGGGTCTCGGTCAGAAGTGTCTTGATCAGGGCGGGTACGGGGACCGCGGTGTCGATCAGCTCCATGACGGAGTCGCCGCGGTCGGCGCGCAGCCGGGCCGTCTCGTCGACGGCGGCGTCGAGCAGGGTCGTGTCGACGACGTCGTACAGGACGCGTCGCAGGAACGCCTGTTCCACGTCGTCGCGCGATCCGTACTGCTCGATGTCGAAGAGGAGGATCGTGCGGTACACGGGGTCGGTCATGGCTGCCTCTCGCACGTCGGTGTCCGTCGTCCAGCACGATGGCGGGTCGCGGGCGGGCGCCGGAGGGCCGATGACACGGACGGAATGTGACCGTGTGCATGGAACGGCGGGCGGGGATGTGCGTCAGGCGGAGGCTTCGCCGGCCATGTGCGTCAGGCGGAGGCTTCGCCCGCTATGCGGCGCAGTACGTCGGGGCGGAGTACGACGATGCGGCGGCGCCGGGTGGCGACGACCTGCCGGTCCCGCAGCTCCTTGAGGAGCCGGGCCACCGCCTCGCGGGAGGAGCCCACGGAACCGGCGAACTCCTGCTGGCTGAGCCCGATGGTGAGCTCGACGCCCTCGTCCGTCCGGCTGCCGTGCGTGCGCACCAGTTCGAGCAGCAGGACGGCCAGCCGCTCGCGCACGGTCAGCGCGGCCCATTCCAGCCGGCGGCGGTCGGTCGACCGCTGCCGGTCCGTGGACAGGCTCAGCAGGTGCAGTGCCACCCGGGCGTGGTCCGAGACGAACGTGGTGAAACGGTTCTGGTCGATGACGACCGCCTCGACCGGCTCCAGGGCCGTCACCGTCGCAGAGCGGCCGCGGCCGCTGAGGGCCGCGCCCTCGCCGATGATGTCGCCGGGGCCGCGCAGGGCGAGCAGCGCCTCGTAGCCGTTGGCGGCGATCGCCGTGACCTTGGTCCAGCCGTGCAGGAGGAGCAGGACATGGGCCGAGGGCTCGTCCTGGTGCAGGATGACGCCCCGGGCCCGGTAGCCGAGGGGGCGGCCGATGGCGAGCAGGGCGGCGCGGTCCTCCCGCTCCAGCCGGGCGAGGAAGGGGACGCCGTCGTCGTCCCACGCGCGTGTCTGCCCCCCGGTCATCCCGCCGCCCCCGCGTTCACCCGTGCCGATGCCTGCCCTCTACAGGCGTCGTCGTACAGGCGTCAACGTACTTGAAATGACCATGGGAGAAACGGGCGACATTCGGCCGCGTGGCTGACGTGCGGTGCCTCGCCCCGGGCACACCGATGCCGGAAGCGTCCCCTCGGCGCATCATGGAAGGACTCGGGTTCCCGGGGAGGTACTCCGTGTCGCAGCCGCCCTATCCCTCCTGGCACCCCTGGCAGGGCGCCGGCCCACCGTCCATGCTCGCCTCCCACGCCGACCGGGAGCGGGCCGTGGACGTGCTCAGAGCCGGGTTCGGCGAGGGGCGGATGGAGCGGGACGAGTTCGAGAAGCGGGTGGCGCGGGCGTACGGGGCCCGGACCGTGGGGGAGCTGGCGCTGCTCGTCGCGGACCTGCCGCAGGGGCCCGTGCCGCAGTCGGCCGGTGTTGTGCCCGTGCCGCGGACGTTCCTGCCGGTGCCGCGGCCCGCGACGAACGGGAAGGCGGTCGCGGCGGGCGTGTGCGGTCTGCTGTGTGTGCCGACGATGGGGCTGACCGGGATCCCGGCCGTCGTGCTGGGGCACGTGGCGCGGGCCGAGATCCGCAGCCGGGGCGAGCTGGGGGACGGGCTCGCGCTGACCGGGCTGGTGCTCGGATGGTTGTCCACGGCGGGCTGGGCACTCGTCCTGGTGTTGCTGACGGTGGTGTCCATCGCGGCGGGCTGAACGGCGGGCTGAACAGCGGGCTGAACGGCCGGTTGAACCGTCGGCCGAACGGCCGGTTGAATGGCTGGCTGAACGGCCTGGGGCCTTGACATGCTCCGCATAACCATGCGGGCGGCACCCATTTGTTTTGACCGCAGCGAATGCGATAGGTACGCTCAGACCTTGTGCCTGGGGTGTGCCCTGGCTCTCGTGCGTGCCATCAACCGCATCGCGAGCTGTTACCGGCCACCGCAATCTGCGCTTCTTTCTGCCTCGCGGCGGGAGTCCGCGGGATTCGACACACCCGACCGCGTGGGTCGGCGACGTTCCAGGTTAGCTTCACCATTCGGCACACAGAAACCGGAGAAGTAGTGCCTACGATCCAGCAGCTGGTCCGTAAGGGCCGGCAGGACAAGGTCGAGAAGAACAAGACGCCCGCACTCGAGGGTTCCCCTCAGCGTCGTGGCGTCTGCACGCGTGTGTTCACGACCACCCCGAAGAAGCCGAACTCGGCCCTGCGTAAGGTCGCGCGTGTGCGTCTGACCAGCGGGATCGAGGTCACCGCTTACATTCCGGGTGAGGGACACAACCTGCAGGAGCACTCCATCGTGCTCGTGCGCGGCGGCCGTGTGAAGGACCTGCCGGGTGTTCGCTACAAGATCATCCGCGGCTCGCTCGACACCCAGGGTGTCAAGAACCGCAAGCAGGCCCGCAGCCGCTACGGCGCCAAGAAGGAGAAGTAAGAATGCCTCGTAAGGGCCCCGCCCCGAAGCGCCCGGTCATCATCGACCCGGTCTACGGTTCTCCTCTGGTGACCTCCCTCATCAACAAGGTGCTGCTGAACGGCAAGCGCTCCACCGCCGAGCGCATCGTCTACGGCGCCATGGAGGGTCTGCGTGAGAAGACGGGCAACGACCCGATCATCACGCTGAAGCGCGCACTGGAAAACATCAAGCCGACCCTCGAGGTCAAGTCCCGCCGTGTCGGTGGTGCGACGTACCAGGTTCCGATCGAGGTCAAGCCCGGTCGTGCCAACACGCTCGCGCTGCGCTGGCTGGTCGGTTACTCCCGCGCCCGTCGCGAGAAGACCATGACCGAGCGTCTGCTCAACGAGCTTCTCGACGCCTCCAACGGCCTTGGTGCCGCTGTGAAGAAGCGCGAGGACACCCACAAGATGGCCGAGTCCAACAAGGCCTTCGCGCACTACCGCTGGTAGTCGCTACCCACATCGAGACCGAGAGAAGACTGAAGCCTTATGGCTACCACTTCACTTGACCTGGCCAAGGTCCGCAACATCGGGATCATGGCCCACATCGACGCGGGCAAGACGACCACCACCGAGCGGATCCTGTTCTACACCGGTGTGTCTTACAAGATCGGTGAGGTCCACGACGGCGCCGCCACCATGGACTGGATGGAGCAGGAGCAGGAGCGTGGCATCACGATCACGTCTGCTGCGACCACCTGTCACTGGCCGCTCGAGGACAACGACTACACCATCAACATCATCGACACCCCGGGGCACGTCGACTTCACCGTAGAGGTGGAGCGCTCCCTGCGTGTGCTCGACGGTGCCGTGACGGTGTTCGACGGTGTCGCCGGTGTCGAACCGCAGTCCGAGACGGTGTGGCGTCAGGCCGACCGTTACGGCGTTCCGCGTATCTGCTTCGTCAACAAGCTCGACCGGACCGGCGCGGAGTTCCACCGCTGCGTCGACATGATCTCGGACCGCCTTGGTGCGCAGCCGCTGGTCATGCAGCTGCCGATCGGTGCCGAGGCGGACTTCAAGGGCGTCATCGACCTCGTGACGATGAAGGCCCTGGTCTGGTCGGCCGAGGCGACCAAGGGCGAGATGTACGACACCGTCGACATCCCGGACACCCACGCCGAGGCTGCCGAGGAGTACCGCGGCAAGCTGCTCGAGGCCGTCGCCGAGAACGACGAAGAGCTGATGGAGCTGTACCTGGAGGGCACCGAGCCCACCGTGGAGCAGCTCTACGCCGCGATCCGCCGTATCACCATCGCGTCCGGCAAGAGCGACGGCACCACCGTCACCCCCGTGTTCTGCGGCACCGCGTTCAAGAACAAGGGCGTTCAGCCCCTGCTCGACGCGGTCGTGCGCTACCTGCCCACCCCGCTCGACGTCGAGGCCATCGAGGGCCACGACGTCAAGGACCCGGAGCAGGTCATCGCGCGCAAGCCGTCGGAGGACGAGCCCCTCGCCGCGCTGGCGTTCAAGATCATGAGCGACCCGCACCTCGGCAAGCTCACCTTCGTCCGCGTGTACTCCGGCCGTCTGGTGTCCGGCACCGCCGTGCTGAACTCCGTGAAGGGCAAGAAGGAGCGCATCGGCAAGATCTACCGCATGCACGCGAACAAGCGTGAGGAGATCGAGTCGGTGGGCGCCGGCGACATCGTCGCCGTCATGGGCCTCAAGCAGACCACCACCGGTGAGACGCTGAGCGACGACAAGAACCCGGTCATCCTGGAGTCCATGGACTTCCCGGCGCCGGTCATCCAGGTCGCCATCGAGCCCAAGTCGAAGGGTGACCAGGAGAAGCTGGGCGTCGCGATCCAGCGCCTGGCCGAGGAGGACCCGTCCTTCCAGGTCCACACCAACGAGGAGACCGGCCAGACCATCATCGGTGGTATGGGCGAGCTTCACCTCGAGGTGCTGGTCGACCGCATGAAGCGCGAGTTCAAGGTCGAGGCCAACGTCGGCAAGCCGCAGGTCGCCTACCGCGAGACGATCCGCAAGGCCGTCGAGCGCGTCGACTACACGCACAAGAAGCAGACTGGTGGTACCGGCCAGTTCGCCAAGGTGCAGATCGCGATCGAGCCGATCGAGGGCGGCGACGCCGCGTACGAGTTCGTGAACAAGGTCACCGGTGGCCGCATCCCGAAGGAGTACATCCCTTCGGTGGACGCCGGTGCGCAGGAGGCCATGCAGTTCGGCATCCTCGCCGGCTACGAGATGACGGGCGTCCGCGTCACGCTCATCGACGGTGGCTACCACGAGGTCGACTCCTCCGAGCTCGCGTTCAAGATCGCCGGCTCGCAGGCCTTCAAGGAGGCCGCCCGCAAGGCCAGCCCCGTGCTGCTCGAGCCGATGATGGCCGTCGAGGTCACCACGCCCGAGGACTACATGGGTGAGGTCATCGGCGACATCAACTCCCGCCGTGGCCAGATCCAGGCCATGGAGGAGCGGGCCGGTGCCCGCCTCGTGAAGGGCCTGGTGCCCCTCTCGGAGATGTTCGGCTACGTCGGAGACCTCCGCAGCAAGACGTCGGGTCGCGCAAGCTACTCGATGCAGTTCGACTCCTACGCCGAGGTTCCCCGGAACGTCGCCGAGGAGATCATCGCGAAGGCCAAGGGCGAGTAACGCACCGCGTCTACACGCCGTAGGCTTGACTCCGGAGCCTTGAGGGGCATTCCGTCACAATCGTGGCGAGAATGCCCCGGGCCCGGGCTTTCCAGCAAAGATCACCTGGCGCCGATGAGTAAGGCGTACCAGAACCACTCCACAGGAGGACCCCAGTGGCGAAGGCGAAGTTCGAGCGGACTAAGCCGCACGTCAACATCGGCACCATCGGTCACATCGACCACGGTAAGACGACCCTCACGGCCGCCATTACCAAGGTGCTGCACGACGCGTACCCCGAGCTGAACGAGGCCTCGGCCTTCGACCAGATCGACAAGGCTCCCGAGGAGCGCCAGCGCGGTATCACGATCTCGATCGCGCACGTCGAGTACCAGACCGAGACGCGTCACTACGCCCACGTCGACTGCCCCGGTCACGCGGACTACATCAAGAACATGATCACGGGTGCGGCGCAGATGGACGGCGCCATCCTCGTGGTCGCCGCCACCGACGGCCCGATGCCGCAGACCAAGGAGCACGTGCTCCTGGCCCGCCAGGTCGGCGTTCCGTACATCGTCGTCGCCCTGAACAAGGCCGACATGGTGGACGACGAGGAGATCCTGGAGCTCGTCGAGCTCGAGGTTCGTGAGCTGCTCTCCGAGTACGAGTTCCCGGGCGACGACGTTCCGGTCGTCAAGGTCTCCGCTCTGAAGGCCCTCGAGGGCGACAAGGAGTGGGGCAACTCGGTCCTGGAGCTCATGAGCGCCGTCGACACCGCGATTCCGGAGCCGGAGCGCGACGTCGACAAGCCGTTCCTGATGCCGATCGAGGACGTCTTCACGATCACCGGTCGCGGTACGGTCGTCACCGGCCGTATCGAGCGTGGTGTCCTCAAGGTCAACGAGACCGTCGACATCATCGGCATCAAGACCGAGAAGACCACCACCACGGTCACCGGCATCGAGATGTTCCGCAAGCTGCTCGACGAGGGCCAGGCCGGTGAGAACGTCGGTCTGCTGCTCCGCGGCATCAAGCGCGAGGACGTCGAGCGCGGCCAGGTCATCATCAAGCCGGGCTCGGTCACCCCGCACACCGAGTTCGAGGCCGCGGCGTACATCCTGTCCAAGGACGAGGGTGGCCGCCACACGCCGTTCTTCAACAACTACCGCCCGCAGTTCTACTTCCGTACGACGGACGTGACCGGCGTGGTGACCCTCCCCGAGGGCACCGAGATGGTCATGCCGGGTGACAACACCGACATGAAGGTGGAGCTCATCCAGCCCGTCGCCATGGAGGAGGGCCTGAAGTTCGCCATCCGCGAGGGTGGCCGCACGGTGGGCGCCGGCCAGGTCACCAAGATCAACAAGTGAGTCTTCGGACTGGCTTGAGGGTCTACTGACCTGAGTGGCTCGAAAGGGCCCGTACGACTTCGGTCGTGCGGGTCCTTTTGCTGTTGGCCGGGGGGCATCGCGGGATTCTGGGCGTGGGGGTGCCTGAACAGGTCGCTGCAGTCCGGGGGGCAGGCTCAGAAGCCCAGGTACGTGATCTGGACGATGTAGATCCGCTCGCTGCGGACGACGACTTCCGCCTTCCTGTCCACCTCGGCGAGGAAGTCGGTGGGAGCGGTTCGGGCCGCTTCCTCGGCACCGAAGGCGTACTCCCATTTCCAGCTCACCCGCGGACTGCCTTCATGGCCTCGTCGAGGACGGCGCTCAGTTCGCGCAGCGCATCCTGGGCGATGGCCGGGTCCTCGTGTTCCAGGTTGGTCTTCGCGTGGGCGTAGCGGGTGGACAGGTCGGGCCGTCGGGCGATCTCGATGTCCCGGGCCCAGGCCAGCACCCAGCTCTGCACCGGGCTGAGGGACTGCCATTCGACAGCCTTGGCGAACGCGTCGTCCTTGGTGGCCTGCATCTCTCCCAGGCGGGCCGGATCGACGGTGGCGAGAGCCGCGCGCAGGGCGTCGGGAGTCTGCTGAGGGCGGGGGGCCAGCTCATGTCCGTGGTCGGCCTGCGTGCTCATCGTGTCCACCTCCGAGGAGTGCCCGGGCCAGGCTATCCCGCCCGGGTGCCGGGGAAGCGCGGCGATGTGGGCGGCAGATGTTCTCCTCATGCTGCTCCCGGAAGCTCGGTTCGGCCGGATCGGCAATCGCGGCAGTGGCCCGGGGCCGGTGCGCGGAAGGCTCGGTCGCAGGTGTCGCAGGTCTGGAGGGGGTGCCGGGCTGGCGGTGGGGATGCGGCCGGTCGCGCGAAGGGCGGCGGGGGCGGTAGCTGGGCCGTGAGGCGGTGGGCCAGGAGGGCGGCCGGGCGGCGGAGGGGCTCGGGTGGGAGGTCGGTGGTCATGGCGTGGCGTACGGCGGCGGGGGCGACGTCTCGCTCCAGCCAGGCGGCGACGCCGGGGGCGAGGTGGGCGGTGTCGCCGGCCGAGAGCAGGAGGCGGGGGTCCTCGCGGCGGAGGCCGGTGAGGAGGTCGGTGGCCTGCTGGAGGAGGGCGGGGGCCGGGCAGGCCGGTCGCGGTACGGCGGGCAGGGTCTTGCCGCCGGACGGCCTCGTCTGCTTCCTCGGGGCCGGAGGCGGAGCCTCTGCACCCCTGTGACCTGGCTGGTTGCAGGAGGTCGTACGGGTGATGATCCGGCCGTCGGGTACGCGTACGCGCTCGCGGCGCAGGTAGCCGTGGGCTTCCAGCTCTTTCAGGGCGGCGGCGATACGGGTCGTGCCCTCGGGGAAGCGGGTGGCGAGCGACTTGATGTCGATGCGGGCGCCGACGGGCAGCGACTGGATGTGCGTGCCGAGCCCGATCGCGAGCAGCGACAGCTCCGGGTGCTGGGCGAGGTGGTTGCCGATCACCGTGAAGCGGGTGGTGTGGCGGGTGTGGTCGTGCACCAGGCCGGAGTGGGGATGCCGCCGGTTCGGGTGCTTCTTTGCGGCAACCCGGGTGTGGGCGTGCGAGGGCACGTTAGGGTTCTGCGTATCCATCAGGAAGTTTGAGCCTTCCTCGGTGGTCAGGCCCTCGCACTGGGATTGCCGTCCCGGCGGGGGCCGTCGCATGTCTGCGGTTGTGTTGCGCTGAGCGTAGGGCAGGCAATGGCCCCCGACGCCAGTCGAGTTGGTGATGTTCACCCGCGCGGGTGAGGCCTCTCGGCGGCCGGGAGGAGGGGTGGGGCTTGGTGGGGTCCTTTCAGCTGTCTGTTCCTTCTGGGAGGCCGCCCGCGCCACCGAAGTCCAGGTTCTTGGGCTCCGGTACGAGGCCGATCTCGGCCCAGACGGTCTTGCGGGGCGGGAGCCCGGCGGTGGTGCCCCAGCGGTCGGCGAGCGCCTCGACGAGGCGCAGGCCCCTGCCCGCCTCGGACAACACCGGCAGACGGTCGCCGCGCGTGTCCGTCACCTCGATGCGGAGCGTGTCAGCGACGACGTAGAGCAGCAGGCGGAAGTCACGACCGGGGACGCGGCCGTGCGTCACGGCGTTGACCGACAGCTCCGCGACGACCTGCCTCGCCGGGTCCAACGGCAGCCCCCAGGAACGCAGTTGCTCGACGGCCAGGAGGCGGGCCAGCCGGGCACCGCGTGGGGTCGGCGACAGCTGGAGGCTGAAGTTGCGGACGGGGGTGGTGAGTTCAGTGGATCGCTGCTTCACGTCACTCAGAGTGGCGGTGCGCGCTTATCGTGAACAGTGACTCAGCGGGTGCGTACGGTGACTGTCCGGAGCTTGTCCAGTGGTGTCCGGGCTGTCGGGGCCGGGCGTACGGGTAGGGCGCAGGGCATGTTCGTACGACGGCGGAAGGGTGCGGGATGACGGCGGTCGAGGCGGACTCGGGACGGCTCAAGGGCGAGGCGGACGAGCCGGGTTGGGAGGTGGACCCCGACGACGAGTGGGGCGTCGCCGTCATCGCGACCGTCGGACGGCAGCTGAAGCTGCGGCGGGAGGCGGTGGGGATGCGCGCCGGCGAGTTCGGGATGGCCGTGGGGTACGGCGAGGACATGGTCTACAAGATCGAGAGCGGGAAACGGATCCCTCGGCAGGACTATCTCGTCAGGGCGGATGGGGTGCTGGGGGCGGGTGGGCTGATTGCGGCGACCTGGGAGGACGTGAAGAGGGTTCGGTATCCCAAGAGTGTGCGGGCGCTGGCGCAGTTGGAGTCCAAGGCGGCTGAGTTGGGGGTGTACGTCGGGCTGAGCATCCATGGGTTGTTGCAGACGCCCGAGCATGCGCGGGCCTTGTTCGAGGCGTGGCAGCCGCCCTACTCGGAGGAGGAGGTGGAGCACCTGGTTGCCGCGCGTATGGCCAGGAAGTCGATCTTCGAGCGCTGCCCAGCGCCGTCGCTCAGCTTCGTCCTGGAAGAGGCCACGCTGCGCCGACGGGTTGGAGGCACAATGATGTGGCGTCAGCAGCTCGAACACCTGCTGGGGGTGGCCCGATTGCGTAACGTCTCGCTTCAGGTGATGCGGATGAGCTCAGGAGCTCATCCGGGGCTGGACGGCAGGATCGAGGTGCTGAAGTTCGCCGATGGCTCGGCAGTGGGGCGCTCTGACGGCGCGTTCAGCGGCCGACCGACATCCGATCCGAAGCACCTGCGGATCCTTGAGCTGCGGTATGGCACCATCCGGGCGCAGGCTCTTACGCCGGAGGAGTCGCTGGCCTTCATCGAGCAAGTGCTGGGAGAAACATGATCCGCAAGCCTTCCGCAGAACTGGTCTGGTTCAAGAGCAGCTACAGCGACGGCCCCGACGGCAACTCCTGCGTCGAGGTCGCGATAGCACCCCACACCATCCACGTCCGCGACTCGAAGCAGGACCACGGTCCCCGACTGGCGCTCTCCCTCACCACCTGGGCGGGATTCGTGTCGGGAGCCGCCAAGTTGGCCCAACTGGAGCCTTCCGGCCACTAGCCCGCCCCATTCGCGGCCCCCCCAACGACCCATCCGCTCCACTCCCCGCTGCCGCCGCCGAACCACCCGGCGTGCATGCGAAAAGCAACCGCGCGCCCGTTACGCAGAGCGGCAACGCAGGCAACCGTAGGGTCCGAGGGACCTGGACCACCCGCGTTTCAGGGCCGCTCGCTCGCTTCTCCCACGTGCTTCCGCGGCCCGGGTCAAGGGTCGGGCGAAGGCCGATCGGCGGAGCCGACGCAAAGCGCCCTTGAGGCGGGTCGTGGAAGCACGACACTGGCAAAGAAGCGGGCGGCCCGACAGCGTCATGGTCAACGCCCCGCTGAAGCCCGACTCCGCAGCTCAGAGACAGCCCGGTCGAACGCGGAGTCCTTCTTCTCCTCGAACTCCTCCTTCGTGAACACCGGCTCGGAGAGGTGGGGCGGGATGCCGGGGCCGTCGTAGGTCCGGCCCGACCGGTTCAGGAACTCCTCGTTGGGGAGGACCGCGGCCATGCCGTTGGGCAGGTCGCGTTCCATGACGTCGGAGAAGACGCCCTGGGTGGCCTGGCCGATGCGGACGGTGTGTCCCGGCCGGTCGATCAGGGCCTGGGTGAAGGTCTCGCCGGCGCTGACGGTGGAGCCTGAGGTCAGTACGGCGATGGGCCCGGTGTAGCGGGGCCCGTCCACCGGCACGACCCGGATCGGCTCGGGCCGGGTGTGCCGGCCCGGGTCGCTCGGATGGTTCCGGGCGCGCTTGGCGTAGGCGACGTAGGGCGTGTCCGTCAGGCGCTCGGCGATGCGGATGCCGAGGGCGTCGGAGCCGCCGCCGTTGATGCGCAGGTCGATGATCAGGCCTTTGAGCCGCTGGGTGCGGTCCTTGGTGAGGACGGTGTCCAGGGCCTTGTCGAGCGCGGCGACGTGGGCGGCGTACGGGGCGTCCTCGGAGGTGTAGCCGGCGAACCCGGAGATACGGAGATAGCCCTGGCTGGTGCGGCCGGGCAGGTCGGCGTAGGTGATGCGGCCGTTCGCGAAGTCCTGGCGATACGGGGCGCCCTTCAGATCGCGTTCGACGACGAACTTCTTGACCTTGGTGTCCAACTCCTCCGTGGGCACCTCGGTGCCCGGGCGGACCTGGGCGAAGACGAGGTCCCCGTCCTCGACGGCGACATGGGCGTCGTAGAGGGGCCGCACCATGTCGCTGAAGACCTTGAAGAGCTCCTCGCGGGTGGTGTCTCTGTGCACCTTGGACCGATACCGGTCCCGGACGTCCCGCCAGTCGATGCCCTTCGCGGCGAAGAAGGGGTAGTTCTCGGCGAAGGAGTGCCAGAAGACGTCGAAGGAGGTGCGGGGGTCCTTGGGCATGGGGCGGGTGCAGTCGGCGGGCAGTTCCTTGATCCGCCGGAGCGCGCGATGGCCGACGGAACTGTCCGTACCGAGGGTGGCGCGGTCCCGGCCCGGCCCCGGGCGGACGGTCAGTACGGTGCCGTCGTCGGTCGTGTACGCGCCAGTACCGGTCCTCCGCGCTGCCTCGCCCTCGATACAGCTGACGGACGTCGTCTGGAACTCCTGAAGGGTGTCGCCGTCGAGGGAGAGGACGGTGCCGTAGCCGTCCATGCGCCAGACACCGTCGATGCCGGGCCTGCCGGAGCCGGCGGCGACGGGCGCTGCCCCTGCCGCGGCGAGGGCCAAGGCGAGGACGGTGGCTGTGACGGTTCGCATGATCGACTCCCCCGTTGTGTGGTCGTGTACCTCCTACGGTGCCCGGGGGAGCGGGGGCGGGCCATCCGGCGGGCTGGGTGGACGGGGGTGGGGGCAGCCCCCGGCCGGCCACTACCAGGCCGGGACAATGGAGCATGACTTCAGAACCGACAGCTGGTGAGGACCACCTCGACCTGGACGCCATCGAGGAGCTGTGCGTGGCCTCGACTCCGGATCCGGTCTTGGCCGCCACTGCCAGGGAGACGATGCCGCTGCTCGTGGCGGAGATCAGGCGCCTGCGCTGGCTCGTCTCCTTCGGAGCGTGCGACACGGCCGGCACCACGGGCACGGAGTTCGTACTGGCGCTCGACGAGGAGATGCTGGCGTACTTCCGCGAGATGGCGGACGTACTGGTGGAGCACATCGGTATCTCCCGTGCGGAGGCGGTCGCGAGGATCAACGCGGTGTACGGGACGCGGGAGTCGGTCAGCTGGGGTGTGGGACTCCTGGGCCACGAGCTGCCCGAGTACTGGGCGTACGGCGTGTACTACGGCCCGGATGACCAGCACCGCGTCCCGAAAGGATGCCCCACCGCGGACGCGGACATCGACTTCAGCACACATCCCGTACGCCCCGCACCACCGAAGGACTCGCCGTTCTGGACGCTGGAGGAGTAGTGACACGATGTGCGCACAAGTGATCGAGCGAACATCGCGTGAGCGAGTGAACGGGGAGGCCGGCGTCATGGCCCGCTACATGGAGACTCTGACCGTCGAGCGGGGCGGTTTCCGGATCAAGGTGCCGGAGACGTGGTGGGAGTTCGACGTACGCCCGGAATCGCGGGACGACTCGATCCGCCGAATGGTGAGCGAACGTGTGCAGCAGCGCCCGGAGTTGGAGCAATACCGCGGCACCTACGTCGACTTCCTCCAGAAGGCCGCCGCGGACGCCTGGAAGTCGGGCGCGCTCTACTGCGGCTGCATGGCGGAGAACTTCGGCGGCGATACGCCGATAACCGGCTCAGTGACCGTCTCCCTCGTCGGCGGCCGCAACGAGCGGGGTGAGCCACTCTCCAACGACCCCTCTGCCATCGCGAGCCAGCTCGCGGTCAAGGAGGCCAAGCGAGAGGGCGACTCCTGGCGCAAGGTGACGACGGTCGACATCCCCGGAGTCGGCCCCGCCGCCCGCACGCACGGCATCGAGGACATCGCAGTCCCTGGCGACACCCTCAACCGCACCATCCGTGCCGTCCTGATGCAGACGTACATCCCCGTTCCGGGCCAGGAGGGCAAGGTCGCCCTGGTCGCCGGCAGCAGCCAGGTCCTCGACCTCGCGGACTCGTTCTTCGACATCTTCGACGCGATCACGTCGACGTTCCGGTTCACGGAGGCGTGATGAGGCAATGACCGGTGTCGACATCACGGGGACATCGGAGCCCTGGGTCATCTTCGTCGCGCGAGGAGATACCGGCATCCAACGGCAGCTGTCAGGGCTGGAGGCGAAAGGAGGGCGTGTCCACCACTTCGACTCCCGCGACCTGATTACTGAGGAGGGGATCTACCGTTCCTTCGCGGAGGTTCTGCAGTTCCCCGGCTACTTCGGGATGAACTGGGACTCTGTGGTGGACTGCCTGGATGACCTGTGCGGTGCGGTGACGGGCGGAGTCGGGATCGTGGGTGTGATCCATGACGCGGACCGACTACTGGAGGCGGCACACTTCCCCCTGTTCGTGTCAGTCCTTTGTCAGGGTGCCGACCGTGCGAATGGGGCGGTAGATCTCGACGGGTTTCCCCTGGATCGTCTTGCGATCGCCGAACACTTCGTATTCGAGTTCCGTCAGTTCGATCGCGAGAAGGTGGCGCTGCGCATCGAACAGCCTGACCTCACCGTCACCGCCGGCGACTCCTTCGCCGCTGCCAGCCTCAACCCCCGGATGTGGCACTGAAGTCGCGGCGAGCGGGCCGCGCTCGGACGCTGTCCGCGATGTGGGGGCTCACTTTTCCTCGAACGGCTGTGCCTTGTAAGTTCACGTGTGCATACGGTTGTTGACGTTGAGGTGCGCGTGACGGGGGTTGGGGTATGGCGGGGCACAGGCCTACGGACTGGCATGTCCTGGATCTGGACAAGGACCCGACGCCGGGCGACCCGCAACGCGTCCGCACGCTCGCGAAGCATCTGCACGACTTCGCCGACGATGTCTCGGAGGGGCTGCGGCTGGTCAAGGGCATGGCGGGCGAGGGCACCCTCCTGGAGTGGGCGGGCAAGTCCGCGGACGTCTTCAAGGAGGACTTCGCGGATGTCCCGAAGAACCTCAAGAAGCTGAAGAAGTCGTACGAGATGTGCGGTGACGCGCTCTCGGACTTCTGGCCGAAGCTGGAGCGTGCCCAGTCCCTGGCCGACAAGGCCCTCATCAAGGGCCGCGAAGCGCGCGACAACCTCTCCTCGGCCCAGTCGAAGCTGACGTCGGCCGACTCCTGGGTCACGCGGGCCGGCAAGGAGGCGGACAAGTACAAGGACGACCCCACCGGCAGCAAGTCGGACGCGGACAAGCCCGACGAGGCAAAGGTCCGCGCCGCTACCCGCGACGTCCAGCACGCCAAGTCGGCCCAGTCCAAAGCCCAGTCGGACGTCGCCGACGCGCAGGACGCCTTGGCGGCGGCGAAGAAGATGGCCGAGGACGCGCGCAAGATGCGCGAGGACGCGGCGCGTGAGGCGAAGTCGAAGATCGACGAGGCCTCGGACGCGGGTATTCAGAACCGGTCGTGGTGGGAGGAGGTCGGTGACTGGTTCACCGACAACTGGGACACCATCGTGGCGGTGTGCAAGGTCGTGGTCGCGGTCGTCGGGATCGTGGCGATGATCATCGGCGGGCCGATCCTGGGTGCGATCGTGCTGATCGCAGGTCTCGTGGTGCTGGCCGACTCGCTCTACAAATACTCCAAGGGGCAGGCGTCCCTGTGGGATGTCGGGCTCGCGGCTCTGGACTGCATACCGGGCATGAAGGGCCTGACCACGCTCGGGGGGCTGGCCAAGGGCCTCAAAGTGCTCGGCAGAGGCGGCCTAAAGGGCATGGCGCTGGGCGCCAAGGGACTCGGAAGGAGCGCCAAGGGCCTGGTCGGGGACGGCGCCAAGGGGGCTTACAACCGTCTGAAGACCAAGATCTTCGGATGCGGTGACCCCGTCGACATAGCAACCGGCGCGATGTATCTGCAGCAGACGGATGTTGAACTTCCCGGCCTGTTGCCTCTCGTGTTCACCCGCCGTGGCTCCTCGAACTACCGCTGCGGATGGTGGTTCGGTCCGACCTGGGCCTCCACGGTGGACCAGCGGCTGGAGGTGTCCGACGGCAGCGCCGTCTTCGTCACCGAGGACGGCATGTTGCTCACCTATGAGTTCCCCTCCACCACCGGCGCCCGTTCCTATCCGGATCAGGGACCTCGCTGGCCGCTCACCCTCCTCGACGACGGCGGCTTCGAGATCCAGGACCACGACACCGGACATACACGCACCTTTGCACCTGCAGTGCGAGGTCTGTCGCTGCTGCACCGGATATCCGACCGGAACGGCGCCTCCATCACCTTCGACTACGAGCCGGACGGCACGCCCCTCGCCATGCGGCATTCCGCCGGATACCACGTGACGTTCACAGTGGCCGACGACAGAATTCATGCGCTGCATCTGCGCGGGGCCGGCGAGGACGGAGACGTCACCGTCAAGCGCTTCCTCTACACGGACGGCCGGCTCACCGGAATCGTCGGATCGGCCGGGACCCCGCTGGGGCTCACCTATGACGATCAGCACCGGATCACGGCGTGGACCGACACCAACGGCAGTTCGTACCGCTACACCTACGACGAGCGAGGCCGTTGCACGGCACAGGGCGGTGAGGCCGGTCATGTCTCCTTCACCTTCGCCTACGACGGAATCGACGGCGACCGGCCAGATTATAGGGTCACCACGGTGACGAGCGCTTCCGGCGCTTCGAGCCGCTACGTCATCAACGCCGACTCGCAGGTGGTGGCCGACGTCGACCCCCTCGGCGGCCGGCGGACGAGGACGTTCGACAGCAACCACCACCTCCTGTCCCACACCGATCCGCTGGGCAGGACCACGCGGGTCGAGTACGACGCCGAAGGCCGTTGCATGGCGGTCGTGCGCCCTGATGGTGCTCGCAGCGACTACACGTACAACGCACTCGGCCTGACCGTGATCGTCGCTCTACCCGACCGCACGTCTGTCCGGAGTTCCTACGACGCGAAGGGGAACCGCACAGCGATCACCGACCCCGACGGTGCCACGAGCACGTACGTGTACTCGGCGGCCGGGCACCTGCGTGGCTTGACGGACGTCCTTGGGCACACGACGACGATCCGCACCGACGCGGCGGGGCTACCCGTCGAAGTCACCGACCCGCTCGGGGGTGTGATCCGCCACGAGCGCGACGCGTTCGGACGCACTGTCCGGTTGACGGACCAGATGGGTCACATCACCAGTCTCGAGTGGTCCGTCGAGGGATGGCTGACGCGGCAGACGGACGCCGACGGCACGGAGACGTGGGAGTACGACGGTGAGGGAAACTGCCTCCGCCACGAGGACACCGCCGGTCATGTGACTACCTACGAATACACGCACTTCGACCTGCTGTCGGCCAGGACGGATTCTGCGGGGACGCGGTTCGTCTACTCATACGACGCGGATCTGCGCCTCACCCAGGTGACCGCGCCCACAGGCGATACCTGGCAGTACGCCTATGACGCCGCCGGTCGAATGGTGTCGGAGACAGACTTCGACGGTGTGACCACCCGCTACGCCTACGACCTTGCTGGTCAGCTCACCGCGCGAACGAATTCCATGGGCCAAACCATTCACATGGAGCACGACGTTCTGGGTCGCATGCTCCGAAAGCGCCTGGATGGCAGGACCATGAACTTCCGCTACGACCTGGGCGGCCGCCTCACTGAGGCGATGAGTCCGGAAGCGACGATCACCAGGACCTACGACGCGACGGGGCGGATCCTCACCGAAACGACCAACGGCCGCCGCTTGACTCACACCTACGACCTGACGGGCCGCCGGCGCAGCCGCGTCACCCCCAGTGGTGCCGTCAGCAACTGGAGCTATGACGCGGCGGGCAGCGCCGTCGAGCTCGTCAGCTCGGGAAACACCATGAGCTTCGACCGGGACGGTTTGGGGCAAGAACTGGCACGCCGGTTCGGCGACCGCACCGTACTGGCCAACACGTACGATCCGCGCGGACGTAGACTCACCCAGTCTCTGGTTCACGACGGACACACGCGAGGGTGGCGTCGCTACAGCTACCGGTCCGACGGATACCTCGACGCGATCGAGGATGCGGCCGGGGCGCGCAATGGCTACGAGACGGACCTGACGGGACGCGTAACCACGGTGCACGGTCCGCAGGGCACGGAACGCTACGGCTACGACGCACAGGGGAACCAGACGCACGCGTCTTGGCCGGCCGTGTTCCCCGGGCAGGAAGCGGTGGGCGACCGCAGGTACCGGGGGTTGCGCCTGGAGAGGGCCGGCGGCGTGCGCTACGAGTACGACGCGCAGGGACGCATCACGCTCCGCCAGAAGACACGTCTGTCACGCAGGCCGGACACCTGGCGCTACGAGTGGGATGCCGAAGACCGTCTGACGGCGGTCACAACCCCCGATGGCACCCGCTGGACATATCTCTACGATCCGCTCGGGCGCCGTATCGCCAAGCAGCGGCACACCGCGGACGGTGCAGGCGTCGCGGAGCGCACCGACTTCGTGTGGGACGGCACCACGCTGTGCGAGCAGAAGACCTGGTCCGTCGATCAGCCGCAGGAAGTCGTCTTGACATGGGACCACCAAGGGCAGCACCCCATAGCCCAGGCCGAACGCATCCTGGACGCGGGTGCCGGGCAACAGGAAATCGACCGGCGATTCTTCGGCATCGTGACCGACCTCATCGGCACCCCCACCGAACTCGTCGACGACGAGGGCGAGACGGCTTGGCTCGCACGTGCGACCCTCTGGGGCGCCACCACCTGGAGTCGCACCGCGCGGGCTTACACCCCACTGCGCTTCCCCGGTCAGTACTTCGACCTGGAGACCGGTCTCCACTACAACGTCTTCCGTTACTACGATCCTGAAACCGCTCGTTATCTCAGTAGTGATCCTCTGGGTCTGGCTGCGAGCCCGAACCCCGCCACCTATGTCCATAATCCGCTCACGTGGTCGGACCCGCTGGGGCTCACTCCTTGCGAAGACGCAGCCCGGCAGGCCGCAGCCCGAAACGAGACAGTGCTGGGTCCGAACGTGCCCGCGCGAACCGAAGCATCCGTCGGCAGCGCCGCAAGCCACAACTACAAGAAGACATTCTTCGAGGCACATCCAGGTCTCAAGGGAAAGGTTGTCGTCCATCACGCAATCGAGCAACAGGTGCTGAAGCGATATCCTGGTCTGTTTTCGGCGGACGAAATGCACTCCCTGGAAAACCTGCGAGGAATACCGAAGGGTGACATCAACAGCAGGGTTCACCTGAGTCAGATCCGAGTCGAGTGGAACAGGTTTTACGATGCGAACCCGAACCCGACTCGACAGGAAGTGCTGGATCAAGTGACGCGAGTCGATGATATGCTCGGCAACTGGTTCAGCCCGCGCATCCGATAGTCGTGCACGGAAAGATGGGTCCAGGAATATGTGGCGTGAGATCCTTGAAGCATTCCCGTCGGCGGAACTTCGTGGCTCTGTTGATTCCGACACTCTAGACCGGATCGAGGGGACTCTCGGTCAGCCGCTTCCCGGTGATCTCCGATCATTTTTGCTCGAGAGTGACGGACTTTCCGACGAGTACGGTACCGAAGTCGTATGGTCCGCCGAGCGAATTCTGCGTGACAATCTCTCGTTTCGCGGCGACGAACAGTTCCGCTCGCTGTACATGCCTTTCGACTCTCTGATGTTCTTCGGCGACAACGGCGGCGGCGATCAGTTCGCCTTCGTGCGTGCGCCCGAACGTGATGAGGTGTTCGTCTGGGACCACGAGACGGACAGCAGAAATCTCGTGGCTCCGGCTCTCGAGAGGTACGTGCGCAGCGCGCTCGAGAGTGATGGCGAGGACTGGTACCGGTAGTTCCGCCAGGATCAGCGGGTCCCGCGTGAGGGGTGACGAGTTCCGTAAATGATGGACGTAAGTGGAGAACTGAGTCGCATTTCCGGCCTTGGCATGCTCACCGGCCGGGCCGTCGAGACGGTTCTCTCCGCATCCGGCTGGGAAGGCGAGCGCAGGAACCCGGCGAAGCAGTGGGCCACCACGTGGCGCCGCGGTGACGCGCACGCCTGGATCCAGGGCGACGGCCCGGTGGAGGTGGAGTTCACGCTCTGGTACCGGACGGTCGAGGACGAGCGGCCGGACCCGGACACCTACATCGACGAGCTGTACGACGCCGCTTCCGCCGAACTTCCTCGCGTTGCCGACCAGTTGGAGTCGGGAGTGCTCGCGTCGCGCCTCGAGACCGTGGACGAGGACCTGACGGACGGGGTGGACTACATCGCCCACACGGCGTGGCGGATCGGGGACAAGGTCCTCCTGGCCGGCGTCAAGCACGACGACACCGACGCACCCGTTCAGCTGGTGGTCGTGATGCGGGGGCACGGCACGGGCGAGCAGGACGACGAGGGGGAGTGTCTCTGACGCGCAGCCTGGAGTGGGGCGACGGCCGGTTCCCCACGGCCCGAGCCGAGCCCATGGCGCGGGCGGTCTTCGCCGCCCTAGGAGGCGTCGTGGAGATCGGTGCCGTCCGGGCGGCCGGAACGCGGCTGCTCCCCGACGTCTCGGTCGGGGCGTTCCTCGAACCCCGGCAGGACGATCTGCGCCGCCTCCTGTAGGGCGTCCGCGTGGTCGGGCGGTTTCCTCGAGAGGTCATGGCCATCGCCGACGAGCTCGGGTACTTCGCGGACCACGAGGTGCGCGCCGCCTCCCTGCTGCTGCGGTCCGAAGGGATCGCCGGCGTCCCCGAGCCCAGGGAGCGGCTGGAGGAGCCCGAGCTGGTGCGCCGCATGTGCCGGATCGGGGCCGATCTCCAGCTGACCCGGCTGCTGCAGGCCCTGGTGACCGCCTGCCTCGCAGCCGGCACCGAGCGGGGGGAGGGGGCCGCCGGGAGCGCGGAGATCCTCCGGATCGCATGCGGCCTCGCCGAACCGGGCCGTGCCGCGATCACCCCCGCCGACATCCACCGCATGTGGCGCGTCGCCCACCTGCCCGGCATCCTGCGGCCCGCGTCGGACGCACCCGAGTGGGGGAAGGCCGGCTACCGGGCCTACGACGCAGAGCTGGAGCGGCTCGTCCAGGGGGAGTGAGGGTCCTGCCGGCAGGGTCGTCCGGCCTCGCGTTTGACCCACGTCACCCCCGGGGTATTCTCTCCGGCTCGATTGGCGTAGGCCCCGCTCCCTATGGCAGACTGTCCGAGTTGCTCGGTCGAGTGTTGATGCTGCGCGCCTCCCGCCGGGAGGACTGGAAGCGAGTCCCACAGTACTCGTCGCCCCAACTGCCTTACGGCAGCGCTGAGGCGGACGTACGGGAATCTTCCGGGAAGTGTCAGCGCGGCACCGGCCAGGCACCCGGTGGGCCTTCCGCCCCCGGCTCGCGGTTCCGGCAGGGCCGTGTGCAATCCCGCAGGGATGTTCGAACAAGGGGCATCCATGTCAGCGAGAGTGCGACACGCCCGACCGCGTGGGTCGGAGGAACGAAGGCAGCAGAAGGAATCCGCCGGGTTCCAGAGCGTTACGAGAGACAGGACTACTGAGTAGCCATGGCGGGACAGAAGATCCGCATCCGGCTCAAGGCCTACGACCACGAGGTCATCGACTCCTCGGCGAAGAAGATCGTCGAGACGGTGACTCGCACTGGTGCGTCGGTCGCGGGCCCGGTGCCGCTGCCCACTGAGAAGAACGTGTACTGCGTCATCAAGTCGCCGCACAAGTACAAGGACTCGCGCGAGCACTTCGAGATGCGCACGCACAAGCGCCTGATCGACATTCTCGACCCGACCCCCAAGACCGTTGACTCTCTGATGCGACTCGACCTCCCGGCCGGTGTCGACATCGAGATCAAGCTCTGAGGGCTGGTGATCTGAGAATGGCTAAGCAGATCAAGGGCATCCTGGGCGAGAAGCTCGGCATGACGCAGGTGTGGGACGCGAACAACCGTGTTGTTCCGGTCACCGTCGTCAAGGCCGGCCCCAATGTCGTCACCCAGGTCCGCACGAACGACGTCGACGGCTACGAGTCCGTCCAGATCGCGTTCGGCGAGATCGACCCGCGCAAGGTGAACAAGCCCCTCAAGGGCCACTTCGCCAAGGCCGACGTCACTCCCCGCCGCCACCTCGTCGAGATCCGTACCGCTGACGCCAGCGAATACACCCTCGGCCAGGAGATCACCGCTGAGGTGTTCGAGGCCGGCCTCAAGGTCGACGTGACCGGCAAGAGCAAGGGCAAGGGCTTCGCCGGTGTCATGAAGCGTCACAACTTCAAGGGCCTCGGCGCCGGACACGGCACCCAGCGCAAGCACCGCTCCCCCGGTTCCATCGGTGGCTGCGCCACCCCGGGCCGCGTGTTCAAGGGCCTCCGCATGGCGGGTCGCATGGGCAACGAGCGTGTCACCACCCAGAACCTGACCGTCCACGCCGTTGACGCGGAGAAGGGTCTGCTGCTCATCAAGGGCGCGGTTCCCGGTCCGAACGGCGGCCTCGTCCTGGTCCGCACCGCGGCCAAGGGGGCCTGAGGTACCGATGAGCACTGTTGACATCCTTTCGCCTGCGGGCGAGAAGACCGGTAGCGTCGAGCTCCCCGCGGAGATCTTCGGCGTGGAGAAGATCAGCATCCCGCTGATCCACCAGGTCGTCGTCGCGCAGAACGCCGCTGCCCGCCAGGGCACGCACAAGACCAAGCGTCGCGGTGAAGTCCGTGGTGGCGGCAAGAAGCCGTACCGCCAGAAGGGCACCGGTCGCGCCCGTCAGGGTTCGACCCGCGCGCCGCAGTTCGCCGGTGGTGGCGTCGTGCACGGTCCCGTGCCGCGTGACTACTCGCAGCGGACCCCGAAGAAGATGAAGGCTGCCGCTCTGCGTCACGCCCTCACCGACCGGGCCCGCCACAACCGCATCCACGTCGTCTCCGGCGTCATCGAGGGTGAGAACCCGTCGACGAAGGCCGCCAAGTCGCTGTTCGGCAAGATCTCGGAGCGCAAGAACCTGCTCCTGGTCGTCGACCGCGCCGATGAGGCCGCGTGGCTGTCCGCCCGTAACCTGCCCCAGGTCCACATCCTGGAGCCGGGCCAGCTGAACACGTACGACGTTCTCGTCTCGGACGACGTGGTCTTCACCCAGGCCGCCTTCGAGTCCTTCGTGTCCGGCCCGAAGGCCAATGACACCGAAGGGAGCGAGGCCTGATGGCTATCCGTCACCCCGCTATCGCCTCCAAGGCGGCGAAGAAGGCCAAGGCCGCGCGCGTCGCCAAGGCGCGCCGCCACGCCGCCGAGGGCAAGAACACCGTCGAGACCCCGCTGAGCAAGTCCTTCACGGACCCCCGTGACGTGCTGCTCAAGCCGGTTGTCTCGGAGAAGAGCTACGCGCTCCTCGACGAGGGCAAGTACACGTTCGTCGTCGACCCGAGCGCCAACAAGACCCAGATCAAGCAGGCCGTCCAGGCGGTCTTCTCGGTCAAGGTCACCGGGGTCAACACGATCAACCGCCAGGGCAAGCGCAAGCGGACCCGCACCGGCTTCGGCCAGCGCGCGTCCACCAAGCGCGCGATCGTGACCCTCGCTGAGGGCGACCGTATCGACATCTTCGGCGGTCCGACCGCGTAAGCGGGTCGGATCGTCCGATATCGGACGAGGACTGAGAAATGGGAATCCGCAAGTACAAGCCGACTACGCCGGGCCGTCGCGGCTCCAGCGTCGCCGACTTCGTCGAGGTCACGCGGTCCACGCCGGAGAAGTCGTTGGTCCGCCCCCTGCACAGCAAGGGTGGCCGTAACAACTCCGGTCGTGTGACCGTCCGCCACCAGGGCGGTGGCCACAAGCGCGCCTACCGCGTGATCGACTTCCGTCGTCACGACAAGGACGGCGTGCCGGCGAAGGTCGCGCACATCGAGTACGACCCCAACCGCACCGCGCGTATCGCGCTGCTGCACTACGCCGACGGCGAGAAGCGCTACATCCTCGCCCCGCGCAACCTGCAGCAGGGCGACCGCGTCGAGAACGGTCCCGGGGCCGACATCAAGCCGGGCAACAACCTTGCCCTGCGCAACATCCCGGTCGGTACCACGCTGCACGCCATCGAGCTGCGTCCCGGCGGCGGTGCGAAGTTCGCCCGCTCCGCCGGCGCCTCGGTGCAGCTGCTCGCGAAGGAGGGCTCGATGGCCCACCTCCGCATGCCGTCCGGTGAGATCCGCCTGGTCGACCAGCGCTGCCGCGCCACGGTCGGCGAGGTGGGCAACGCCGAGCAGAGCAACATCAACTGGGGTAAGGCGGGCCGTAAGCGCTGGCTGGGCGTTCGCCCGACCGTGCGTGGTGTGGTCATGAACCCGGTGGACCACCCGCACGGTGGTGGCGAAGGCCGTACCTCGGGTGGTCGTCACCCGGTGTCCCCCTGGGGCAAGAAGGAAGGCCGTACTCGTTCGCCCAAGAAGGCGTCGAACAAGTACATCGTCCGCCGCCGCAAGACGAACAAGAAGCGCTAAGGACGGGTTGAGATGCCTCGTAGCTTGAAGAAGGGGCCCTTCGTCGACGACCACCTGATCAAGAAGGTGGACGCACAGAACGAAGCCGGCACCAAGAACGTCATCAAGACCTGGTCCCGTCGCTCCATGATCGTGCCGGCCATGCTCGGCCACACGCTCGCGGTGCACAACGGCAAGACCCACATTCCGGTGTTTGTCACCGAGTCGATGGTCGGCCACAAGCTCGGCGAGTTCTCGCCGACGCGCACCTTCCGGGGTCACGTCAAGGACGACCGGAAGTCGAAGCGCCGCTAAGCGCGGGGTGGAATGACCATGACAGACACTGGAAGGACAACCATGGAAGCCAGGGCCCAGGCGCGGTACATCCGCGTCACGCCCATGAAGGCCCGCCGCGTGGTGGACCTCATCCGTGGCCTGAACGCCACGGAGGCTCAGGCGGTCCTGCGTTTCGCCCCGCAGGCCGCGAGCCAGCCGGTCGGCAAGGTGCTGGACAGCGCCATTGCCAACGCCGCGCACAACTACGACCACACCGATGTCGACAGCCTCTTCGTCTCCGAGGCCTACGTCGACGAGGGCCCGACCCTGAAGCGGTTCCGTCCGCGCGCCCAGGGCCGTGCCTACCGGATCCGCAAGCGGACCAGCCACATCACCGTGGTCGTCAGCAGCAAGGAAGGAACCCGGTAATGGGCCAGAAGGTAAACCCGCACGGGTTCCGGCTCGGTGTCACGACCGACTTCAAGTCGCGTTGGTACGCCGACAAGCTGTACAAGGACTACGTCAAGGAAGACGTCGCCATCCGTCGGATGATGACGTCCGGCATGGAGCGCGCCGGCATCTCGAAGGTGGAGATCGAGCGCACCCGTGACCGTGTGCGTGTGGACATCCACACCGCGCGTCCGGGCATCGTCATCGGCCGCCGTGGCGCCGAGGCCGACCGCATCCGCGGTGACCTCGAGAAGCTCACGGGCAAGCAGGTCCAGCTGAACATCCTCGAGGTCAAGAGCCCCGAGACGGACGCTCAGCTGGTTGCCCAGGCCGTCGCCGAGCAGCTCTCCTCCCGCGTCTCCTTCCGTCGCGCCATGCGTAAGAGCATGCAGGGCACGATGAAGGCCGGCGCCAAGGGCATCAAGATCCAGTGCGGTGGCCGCCTCGGTGGCGCCGAGATGTCCCGCTCGGAGTTCTACCGCGAGGGCCGTGTGCCCCTGCACACGCTCCGCGCGAACGTGGACTACGGCTTCTTCGAGGCCAAGACGACCTTCGGCCGCATCGGTGTGAAGGTCTGGATCTACAAGGGCGACGTCAAGAACATCGCCGAGGTCCGCGCCGAGAACGCCGCTGCCCGTGCGGGTAACCGCCCGGCCCGTGGCGGCGCTGACCGCCCGGCCCGTGGTGGCCGTGGTGGCGAGCGTGGCGGTCGCGGTCGCAAGCCGCAGCAGGCTGCTGGTTCCGAGGCCCCCAAGGCCGAGGCTCCCGCGTCCGCCGCTCCGGCTGAGAGCACCGGAACGGAGGCCTGACCGAAATGCTGATCCCCCGTAGGGTCAAGCACCGCAAGCAGCACCACCCCAAGCGCAACGGCATGTCCAAGGGTGGCACGCAGGTTGCGTTCGGCGAGTACGGCATTCAGGCCATGACCCCGGCGTACGTGACGAACCGGCAGATCGAGGCAGCTCGTATCGCCATGACCCGTCACATCAAGCGTGGCGGCAAGGTCTGGATCAACATCTACCCGGACCGCCCCCTCACGAAGAAGCCCGCCGAGACCCGCATGGGTTCCGGTAAGGGTTCTCCCGAGTGGTGGATCGCCAACGTCAAGCCCGGACGCGTGATGTTCGAGCTGTCGTACCCCAACGAGAAGATCGCGCGCGAGGCCCTGACCCGTGCGGCTCACAAGCTGCCGATGAAGTGCAAGATCGTCAAGCGCGAGGCAGGTGAAGCGTGATGTCGGCCGGTACCAAGGCGTCCGAGCTGCGCGAGCTGGGCAACGAGGAGCTGCTCAACAAGCTCCGCGAGGCCAAGGAAGAGCTGTTCAACCTCCGCTTCCAGGCGGCGACGGGCCAGCTCGAGAACCACGGCCGGCTGAAGGCCGTCCGTAAGGACATCGCGCGGATCTACACCCTGATGCGTGAGCGCGAGCTGGGCATCGAGACGGTGGAGAGCGCCTGATGAGTGAGAGCAACGTGACTGAGCAGACTGCAGAGGCCCGCGGCTTCCGCAAGACCCGCGAGGGTCTCGTCGTCAGCGACAAGATGGACAAGACCGTCGTCGTCGCCGTCGAGGACCGCGTCAAGCACGCGCTGTACGGCAAGGTCATCCGCCGTACCAACAAGCTCAAGGCGCACGACGAGCAGAACGCCGCGGGCGTCGGCGACCGTGTCCTCCTCATGGAGACCCGGCCGCTGTCCGCCACCAAGCGCTGGCGCGTCGTCGAGATCCTCGAGAAGGCCAAGTAATCCCTCCTAGGGGGACCCCCTAGGAATCGTTCCGCCAGGCTCGGCAGGGGCCGACCTCGCAAGAGGGAAGCCCCTGCCGGGAACCGGCAGACAACCAGGAGATAGACGTGATCCAGCAGGAGTCGCGACTGCGTGTCGCCGACAACACGGGTGCGAAGGAAATCCTCTGCATCCGTGTGCTCGGTGGCTCCGGTCGCCGCTACGCGGGTGTCGGTGACGTCATCGTCGCCACCGTCAAGGACGCGATCCCCGGCGGCAACGTGAAGAAGGGTGACGTCATCAAGGCGGTCATCGTTCGCACCGTCAAGGAGCGCCGCCGTCCGGACGGCTCGTACATCCGCTTCGACGAGAACGCCGCTGTCATTCTGAAGAACGACGGCGACCCTCGTGGCACCCGTATCTTCGGCCCGGTCGGCCGTGAGCTGCGCGAGAAGAAGTTCATGAAGATCATCTCCCTCGCGCCGGAGGTGCTGTGAGCATGAAGATCAAGAAGGGCGACCTGGTCCAGGTCATCACCGGTAAGGACAAGGGCAAGCAGGGCAAGGTCATTGCCGCTTACCCGCGCGACGAGCGTGTCCTGGTCGAGGGTGTCAACCGGGTCAAGAAGCACACCAAGGCAGGTCCGACGGCTCGCGGTTCGCAGGCCGGCGGCATCGTCACCACCGAGGCGCCGATCCACGTCTCCAACGTCCAGCTGGTCGTGGAGAAGGACGGCAACAAGGTCGTGACCCGCGTCGGTTACCGCTTCGACGACGAAGGCAACAAGATCCGCGTTGCCAAGCGGACGGGTGAGGACATCTGATGACGACCACCACCAGCCCGCGTCTGAAGCAGAAGTACCGTGAGGAGATCACGGGCAAGCTGCGTGACGAGTTCAAGTACGAGAACGTCATGCAGATCCCCGGTCTCGTCAAGATCGTGGTCAACATGGGTGTGGGCGACGCCGCCCGCGACTCCAAGCTGATCGAGGGTGCCATCAAGGACCTCACCACGATCACCGGTCAGAAGCCGGCCGTCACCAAGGCCCGCAAGTCCATCGCGCAGTTCAAGCTGCGTGAGGGCCAGCCGATCGGTGCCCACGTCACGCTCCGTGGCGACCGCATGTGGGAGTTCCTGGACCGCACCCTGTCGCTCGCGCTGCCGCGCATCCGCGACTTCCGCGGCCTGTCCCCCAAGCAGTTCGACGGCCGTGGCAACTACACCTTCGGTCTCACGGAGCAGGTCATGTTCCACGAGATCGACCAGGACAAGATCGACCGCACCCGGGGTATGGACATCACCGTGGTGACCACGGCGACCAACGACGCTGAGGGCCGCGCGCTCCTTCGTCACCTCGGCTTCCCCTTCAAGGAGGCGTGAGCGAGATGGCGAAGAAGGCTCTGATCGCTAAGGCTGCTCGCAAGCCGAAGTTCGGTGTGCGTGGCTACACCCGCTGCCAGCGCTGTGGCCGCCCGCACTCCGTGTACCGCAAGTTCGGCCTGTGCCGCGTGTGCCTTCGTGAGATGGCTCACCGTGGCGAGCTGCCGGGCGTGACCAAGAGCTCCTGGTAATCCCCCTTTTAGGGATTCCCAGGGCTCTCGGTAAGCAATGGGCGTGTCAGGTGCCCTCCTCTCCATGGCTTAGGCTTGGAGGGTTGGGCGCCTGACTGCCGCCCGTACGACTTACTACGCCGTAGGTCCACCGCGCCGCACCCGCCCCGTCTCGGATCGGGGAGAAGGATGGCGCACCAGGAAACCCCGGCGAGAGAGGCCGAAGGCCAATTCATGACCATGACTGATCCGATCGCAGACATGCTGACGCGTCTGCGGAACGCGAACTCGGCATACCACGACTCCGTGACGATGCCGGCGTCGAAGATCAAGTCGCACATCGCGGAGATCCTCCAGCAGGAGGGCTTCATCACGGGCTGGAAGGTCGAGGACGCCGAGGTCGGCAAGAACCTCGTCCTGGAGCTGAAGTTCGGCCCCAACCGTGAGCGCTCCATCGCGGGCATCAAGCGGATCTCCAAGCCCGGTCTCCGGGTGTACGCGAAGTCCACCAACCTGCCGAAGGTTCTGGGCGGCCTGGGCGTGGCCATCATCTCCACGTCCCACGGTCTCCTGACCGACAAGCAGGCGCAGAAGAAGGGCGTGGGTGGGGAAGTCCTCGCCTACGTCTGGTAATTCGGGAACGGAGGAGAGACAGCAATGTCGCGTATCGGCAAGCTCCCCATCCCGGTTCCCGCCGGCGTGGACGTCACCATCGACGGCCGTACGGTCGCGGTCAAGGGCCCCAAGGGCGAACTGACCCACACCGTCATCGCGCCGATCGACATCGCCAAGGCCGAGGACGGCACCCTTCAGGTGCTCCGGCCCAACGACGAGCGGCAGAGCAAGGCCCTGCACGGCCTGTCCCGCACGCTGGTGGCGAACATGATCACCGGTGTGACCCAGGGATACGTCAAGAAGCTCGAAATCAGCGGTGTCGGCTACCGTGTCCTGGCCAAGGGCTCCAACCTGGAGTTCTCTCTGGGCTACAGCCACCCGATCCTGGTCGAGGCCCCCGAGGGCATCACCTTCAAGGTGGAGTCCCCGACCCGTTTCTCGGTCGAGGGCATCGACAAGCAGAAGGTCGGCGAGGTTGCGGCCAACATCCGCAAGCTGCGCAGGCCCGACCCGTACAAGGCCAAGGGCGTCAAGTACGAGGGCGAAGTCATCCGCCGCAAGGTCGGAAAGGCGGGTAAGTAAGCCATGGCATACGGACAGAAGATCCTTAAGGGCGACGCCTACAAGCGCGCCGCGATCAAGCGCCGCCACATCCGGATCCGTAAGCACATCAACGGAACGGCGGAGCGTCCGCGTCTGGTCGTTACCCGCTCGAACCGCCACATCGTGGCCCAGGTGATCGACGACATCAAGGGTCACACCCTTGCGTCGGCGTCCACCCTGGACACCTCGATCCGCGGTGGCGAGGGCGACAAGTCCGCGCAGGCCAAGCAGGTCGGCGCCCTGGTCGCCGAGCGCGCCAAGGCCGCCGGTGTCGAGGCCGTCGTGTTCGACCGTGGTGGTAACCAGTACGCGGGGCGCATCGCCGCCCTGGCGGACGCCGCCCGCGAAGCCGGGCTCAAGTTCTGAGCCTGCCGTAGCTAGCGGAAACAGAGAGAGGTAATTCCAATGGCTGGACCCCAGCGCCGCGGTGGCGGTGCCGGTGGCGGCGAGCGGCGGGACCGGAAGGGCCGTGACGGCGGCGCTGCTGCCGCCGAGAAGACCGCGTACGTTGAGCGCGTTGTCGCGATCAACCGCGTCGCCAAGGTTGTGAAGGGTGGTCGTCGCTTCAGCTTCACCGCGCTGGTCGTGGTGGGCGACGGTGACGGCACCGTGGGTGTCGGATACGGCAAGGCCAAGGAGGTGCCGGCCGCCATCGCCAAGGGCGTTGAGGAGGCCAAGAAGCACTTCTTCAAGGTCCCCCGCATCCAGGGCACCATCCCGCACCCCATCCAGGGTGAGAAGGCTGCCGGCGTCGTGCTGCTCAAGCCCGCGTCGCCCGGTACCGGTGTTATCGCCGGTGGTCCGGTGCGCGCCGTGCTCGAGTGCGCCGGCATCCACGACGTGCTGTCGAAGTCGCTCGGCTCCGACAACGCGATCAACATCGTGCACGCGACCGTGGAGGCCCTCCGGGGTCTGCAGCGTCCCGAGGAGATCGCGGCCCGCCGTGGTCTGCCCCTCGAGGACGTCGCCCCCGCGGCTCTTCTCCGTGCGCGTGCCGGGGCGGGTGCGTAATCATGGCGCAGCTCAAGATTACGCAGGTCAAGTCCTACATCGGCAGCAAGCAGAACCACCGTGACACCCTGCGTTCCCTTGGTCTCAAGGGCATCAACACGCAGGTCGTCAAGGAGGACCGCCCCGAGTTCCGCGGCATGGTGCACACCGTCCGCCACCTCGTGACGGTCGAGGAGGTCGACTGATCATGGCGGAGAACAACCCGCTCAAGATCCACAACCTCCGTCCCGCCCCGGGCGCCAAGACCGCCAAGACCCGTGTCGGTCGTGGTGAGGCGTCGAAGGGTAAGACGGCCGGTCGTGGTACCAAGGGCACGAAGGCCCGTTACCAGGTTCCGGAGCGCTTCGAGGGTGGCCAGATGCCCCTCCACATGCGTCTTCCGAAGCTGAAGGGCTTCAAGAACCCGTTCAAGACGGAGTTCCAGGTCGTGAACCTGGACAAGCTCGCCGCCCTCTACCCCGAGGGTGGGGAGGTCACCGTTGCCGACCTGGTCGCCAAGGGTGCCGTCCGCAAGAACAGCCTCGTCAAGGTCCTCGGCCAGGGCGAGCTCTCCGTGGCGCTGCAGGTGACGGTCGACGCCGTCTCCGGCTCCGCCAAGGAGAAGATCACCGCCGCCGGCGGTACCGTCACCGAGCTCGTCTGAACCACCGGCGCTGATCACCGAGGGTGATGAGCACCAGCTTGTATGCCAGCCCCACTCCGCGATTGCCGGAGTGGGGCTGGTTTTTTGTGTCCCGGTCGGCTTTTTAAGGCTTGGACATGACATCAGAAGTGAACTAGCGTTCCATTGCTTGCCGTTGCAACATGACCACCTGCAGTAGCGGCGGGCGTTTCTGCTGTCTATGGGGGGCGCTTCACGTGCCCAGCAGAGAGAACGAGGAACCAGTGATCAAGTCCAAGCTCACCCGCATGGCGATGGTTGGGGCGGCTGCCGCAGCCATGGTCGTAACGTCGACGGCCCCGGCCATGGCCGTCAGCGACAAGACCATCTCCCTCCCGAATGGCCGGGGATACATGAAGTTCGTCGACGACGGCGATGTCTTCCGTGTCTGCGACACCAAGGCGGACGGCCATGGTGTCACCGGCACGTTGTGGGTCAGGAACGCCAGTGGACTCGTGTCCAAGGTGTTCGACCTGGGGGACGGTGGCGATGCCGGCTGTGGCAAGAAGCCGTACAACATCGGCCAGCTGGCCAGCTACAAGATGGAGGTCTGCTGGAACGGCGGCGGAGGCTGCAAGTTCTCCGAGTGGTTCAACGAGTAGGCCGACATCTCACGCATGCTCAGCCGCGACCCCTGCTGCTGGTGATCTGCGGCAGTCGAGCTGACGCATGACGACAGGGCCCTGTAGTGGTCGGAGGACGCCGAGCCAGCCGACGTACTGGGGCCCTGTCTTGTCGTGGTGCAGGGATGCTGGTCTGCTTCCACGATGATTCATGGAGGTAGAGCGGCGTCCGTCCGGCCCTCGATTTGGGTAGGCTGTGCTGTCGGCTCCCAGCGCCGTTCTGGCATGCCGTAATCTCGTTCCTCAGGCCATCAGCCCCTCTTAACCGTCCACCTCACGCGCGCACACGCGGGGGTCGCAGGAGGCACCGTGCTCACCGCGTTCGCCCGGGCGTTCAAAACACCCGACCTGCGCAAGAAGCTGCTCTTCACGCTCGGCATCATCGTGGTCTACCGGGTCGGTACGCACGTCCCGATCCCAGGCGTCGACTACCGGAATGTCCAGACCTGTATCGACGCGGCCCAGACCAATCAGGGTCTTTTCGGGCTGGTCAACATGTTCAGTGGTGGCGCGCTGCTGCAGATCACGATCTTCGCGCTGGGCATCATGCCGTACATCACGGCGAGCATCATCCTCCAGCTGCTGACCGTGGTGATCCCGCGTCTGGAAGCCTTGAAGAAGGAGGGCCAGGCCGGTACAGCGAAGATCACGCAGTACACCCGTTACCTGACGGTCGCCCTTGCCGTCCTCCAGGGCACCGGCCTCGTCGCCACCGCCCGCAGCGGAGCCCTGTTCTCGGGCTGCCCCGTGGCCAGCCAGATCGTCCCGGACCAGTCGATCTTCGTCACCATCACCATGGTCATCACGATGACCGCCGGCACGGCGGCCGTGATGTGGCTCGGTGAGCTCATCACCGACCGCGGCATCGGCAACGGCATGTCGATCCTGATGTTCATCTCGATCGCCGCCACCTTCCCGTCCGCCCTGTGGGCAATCAAGACCCAGGGCTCGCTGGCCGGCGGCTGGATCGAGTTCGGCATCGTCATCTTGGTCGGCCTCGTCGTGATCGGCCTGGTCGTCTTCGTCGAGCAGGCTCAGCGCCGTATCCCGGTCCAGTACGCGAAGCGCATGATCGGCCGCCGGTCCTACGGCGGCACGTCGACGTACATCCCGCTGAAGGTCAACCAGGCGGGCATCATTCCTGTGATCTTCGCCTCGTCGCTGCTCTATATCCCGGCCCTGGTAGCGCAGTTCGCCGGTGGAAACTCCGGCTGGAAGATCTGGATCGAGAAGAATCTCGCGGTGCCCGACGCACCGATGCACATGGTTCTCTACTTCCTCCTGATCATCTTCTTCGCGTTCTTCTACGTGGCGATCTCCTTCAACCCCGAGGAAGTCGCCGACAACATGAAGAAGTATGGTGGCTTCATCCCGGGCATCCGGGCTGGCCGACCGACCGCTGAGTACCTGAGCTACGTACTCAACCGGATCACCTGGCCGGGTTCGTTGTACTTGGGACTGATCGCTCTCGTGCCGACGATGGCGTTGGCAGGTTTCGGGGCAAACCAGAACTTCCCGTTCGGCGGGACCAGCATCCTGATCATTGTGGGTGTCGGCCTCGAGACCGTGAAGCAGATCGAGAGCCAGCTCCAGCAGCGCAATTACGAAGGGTTCCTCCGCTGATGCGTATCGTCCTCGTCGGGCCGCCGGGCGCCGGTAAGGGAACGCAGGCCGCGTTCCTGGCCAGAAACCTGTCGATCCCGCACATCTCCACGGGCGACCTGTTCCGGGCCAACATCAGCCAGCAGACGGAACTCGGCAAACTGGCGAAGTCCTACATGGACGCGGGCAACCTGGTACCCGACGAGGTCACCATCGCCATGGCGAAGGACCGCATGGAGCAGCAGGACGCCGAGAACGGCTTCCTGCTGGACGGCTTCCCCCGCAATGTCTCGCAGGCCGAGGCGCTCGACGAGCTGCTCGAGACCGAGAGCATGCAGCTCGACGCGGTGCTGGACCTGGAGGTCCCCGAGGACGAGGTCGTCAAGCGGATCGCGGGCCGCCGCATCTGCCGCAACGACTCCGCGCACGTCTTCCACGTGACGTACAAGAAGCCGGCCAAGGAGGGCGTCTGCGACGTCTGCGGCGGCGAGCTGTACCAGCGGGACGACGACTCCGAGGAGACCGTCCGCACGCGGCTGGAGGTCTACCACACGCAGACCGAGCCGATCATCGACTACTACAAGGCGCAGGGCCTGGTGGTCACGATCTCCGCGCTCGGCAAGGTGGAGGACGTCACGACACGCGCCATGGAGGCGCTGAAGCGTGGCGAGGGCGACAAGTAGTCGTTCGTACGCAGCTACGGCCGCGGTTCCCCTCGGGGAGCCGCGGCTGCTGCGTGGGGGGTCCTCGAGGGGCCCCGTATCGTTGAAGGCGTTCATTCCCTCCGAAGGTCCAGAAAGGCCGTAGTCCCCATGGTGCAGATCAAGACCTCCGAGCAGATCGCCAAGATGCGCGAGGCGGGCCTGGTCGTCGCCGCCATCCACGCGGCGACCCGTGAAGCCGCCGTGCCGGGGGCCACCACGAAGGATCTGGACCAGGTCGCCCGCAAGGTGCTCGCCGAGCACGACGCCAAGCCGAACTTCCTCGGCTACGGCGGTTTCCCCGCGACGATCTGCACGTCCGTGAACGAGGTCGTCGTCCACGGCATCCCGTCCGACGACGTCGTCCTCAAGGACGGGGACGTCATCTCCATCGACTGCGGCGCGATCATCGACGGCTGGCACGGTGACGCCGCGTACACGGCCTTCGTCGGCTCCGGCCACTCCCCGGAGCTGGTCGAGCTCTCCCGGGTGACCGAGGAGTCGATGTGGGCCGGCATCGCGGCCATGAAGCAGGGCAACCGGCTGGTCGACATCTCCCGGGCCGTCGAGACGTACATCCGCCGCCAGCCGAAGCCCGGCGGTGGCAAGTACGGGATCATCGAGGACTACGGCGGCCACGGCATCGGCACCGAGATGCACATGGACCCGCACCTGCTGAACTATGTCGACCGGCGGCGGGGGAAGGGGCCGAAGCTGGTCCCCGGGTTCTGCCTCGCCATCGAGCCGATGGTGTCCCTCGGCACGCCGAAGACCGAGGTTCTTGAGGACGACTGGACCGTCATCACGACGGACGGCACGTGGTCGTCGCACTGGGAGCACTCGGTCGCGCTGACGGAGGAGGGCCCGTTGGTGCTGACGTCTCCCGACGGGGGGAAGGCGAAGCTCGCCGAGCTGGGCGTCACGGCAGCTCCTGATCCGCTGGGCTGAGCGCCGTCCGCGGCCGCGGACCGGTGGGGGTTGTTCGCGCAGTTCCCCGCGCCCCTTTCGGGGCGCTTAATGATCTGTGTGATGGGGCAGGATCTCTCGATTCGTGTTTCTGAGGGGCCTGACGTAGACTGACTCGTCGGCTCTGGTGCACCCGCATGTCTGCATGCGCTCGCACAGAGTCGATCAAGGTAGTCGATTCGAAGGGCGAAGCGTGGCCAAGAAGCAAGGTGCCATCGAGATCGAGGGCACTGTCGTCGAGTCTCTTCCGAACGCCATGTTCAAGGTCGAGCTCCAGAACGGCCACCAGGTCCTGGCACACATCAGCGGCAAGATGCGTATGCACTACATCCGCATCCTCCCTGACGACCGGGTCGTGGTGGAGCTGTCTCCGTACGACCTGACGCGTGGCCGGATCGTCTACCGCTACAAGTAGATCTTGCCCCGCATCTCGCCTCGGCGAGGTGGTGGCACTGACCCGGAGAACCTCACCTAATGAAGGTCAAGCCGAGCGTCAAGAAGATCTGCGACAAGTGCAGGGTGATCCGCCGTCACGGCCGGGTCATGATCATCTGCGACAACCCGCGCCACAAGCAGCGCCAGGGCTGATCGACAGCGGATCGCACCCTCTGCATCCATCGCAGAGATTCGCGCGACGCGAGCTGAATATGTTCATACGCAGGACCCGGGCGGACGATGTTCGCCTGACACCCCTGGTTCGGAGGCCGGGGACCCAGTTCGTACCTCATACGGCGGCTGGGAGTCGGTTCTGTGGAAGACCTCCGACAAGTAACTGGAGCCATTGAATGGCACGCGTTTCCGGTGTCGACATCCCGCGCGAAAAGCGCGTGGAGGTCGCCCTCACCTACGTGTTCGGCATCGGCCGGACCCTCGCGCAGCAGACGCTGGCCGCCACCGGCGTCGACCCGAACACCCGCGTTCGCGACCTCTCCGAGGAGCAGCTCGTCGCGATCCGCGAGTTCGTGGACAACAACATCAGGACCGAGGGTGACCTCCGTCGTGAGATCCAGGCCGACATCCGCCGCAAGGTCGAGATCGGCTGCTACCAGGGTCTGCGTCACCGCCGCGGTCTGCCCGTCCGCGGTCAGCGCACCAGCACCAACGCCCGCACCCGCAAGGGGCCGCGTCGCGCCATCGCCGGCAAGAAGAAGCCGGGCAAGAAGTAGTCCGCAGCGGACGCCTGTCCACGGTCTTCGCTGTAGGACCGACCACCTCCCGTAGGAGTTAAGAGATGCCCCCCAAGGGACGTCAGGGCGCTGCCAAGAAGGTGCGCCGCAAGGAAAAGAAGAACGTCGCTCACGGCCACGCGCACATCAAGAGCACGTTCAACAACACGATCGTCTCGATCACGGACCCGTCCGGCAACGTGATCTCCTGGGCCTCCGCCGGCCACGTCGGCTTCAAGGGCTCGCGCAAGTCCACGCCGTTCGCCGCGCAGATGGCCGCCGAGTCGGCTGCCCGTCGCGCCCAGGAGCACGGCATGCGCAAGGTCGACGTCTTCGTCAAGGGCCCGGGCTCCGGTCGTGAGACCGCGATCCGCTCCCTGCAGGCGACCGGCCTCGAGGTCGGCTCCATCCAGGACGTCACGCCGACCCCGCACAACGGCTGCCGTCCGCCCAAGCGCCGTCGCGTCTGATCTTTCACAGATCTGACGCAGGCCGCTTGGTCTGAGGTTTTCGGGCGGTACGACTCCTTCGGGTCGTATCGCCCGTACCCTTGTCCGTAACACCATCGGGCTTCGCCCGGTGCATCAGGGCGTCAAATAGCGGGCGCCCCTGACAGAAGGATCACCACATGCTGATCGCTCAGCGTCCCTCGTTGACCGAAGAGGTCGTCGACGAATTCCGCTCCCGGTTCGTGATCGAGCCGCTGGAGCCGGGCTTCGGCTACACCCTCGGCAACTCCCTGCGTCGTACGCTCCTGTCGTCGATCCCCGGTGCGGCTGTCACCAGCATCCGGATCGACGGTGTCCTGCACGAGTTCACCACCGTGCCGGGCGTCAAGGAGGACGTCACCGACCTGATCCTCAACATCAAGCAGCTGGTCGTCTCCTCGGAGCACGACGAGCCGGTCGTGATGTACCTGCGCAAGCAGGGCCCGGGTCTGGTCACCGCCGCCGACATCGCGCCCCCGGCCGGTGTCGAGGTGCACAACCCCGACCTCGTCCTCGCCACGCTCAACGGCAAGGGCAAGCTGGAGATGGAGCTGACGGTCGAGCGCGGCCGCGGTTACGTCTCCGCCGTGCAGAACAAGCAGGTCGGCCAGGAGATCGGCCGGATCCCGGTCGACTCGATCTACTCGCCGGTGCTCAAGGTCACGTACAAGGTCGAGGCCACGCGTGTCGAGCAGCGGACCGACTTCGACAAGCTGATCGTCGACGTCGAGACCAAGCAGGCCATGCGTCCGCGTGACGCCATGGCGTCGGCCGGTAAGACCCTGGTCGAGCTGTTCGGTCTGGCCCGCGAGCTCAACATCGACGCCGAGGGCATCGACATGGGCCCGTCCCCGACGGACGCTGCCCTCGCCGCCGACCTGGCGCTGCCGATCGAGGAGCTCGAGCTCACCGTTCGGTCGTACAACTGCCTCAAGCGTGAGGGCATCCACTCCGTGGGTGAGCTCGTGGCTCGTTCCGAGGCGGACCTGCTCGACATCCGCAACTTCGGTGCGAAGTCGATCGACGAGGTCAAGGCGAAGCTGGCGGGTATGGGCCTCGCGCTCAAGGACTCGCCTCCCGGGTTCGACCCGACCGCCGCCGCGGACGCCTTCGGTGCGGACGACGACGCGGATGCCGGGTTCGTGGAGACCGAGCAGTACTGAGTGCTCCGCGGGGAGGCCGTACTGCGTCTGCGGGCCGGTTGTGGCTGGTCGCGCAGTTCCCCGCGCCCCTTCCAGGCCCCCTCCGGGGGGCCTGGATCTCCGACGGGCGACCGCTCGCTCGGATACTGACCCCGGTACCTGATACGGCCGGGGCAGACACCTAGGAGAAACACCATGCCGAAGCCCACCAAGGGTGCCCGTATGGGCGGCAGCGCCGCGCACGAGAAGCTCCTCCTCGCGAACCTCGCGAAGGCGCTGTTCGAGCACGGTCGCATCACCACCACCGAGGCGAAGGCCCGCAAGCTGCGGCCGTACGCCGAGCGTCTGGTCACCAAGGCGAAGAAGGGCGACCTTCACAACCGCCGTCAGGTGCTCCAGGTCATCACGGACAAGAGCATCGTCCACACGCTCTTCACCGAGATCGGCCCGCGCTACGAGAACCGTCCGGGTGGCTACACCCGTATCACCAAGATCGGTAACCGCCGTGGCGACAACGCGCCCATGGCTGTCATCGAGCTGGTCGAGGCGCTGACGGTGGCGCAGGAGGCGACCGGCGAGGCCGAGGCCGCGACCAAGCGCGCCGCGAAGGACGCCGAGGCTGCCGAGGCTCAGGTCGACACGACCAAGGCCGAGGACGCCGAGGAGTCCAAGGACGCGTAAGCGTTCTGCCGGGGGCCTGTGCACCGGCGGCTGCGGGTTCGTCGTGGTTGCTCGCGCAGTTCCCCGCGCCCCTGAGGGTGCGTTGGCGGGCCCGTTCCTTTTCAGGAGCGGGCCCGCCTTTGTGTTGCTGAGAGGATCTGTGCGTGAGTGATGAAGCAGCTGCCGGGTTCGTTCGTGTCCGGCTTGATCTGTCGTACGACGGGAGTGAGTTCTCCGGGTGGGCCAAGCAGGCCGGGGGGCGGCGGACCGTACAGGGGGAGATCGAGGACGCGCTGCGGACCGTGACGCGGTCGCGGGAGACGTACGAGCTGACCGTGGCGGGGCGTACCGATGCCGGGGTGCATGCCCGGGGGCAGGTCGCGCATGTCGATCTGCCACGTGAGGTCTGGGCCGAGCACCATCAGAAGCTGCTGAAGCGGCTCGCCGGGCGGTTGCCCCGGGACGTGCGGGTCTGGGCCCTCAGGGAGGCGCCCAGTGGCTTCAACGCGCGGTTCTCGGCCGTCTGGCGGCGGTATGCCTATCGGGTCACCGACAATCCGGGGGGTGTCGACCCGCTGCTGCGGAACCATGTGCTGTGGCACGACTGGCCGCTCGACGTCGACGCCATGGACGAGGCCGCGCGCCGGCTGCTCGGGGAGCACGACTTCGCCGCCTACTGCAAGAAGCGGGAGGGCGCGACGACGATCCGCACGCTCCAGGAGCTGAGTCTCGTGCGGGGCGAGGACGGGATCATCACCGCGACTGTGCGGGCCGACGCCTTCTGCCACAACATGGTGCGCTCGCTCATCGGGGCGCTGCTGTTCGTGGGCGACGGGCACCGGCCGCCGGACTGGCCGGGCAAGGTGCTGGCAGCCGGTGTCAGGGACTCGGCCGTGCACGTCGTACGGCCGCACGGGCTGACGCTTGAGGAGGTCGGCTACCCGGCCGACGAGCTGCTGGCCGCGCGCAACAAGGAGGCGCGGAACAAGCGGTCGCTGCCGCCGGCCGGGTGCTGCTGACGGCTATTCGTCGGCCGCGGCCGATGCCTGGGCCTCGCCGCGGCGGCGGATCTGGTTGAACGTGAACTGCTGGAGGTTGTCGCCGGTGGCGAACACCTCGGTGTCCTTCTCCGTCACGTCCTTGCCGTTGGTGAAGCCGGCGTTGGTGAAGTAGGCGTAGCGGCCGTAGGAGTTGCTGGTCGTGCGGCAGAACCCGGCTTCGCAGAAGGGCTTCACGCCGCCGCCGGAGAGCGACTTCACAAAGCTCTTCTTGTTGCTCTGGGCCTTGGCCTTGACGGCCTGTGCCTCGGTGTCGAAGACCGCCACGCCGACCGTCACCGCGATGCCGTCCTTGGAGTAGGTGACTCGTATCAGGCGGGTGCAGTCGTTCGCCTTGAGGACCTTGGGCAGCGAGCCGCCCGCCGCCGTGCCGCAGCTCCTGGTGTCGGCCGTCGGGCCCTTCTTGTAGACCGTCTCGCCCATGGTCAGCTGGGTGCCCGGGAAGAGCGTGTCCGGGCCGAGCGGCGCCTTGTCCTTCTTCGCGCTGGCGACGAAGTCCTTCGGGTCCAGCGGGGGCGGGGCGCTGGTCGGGGCGAACGACGGGCCGGAGGGCGACCCGCTCGGGATGTCCGCCGAGGGCAGGGAGGCCGGGTTGTTCGCCTGGTTGTCGCCGTTGGCCGAGACCACGGCCACGGCCACGGCGGCACCGATCGCGACGGTGGCGACCGCGCCACCGCCGACCAGCAGCAGCCGCCGTCGTTTGTTACGTGACTCGGACGCCTCGGCGAGCGCGGCCCAGTCTGGAGACTGGCCTCCGCCCCCGCTGTTCCAGGGCTGCTGCGACTGCGGTTTCCAGGGATCCCACTGGGACTGGGGTCCCCCCTGCCCATAGCTCATGTGGCGCATCTTAGACGGGACATGGGGTGTGCTGGTCCGTCCGGACCGGCCTCGTAGCGCTTAGCGTTCCTCCCATGCGGACGGGCAAAGGCGACATCTCCGGGTGGTTGGGGCGACTCGTGAGCCGGAGTCTGTGGGTGGGGTCCGCGCGGGTGCTGGTAGCCGTCGCGCTGCTGGTGTGCGTGCTGTCCTGGCCGTCGGTCGGGCTGCCGGCCGGGCTCGCGGCGCTGCGGGCCTACCGTCGTCCGCGCGGTGGCGGATCCGTGCTGCGGTGGGGCGTCGCGGTGGCCGTCGATGTGGCGCTGTCGTCGGTGTTTCCGTTGGTGCGGCCGGTTCGGCGCCGGACCCTGCGGAGGGCTGTCACGCTCTGTGCGGGACTGTGCGTCTGCGTGTTCGACCGTCGACGGTGATCCCGCGTTTTGACCCTTGTGGTGTGCCCCGGTATTCTGCTTGTTCGTTGTGTATTGGCTTGCTCATTCTCACGGGACGGGCCCTTACACCGGTCCGCCGGGCCGATGACCAGCGACCAGCACGCGGTTTGCGTCACCGCAGTGCGGTCAAGGCTGTCGTGATCGTTTCGGTGACCTGTTCAGGACCATTCACTCGAAGCGAAGGCTACGAACCGTGCGTACGTACAGCCCCAAGCCCGGCGATGTGACGCGCCAGTGGCACGTCATCGACGCCCAGGACGTTGTCCTGGGTCGTCTCGCCACCACCGCAGCGACCCTCCTCCGGGGCAAGCACAAGCCGATCTACGCCCCCCACGTCGACGCTGGTGACTTCGTCATCATCATCAACGCGGACAAGGTGCACCTGTCCGGCAACAAGCGGACCCAGAAGATGGCGTACCGCCACTCCGGTTACCCGGGTGGTCTGCGCTCCGTCCGTTACGACGAGCTGCTGGACAAGAACCCCGAGAAGGCCGTCGAGAAGGCCGTCAAGGGCATGCTCCCCAAGAACTCCCTGGGCCGTCAGATGCTCTCGAAGCTGAAGGTCTACAAGGGTGACCAGCACCCGCACGGCGCGCAGCAGCCGCAGCCGTACGAGATCACCCAGGTCGCGCAGTAAGTCCGGCCACACCCCCTAAGACTGAACAGAATCTGAGGAGCATCGTGGCCGAGACCACTGCCGAGCAGCCGCTCGAAGAAGTCGACATCGACAGCTACACCACCGAGTCCGAGGTTCCGGTGGAGGGTGAGTACACCTCCGAGTCCCTCGCCTCGCGTTTCGGTGAGCCCCAGCCGGCCGCCGGCCTGGGCCGTCGCAAGAACGCCATCGCCCGTGTCCGGATCGTCCCGGGCACCGGCAAGTGGAAGATCAACGGTCGCACCCTCGAGGACTACTTCCCGAACAAGGTGCACCAGCAGGAAGTCAACGAGCCCTTCAAGGTGCTCGAGCTCGACGACCGCTACGACGTCGTCGCCCGCATCTCCGGTGGCGGTGTCTCCGGTCAGGCCGGTGCGCTCCGTCTCGGTGTCGCCCGTGCGCTGAACGAGGCGGACGTCGACAACAACCGCGGCCCGCTGAAGAAGGCCGGCTTCCTCAAGCGCGACGACCGTGCGGTCGAGCGCAAGAAGGCCGGTCTGAAGAAGGCCCGCAAGGCCCCGCAGTACAGCAAGCGCTAAACGCGTCGCCTGTCCTGGCGACTGGCTTTCGCAACGATCGCCCCGGCGGCCCGCATGGTGCCGCCGGGGCGGTTCGTTTACACAACCCCTACCGCCCCCGGACAGTCTCAGGGATGTACCAGGGAAGTCTTTGGGGATGTGAGCCGCATTCTCACAGCAATTCGGAGGACACCACAGTGGGACGACTCTTCGGCACTGACGGCGTGCGCGGTGTGGCCAACGCGGATCTGACGGCGGAGATGGCCCTGGGCCTCTCCGTGGCCGCGGCGCACGTACTGGCCGAGGCGGGCACCTTCGAGGGGCACCGCCCGACCGCGGTCGTCGGGCGTGACCCGCGCGCGTCCGGGGAGTTCCTGGAAGCCGCCGTGGTCGCGGGCCTCGCCAGCGCCGGTGTGGACGTCCTGCGGGTCGGCGTGCTGCCGACCCCGGCGGTGGCGTACCTGACCGGGGAGCTCGGCGCCGACCTCGGTGTGATGCTCTCCGCGAGCCACAACGCCATGCCCGACAACGGCATCAAGTTCTTCGCCCGCGGCGGGCACAAGCTCGCCGACGAGCTCGAGGACCGGATCGAGTCCGTCTACGAGGAGCACCGCACCGGCGCCCCGTGGGAGCGGCCGACCGGGGCCGGAGTGGGCCGCGTCCGGGAGTACGGGGAGGGCTTCGACCGGTACGTCGCGCATCTGCTGGGCGCCCTGCCGAACCGGATCGACGGGCTGAAGGTCGTCCTCGACGAGGCGCACGGCGCAGCCGCCCGGGTCTCGCCCGAGGCGTTCCGGCGGGCCGGTGCCGAGGTCGTCACCATCGGGGCCGAGCCGGACGGGCTCAACATCAACGACGGCTGCGGCTCCACGCACCTGGACAAGATCAAGGCCGCCGTCGTCGAGCTCGGGGCGGACCTGGGCATCGCGCACGACGGTGACGCCGACCGGTGCCTCGCCGTGGACCACACCGGCGCGGAGGTCGACGGCGACCAGATCCTGGCCGTGCTCGCGCTGGCGATGCGGGAACGCTCCGCTCTGCGGTCCGAGACGGTGGTCGCCACGGTGATGTCCAACCTCGGGTTCAAGCTGGCCATGGAGCGTGAGGGCATCCGGCTGGTGCAGACCGCCGTCGGTGACCGGTACGTGCTCGAGGAGATGAAGGAGCACGGGTTCGCCCTTGGGGGCGAGCAGTCCGGGCATGTGATCATCCTCGACCACGCGACGACCGGGGACGGGACGCTGACGGGGCTGCTGCTGGCGGCTCGGGTCGCCGGGAGCGGGCGTTCGCTGCGGGAGCTGGCCGCTGTCATGGAGCGGTTGCCGCAGGTGCTCATCAATGTGCCGGATGTCGACAGGACGCGGGTGGGGACGTCCGCGGAGTTGTCGGCGGCCGTCGCTGACGCGGAGCGGGAGCTAGGGGCCACCGGGCGGGTGTTGTTGCGGCCCTCCGGGACCGAGCCGTTGGTTCGGGTGATGGTGGAGGCGGCTGATATCGAGCAGGCTCGGTCTGTTGCGGGGCGGCTGGCCGATGCGGTGAAGTCCGCGTTGGGGTAGTTGGCCTTTGCGGTTCGGGGTGGGGGGTTCTGCTGTGGGCGGGCTGCGGCTGCGTCGTGGCTTGTCGCGCAGTTCCCCGCGCCCCTGAGGGAGTTGTCCTCGCGCCCCTTTGACGGTCACCCGCGTTGCTTCGACCAGAGCCACTTCTGGGCCAGCAAGGTGAGGGTGCCTGCCAAGAGGATCCCCGCGAGGTTCAGCAGGAGTTGTTCTGTGGAGCGCAGGGTCTGGTTGGTGTCGCCGTAGATGAGGGCCACGGCCGCGTTTGCCGCGGCCGGGACCGTGGTGACCGAGATGGCCACGCCTACCAGGGCTCCGGACTTCGCTGACGTCAGGGAGAGGGTGCCGGCGATGCCGGCCAGGACCGCCACGACGAAGGAGAACCAGTCGGGGGCGTAGATGAAGCCGGTGTTGGGGCGGTCCGCCTCCAGTTGGGCCTCGGTGAAGAGGCCCACTGCGTTCATGAAGAGGCTGAAGAGGACCGTCACCGCCATCGCCACCGCGAAGCCCACCAGCAGGGCGATCAGGGAGCGCAGGGCCAGGCGTGATCTGCGGCGGACGATCGCGGTGCAGATGCCGGCGAGGGGGCCGAACTCCGGGCCCACCGCCATGGCGCCCACGATCAGGATCGCGTTGTCCAGGACCACGCCGCAGGCCGCGATCATCGTGGCCAGCGTGATGAAGGCCAGGTAGGTGACGGAGAGCGTCGACTCCTCGTGTGTCGCATCGCTCAGGTGCTCCCACAGGACCGCGTCCGCGCCCTCGCCCGGCGCGTCTGCCTCGGCCTTCTCGGCCCGCTCGGACAGCGACAGGTCGATGTTCTCGACGGCGATGGAGCCGGTGGTGTCGATGCCCAGCTCCCGCAGGCCGGCCAGCAGTTCGTCGCCCGCCTCGCGGGCCACGTCGCACATGACGACGTCCCCGGCGGGGTTGCGTGCGGTGTCCGGCAGTACGACGAGGTGGGTGGTGCCGACCGTCTTCTCGATCAGCAGCACCACTTCGTCGGTCTTCGCGGACGGTGTGATCAGGCGCATGTGGAGCATGGCGACCATCTAACCGGCCTTTTCCCCGGGCGTCACAGCTTGCGCAGGCTGAGCCGCTGCACCTTGTGGTCGGGGCCCTTGCGTACGACGAGGGTGGCCCGGCCCCGGGTGGGGGCGATGTTCTCGACCAGGTTGGGCCGGTTGATCGTGCGCCACATCGTCTGCGCGTAGTCGAGGGCCTCCTCCTCCGAGACCTGGGTGTACTTGCGGAAGTACGAGGACGGGTTCTGGAAGGCGGTCGCGCGCAGCTTGCGGAAGCGGTTGAGGTACCAGCGCTCGACGTCCTCGACGCGGGCGTCGACGTACACGCTGAAGTCGAAGTAGTCGGCGAGACCGACCCGGGTGCGGCCGTCCTTGCCGGGCAGCGCGGGCTGGAGGACGTTCAGGCCCTCGACGATCAGGATGTCGGGGCGGCGGACCGTGAGCTTCTGGTCAGGGACGATGTCGTAGATGAGGTGGGAGTAGACCGGGGCCGTGACCTCGTCCTTGCCTGCCTTGATGTCGGCGACGAAGCGGGTCAGGGCGCGGCGGTCGTAGGACTCCGGGAAGCCCTTCCGTGACATCAGGCCGCGGGCTTGGAGCTCCTTGGTGGGCAGCAGGAAGCCGTCGGTGGTGACCAGCTCGACGCGCGGGTGTTCCGGCCAGCGTGAGAGCAGGGCCTGGAGGAGGCGGGCGACGGTGGACTTGCCGACCGCGACCGAGCCGGCGACTCCTATGACGAACGGGGTGCCGGACTGGGAGCCCTGTTCGCCCAGGAACGTGTTCAGGGCGCCTCGGAGGCCGTCGGTGGCGCCGACGTAGAGGTTGAGGAGTCTGGAGAGCGGGAGGTAGATGTCCCGCACCTCGTCGAGGTCGATGACGTCACCGAGACCGCGCAGTTTCTCGACCTCCTCGGCCGTCAGCGGGAGCGGCGTCTTGTCACGCAGCGCGCTCCACTCGGCTCGGGTGAGGTCGACGTAGGGAGTCGCCTCCGGCCGCTGCCGGTGGGCGCTCCGGGGCATCGAGGAGACCGGAGAGATCACAGTCCATTGTTACGGGCATACGAACGGACGGTGAGGTGGGATCCGTCACGCGAGGTATTCGCCGCGGTTCGCCCTTGTATGCGGGGAGAAAAACTGACACGGGTGGAATGTCAGTGGTATGCGTCACAGTTGTGGGAGGAGTGGGCCCGGTCCGGGGTCCGCGAACGCCTGGGGGTACCCATGACGTATGCGATAGAGGCGGAAGGCCTGGTCAAACGGTTCAAGGAGACCGAGGCGCTGGCCGGCGTCGACCTGGCGGCCCGCAAGGGCACGGTGCTCGGGCTGCTCGGGCCCAACGGTGCCGGGAAGACGACCGCGGTGCGGATCTTCGCGACACTGCTGCGCCCGGACGGAGGCAGAGCCCGGGTGGCCGGCCACGACGTGGTCAGGGAGGCCGGGGTGGTCCGCTCCCTCGTCGGGCTGACCGGGCAGTACGCGGCGGTGGACGAGAACCTGACCGGCACGGAGAACCTGCTGCTCATCGGCCGGCTGCTGGGTCTGCCGCGGCGGGAGGCGAAGGCGCGGGCGGGTGAGCTGCTGGAGCGGTTCCAGCTGACGCACGCGGCCGGGCGGGCCGCGAAGACCTTCTCGGGCGGTATGCGCCGGCGCCTGGACCTCGCGGCCAGTCTGGTGGGGCGGCCCAGCATCCTCTTCCTGGACGAGCCGACCACGGGTCTCGATCCACACAGCCGCGGAGAGCTGTGGGATCTGCTGCGCGGCCTGGTCGCGGACGGGGCCACCGCGCTGCTGACCACGCAGTATCTGAACGAGGCCGATGTGCTCGCCGACGACATCGTGGTGATCGACAAGGGCCGGGTGATCGCCGAGGGCACGCCGGACCGGCTGAAGGCGCAGGTCGGCGGGCAGGTGCTGGAGCTGCGGCCGATCGTCGGGCAGGACCTGGCGCGGGCGCACGCGCTGGTGGCCGGGGCCGCCGGGCCAGAGGCCCGGATCGAGGGCGAGATGGTCACCGCCCCGGTGAAGGACCCCGAGCTGATGCCGGCCGTGGTGCGCGCGCTGGACCGGGAGGGGATCGCGGTGGGGGAGCTGGCCCTGCGCCGCTCCTCGCTCGACGAGGTCTTCCTCGCCCTGACCGGACACCGAGCCGAGCCGGGCGGGCCCGAGGGGAACGGCGGGGCCGCCGTCCATGACGACGAAGAGACCGCCCGTGACGACGACGGGCTCGAGAAGGCGGTGAGCCGGTCATGACCGCCACCACGCTGACCGCGCCGGTCACCGCGTCGGGGCGCGTGCCGCCGCTCGCGGGGATGCGGCAGACCTTCACGATGGCCTGGCGGAGCCTGGTCGCCGTCAAGCACAACCCGCTCGAACTGGTCGACTACAGCATCACGCCGATCATGTTCGTGTTTCTCTTCACCTATGTGCTGGGCGGGCAGATGGCCGGATCGCCCGAGGCGTATCTGAAGTACGCGCTGCCCGGGATCATCGTGCAGAACACCCTGTTCATGACGATGTACACGGCGATGGCGCTCAACACCGACCTCACCAAGGGCGTCTTCGACCGGCTGCGCAGTCTGCCGATCGCGCGTTCCGCGCCGCTGATCGGCCGGATCACCGCGGACCTCGCCAAGCACCTCTGGGCGCTGCTGCTGATGATCGGCCTCGGCCTGGCGCTCGGCTTCCGCATCACCGGCGGATTCGGCGGGTTCCTGCTCGGGGCGCTGCTGGTGGTGGTGTTCGCCGCGGCCGTGTCCTGGAGTGCGGTGCTGATCGGGATGCTGGCCGGAGACGCGGAGAAGGTGCAGGCGTTCGCCTTCACGCTCATCTTCCCGATCACCTTCACCAGCAGCGCGTTCGTCGTCGTCGACACCATGCCCGGCTGGCTGCAGGCGTGGAGCGACGTCAATCCGGTCACGCATCTGTCCGACGCGTTCCGGGGGCTGCTGCTGGGCGGGGCGGTGGCGGAGCCGGTGCTGTGGTCGTTGGTGTGGGCCGCGGGGATCGCGCTGGTGTTCTATCCGTTGGCCATGAGGGCCTATCGGGCGAAGGTCTGATCCAACCCTTCGTACCCCGGTGGGAATTTCCGATTTCGGGCACGCAACGGCCGGTTCGGCGCGGGAATCGACCCTAAGCTGCCGCTCATGTGTGGAATCGTGGGATACGTGGGGCCGCAGTCCGCGCTCGAGGTCGTGATGGCCGGGCTGAAGCGGCTGGAGTACCGGGGGTACGACTCGGCGGGTGTCGCCGTGCTGGCCGATGGCGGGCTGGCGGCGGCGAAGAAGGCCGGGAAGCTCCTCAATCTGGAGAAGGAACTGGACGGCCGGCCGCTGCCGACGGGCACGACGGGCATCGGGCACACCCGGTGGGCCACGCACGGCGGCCCGACGGACTCCAACGCCCACCCGCACCTCGACAACGCGGGCCGGGTCGCCGTCGTGCACAACGGCATCATCGAGAACTTCGCCCTGCTGCGGGCCGAGTTGGAGGAGCGGGGCCACGAACTCGGCTCCGAGACGGACACCGAGGTCGTCGCGCATCTGCTCGCCGAGGAGTTCTCGTCGTGCGCGGATCTGGCCGAGGCGATGCGGCTGGTGTGCCGGCGACTGGAGGGCGCGTTCACGCTGGTCGCGGTGCATGCCGACGAGCCGGACGTGGTGGTGGGCGCACGGCGCAACTCGCCGCTGGTGGTGGGTGTCGGAGAGGGCGAGGCCTTTCTCGCCTCGGACGTCGCCGCGTTCATCGCCCATACGCGGTCGGCCATCGAGCTGGGACAGGACCAGGTGGTGGAGCTGCGCCGGGACGGCGTGACGGTGACCGGCTTCGACGGCCGCCCGGCCGAGGTCCGGTCGTACCACGTCGACTGGGACGCGTCGGCCGCGGAGAAGGGCGGCTACGACTACTTCATGCTCAAGGAGATCGCCGAGCAGCCCAAGGCGGTCGCCGACACGCTGCTGGGCCGGATCGACGGCTCCGGGTCGCTGACCCTGGACGAGGTGCGGATCCCCCAGGGGGTGCTGCGGGAGATCGACAAGGTCGTCATCGTCGCGTGCGGTACGGCCTTCCACGCCGGGATGATCGCCAAGTACGCCATCGAGCACTGGACGCGCATTCCGTGCGAGGTGGAGCTGGCCAGCGAGTTCCGGTACCGGGATCCGATCCTGGACGCGCGGACCCTGGTCATCGCCATCTCGCAGTCCGGCGAGACCATGGACACGCTGATGGCGCTGCGTCACGCCCGTGAGCAGGGCGCCAAGGTGCTGGCGATCTGCAACACCAACGGCTCGACGATCCCGCGCGAGTCCGACGCGGTGCTGTACACGCACGCCGGTCCGGAGGTCGCCGTGGCCTCGACGAAGGCGTTTCTGACACAGCTCGTGGCGTGCTACCTGGTCGCCCTGTACCTGGGGCAGGTGCGGGGCACCAAGTGGGGCGACGAGATCCGGGCGGTGATCCGGGACCTGTCCTCGATCGCCGGCGCGGTGGAGCAGGTCCTGGGGACGATGGAGCCGGTCCGGGAGCTCGCGCGCACACTCGCCTCCAAGAACACGGTGCTGTTCCTCGGGCGGCACGTGGGGTATCCGGTGGCGCTCGAGGGCGCGCTGAAGCTCAAGGAGCTGGCGTACATGCACGCCGAGGGGTTCGCGGCGGGGGAGCTGAAGCACGGTCCGATCGCCCTGATCGAGGAGGACCTGCCGGTGGTCGTCGTGGTGCCGTCGCCGCGGGGGCGGTCCGTGCTGTACGACAAGATCGTGTCCAACATCCAGGAGATCCGGGCGCGAGGGGCTCGGACGATCGTCATCGCGGAGGAGGGGGACGAGGCCGTGGTGCCGTACGCGGATCACCTGATCCGGGTCCCGGCCACGCCGACCCTGCTTCAGCCGTTGGTGACCGCGGTGCCGCTCCAGGTGTTCGCGTGCGAGCTGGCGACGGCTCGCGGCAACGATGTGGACCAGCCCCGGAACCTGGCGAAGTCGGTGACGGTGGAGTGAGGGCGGCGGAGTGAGGAAAGGGGCGAACGGCTGTGCGCCGTTCGCCCCTTCACCGGCCGGTCAGTGGTCGGCCGGTCGGGCGATCACCAGTTGATGCAGGTCTTCGGGACCCAGCCGTTCACTTTGTCGCCGCCGTAGTACCACTTGTTGCTCTTCTTGCCGCAGGCCTTGTACGAGCCGCCCTTGTACGCCTTGCCGTCGTTGCAGATTGCGCCCCTCTTGCCCTTGCCCCAGATGCCGACGGCCGTGGCGGACGTCTTCGGTGAGGTGCGGACGTTGACGGTCTGCTTGGCCTTGACGTTGACGATCGCCTTGCTGCAGTCCTTCGGCGGAGCCGCGGCGGCGGTGCCGGCCGTGGCGACGGTCCCGGTGAGGGCCGTGGCGAAGAGGACCGCGGCGGTGGCGGCGGTTCCCAGCGACCTGAACTTCATCGGTGTGTTCTCCCCGTTGTGTGCGGTTGTGCGTGGCGGCGCGCCGGTCAGGAGTGGCCCCACTTGTACTTCAGCGTGTAGTTGGCACCGTTGGTGAACTTCAGCGTGCCGCTGCCGCTGCTCACGGTGTGTGTGCCGATGACGTCGTCCGGGTCGGGACCGTCCTGCTCGATGAGCTTGATGGTCGCCTTGTTGGTGTGGACGTACCGGTGGATGGAGACCTTGTCGCCCGGGTCGAAGAACTCGGTGAGGATGTTCTTTCCGTTGACCTCGATCCGGAGCTCGTCCTGGTTCCAGTCCTCGGTGTCGTTGCACTTGATGGAGTCCAGGTAGATCCACTTGCCGGAGGCGGCAGAGGTGCTTGCCTGGGCGGTTCCGCCGGTGTTCGCCTGGGCGGTCCCGCCGGTGAGAGAGACGAGTGCCAGAGCGGCGATGCCGGCGGCGGCGGACGTACGAATCCTGCGCGTCATGTGATGCTTCGCTTTCCCCGTTTCGGTGGGTCAGAGCCCCGTTCGTGCGCCACGAAGCCGGCCCAACTCGCCGTGCTGCGGCGGAGTTCGGGTCGTGTGGTCGCACGTCCCTGATCCGGAATCGGACCGTACCAGACTCGTCGTGTCCTCGACCTTCATTTCTGCGAACGAAAACGAAGGGTGGATCATGTGTGTGAGCTGCGGTGATGGTGTGGAGATTTGCGGGTTGATATGCCGCGTGCGGCCATGTGGAATCGCCGGGAGCGGACCGGCCGGAGGGGGCGGGCGCTGACCGTAGGGTGCTCGGCATGAGCATCATCGGTGTGGGGATCGACGTGGCGGAGATCGACCGGTTCGCGGCGTCGCTGGAGCGGACGCCCGCGATGGCCGGGCGGCTGTTCGTGGAGGGGGAGTTGCTGCTGCCCAGTGGGGAGCGGCGTGGGGTTGCCTCGCTCGCCGCGCGATTCGCCGCCAAGGAGGCGTTGGCCAAGGCGCTCGGGGCTCCGGCCGGGCTGCTCTGGACCGACGCGGAGGTGTATGTGGAGGACAGTGGGCGGCCGCGGCTCCGGGTGAGCGGGAGCGTGGCCGCGCGGGCCGCCGAACTCGGTGTGCGGTCCTGGCATGTGTCGCTCAGTCACGACGCGGGGGTGGCCTCGGCGGTGGTGATCGCGGAGGGGTGACCCGGGGTTGCGCGGTGGCCGGGGGTTGCGCGGTGACCGGGGGGCGGTGACCCGGGGTTGCGTGGTGACCGGGGGTGGCGCCGGCGGTTCCGCTCCCCGGCTAGGACATGCCCCCGATGAGTACGACCGTGCCGAGGAAGCCCAGGGCGCCGAGTGTCGTGCCCGCCGCCGAGCTCCACATGCGGCCCACGCCCTGACGGGCGTAGTGCATGCCCATGGTGCCGAAGGTGACGGCGAGAGCGCCGGCGATCACCGTCCAGGGTATGAGGAACGCCCAGGTGCCCGCGGCGGAGAAGGCGCCGAGGGCGAGTGCGGTGGGGCCCAGGGCGGTGGCGGGTGTGTCGGTTCCCTCGGGTGTGGTCGCGTTGCTCATGGTTCGGGCCCCCGTTTTGAACGAGTTCAAATCCTTGGGTTCAGCATAGGGCAGAGCCCCCGCCGGTGGTGGCGCGGGGGCTCTGCGCGGTCGTGCGTACCGTTCAGCAGATCGACTGGCTGGTGTTCACCCGCGTGATGTTGCGGAACGTCGTGTTCTCGCCGCACGGGCTTTCCCTGATGGCCGAGTTGGTGACCGTCAGGTTCTGGACGGTGATGTCCTTGTTGTTCGGGAACTCCGAGCGGGCGGCCAGGCGCAGTTCGCCGCCGCCCGTGATCGTGCCGCTCTGGGCCGCCAGAGTGACGTTGTAGCAGTTCTCGATCAGGACCGAGTTGTTGCCGGCGCTGGAGAGCGTCACCTTGTTGATCGTCGCCCCGCCGCTCTCCGAGACGCAGAACACGCCGCGTCCGCCGCCACGGGCGATGACCTCGCCGACGCGGATGTTGGTGGGGTAGCCGCTGCCGATCCGGCCGTTGCGGTTGGCCATGCGGAAGGCCGCGTAGCCGGTGCCGGTGCCGGCGTTCTCCGCGTCGACCTTCGTGACGTTGGCGTTGATCGTCTGGTTGAGCAGCAGTCCGGACTCGCCCACGTTGCGGGCGGTGACCGTGCCGATGGTGAGGCCGTCGACGCCATAGGTCTCGACGGCGTGGCTGGACGCGCCGGAGACGTAGACGTTGTCGATACGGACGTTGCGCGTCCACTGGCTGGTGTCGCCGCGGTTGTCGATACGGACGCCCAGGCCGCGGGAGAGGCGCATGTCGATCTGGCCGAGCACCACGTTCTGGACGTTGCGCAGGAAGACGCCGTAGAGCGGGGTGCCGGTGAGCTTGAGGTTCTGCACCTCGATGTCGCGCGTGCCGCGGGAGTAGACCGGGGCCTGGTCGCCCGAGCCGCTGCCGGTGACGTTGATGGTGCCGCAGACGTCGAGGACGGTGTAGCTCGGGAGGGAGACGCGGGAGCCCGCCGAGATCGAGCCGGAGCCGCGGACGACGACCCGTTCCTTCGAAGTGCGGCCCGCGGTGAGGCTGTTGACGGCCGCCTGGACCGCCGCGCGCATGTCGGTGCCGGTGTAGACCGTGCTGCTGCCGCGCCGGGCGGTCCAGTTGGCGCCGTTCTGCACGGCCTCGGCCTGGTAGGAGCCGTCTCCGCAGGCCAGTGCCCGTGCGGGAGTGGCGGTGGCGGTGGCGGGAGCGGTCAGGGTGCCTGCGGCGACCAGAACGGTGGTGGCGCCGGCGGCGGCCAGTAATGCGGCTCTGCGTCCCATGGGGGCCTCGGTTTCGTCGGACAGTGGGGGGTGTGAAGCTGTGCAAGCGCTTTCTTCGCGGCCGGGAGTCTGGCAAAGGGACGGCAAAGCGTCAATGGGCTCGACACGGTTCGGAGTTGCGCGAGATACGTGCGAGTGGTCCGGCGGTCGTACGGGAAACTCGACCGCATGCGGAGTGCGTACAGCGTGGACACGGTCAGGACCGCCGAACGGGAGCTGATGGCGCGGCTGCCGGAGGGGGCGTTGATGCAACGCGCCGCCGCCGGACTCGCCGCCGCCTGCGCCGACCTGCTCGGGCGGGTGTACGGCAGCCGGGTCGTGCTGCTGGTCGGGAGCGGTGACAACGGCGGTGACGCGCTGTACGCCGGGGCCCGGCTGGCCCGGCGCGGAGCCGGGGTCACCGCTGTGCTGCTCGCTCCGGAGCGTGCGCACGCGGCGGGGCTCGCGGCGTTGCGGCGGGCCGGGGGGCGTGCGGTGGATGCCGGGCGTGCGGTGGATGCCAGTGGGGCCGTGAGTGGCGGTGGCGGTTCCGTCGAGGAGCTGATCGAGGGGGCGGATCTCGTCCTCGACGGCATCGTCGGGATCGGCGGGAAGGGCGGGCTGCGGCCGGACGCCGTGCCGCTGGCCGCCGCCGCCGGGCGGGCGCGGGGTGCTGTGGTCGCCGTCGATCTGCCGAGCGGGGTGGACGTCGACACCGGGCAGGTGCGCGGCGTCGCGGTCCGGGCCGATCTGACGGTGACGTTCGGGACGCACAAGCCGGGCCTGCTGATCGATCCGGCGCGCGAGTACGCCGGGTCGGTGCGGCTGGTCGACATCGGCCTCGAGCTGCCGGTCGAGCCGGAGCTGGAGGCGTTGCAGCACGCGGACGTGGCGCGGCTGCTGCCGGTGCCCCGGGCCGAGAGCGACAAGTACCGGCGGGGTGTCGTCGGGATCGCCGCCGGGTCGGCGCGCTACCCGGGCGCCGCCGTGCTGGCCGTCTCCGGAGCGCTGCGGGGCGGTGCCGGGGCCGTGCGCTACGTCGGGCCTGCCGGGGACGCCGTCATCGCACGGTTTCCCGAGACGCTCGTGTCGGACCAGGGGCCGAAGCGCGCCGGGCGGGTGCAGGCGTGGGTCGTCGGGCCGGGGGCCGGGGACGACGCGGCGACGGTGGGGGAGGTGCTGGCGGCGGACGTGCCGGTGCTGATCGACGCGGACGGGTTGCGGCTGGCCGACGCGGAGGCCGTACGAGGGCGGAGGGCTCCGACGCTGATGACGCCGCATGCCGGGGAGGCGGCGGCGCTGCTCGGTGTGGAGCGGGGTGAGGTCGAGGGGGCCCGGCTGGCGGCGGTGCGGGAGCTGGCGGGGCGGTACGGGGCGACCGTGCTGCTGAAGGGGTCCACGACGCTGGTCGCCGACTCGGGGGGCGGGGCGGTGCGGGTGAATCCGACGGGGACGTCCTGGCTGGCCACGGCGGGGAGCGGGGACGTGCTGTCCGGGCTGGCGGGGTCGTTGCTGGCGGCGGGGCTGTGTGCGGTGGATGCCGGGAGTGTGGGGGCGTATGTGCATGGGCTTGCCGGGAGGCTGGCGGCGGATGGGGCGCCGGTGGGGGCGCATGATGTGGCGGATGCGGTTCCTGTGGCTTGGCGGAATGTTCTTGGCTGAGTGACTCGTGGGGTGTGCGGGTGGGTGGGGTTGCCGTGGGGGTGGGGTCGCCCCCTCCGCCCCTTCCCGTCCCGAATCCGGGGGCTGCCGCCCCCGGGCCCCCGCTTCGGCCTGAACGGCCTCGTCCTCAAACGCCGGACGGGCTGGAAGGTGGGGGCTGGTGTCCCTGGGCCCCCGCTTCGGCCTGGACGGCCTCGTCCTCAAGCGTCGGACGGGCTGGGAGTGGGGGCTGGCGTCCTCCAGGCTCGGGTTTGGTCTCGAGCGTCGGACGGGCTGATATTGCGGGGCCGCTGACCCGGCAGTGTCAGGGGGCTCTGAGACACTGTTCGCGATGAGCGAGAGAACAGCCCCGCGGACCGCGTTCTTGCGGGCCCGGGCCGAGATCGATCTGGCCGCCCTGCGGGCCAATGTGCGGGCCCTGCGTGCCCACGCGCCGGGCGCGGCCCTGATGGCCGTGGTGAAGTCCGAGGCGTACGGCCACGGGGCTGTGCCGTGCGCCCGCGCTGCGGTCGCCGCCGGGGCGGACTGGCTGGGTACCGCCACGCCCGAGGAGGCCCTCGCCCTGCGGGCGGCCGGGCTGCCGGGGCGCATCATGTGCTGGCTGTGGACGCCCGGCGGGCCCTGGCGCGAGGCGATCGAGGCCGATCTCGACGTGTCCGTCAGCGCGATGTGGGCCCTGGACGAGGTCACCGCGGCGGCCCGGCTCGCCGGGCGGCCCGCGCGGGTGCAGCTCAAGGCCGACACCGGGCTGGGACGCAACGGCTGCCAGCCCGGTGACGACTGGGCCGGTCTCGTCAGCGCGGCCCTGCGGGCCGAGGCCGAGGGGCTGCTCAGGGTCACCGGGCTGTGGTCGCATCTCGCCTGTGCCGACGAGCCCGGACATCCCTCCATCGCCGCCCAGCTCGGCCTCTTCCGGGAGATGGTCGCGTACGCCGAGGAGCGGGGCGCCCGGCCCGAGGTCCGGCACATCGCCAACTCGCCGGCCACGCTCACCCTCCCCGAGAGCCACTTCGACCTGGTCCGCACCGGCATCGCTACCTACGGCATCTCGCCCAGCCCCGAGCTGGGCACCCCGGCCGACTTCGGGCTGCGCCCGGTGATGACGCTGTCCGCCTCACTCGCCCTGGTCAAGCACGTACCGGGCGGGCACGGGGTCAGCTACGGCCACCAGTACGTGACCCCCGGCGAGACCACCCTCGGCCTGGTCCCCCTGGGCTACGCGGACGGCATCCCGCGGCACGCCTCCTCCGCCGGACCGGTCCTGGTCGAGGGCAAGTGGCGCACGATCGCGGGACGGGTCGCCATGGACCAGTTCGTGGTGGATCTGGGCGGCGACGCGCCCGCGGCGGGCGCCGAGGCGGTGCTCTTCGGGCCCGGGGACCGCGGCGAGCCCACCGCCGAGGACTGGGCCCAGGCGGCCGGAACCATCGCATACGAGATCGTGACCCGGATCGGAACGCGCGTTCCTCGCGTCTATGTGAATGAGGAACAGGACGGGTAACTCGCACAGGGTGCCGTCACGCGAGAAACGACAGGCACCCTGGCAACACCAGCACCATCCGACCCAGTGAGTCACCCGATGAGAACCCCGGCGAAGAGGAGCGGTACGTGAGCGAGAGCAGTGCGGAGGCCGTCGCGAACGCAGCCTCCGCGGCCGTCGCGGCCTCCGCCGCGGGGGCGGCGGGAGGCTGGCGCCGGGCGACCGGCATCGCAGGCGTGGCGATAGGTGTGGTGGCCGCGGGCGCGGCCGCCGGTGTCGCCCTGGAGCGGATGACGGTGGGCCGGGGCATGCGCCAGAAGGCCCGGCTCGCCCTGGACTCGGCGGGACCCTACGGCTCGCTGCGCGGCATGCCCGGCAAGGCGTTCGCCGACGACGGTACGGAGCTGTACTACGAGGTCGACGACATCGACCCGGAGGCCGCACCCGCCGCCATCGGCCCGCGCCGCCGACGGCTCTTCGGCCGCAAGGCACCCGCCCCCGTCACCGTCGTCTTCAGCCACGGCTACTGCCTCAGCCAGGACTCCTGGCACTTCCAGCGGGCGGCGCTCAGAGGCGTCGTGCGGACCGTGCACTGGGACCAGCGCAGCCACGGCCGGTCCGCGCGGGGCGTGGCGCAGGGGCGGGACGGCGAGCCTGTCACCATCGAGCAGCTGGGCCGCGACCTCAAGGCCGTCATCGACGCGGCCGTCCCCGAGGGGCCGATCGTGCTGGTCGGCCACTCGATGGGCGGCATGACGGTGATGGCGCTGGCCGACGAGTACCCCGAGCTGATCAGCGAGCGGGTCGTCGGGGTCGCCTTCGTGGGGACGTCCTCGGGGCGGCTCGGCGAGGTCAACTACGGGCTCCCGGTCGCCGGCGTCAACGCGGTGCGGCGGGTGCTGCCCGGCGTGCTGAAGGCGCTGGGGCAGCGGGCCGACCTGGTGGAGAAGGGGCGCCGGGCCACCGCTGACCTGTTCGCCGGGATCATCAAGCGGTACTCCTTCGCGTCCCGGGACGTGGATCCGGCCGTCGCCCGGTTCGCCGAGCGGATGATCGAGAGCACGCCGATCGACGTGGTCGCCGAGTACTACCCGGCGTTCAACGACCACGACAAGACCGAGGCGCTCGAGTGCTTCGCCGACATGCCGGTTCTCGTCCTGGCCGGGGTGCAGGACCTGGTCACACCCAGTGAGCACAGCGAGGCCATCGCCGATCTGCTGCCGGACGCCGAGCTGGTACTGGTGCCGGACGCGGGGCATCTGGTGATGCTGGAGCACCCGGAAGTGGTCACCGACCGTCTCGCCGACCTGCTCACCCGCACGGGTGCCGTGCCCGCAGGGGCTACCGTGAAGGGCTATGGAAGCACCAGCACCGCACAGCCCGGCTGAGCCCGGATCCGTCCAGATCACCGTCACGTCCCCCGAGCAGATGCGGGAGCTGGGCCGCCGGCTCGCGAAACTGCTGCGCGCGGGTGACCTGGTGATGCTCAGCGGAGAGCTCGGCGCGGGCAAGACGACGCTGACCCGTGGGCTGGGGGAGGGGCTCGGCGTGCGCGGTGCCGTCACCTCGCCGACCTTCGTGATCGCCCGGGTGCATCCCTCGCTGGGCGACGGGCCGCCGCTGGTCCATGTCGACGCCTACCGGCTCTCCGGCGGTCTCGACGAGATGGAGGACCTCGACCTCGATGTCTCGCTGCCCGAGTCCGTGATGGTCGTGGAGTGGGGCGAGGGAAAGGTCGAGGAGCTGACCGAGGACCGGCTCCAGGTCGTCATCCACCGCGCGGTGGGCGACACGACCGACGAGGTACGCCAGATGACGATCACCGGTGTGGGCGAACGCTGGGCGTCGGCGGACCTGAGCGTGCTCGCCGCGTGAGGTCGTGGGCCGCGTACGTCGTGTCGTGAGCCGCGCACGTCGAGTCGTGGGCCGCACACGTCGAGTCGTGAGCCGCGTACGTCGTGGTGTGCGGTCTTTTGATGAACGTTCCGACAAGACGTCGGCAAGATGTTGCGTTTGGCGTCTTGTGCGTGGTCACATGGTATCCAGTCCGTGGTTAGGTGAACCTAACTTCGTTGCCCCGGCCCTTCGGGAGGCGTCCATGTCGGCTACAGAGAGCAAGGGGCAGCCCCAGCCGTTCGCGGTCGCCGGGGTGTCCATGCGAGATCTGCTGGCGGCCGGCGAGGCGGCGGCCCTGGTCTCCACGCCCCCGCGCGCTCCCGAGCCGGAGTTCTCGGAGCGGGCCCCGGAGCGCCGCGAAGCGGCTTAGTCGCCAGGTCCTGTCGCCCGCAGCCTGGAGCAACGCGTCACCAGCAGAGGGGCAGGCCTGCACGCGCTCCCGGAAGGCAGCGACTACAGGGGATTCGACGGACCCGGTACCGCCGGTGAACCCGTACGCGGGTACGGCCACGATGCGCCTTGCCGCACAGCCAGGCCGTGGGCCGGCCTGACGGTCTGCAAGGGAGAGGTCGCTCCGGCGCGCGCGGCCCACGCGGTGGGCGTGGAGGGCGCGGATGTCGCCAGGGGCTCGCGGGACGCTGACACGCGGCGCACGACCTGCTGTCCGAGGGGGGGGCTCAGTTCGAATCGGGGGCGGAGCTGCCGGGAACCTCGTGCCCGGCACGGCGGCGGTACTCGGCGTTGATGCGCTGAGCTTCCTCGAGCTGGTCCTCGAGGATGACGATGCGGCAGGCGGCGTCGATCGGGGTGCCTCGGTCGACGAGCTCGCGGGCGCGCGCCGCGATCCGCAGTTGGTAGCGGGAGTACCGGCGGTGTCCGCCCTCCGAGCGCAGCGGAGTGATCAGCCGGGCCTCACCGATGGCTCGGAGGAAAGCCGGGGTGGTGCCGAGCATCTCGGCGGCCCGCCCCATCGTGTACGCGGGGTAGTCGTCGTCATCCAGACGACCACTGAGTGGGGTATCTGCTGTCATGTCACCTCGATGTGCAACGCGTCGAGGGGCCCTGGTGCCGTACGGCACCAGGGCCCCGAAGGAAATTCAACACCATCGGTCGGCCCTCATGCGGTGCCGACCTTCTCTTTCCGCTACCGGCCCTGCGGGAGGGGGGTGCGGGGATCGCGGTGCGTGACCGGGGACCACCTTCCAATCCGGGGTCTTGCGGTACCCGGGCCGAGTGCCTCTCGGGCCGGGCGATCCTGATGGCGTCTGCTCCTCCGTCCTTCCTCCGAACCAGCCACTGGGCGGACTGGTACTGCGGAACTGCTCAGGTACTGCACCCGCCAGTTCGTGTCTGCCGGGTTTCGCTTGACCTCGTCTACGAGAAAAATGCTAACCGGGTCAGCGCTCAATGTCTACTCTGGCAAGAGTAGATTTCAGCTCTCTGGGGGTGCAGATAGCCTGCGGTCGGCCTTGATGGAGGGAGCCTCGGGCCCCGCGACGGGTGGAACGGACGGCGAGACGGCGATGAGGGCCCTGCCGACGCGCGTCGGCAGGGCCCTCATCGGGATCTTGACGGCGGTTTCCCGCCCTCCCTCATTCCTCCAGGGGCGGGGTGCCGAGCAGTGCCGACGCCGTCTGGAGGGGAGTGGGGACCTGCGCGGCCGCGGTTGTGACGTGGTCGTGGCAGGTGAAGCCGAGACGGGTCATGGCCCGGATGACCTCGCCGCTGGTGAAGTCGCGGCGGTCCTGCCGGGTGAGGACCTCGCCGACCTGCTTGACGGGGTAGCGGCGGCGGCCGATGGCCACGGACTCAGCCGTGACCAGCTCGGGCGTGACGCCCTTCATCGAGGTCAGCACTCCACTCCTGGTCAGGTCGAACGGGTACCGGGCGATGACACAGCGCATGATGCCCCCACGGGGAGAAGGAGAACGGGCTGATCGGGCCGGGGCGGATCAGTGGGAGAGGGCCGGGACGACATCCCGTAGACGGATCCGGTCCGTGTACGTGGCACTGCCGCGGTGAACGGCGAGTTCGGCCCGGGTGACCGAGCCCGTGCACTGGTCGTCCCCGTCGCACAGGAGGAGGTACTCGACCCGGGCACCGGCCATGACGGACAGCGCGACCTCTACGGTCATGTCGTCCCGGACCCGGGGGCCGGACGCGGCCATGTCGTCGGCCAGGGCCATGGGGGAATGTTCCGCCTCGTGTCGCCGTGCCTGTACCGGTGTCATGGCTGCCTCCTCGGAGATGGGTGGGCTCTTGATCGACGCGCTCTAGGCCGTCGGGTCGAAGGCGGGCCGCTGCGGCCTGCGCCGCCCCGCTCGCCCGGTGGCGCGTCCCTGGGTGGGACGGTCGTGGCGGCCTCGGGACGAGGGAGCCGCGGAAGACGCGGAGCGGCGGGGGCGCGGCGCGGCAGGCGGGGTGATGACGACGGGGACACCGGAAGGGGCCTGGGCGCCTGTGATGCGGCTCAGTTCCGCCTCACCCGAACGTACCGCGGTGATCCGGGGGGTGATCGCGGCCGAAGCCATCAGCCGGCTGATGCCGCGGCGCTGGCCGGGGGTCACGAGGGTGACGACGCTGCCGGACTCGCCGGCACGGGCGGTACGGCCGCCGCGGTGCAGATAGTCCTTGTGGTCGCTCGGCGGATCCACGTTGACGACCAGGTCGAGGTTGTCGACGTGGATGCCGCGGGCCGCGACGTTGGTCGCCACCAGTACCGTCACATGGCCGGTCTTGAACCGGGCGAGGGTCCGGGTGCGCTGGGGCTGGGACTTGCCGCCGTGCAGAGCCGCGGCGCGGACGCCGCTGTTGAGCAGATGCTCGGTCAGCCGGTCCACGGCGTGCTTGGTGTCCAGGAACATGATCACCCGGCCGTCCCGCGCCGCGATCTCGGTGGTCGTCCGGTGCTTGTCCGCCTCGTGCACGTGGAGCACGTGGTGCTCCATCGTGGTGACGGCGCCCGCCGACGGATCGACGGAGTGGACCACCGGGTCCGTCAGGTAGCGGCGGACGAGCCGGTCCACGTTGCGGTCCAGGGTGGCCGAGAAGAGCATCCGCTGCCCTTCGGGGCGCACCTGGTCGAGCAGGGCGGTGACCTGGGGCATGAAGCCCATGTCGGCCATCTGGTCGGCCTCGTCGAGGACGGTGATGTCGACGTCGTCCAGTCGGCAGTCACCACGGTCGATGAGGTCCTTGAGCCGCCCGGGCGTCGCGACGACGACCTCCGCCCCGGTCCGCAGCGCACCCGCCTGCCGTCCGATCGACATGCCGCCGACCACGGTGGCCAGTCGCAGCCGCACGGAGCGGGCGTACGGGGTGAGCGCGTCGGTCACCTGCTGGGCCAGCTCGCGGGTGGGGACGAGGACCAGGGCGAGCGGCTGCCGTGACTCGGCGCGCCGGCCCGCTGTACGGGCCAGCAACGCGAGGCCGAAGGCGAGGGTCTTGCCCGACCCGGTACGGCCGCGGCCGAGCACGTCACGCCCTGCGAGGGAGTTCGGCAGGGTCGCCCCCTGGATGGGGAACGGCACGGTCACGCCCTCGTGGCCGAGCGCGGCCAGCAACGGCGACGGCAGGGCGAGGTCGGCGAACGACTCGACGGCGGGCAGCGCGGGCGTGATCGTCTTGGGCAGTGCGAACTCGCCCTGCCGTGCGGCCGGTCGACGCTCGTAACCGTTGGAACGCCGCGGAGCTCCCGAGCGCTGGGGGGCAGCACCCCGGGAGCGGTCGAAGGTGCGGGGCGTGCGGGTCGTGCGGGAGGTGCGTGCGCGGTTCAAGCGGAACCTTCCTCGATGTGGGCACGTAGGCACGTAGCAAGGAATTTTCCGCAGCAAAATGAAAGGCGCAGAGAATCGCGAGAACGAGCCGGAGATGACGGGCGGCGAATGGGCGCCCTGAAATGCGGCGAGCTGGGGCCCGCACCCCAAGGTGCGGGCCCCAGCTGCGAAGTATGCGTAGCCGCCGGTGTCAGGCGGGAACGATGTTCTCGGCCGTCGGGCCCTTCTGGCCCTGCGCGATGTCGAACGACACCTTCTGGCCTTCCTGGAGCTCGCGGAAGCCCTGGGTGGCGATGTTCGAGTAGTGGGCGAAGACGTCGGCGCCGCCGCCGTCCTGCTCGATGAAGCCGAAGCCCTTTTCCGCGTTGAACCACTTCACGGTGCCAGTAGCCATGTCATTTCTCCTTCGGAGACGATGTTCGGAATTCGCCTTGTGCGGATTCCGCGTCGCCGTGCTGATTAACCGTCGGAAAATGAACCTTCTGGCAACCACACCTGCAACTGAGATCGACACTAGCACGGCGTGATGGGCCCTGTGCGGTCGTTAATTCCGATCCGGTCTGCGGTCGAGGAATACTCGCAGCGGACCGCAGCTATTTCTTACGTCACGGATACAGATATTGGTTCCGTGCGGGTGAAGTGTTCCTGCCGATCACTTCCGGCGCAGCGCCATGACCTCCGTCGATGAGCCATCCGCCGATGCCGTCGTCATGGCCGGACGGGGTGACGGCGAGCGCGCCGAGACCCCGCTGTCGCGATGAAGGTCACATCGTTCTGTCCTGCGCGGTCACCGCACTAGCGGACCACGACGACCTTGCGGCCGATCGTCGCGAACGTCCACATCGCGTCGCCGTTCACGCGTGACTCGCGGATGCCGCCCGTGCGGACCTTCGGGTCGGGGGCGGCGGTCGAGCCGGGCACGGCCGCGCTGAAGCCGATGACGACGCCGTCCACGCTGGTGAAGCGCACGACGTGCTCGACGGGGATACCGTCGGAGCCGGTGATCGCGTTCGACCGGGATGTCACCGAGTAGCTGCCCGGGGCCGGATCCACCGCGCTCGGGTCGACCTCGAACGTGCGCGTGACCACCTCGTCCGTGCCGACCAGCCACACCCGGTCGCCGCCCAGCGAGTACACGACCCGGGCGCCCTGGCCGGAGCCGCCCGGCAGCGCGGAGGGGTCCTTCTCGGTCCGGGGCGCCTTCGAGGCGCCGGCCTTCGGTGAGGCGCCCGCCTGCGGCCTGCCGGAACCGGCCGGTGCCGTCGCCGACGCCTGGTAGGCCAGGTAGCCGACCGTCGCGAGGGCCGCGGCGGTGAGCCCGGCCACGATTCCCGAGCTGCTGACTGCCACCGGCGGCCACCTCCGCGTCGTACGTCCCTGCCGTGACGGTAGGTGACGCTAGCAGCAGCTGACGGCCCGGCAGGTGCGGCTCCGCCGGGCCGGTGGACCGTGTCGAACGTCCTGCGTGCCGCGCGATGCCAGGCACGTACGCTCGCCGCGCTGACGAGGGCCCTCCGTGCCGCGCGGCCCGCTCGACGGGCGGACGGCAAGGCGTCCGACACCGGCCCCATGGAGCCGTAGGCTGTTTGCGTGCTCTTGCTCGCTCTGGATACCGCCACACCCGCCGTCACCGTCGCGCTGCACGACGGCCGCGACGTCATCGCCTCGTCGAGTCAGGTGGACGCGCGGCGGCACGGGGAACTGTTGCTGCCGGCGATCGACCGGGTGCTCGCCGAGGCCGGTCTGAAGCTGGACGCCGTCACCGGGATCGTCGCCGGCATCGGTCCGGGCCCGTACACCGGGCTGCGGGTCGGGCTGATGACCGCCGAGACCTTCGGGCTGGCGCTCGGCGTCCCCGTGCACGGCCTGTGCACGCTGGACGGCCTCGCCTTCGCCGCCGACCTGGAGGGCCCGTTCGTCGTGGCCACCGACGCCCGCCGCAAGGAGGTGTACTGGGCGCGCTACGCCGACTCCCGGACCCGCCTCACCGACCCGGCCGTCGACCGGCCCGCCGACATCGCCGAGCAGGTCGAGGGCTTGCCCGCGGTCGGCGCCGGCGCGCTGCTCTACCCGGACACCTTCCCCAAGGCGCACGAGCCGGAGCATGTGTCCGCCGCCGCCCTCGCCCGGCTGGCCGCCGAGAAGCTGGCGGCGGGCGAGGAGTTCCCCGCGCCCCGGCCGCTGTATCTGCGCCGCCCGGACGCCCAGGTCCCCAAGAACTACAAGGTGGTCACCCCCAAGTGACCGAACCCGTGAGGTGTGCGCTGCGCGAGATGCGCTGGTGGGACATCGACCCCGTGCTGGAACTGGAGCGGGACCTGTTTCCCGAGGACGCCTGGTCGCGTGGCATGTTCTGGTCCGAACTGGCCCACGCGCGCGGGCCGGAGGCGACCCGGCGGTACGTGGTCGCCGAGACCGGCGGGCGGATCACCGGGTACGCCGGACTGGTCGCCAGCGGTGAGCAGGGTGACGTCCAGACCATCGCCGTCGCCCGGGACCTGTGGGGCACCGGACTCGGCGGGGTGCTGCTGGCCGAGCTGCTGCGCGCGGCGACCGCCTTCGAGTGCGCCGAGGTGATGCTGGAGTGCCGCGTCGACAACGTCCGCGCGCAGAAGCTCTACGAGCGCTTCGGCTTCGAGCCCATCGGCTTCCGGCGCGGCTACTACCAGCCCGGGAACGTGGACGCCCTGGTGATGCGCCTCACCGACCCTTCAACTTCCGTACAAGGAACCGAGATCAATGGCTGACGAACCGCTCGTCCTGGGCATCGAGACCTCCTGCGACGAGACCGGCGTCGGCATCGTCCGCGGCACCACCCTGCTGGCCGACGCCATCGCCTCCAGCGTCGACGAGCACGCCCGCTTCGGCGGCGTCGTCCCGGAGGTCGCGAGCCGCGCCCACCTGGAGGCGATGGTCCCCACCATCGACCGCGCGCTGAAGGAGGCGGGCGTCAGCGCCCGCGACCTCGACGGTATCGCCGTCACGGCCGGTCCCGGACTCGCCGGTGCCCTGCTGGTCGGCGTCTCGGCGGCGAAGGCCTACGCGTACGCGCTCGGCAAGCCCCTGTACGGCGTCAACCACCTCGCCTCGCACATCTGCGTGGACCAGCTGGAGCACGGCCCGCTGCCCGAGCCGACCATGGCGCTGCTGGTCTCCGGCGGTCACTCCTCGCTGCTGCTGTCCTCGGACATCACCTCCGACGTCCGCCCGATGGGCGCGACCATCGACGACGCGGCCGGCGAGGCCTTCGACAAGATCGCGCGGGTGCTGAACCTGGGCTTCCCGGGCGGTCCGGTCATCGACCGGTACGCGCGCGAGGGCGACCCGAACGCGATCGCGTTCCCGCGCGGTCTGACCGGCCCGCGCGATCCGGCCTACGACTTCTCCTTCTCGGGGCTGAAGACGGCCGTGGCCCGCTGGATCGAGGCCAAGCGGGCCGTGGGGGAGGAGGTCCCGGTGCGGGACGTGTCGGCCTCCTTCCAGGAGGCGGTCGTGGACGTGCTCACCCGCAAGGCCGTCCGGGCCTGCAAGGACGAGGGCGTCGACCACCTGATGATCGGCGGCGGTGTGGCCGCCAACTCCCGGCTGCGCGCCCTGGCACAGGAGCGTTGCGAGGCCGCCGGGATCCGGCTGCGGGTGCCGCGGCCCAAGCTGTGCACGGACAACGGGGCGATGGTCGCCGCGCTCGGCGCCGAGATGGTGGCCCGCAACCGGGCCGCGTCGAGCTGGGACCTGCCGGCCGACTCCTCGCTGCCGGTGACGGAGCCTCATGTGCCGGGCAGTCACCAGGGCCACCACCACGACCATGTGCACGAGGTCAGCAAGGAGAACCTCTACCCGTGACGGTCGCCCTGATGTGGGAGGCGCGGGCCGTGGCCGGGCGGGGCGAGGACCTGCTGGCCTGGGTCCGTGCCCAGGAGCTGCCCCGCCGGCCGCTGCGCCGGGAGACCCTGCGCGCTCCCCAGGACCGGGTCCTCGTCCTCACCTGGTGGGACGCCCCGTACGACGCCGAGCTGCCCGAACTGCCGGAGCCGGACGGGGAGCTGGTGACCCGGGCGGTGCACCGGTGGCGGTTCGAGTCGCTGGGCGTGGACTGAGCGGGCCGGTCACTCCACGCCGCCGACCTCCGTGTCGCAGCGCAGCCGCCGGTCGGGGCCGAGCACCCGGACCGGGCCCGTGAGGGTGACGCGCGCGGTGTGCCGTACGTCCGCGCTCGAAGCCGCAAGCCTCAGTTCCAGGGCGCCCGGCTCGACCACCCTGCGGCCCGCGCGGTCGCTGAAGGACGACAGATCCGCGTGGAAGCGGAACGTCACCCGGGCCGCCTCGCCCGGTGCCGCCGTCACCCGCTGGTAGCCGATCAGCCGCATGTCGGGGCGGGTCACGGACGCCACCGGGTCGTGCAGATACAGCTGCACCACCTCCGCGCCCTCGCGCTCGCCCGTGTTGCGGACCGTAACGGACAGGTCGTACGTCCCGTCCGTGCCGAGCTCCGCCTCGCCTCCGGTGAACTCCTCCCAGGCGAACGCCGTGTACGAGCGGCCGTGGCCGAAGGCGTACAGCGGGGTCGGGTCGAGGTTGCTGACCTCACCCGCGAGGCCGAGGGGCGGCTGGAGATACGTCCAGGGCTGGCCGCCGGGCACCTGCGGGACGCTGACAGGGAGCCGGCCCGACGGGTTGACGCGGCCCGACAGGACGCCCGCGACCGCCGGGCCGCCCTCCTCCCCCGGGAAGAAGGCCTGGACGACGGCTCCCAGGCGTCCGTGCCAGCGGCCGAGGGCATACGGCCGGCCGGTCAGCAGGACCAGGACCACGGGCACGCCGGTGGCGATCAGCGCGTCCAGCAACTCGCCCTGGGCGCCCGGCAGGCCGAGGTCCGCCGCGTCGCAGCCCTCGCCCGAGGTGCCCCGGCCGAACAGGCCCGCCCGGTCGCCGAGGACCGCCACGCACACGTCCGCCTCGGCGGTGCGGGCGACGGCCTCCTCGAAGCCCGAGGTGTCCGGGCCGGTCACCTCGCACCCTTGTGCGAACGTCACCTTGGCGTCGGGGAGTTCGGTGCGCAGGGCGTCGAGGACGGTCGGGATCTCGATGCCGGTCGGCACATCGGGGTGGTGGGTGAGGACATGGGACGGGAAGGAGTAGCAGCCCAGCATGGCCAGGGCGTCCGCCGCCCGGGGGCCGACCACCGCGATCCGGGTGTCGGGGGCCAGCGGGAGAAGGCCGTCGGGGTTGTCGAGCAGGACCACCGACTCCTCGGCCAGACGGCGGGCCAGGATCCGGTTGCCCGTGGAGTCCAGGTTCACCGCGGCGGCCGGCTCGGGTGTCCAGTCCTCGTCCAGCAGGCCCAGTTCGCACTTCTGGAGCAGGACGCGGCGGGCCGCGCGGTCCACGAGTTCCTCGGGCACCTGGCCCGACCGGACGGCGGCCGGCAGCGGATCGCCGTAGCACTTGAGGGTGGGCAGTTCGACGTCGATGCCGGCGGTCAGGGCCGCGTGGGCCGCCTCGGCCGGGGTGCCGGCGACGCGGTGCAGGGTCTGGAGGAATCCGATGCCGAAGTAGTCGGCGACGACCGTGCCGGTGAAGCCCCACTCCTCGCGCAGGAGCCCGGTCAGCAGCTCGGGGTCCGCCGAGGCCGGGACGCCGTCCCGCTCGGTGTACGCGGCCATCACCGAGCGCGCCCCGCCCTCGCGCAGCGCCATCTCGAAGGGCGGGAGCGTGACGTCCGCGAACTCGCGGACCCCGGCCCGTACCGGTGCCAGATTGCGGGCGCCCGCCGAGGAGGCGTACCCGGCGAAGTGCTTGAGCGTGGCGACGACCCCGGCCGACTCCAGGCCCCTCACATAGGCCGAGCCGACCGTGCCGACCAGATACGGGTCCTCGCCGATGGTCTCCTCCACCCGGCCCCAGCGCGGATCGCGTACGACGTCCAGTACGGGCGCGAGGCCCTGGTGGACGCCGGCCGAGCGCAGGTCGTCGCCGATCCGGCGGGCCATCTCCTCGACCAGCGGGGGATCCCAGGTCGCGCCCCAGGCCAGCGGGACCGGATAGGCCGTGGCCTGCCAGGCGGTGAAGCCGGCCAGGCACTCCTCGTGCGCGATCGCCGGGATGCCGAAGCGGCCGGCCTCGGTGATACGGCGCTGGGCGCGGGCCAGGGCGCGCACGCCGAGCGCCGGGTCCACGGGGGCGGTGCCGAAGGAGCGCGTGAGCTGGCCCAGGCCGCGTGTGATCAGCTCGTCCCATGCCTCGTCGGAGTAGTCGACGGTCATGTCGTGCTGATGCGGAGCGACTCCGTCGCCGTCCGTCGAGGCGCCCACCCACACGCCGTACAGCTGGGCGGTCTTCTCCTCCAGGGTCATCCGGGAGAGCAGGTCGTCGACGCGGGCGGCGGCGGGCAGCGCGGGGTCACGCCAGGGCACGGTGGTCATGAAGCTCCTGTCGGGTGGACGGACGGCCCTCTCACGAACGGTGCTGGAGCGTTTCTCACGAACGTATTCACGAATGTTTCGCTGTGCATTCCGAATGTTCCGGGAACCTATGGCGCCGCGAGGACTTCGTCAAGGGGGCCCGCAGGGTTACGATCGCCGCCATGACTTCCCCGGAGCCCGTTGAAAGCCGGACGCAGACCCGGACGCAGGGGCGCACCGCGCAGACCGCGACGCTCGCCGAGATCGCCCGCGAGGCCGGTGTGTCGGCGCCGACTGTTTCGAAGGTGCTGAACGGCCGTGCCGATGTCGCCCCGGCCACCCGGGCCCGCGTCGAGGGCCTGCTGCGCGCCCACGGCTACCGGCGCCGCCGCGCCGAGGCGACCCGCTCGCCCCTGATCGACCTGGTCTTCCACGAGCTGGAGAGCGCCTGGGCGATGGAGGTCATCCGGGGTGTGGAGAACGTGGCCAGGGATGCCGGGCTGAGCGTGGTGCTGTCGGAGAGCGCCGGTCGGCTCACCCCCGGGCGGACCTGGGCCGACCAGGTCGCCGCGCGCCGCCCGCACGGCGTCGTCCTGGTGCTGTCCGGGCTCGACGCGTCGCAGCGGGCGCTGCTGACCAGCCGCTCCATCCCGTTCGTGGTGATGGACCCGGCCGGTGACCCGGGCGCCGACGTGCCGTCGATCGGCGCCACCAACTGGCAGGGCGGTCTCGCGGCCACCCGGCACCTGGTCGAGCTGGGGCACCGCAGGATCGGCGCGATCACCGGGCCCTCGCAGATGATGTGCAGCCGCGCCCGGGTCGACGGCTACCGGGCCGCTTTGGAGACGGCCGGGCTGCCGGTGGATCCCGGGCTGATCGCGGACGGCGACTTCCATCACGAGGCCGGCTACCGGCGGGGCCTGGAGCTGCTGCGCCGCCCGGACCGGCCGACCGCCGTCTTCGCGGGGAACGACCTCCAGGCGCTCGGGCTGTACGAGGCCGCGCGCGAACTGGGGCTGCGCATCCCCGAGGACCTGAGCGTGGTCGGGTTCGACGACCTGCCGGTGGCGCCCCTGGTCGGGCCGCCGCTGACGACCGTACGGCAGCCGCTGACGGAGATGGCCGAGGCGGCGGCCAAGCTGGTCCTTGACCTCGGCCGCGAGGAGGGCACCCCGGCGGCGACCCGGGTGGAGCTGGCGACGAGCCTGGTGGTGCGCAGCAGCACGGCGGCGCCCCTGGCCGGAAGTTGACGTATGGACGGGTGGGGCGGGCGTCTCCGCACCCCTCCGAAGTCAATCGGTTGCACCTACGAAACTTTCGGATGGGGCCCTGACGCAAGGCGGCGATGAACGCCTGTGTGGCGGTCAGTTGTGTGAACGCCTCGTGCAACGGGTCGGTGCCGAACGGCAGTTCGGTGGCGTTCGGCCCGCGAAGTCTGAGAATTTCCGAAGAAAAGGCGCGTCGAGGTCCCTGCCCGTAATAATTCGGACTTATGTTCCTGTCGTGACGGGACACGAGGCGAACGGGGACGAGAACAGAGGCACGGGGCGGCGGTCGATCGCGCTGCGGACCGTCGGCCTGACCCTGACGGCCCTGCTGATGCTGGCCGCCGCGGCGGCGGGCTGGGCCTACTGGCAGCTCGACAGCAACATCAAGAGCGTCGACATCGACAACGCGCTGGGCGACAACCGCCCGCCGAGGCCGGTGACCGTACCGTCGCCCTCGGCGTCCGCCCTGCCCAGCGGGGCGCTCAACATCCTGGTCCTGGGCTCGGACTCACGTGGCGGCGAGGAGAACCAGCGGCTCGGCGGCGGCGACAGCACGGGTGCCCGCTCCGACACGGCGATGGTCGTCCATCTCGACGCCGGGCGGACCCGCGCGACGGTGGTGAGCATTCCGCGCGACACCCTGGTCACGCGCCCGTCCTGCCCGCGCTCGTCCGGCGGTTCGACGGCGGTGGCCTACCGGTCCATGTTCAACAGCGCGTACGCGGTGGGCGGTCCGGTCTGTGCCGTGAAGACGGTCGAGTCGCTGACCGGCGTCCGCATGGACCACTACATCGAGATCGACTTCTCCGGCTTCGCGAAGCTCGTCAACGCACTCGGCGGCGTCACCGTCACCACCGACGAGGACATCGCCGACGACCACAGCCATCTGCGCCTGAAGGCGGGCACCCACCATCTGGACGGCACCCGGGCCCTCGCCCTGGCCCGCACGCGGCACGGCATCGGCGACGGCAGCGACCTCGGCCGCATCGGCCTCCAGCAGACGCTGGTGAAGGCGCTGCTGGAACAGATCGCCGCACAGAACCTGCTCACCGACCCGGCGAAGCTGTACCGGGTCGCGGACGCGGTGACCGCCGGCCTCACCACCGACACCGGTCTGGACTCCCTGACCGATCTGACCCGGCTCGGACAGAGCCTGCGGGGCCTGTCGGCGAGCGGGGTGCGGATGGTGACGATGCCGGTGGTGCGGGCACCGTCGGACCCCAACCGGGTGGTGGCCGAGGAGCCCGAGGCGGAGAAGCTGTGGGAGTCGCTGCGCTGACCTGCGGGAACGCGGCCCGGGGAAGATCCCGGAAAAAATCTCGAAGAAATGCGGTGACCGTGTCGATCCCGGGGGCTCCCGATCGACGCAGGGGTGAGAGCGGGAAGAGATCCCGCTCCACAGACCCCGAGGAGTCACCATGCCGCGCTTTCTCACCCTGATCCGTATCGACGAGAAGAACGCGCCCGCCGAGGGCCCGAGCCCCGAGCTCATGGAGCGGATGGGCGCGCTCCTTGAGGAGATCACCAAGGCCGGGGTCATGCTCGACACGGCCGGGCTCACCCCGAGCTCGGACGGCAGCCGGGTGACCTGGGAGGGCGGGCAGCTGTCCGTCACCGACGGGCCGTTCACCGAGTCCAAGGAGGTCATCGGCGGCTACTCGATCAGCCAGTGCAAGGACAAGGCCGAGGCGATCGAGTGGACCAAGCGGTTCCTGTCCGTGCACGAGGACTACTGGACGATCACGGCCGAGGTCCGGCAGATCACCGAGGACTGACGGGCGCTGCTTGGCCGGGTCGCGTCGAGGGTGTCTGATGGTGGGCTGTGACAGCGCAGCCCACCCCGGATCCCAGCGGCACCGGCACGGCCATCGAGACGGTCTTCCGCATCGAGTCGCCCCGCATCATCGCCGGCGTCACCCGGATCGTCCGGGACGTCGGCATCGCCGAGGAACTCGCGCAGGACGCCCTGGTCGCCGCGCTGGAGCAGTGGCCGCGGGACGGCGTGCCCGACAACCCGGGCGCCTGGCTCATGGCCACCGCCCGCAACCGCGCCGTCGACCTGGTCCGTCGCCGGGAGAACTACGCCCGCAAGCTGGCGGAGATCGGCCGCGACCTGTCGGCCGTGGCTCCCCCGGAGGAGCCCGCGGACCCCGACGACATCGACGACGACCTGCTGCGCCTGGTCTTCACCGCCTGCCATCCGGTGCTGTCCACCGAGGCCCGCACCGCCCTCACCCTGCGCCTCCTCGGTGGCCTCACCACGGCCGAGATCGCCCGCGCCGTCCTGGTCCCCGAGCCGACGGTCGCCCAGCGCATCGTCCGTGCGAAGCGCACCCTGGCCACGAAGAACATCGCCTTCGAGGTGCCTTATGGCCCCGACCGCGAGGCCCGTCTGGGCTCCGTCCTCGATGTCATCTACCTCATCTTCAACGAGGGGTATGCCGCCACGGCCGGTGACGACTGGCTCCGCCCGTCCTTGTGCGAGGACGCACTGCGCCTGGCCCGGGTGCTCTCGTCCCTCATGCCGAAGGAACCCGAGGTCCATGGCCTGACCGCGCTCCTGGAGTTCCAGGCGTCCCGCACGGCGGCCCGGACCGGTCCGTCCGGCGAACCCGTCCTCCTCAAGGAACAGAACCGTGCCCGCTGGAACCGCATGCTCATCGCCCGAGGCGTCGCCGCGCTGGGCAGAGCCGAGGCCGCCTCCTCGGGCGCCCCGGGTCCGTACCTCCTGCAAGGCGCCATCGCCGCCTGCCACGCGCACGCGTACACGTACGAGGAGACCGACTGGGCCCGCATCAGCGTGCTGTACGGCCTGCTGGCCGCCCGCTCCTCGTCCCCGGTCGTGGAGCTGAACCGGGCGGTCGCCGTCTCGATGTCCGAGGGCCCGGAGACCGCGTTGCCCCTCGTCGACGCTCTGACCGACGACCCCGCCCTGCGCGAATACCACCTGCTCCCCAGCGTCCGGGCCGACCTGCTCTCCCGACTGGGCCGTACGGCGGAGGCCCGGGCCGAGTTCGAGCGGGCGGCCTCGCTGACGCGCAACGAGAGGGAGCGGGAGCTGTTGCTGCGCAGGGCGGCGGAACAGCCCTGACCGTCAGACGGGGTGCCCTACGAGCATCGCCGGGGCCCCCGCCACCCGGGTCAGGAACACCGTCGCCGCGTGCGGCCCCTGCGGCTTGACCTTCTTGCGGAGTTCCTCCGGTTCGACCGCCGAGCCCCGCTTCTTGACGGTGAGCGTGCCGACCTGGCGTTCCCTCAGCAGGGCCTTCAGCTTCTTGACGTTGAAGGGGAGATGGTCGGTGATCTCGTAGGCGGTGGCGTACGGGGTCGGGCGCAGGGTGTCGGCCGTGACGTACGCGATGGTCGCGTCGAGCAGGCCGCCGTCGACCTGGTCGGCCACCTCGGAGACCAGGTGGGCCCGGATCACGGCGCCGTCGGGCTCGTACAGGAAGCGGCCGGGCGTGCGGACCTCCGGGTCGGGCAGGCCGCGGGAGAGCAGGGTGCGGGGGCCCGGCAGCAGGGTGGCCCGGACCGCCCCCGGCTCGGTGCCGAACCACAGCACCGCCTCCTTCACGTCCCCGCCGTCGGAGATCCACTCGGCCTCGGCGTCCTCGGGCACCGCCTCGTGCGGGATGCCGGGGGCGATCTTCAGCGCGGCGGCCCGGGGGGCCCGGCGGGCGGCCGAGACCGCCCAGGACAGGGGTGGTGAGTAGGCCTCGGGGTCGAAGATCCGGCCCTGGCCGCCGCGCCGGGCCGGGTCGACGAAGACGGCGTCGTACCCGGCCGTGTCCACCTCCGTGACATCGGCCTCCCGCACCTCGATCAGGCCGGCGAGACCCAGTGCGTCGGCGTTCGCCCGGGCCGCCGCGGCCGTCAGCGGGTCCCGGTCCACGGCCAGGACCCGGATCCCGGCGCGGGCCAGCGCGATCGCGTCCCCGCCGATGCCGGAGCACAGATCGGCGACGGAGGTGATCCCCAGGTCCTTCATCCGCTGGGCGCGATACGCCGCCACACTCGCCCGGGTCGACTGCTCCACCCCGTTCGGCGTGAAGAACATCCGCCCCGCGTCCTCGGCCCCGAACTTCACCGCCGCCCGCTGCCGCAGCCGCGCCTGGCCCAGCGCCGCCGACACCAGCTCGGCGGGGTGCTCCCGGCGCAGCCGCGTCGCCACGGCCAGCTCCCGCGCGGGATCGGTGTCCCGCACCTCGTCGAGGAGGGCGCGGCCTTCGGGGGTGAGGAGGGGGGCGAGGTCGTTCACCGGATCATTGTCGGCCACGGAGCGGCGGGGGCGGCGGGCCGGGGCGGATGTGGGCCAGTCGGTGGACGGTATGCCGCCGGCCGCGGTGTCGGGGAGGGTTCGCACCGGCCGGCTGCGAGGATCCGACATCATGCGAGCAGTCGTACAAAATGACAAAAGGCGGGCCATGGGAGGCGTCCGTATCGGCCTCGTCGTGCTCGCCCTCGCTGCCATCGCCTCGGGCTGCGCGCAGGCGGACGGCGGCCAGGTCGCCCCGGCCGGCGGCCAGCAGCCCCTCGACGCGCCCCCGGCCCGCGCGCTCGACTCCTACGCCACCAAGCTGCGCGCCGCGCACGCCGCCCGCATCGCCGCGGCGCACCGCTGGGGGCTGCGAAGGGTCCCGCCGGCCGCCCCGCCGGCTCCCGAGCAGAAGCCGAGGATCAGGACGCGCAAGGGCTTCGAGGTGGACGGCCACCGGGAGCTGGGCCTCCCGCCCGTCTTCACCACCGTCCCCACCAGGGACAAGGTCGTCTTCCTCACCATCGACGACGGCGCCGAGAAGGACCCGGCGTTCCTGCGGATGATGAGCGACCTGGACGTCCCGTACACCGCCTTTCTCAGCGGCTACCTGGTGAAGGACGACGACCGCTACTTCCGCCAGATGCAGGCCAGGGGCGTGGTCCTGAACAACCACACCCTCTGGCACCGCTACATGCCGGGGCTGCCGTACCGCGCGCAGCGGCGCGAGATCTGCGGCATGCAGCGCTTCATCGAGAGGCGCTACGGCACCCGCCCCACCCTCTTCCGCCCGCCCTTCGGCAGCTACGACAGGGCGACGCTGCGCGCCGCCGAGGTCTGCGGCATCGAGTACGTCCCCCTGTGGAACGCGGAGGTCTTCGCCGACCACTGGGAGTACCGCGAGGCGGACCGGAGGCTGCGCCCGGGCGACATCGTCCTCACCCACTTCCGGGGCCGCGAGCAGTGGAAGGCAACGATGCCCGACATGATCCGCCGCTTCCTGAACAAGGTCACGGCCGAGGGATACGCGGTGGGCAGGCTGGAGGACTACCTGTGAGGCGGCTGCCGGCCGCCGCCGCGCTGTGTGCGGGCATGCTCCTGCTGGCCGGCTGCGCCGGGACGGCGGGGGAGCGGGCGGGAGCGGACGGCCGGGGCCAGGACCCGGCCCGCACGGCCGGCCCCCTCGCGCGTCCGGCGCGCCTGCCGCCCGTCGTGGACCGGGTCCGCACCCGCGACCCGGTCGTCTTCCTGACCTACGACGACGGCGCCGAACGCGACCCCGCCTTCGCCGGCCTCGTCCACGAACGGCGGCTCCCGGTCAGCCTGTTCCTCACGGACAGCGTCGCGGGCCCCGGATACGGCAGGCTCGCCCGGCTGCGCGCGGTCGGCGTGTCCCTCCAGAACCACACCCTCGACCACCCGGCCCTGCGCGGTCTGCCCTACGCCGGGCAGCGCGCCGAGATCTGCGGCCAGCAGCACAAACTCCGCACCCGCTTCGGCATCCGCCCCCACCTCTTCCGCCCGCCCTACGGCACCTACGACACGACGACCCTGCGCGCCGCCGCCGACTGCGGCATCACGGCGATCGTCCTCTGGCGGGCGTCCCTGTCCGCCGGCGGCGAACTGACGTACACCCACGGCGAGCCCCGCCTTCGCCCGGGCGACATCATCTCCGTGCCGTCGGCCCCGACGGAGTCCCTGTCACCGGCGGAACGGACCGCGCGTCTGCTGGGGGAGATCGAGGGGCGGGGGCTGCGGGTGGGGCGGCTGGAGGACTACCTCCGACACGAACTCCCCGGCCGACGCGCCGCGGGCAATTAGCAGTCCGCTTGACCGAGTGCTAATCGCGGTCATAGTCTCGGCTCTGGCACTCACCACTGGAGAGTGCCAACACAGCGACGGGCAGGTCCGGCACCCGCGACGACGGATCCACCTGGTCGCCACCTCAGACAGTTAACCCCGTGAGATCTCCGAAGGGGGAGGTCGGATCGTGACGACCACCAGCTCCAAGGTTGCCATCAAGCCGCTCGAGGACCGCATTGTGGTCCAGCCGCTCGACGCCGAGCAGACCACCGCCTCTGGCCTGGTCATCCCGGACACCGCCAAGGAGAAGCCCCAGGAGGGCGTCGTCCTGGCCGTGGGCCCGGGCCGCTTCGAGGACGGTAACCGTCTTCCGCTCGACGTCTCCGTCGGCGATGTCGTGCTCTACAGCAAGTACGGCGGCACCGAGGTGAAGTACAACGGCGAGGAGTACCTCGTCCTCTCGGCTCGCGACGTGCTCGCGATCGTCGAGAAGTAATTCACCCCGCATTACCAGCATTGCAGTGAACTGCGCCCCTGGCCCCCGCGACCTTATGAAGCCGGGCGTCGGGGGCGCAGTTCGTTTCACCCACATTTTCCGAGAGGGCTGAACCGCTCCCATGGCGAAGATCCTGAAGTTCGACGAGGACGCCCGTCGCGCCCTCGAGCGCGGCGTCAACAAGCTTGCCGACACGGTCAAGGTGACGATCGGCCCCAAGGGCCGCAACGTCGTCATCGACAAGAAGTTCGGCGCCCCCACCATCACCAACGACGGTGTGACCATCGCCCGTGAGGTAGAGGTCGAGGACCCGTACGAGAACCTCGGTGCCCAGCTGGTCAAGGAGGTGGCGACCAAGACCAACGACATCGCGGGTGACGGTACGACCACCGCGACCGTGCTCGCCCAGGCGCTCGTGCGCGAGGGCCTGAAGAACGTCGCCGCCGGTGCCTCCCCGGCCGCCCTGAAGAAGGGCATCGACGCCGCCGTCGCCGCCGTCTCCGAGGACCTCCTCGCCACGGCCCGCCCGATCGACGAGAAGTCCGACATCGCCGCGGTCGCCGCGCTGTCCGCCCAGGACCAGCAGGTCGGCGAGCTCATCGCCGAGGCGATGGACAAGGTCGGCAAGGACGGTGTCATCACCGTCGAGGAGTCCAACACCTTCGGTCTGGAGCTGGACTTCACCGAGGGCATGGCCTTCGACAAGGGCTACCTGTCGCCGTACTTCGTGACGGACCAGGAGCGCATGGAAGCCGTCCTGGACGACCCGTACATCCTCATCACGCAGGGCAAGATCTCCGCCATCGCGGACCTGCTGCCGCTGCTGGAGAAGGTCATCCAGGCCAACGCCTCCAAGCCGCTGCTGATCATCGCCGAGGACGTCGACGGCGAGGCGCTGTCCACCCTCGTCGTGAACAAGATCCGCGGCACCTTCAACGCCGTCGCGGTGAAGGCCCCCGGCTTCGGCGACCGTCGCAAGGCGATGCTGCAGGACCTCGCGGTCCTCACCGGCGCCACGGTCGTCTCCGAGGAGGTCGGCCTCAAGCTCGACCAGGTCGGTCTTGACGTCCTCGGCTCCGCCCGCCGCATCACCGTCACCAAGGACGACACCACGGTCGTCGACGGCGCCGGCAACAAGGACGACGTGCAGGGCCGCGTCGCCCAGATCAAGGCCGAGATCGAGTCCACCGACTCCGACTGGGACCGCGAGAAGCTCCAGGAGCGCCTCGCGAAGCTGGCCGGCGGCGTGTGCGTCATCCGCGTGGGTGCCGCCACCGAGGTCGAGCTCAAGGAGCGCAAGCACCGTCTGGAGGACGCCATCTCCGCGACCCGCGCCGCGGTCGAGGAGGGCATCGTCTCCGGTGGCGGCTCCGCGCTCGTCCACGCCGTGAAGGTCCTCGAGGGCAACCTCGGCAAGACCGGCGACGAGGCCACCGGTGTCGCCGTCGTCCGCAAGGCCGCCGTCGAGCCGCTGCGCTGGATCGCCGAGAACGCCGGCCTGGAGGGCTACGTCATCACCTCCAAGGTCGCCGAGCTCGACAAGGGCCAGGGCTTCAACGCCGCGACCGGCGAGTACGGCGACCTGGTCAAGGCCGGCGTCATCGACCCGGTCAAGGTCACCCGCTCCGCCCTGGAGAACGCCGCCTCCATCGCCTCCCTCCTCCTCACGACCGAGACCCTGGTCGTCGAGAAGAAGGAAGAGGAGGAGCCGGCCGCCGCGGGCCACGGCCACGGCCACTCCCACTGAGGCACGATGAGTGACGGCTGACGACCTCAGTCGGCCCGAGCCCGAGCGAAGGCCCGGCACCCCGGAGACGGGGCTGCCGGGCCTTCGCCGTGCCGTTCGCTGGTCAGGGAACCGTCACGGGGCCGGCGACGGTCTACCCACGAGAGCGGTCGGATCATGAGGGGGTAGGGATGAACCAGGTGCTCTATGGGGAAAGTTCCCGCAACCCGCTGGCGCGGACGGTGCGGCTCACCGAGGACGGACTGCGCAGGGGCGGCAGGACGACCCCGCTGGACGAGCTGAACCTCGCCGCCATGGCAGAAGCGTTCCTGCGGGGCCGCTGGCTCGGTGGCGGGGGCACCGAACGCCCCCTGGCGGCGCTGCCGCAGGGTTCCGGCGCCGTCCCGGTCACCCGCGTGACCGGCACCACCACTCCCTTGAAGGCCCGTCAGGCCGCCGAGTTCGCCCACACGCTGGGCGAACTGGCGGTGCGCAGATGCGGCGGGCCGGACCACGTCGCCGCTCTCGCCGCACAGGCGCAGGCGGAGGGCGTACCGCTGTGGATCGCACGCCGCTACGCGCCCGGCCCCGTCGGGCGGGTGGCCGTCGCCGTTGACCGGCGTCTGGTCCGCGTGGACGTTTGGAGCCCGAACGCCCCCGCCGTTCGGCTCAGGGCACCGTACGGCTACCGCCCCGACAGCGCCGACCGGGCCGGTGGCCTGGTCATGACCGTCGGTGACACCTCCGCACGGCTCGAACTGAGCCGGAGAATACGCAAGTCCAAGAGCAAGGTCGAGATCCGTCTGCCAGACCGGCTCTGGACCCTGCGCCGCGAGAACGCCGAGAGCTCGTGGCTGCTGCGCGACGACCGCCGGGTCGCGCTGCTGACCCGCCCCTCACGGTGGCCCGGCCCGCCGTCCGGCTCGGTGCTGCTGCCGCTGGCCGACGTGCACCATGAGAGCCCCGACCCCTTGGACGCCGTCATGGCCCACGCGGTCGCGGTGTCCTTCGGCCTCGGCGACACGACGGGCCTGGCCAGATTCCGCGCCGTGAAAACCCGCAGGGACACGGACGACGGCATCTGGGAGCGCCCCTGGTTCAGCAACCTCGGCAGGGACCGCACCGACAACGAACCCGGCGGCGGCGACGGCTGGGGCAGCGACGGCGGGGACGGCGGCGACGGCGGTGGGGGCGGCAGCGACGGCGGCGGAGACGGAGGGGGCGGGGGCGGAGGCGGAGGCGACTAGCCGCCCGGCGGCGGAACCTCACCCCCGAAGTCTTGGGCTGGTGGGGGATTCTCACTCCGGTTCCTGATCGTCCAGGTGACCCAGACGTTCTCGAACCCTGCGAGCGGTCGTCTGTCTCGATGCTGACGAGGTCGCCGCGTTCGCCGCTCGCGCCCTCGACCGCCCGCCCTGCGGCTCCTCGCCTTGCGGCTCCTCGCCCTGCCCTTCACCGTCCTGGCCGCGTTGCTTCCCTCCGTCGTCCTGCGGGACCGAGCAAGAGACCGGCCCGGCGGGTCAGGGACACCGGCGGGTCCCCGCCGAGCGGCACATCACGCACGGCACGGGTGCTGGAACGACATGGCGGTGGCGTGCGGCGGCCTCGCCGGCCGGACCTTCGTCGTCTGCATGGGGCTGGGGCTCTTCTGGGAGTGGTGGCCGGCGCGGGCCGCAGCCCTGAAGTGGTCCTGGCAGGAGCTCCAGCCTCCGCCCGGCGCCCCGTCCCTCGTCACCGGCTGCCCCGGCTCAGCCGGGACGACTCGGGCGGTGACGACACAACGTCACCCGTGCTGCGGTAGCTGGCATTTGTCGTGATGAGTGGGAAAACAGGTCGACGGGTAATATCCCGTCACTTCCTCTGAACAAGCAGACACGCGACATCCGAAAGGGGCGGCGACGGTCATGGGGGTGGACGACCGGGCGATCGGGTTCGAGGTGGTGCTGGAACCGGGACGGGGGGATGGGGACAGATCGATGGAGCTGGCCTCCGCCCAGCTCGCGCGTGAACTGAACGGTCTGCCCGACACCACGGCCCGGCGGAAGCCCGAACTGCCTCCGCCGCCCGGCTCCCGGGCGGGGGAGGGTCTCGCCGAAGTGTTGCGCCTGTCAGTCGAGTTCGCCCCCCTGGCGGCGGTGATCCTCCAGGGCGTCCAATTGTTCGGCAACTGGTCGGCCTTGCGGCCCGGGCGTAAGGTGCGGCTCAGGCGCCGGGGCGGTGAGGAGATGGAGGTGACCGGCCTGTCCGCCGAGGACCAGCGTCGGCTGATCGACTCCTGGCTGGACGGCCGGGAAGACCCCCCGGACGACTCAGCCCCCACGCCTGAAGACCAGGGAACCCCACCGGACGGGCAGCGGGACTCGTCATGACACAGCGGCGTGCCCTGCTGATCGGCTGCTCCCGCTACCAGGATCCGTCCTTCGCCGAACTCGCCGCACCCTTCCACGACCTCGCCGAGCTGAGCACCGTGCTCTCACGTCAGGACATCGGCGGTTACACGGTGCAGCGGCTGTTCGACGTGCCCGCGTCGGAGGCGCGACTCGCCGTGTCGGCGCTGCTCAAGGAGGCGAAGCGGACCGACGTCCTGTTCGTCCACTTCTCCTGCCACGGCTGGCTGGACGACACCTTCCGCCTCCACCTGGTGCTGCGCGACTCGCACAGCGAGCACATCGAGGCCACCGGATTCTCCGTCGCCCTGCTCGCCGAACTACTGGAGGTCTGTGCCTCGGAACAGATCGTCCTCAGCATCGACTGCTGCTACAGCGGACGGGTCAAGCGCGTCCTCACCCACCGCGGGCCCAGTTCCGTAGGGCTGGGAGCCCGCCTGCAAGAAGCAGGCTCCGGCTTCGCCGTACTGACCTCCGCCGACGAGGTGCAGGCGGCGATGGAACCCTCGGGAAAGCTCCGCAAGGTCGGTGCGCCCCGCACCTCCCTGTACGTCACCGCCCTGGTCGAAGGACTCAGGACCGGTGACGCCGACCTCGACCGGGACGGCGTCGTATCCCTCCCCGACCTGGCGGAGTACCTCAGACAGCGCTTCGTGGGGCAGGCCCAGCAGCCGACGGCGTCCCTCTTCCTCAAAAGGCCCGTGACGGTCGCCCTCAACCCCCAGCATCCGGTTCCCGACAAGGTGACCGGCAGACCACCCGCCCCCGCGGACACCGAGGAGATCTGCCGCGTCCTGCGCAGCGCACCGCTGGCCCTGGGTCTGGTGATCAGGCCGCCTGAGGACGACCCGGCCCTGAGACACATGCGGAAGACCGTGCCGGGCGTGTCCGGGGAGAAGATCCTCGGCTACCAGAACCGGGGCCACCACTTGCACCTCTTCAACAACTTCCTGCCCGTATGGCGGAGTCATAACGGCTACCTCGTCTTCACCGACACGGCGGTTCACCTGCCAGGGCGCAGCGGACGCTTGACCTACGAGGAACTCACCACCCACGAGATCACGGCGACGAGCACCCGGGTCTCCGGCCACTACCGCCAAGGGGGCGGGTACGTCTCCCACTTTGTCCTCCTGGCACACCCTTACCGCAGGCTCACCCTCGGCGCCGGAAGCGCGGGCAGCGCCGAGCGCATGGCAGCCCTGCTGGGCGCCCTGGCCGGACTCCGCCCCGGCCGATGAAGCCTGTAGCCCGGCTACTGGTACGCGACACCCAGATCACAGAGGTAGACGTGGTGTCGGCGAGCGGCGCCATGCCGGCGGGAGCCGCGACGGCGGGCAGCTCACGCAGCGCCGTGGTCCGGCCCGGGCCGCGGTTCCCGGCGGGCCAGGTCGGCGGCCGACTCACCCGACGCCGTCGCTTGGTGCGCGAGTTCGGCGGGAGTCGGATCGTCGGAGCCCGGCTGGTCCTCCGGTGCGATGGCGACCCGGCCGCCCCGCCGCTGCACGGCCAGCCGCGTGGGTGCTTCCACCGGTTCACCGGAAGGGGCCCCGGCCGGGTCGTCGTCCCGCTTGCGGATCTCCGCCTCGACCGCCGCACGCACCACGGCCAGCGCCCTGGCCAGGGACACGGCTGGAGCACCGGCCCCCGCGCCGTGCCGCGCGCAGCTCGGCCGCCGGCTCCTCCGCCGTGGACACCCGGTCCCGCTCGGTGAGGACGGCCACCACTTCGTCGCGCCCTCTGCCGAGCCAGGGCATCCCCGCCCACTGCTCGACGGCCACCTGCTGGTTCCGCGGCACAGTGGGCCGGCTGATGCCCAGCGCCTTCGCGATCAGGCTCTGCGCCGACCACGGCTCCAGTGCCTCACCGGCCTCCAGGCCGACCACGGCTCCAATGCGTCACCGGCCTCCAGGACGCCGGGCAGCTGAAGCGTCGCCCGGACCACGAGACAGGCGTCGAGCCGGATGGGACTCGCGGTGCCGGAAGAGGATCGCCGGACCGCCCTCATGCTCGCGGATCTGCGCCGCCTGCACGATGCCGCGGTGGTTGATCCCCTGAAGCACCTGGTACTCACGGAAGCACCTGGTACTCACGGCGGGCCGCACGGTCCACCTTCGCCCGCTGCTCCGCCGAGGCGGCCTGCCCGGCCAGGTATATGCGGGACCCGGCCGCGGCGGGCTCTGCGAGGTCCGGCCGCTGAGCACCGAGGAGGCGGCACCATCGGTCACTCCTACCAGGGTGTGGCCACCGCACACCCTGGCGTGTGCGCACCATCGCCGCGAGGAGCGGCTGACCGGAGGAGTACCGAGGTCACAGCTCCAGCGGCTCGAGCGCCCCGAGCTGTTGCATCAGCCCCAGCCGGTCGTACTGCCACCAGCCCTCGGCGAGCTTCCCGTCCGGCGTGCACCGGTGGACGGTCGTCCCGGTCATGGTGACGTCCTTCCCGGTCGGCGGAATCCCGAGGAAGTCGCCCTTGTGGTGTCCCTTCCAGGTCCACCGGGTGCACACCCGGTCGCCCTGGGCGACCTGGTCGTCGATCGTGAAGGAGAAGTCGAACCCGCCTCGCCACACCTCCACCTCGCGCCGCAGCGCGTCCAGCCCGATGACGTCCTGCACATTGGCGGGATCGTGGTCGTGGTAGTCCTCGATGAACACGTCGTTGAACGGGGGCGCCGCACCCTGCCCGGGCGCCTGCTCGAAGAACCTGCGCGCGGTCGCCGCGTACAACTGCTCGTCCCGCACCACGTCCAGATCCGTGAACGTCGGTGCCTCGTCGCAGAGCGCCACCATGTCCTGGAAGATCCGGTCGGTCTCCGGAAGCCCGGAGTTCCGCATCGCCTCCTCGTACGAGGGGAACTCCACGATCTCGACCACGTGCGACGCGTCGGCCCGGTCCTTCGCCACCACACTGTGCGACGCGGTCCGCTTCCCTTTGGTCTGCTCGACCCACCTGTCCATCAGCCGGTTCATCTCGTCGAGCCGACTGGTCCTGCATTCGATGAGCTGTACGAAGGTCATGGCCTCGCCTCCGGCCCCCCTGGGTCCGGTCGAACAGCTCCAATTGTCCCAACGGGAGCTGCCCGTCGCCTCCCGACCCCGGGCTCCTACTGCGGTCCGTACTTCCGTCCGGTCCTGGACGACACCGCCCCGAGCATCCCTCTGGGCACCAGCTTCGCCGCCCCCATCAGCGCCTTGTAGCGCGGGTCCGGGATCGACAGCGTCTTGCCCCGGGCCAGATCGTGCAGCGCCGCCGCCACCAGCTTGTCCGCGTCGAGCCACATCCAGCTCGGGATGTTGTCCGTGCCCATACCGGCCCGGTCGTGGAACTCCGTGCGCACGAAACCGGGGCAGAGCGCCATCAGCCGTACGCCGCTGCCGGCCAGGTCGCGCGCCGCGCCCTGTGTGAACTGCACGACCCAGGCCTTGGACGCGCCGTAGGTGCCCCGCGGGACGAACGCGGCGACCGACGCGACATTGACGACACCGCCCCGGCCGCGCTCCCGCATGCCCTCGGCCGCCGCCGACGTCAGCCGCAGCACCGCCTCGCAGTGCACCTTGAGCATCCGCAGCTCGTCGGCCATGGAGACATCGAGATAGCGGCCCTTGTTGCCGAAGCCGGCGTTGTTGACCAGGAGGTCGACGGGGTTCTTGCGGTCGCTCAGCCGGCCGGCCACCGCCTCGATGCCCTTCTCCTCCGCCAGGTCGGCCGTCAGCACCTCCGCCTCGATGCCGTGCCTGTCGTGCAGCTCGGTCGCCTGTTCCCTGAGCCGCTTGGTGTCGCGGGCCACCAGCACCAGGTTGTGCCCGTCGGCCGCCAGTCGCCGCGCGAACGCGGCCCCGATGCCTGCCGTCGATCCCGTAATCAGAGCCGTTGTCATGGCAGAAGGTTAGTGACACGGACTGGGTGCGTCCGCTTCCGGACGGGGCCTTCGGCGGTGAAGGGTCGGTGGAGACAGTCGCGGTGAGGCGCCGTCAGGCCCCGTTCTTCTCCTTGTACTCCCGCGCTTGGCGCAGCACCTCCGGGTGCAGGGCCTCGCCCGCCGCCAGCAGCCGCGGCAGCAGCGTCCGCTCGGTGGTCACCGCGCGGAACTGCAGGGCCACCGTCACGTCGTGGTCCGGCCGGTGCAGGATCTCGACGGCGTCGCCCGCGCGGATCGCCCCGGGCTCGATCACCCGCAGATACGCCCCCGGCGCGCCCCGCCGGGTGAACCGCTTCACCCAGCCCTTCTCCTCCAGATGGCCCTGGAACGTGCGGCACGGGATCCGCCCGGAGGTGATCTCCAGCACCACCTCGGGCCCGATGCGCCAGCGCTCGCCGATCAGCGCGCCGGACACGTCCAGCCCCTTGGTGGTGAGGTTCTCGCCGAACGCCCCGTCGGCCAGCGTCCGGCCCAGCTCGCGCTCCCACTCGTCCAGGTCCTCGCGCGCCATCGCGTACACCGCCTGGTCGTCGCCGCCGTGGTGCTCCAGCTTGCACACCGCGTCCCCGGCCAGGCCGCTCCCGCCGATGCCCTTGGGCCCGGGCGCCGACACCCGCACGGCCCTGTCCACCGGCCGCTTGTCGATCCCGGTCACGCCCTCCGGGTTGTCCGTGTACGGCACAGCCTCGGCACGGCCCAGATTCACAGACAGAAGCTTCATACCCGCACGGTAAGGGACCGGGACTCAAAGCGTCGACGCATTATTCGCATCGGCGTCAAAGGGTCGCTTATCCTCGAAGGGTGATCGAAGCTCGTCATCTCCGTGTACTGCGCGCCGTCGCCGCCACCGGTTCCTTCTCCGCCGCGGGACGTGAACTGGGCTGCACGCAGCCCGCCGTCAGCCAGCAGATGAAGGCCCTGGAAACCTCCGTCGGCACCCCCCTTCTCATCCGCACCGGGCGCGAGATGCGCCTGACCCAGGCCGGGGATGCGCTGGTGCGGCACGCCGCCGGGATCCTCGCGGGGCTCACGGCCGCGGAGGAGGAGGTCGCCGCCATCGCCGGGCTGCGCGCGGGACGGGTCCGGCTCGTCTCCTTCCCCAGCGGCAGCTCCACCCTCGTACCGACGGCCCTCGCCGCACTGCGCGCGGCACACCCGGGTACCCGCGTCTCCCTGGAGGAGGCCGAACCGCCCGCCTCGGTGGGTCTGCTGCGCGAGGGCGACTGCGATGTGGCGCTCGCCTTCCGCTACGAGGGCGCGGCGGGCGCGGAGGAGTGGGACGACCTCGTCGTACGGCCGCTGCTGTCGGACCGGCTCGTCGCCCTGGTGCCGGAGCGGCACCGGCTCGCGGGTGCGGGGTCCGTCGCCATCGGGGAGCTCGCGCGGGAGTCGTGGATCGCGGGCTGCCCGCGCTGTCGCGGCCAGTTGGTCGAGGTGTGCGCGGCGGCCGGCTTCACGCCTCGCATCGACTTCGCCACCGACGACTATCCGGCGGTGGTCGGCCTGGTCGGTGCCGGTCTTGGCGTGGCCGTGCTGCCCCAACTGGCCGTCGAGGCGGTGCGGCCCCGGGGTGTACGCACCGTGACGCTGGAACCGGCGGTGCGCCGGGAGATCGTCGCGCTCACCCTGCCCGACCTCGCACAGGTACCGGCGGTGTCGGCGACGCTCGACCAGCTGGCGCGGGCGGCCGTCCGGTAGCGGGGACCGGCGGCACGCGTGCGCGTGTCCTTCGCAGAAACGTTATTTCAGTGATGCGAGGCGGTGTGCCCGCCCGGTGCCGACGCCGACACCAGCCGGTTGCGCGCCCGCCCCATGAGCTCTTCGCGCTCGTCCTCGGTCAGCCCGCCCCACACGCCGTACGGCTCACGCACCGCCAGCGCGTGAGCAGCGCACTCGGCGCGTACCGGGCACCTCATGCAGACCTCTTTGGCCGAGTTCTCGCGAGCACTCCGAGCCGCACCGCGCTCGCCCTCCGGATGGAAGAAGAGCGAGCTGTCCACCCCGCGACAGGCAGCCAGCAGCTGCCAGTCCCACAGGTCCGCGTTCGGTCCGGGAAGGCGGGAGAAATCTGCCATTACGTGACCCCTTGTAGCCGTTCTGGGCGGATCCGGTGTCTACGACCGTACAACTACGATCTAAGGAGATGAAAATATGACTCATTGCGAATCTAGCTCCAGACACTGGCAAAGCGGAAGAAATGGGTCTGAATGGGGCATAGGTTGTGATGAAAGTTCGTGGGTCTGCTGCGCATGTCTGCACCGTGTCCGCCCCCTCACGTAGAGTGCCGAAGATGACAGCCGACCCCGTAACTCTTTCGAGTGACCGTCGTTGAGAGTGCGAGGCGGTTGAAGGAACAAGCGCTCGGACAGGCGTCCGAGGCGGTCGACCGCACAGGTGACGATTTCGTACCAGCCTGGAGGCTCAAGGTGACGCGCATCAGCTGCGGAGGGCGGTCATGACATCCGTCCTCGTCTGCGACGACTCCCCGCTTGCCCGAGAGGCGCTCCGTCGCGCGGTGGCGACCGTGCCCGGCGTAGAGCGCGTGACGACGGCGGCCAACGGCGAGGAAGTCCTCCGCCGCTGGGGGGCCGACCGCTCGGACCTGATTCTGATGGACGTACGCATGCCCGGTCTGGGCGGCGTCGAGACGGTCCGGCGGCTGCTGTCCGCCGACCCCGGTGCGCGCATCATCATGCTCACCGTCGCCGAGGACCTGGACGGTGTGGCGCTCGCCGTCGCCGCCGGTGCCCGCGGCTATCTGCACAAGGACGCCTCCCGCGCCGAGCTGCGCGCGACGGTGACGCAGGCCCTGGCCGACCCGACCTGGCGGCTCGCCCCGCGCCGGCTGCGCTCGGCCGAGATGGGCGCAGCGCCCACGCTCACGGCGCGTGAGATCCAGGTCCTCGAAGGCATGAGCCACGGCCGCTCGAACGCGGAGATCGGTCGCGAGCTGTTCCTCTCCGAGGACACCGTCAAGACGCACGCCCGGCGCCTGTTCAAGAAGCTCGGCGCCTCGGACCGGGCCCACGCCGTGGCGCTCGGCTTCCGGTGGGGCCTGGTGCGCTAGGGCCTGTCGTTCGGATCGGGCCGGCTTCGAGGCGCGGGCCGGGGAGCGGGGGCATGTGGATGCCCCCGCGTGAGCCGGACGCGCGCGTGCGACAGCCGGTGGCCGACGGCGATGCCGGTGCGGCCCACTGCCTCCCCGGGCGGGGCCGGGAGCCCGGGAGGGTGTCCGCGAGGACCCGCGTCCCGGGGATGATCCGAACAGCAGGCCCTAGGGGCGACCGCGGAGGTCGGAGCGGTCGGAGCGGAAGTACGGAAACCCAGGTGGGCGGGGGTGGACCGGGGGTCCGCAGGGTGCCCGCTGCTTGTTTCGCCGCGGATGCCGCATCCTTGAGGGTGTGGAGTTCCTCGGGGACGAGTCGGTCGAGCGGAAGGGGAGGGCGCAGGAGATGAGTGCCGGCGCACCTGCTCATAACGCTTCGGTGCACAACAACGGGCGCGGCGCCGCGGACCCGGTGGCCGCAAGGCACCATGGACCGATGCGCGACGACGAGGCGGTCAATGCCCATGGGGCGATCGGCGCGCTCGTCCACCGCGCCGTCGACGGGGACGAGCAGGCCACGCACGATCTGCTCGCCCATGTCCACCCTCTGGCGCTGCGCTACTGCCGCACCCGTCTGTCCCGTCTCCCGGGCGACGCCCGGCACTTCGTCGAGGACCTCGCCCAGGAGGTGTGCGTGGCGGTGCTCCTCGCGCTGCCCCGCTACCGGGACACCGGGCGTCCCTTCGAGGCGTTCGTCTTCGCCATCGCCGCCCACAAGGTCGCCGACCTGCAGCGCGCGGCGATGCGTCACCCCGGCTCGACGGCCATCCCGTCCGACGAGATGCCCGAGCGCCCCGACGACTCCCTGGGACCGGAAGAGCGCGCACTGCTGAGCAGTGACGCGGAATGGGCCAAGAAGCTCCTGGCCAACCTGCCCGAGAACCAGCGGGAGCTGTTGCTGCTGCGCATCGCGGTGGGGCTCACGGCTGAGGAGACGGGCCAGATGTTGGGAATGTCACCCGGCGCCGTCCGGGTGGCGCAGCACCGGGCGCTGAGCCGGCTGCGGGCCCTCGCCGAGCAGTAGCCCCTTCAGCGGCCCTTGGTTGAACAGGCGGTGCGCGCCCTCCGTACGAACATACGAAGCCCGGAGCGAGCCGGAACCGTGGAATGAGACAGCCGCGCTTCCCGTTAGCATGGACATCCGCACCGATCAAGGCCATTTGGGGAAGGTGTCATGACTGCAAACGTCGACGGAGTGCCCGGAAAATTCGCGACACTCGGGCTGACCTACGACGACGTGCTGCTGCTGCCGGGCGCATCCGAGGTGCTCCCCAACGCGGTCGACACCTCGTCCCGCATCTCCCGCAACGTCCGGGTCAACATCCCGCTGCTCTCCGCGGCGATGGACAAGGTGACCGAGTCCCGTCTGGCGATCGCGATGGCCCGCCTCGGCGGTGTCGGCGTGCTGCACCGCAACCTGTCGGTCGAGGACCAGGTCAACCAGGTCGACCTGGTCAAGCGGTCCGAGTCCGGCATGGTCACCGACCCCATCACGGTGCACCCCGACGCCACGCTCGCCGAGGCGGACGCCCTGTGCGCCAAGTTCCGCATCAGCGGCGTCCCCGTCACCGACCCGGCAGGCAAGCTGCTCGGCATCGTCACCAACCGCGACATGGCCTTCGAGACCGACCGCAGCCGTCAGGTGCGTGACGTCATGACGCCGATGCCGCTGGTCACCGGCAAGGTCGGCATCTCCGGCGTCGACGCCATGGAGCTGCTGCGCCGCCACAAGATCGAGAAGCTGCCGCTCGTCGACGACCGGGGCATCCTCAAGGGCCTGATCACGGTCAAGGACTTCGTCAAGGCCGAGAAGTACCCGAACGCCGCCAAGGACGCCGAGGGCCGGCTGCTGGTCGGTGCCGCGGTGGGCGCCAGCCCCGAGGCCCTGGAGCGCGCCCAGGCGCTCGCCGAGGCCGGGGTGGACTTCCTGGTCGTCGACACCTCGCACGGCCACAACAGCAACGCCCTCAGCTGGATGTCGAAGATCAAGTCGAGCGTGTCCGTCGACGTGATCGGCGGCAACGTCGCCACGCGCGACGGTGCGCAGGCCCTGATCGACGCCGGCGTCGACGGCATCAAGGTGGGTGTGGGCCCCGGCTCGATCTGCACCACGCGTGTGGTCGCCGGTATCGGTGTCCCGCAGGTCACCGCCATCTACGAGGCCTCCCTCGCCGCCCGTCCCGCGGGCATCCCGCTGATCGGCGACGGCGGTCTGCAGTACTCCGGCGACATCGGCAAGGCGCTCGCCGCCGGTGCCGACACGGTCATGCTCGGCAGCCTGCTCGCGGGCTGTGAGGAGTCGCCCGGCGAACTGCTCTTCATCAACGGCAAGCAGTTCAAGTCCTACCGCGGCATGGGCTCGCTCGGCGCCATGCAGTCCCGCGGCCAGGGGCGGTCCTTCTCGAAGGACCGCTACTTCCAGGCCGAGGTGGCCTCCGACGACAAGCTCGTGCCCGAGGGCGTCGAGGGCCAGGTGCCCTACCGCGGCCCCCTGGCCAACGTGCTGCACCAGCTCGTCGGCGGTCTGCGCCAGACCATGGGCTACGTGGGCGCGGCCTCCATCGAGGAGATGGAGTCCAAGGGCCGCTTCGTCCGCATCACCTCGGCGGGCCTGAAGGAGAGCCACCCGCACGACATCCAGATGACGGTCGAGGCGCCGAACTACAGCCGTCAGTAGGCACCAGGCCTGATGGGGCGGCCCCGGACGCATCCGGGGCCGCCCTCGTCATGCCCGTCGGCGATACTGGAAGACGCTGCAACGCATCAGGGAAAGGCCACAGACGTGACTGAGATCGAGATCGGGCGCGGCAAGCGCGGCCGCCGGGCGTACGCCTTCGACGACATCGCCGTCGTCCCCAGCCGCCGTACGCGGGACCCGAAGGAGGTCTCGATCGCCTGGCAGATCGACGCCTACCGCTTCGAGCTGCCGTTCCTGGCCGCCCCCATGGACTCGGTCGTCTCCCCGGCCACCGCGATCCGCATCGGCGAGCTCGGCGGCCTCGGCGTGCTGAACCTCGAGGGTCTGTGGACGCGCCACGAGGACCCGCAGCCGCTGCTCGACGAGATCGCCGAGCTGCCCGCCGAGGCGGCTACCCGGCGCCTCCAGGAGATCTACGCCGCGCCGATCAAGGAGGAGCTGATCGGCGCCCGCATCAAGGAGGTGCGCGACTCGGGCGTGGTCACGGCCGCCGCGCTCTCCCCGCAGCGCACGGCCCAGTTCTCCAAGGCCGTCGTCGACGCGGGCGTGGACATCTTCGTCATCCGCGGTACGACGGTCTCCGCGGAGCACGTCTCCGGGGCGTCCGAGCCGCTGAACCTGAAGCAGTTCATCTACGAGCTGGACGTCCCGGTGATCGTCGGCGGCTGCGCCACGTACACCGCGGCCCTGCACCTGATGCGCACCGGCGCGGCCGGTGTGCTGGTCGGCTTCGGCGGCGGCGCCGCGCACACCACGCGCAACGTGCTCGGGATCCAGGTCCCCATGGCGACGGCCGTCGCCGACGTGGCCGCCGCCCGCCGGGACTACATGGACGAGTCCGGCGGCCGCTACGTGCACGTGATCGCGGACGGCGGTGTCGGCTGGTCCGGCGACCTGCCCAAGGCGATCGCCTGCGGTGCCGACGCGGTCATGATGGGCTCCCCGCTCGCCCGCGCGACCGACGGTCCGGGCAAGGGGCACCACTGGGGCATGGAGGCCGTGAACGAGGAGCTGCCGCGCGGCAAGAAGGTCGACCTCGGCACGGTCGGGACCATCGAGGAGATCCTCACCGGCCCGTCCCACACCCCCGACGGCTCGATGAACCTCTTCGGCGCCCTGCGCCGCGCTATGGCCACCACCGGCTACAGCGAGCTGAAGGAGTTCCAGCGCGTCGAGGTGACGGTGGCGGACTCGCAGCACCGGCGGTAGTCCGCGGGCCGCAGTAGGGGGAAGGGCCTGGTCACTCGAGTGAGTGACCAGGCCCTTTCGCGTACCCAACTGGCTCTGGCAGGGCGCGTGTTGCCGTTGGGGGGCGCACGGTTGCCTTTGGGCCGTTCGGCCCGGTGTAGGGCGGTTTCGAGGCGCTAGTGTCCTTGATCGGCGCCCAGGTTCTTCTGGGCTCCCCCTTCCAAGGACACGGTTCCGGACCCCGGCCCCTCGGGGCCCGGCCCGATTCCGACGTGCTGCCTACCGGGTCAATGGGCAGTGTCGTGGAAGGGGGCGCCCATGGGTCGCCACCGCAAGCCCACCCGCTGGGACCGACTCCGTCTTCGGATGGTGCAGTGCCGGAGGAGGTGGATCTTGCGGATTTTCGGATGGTGAGCGGCCGCCCCCATGTGAACTAGGGGCGGACACTCCGTGATCCATCCTGGAGCCTGCCGCAGTGACCGCTGTGGTGGGCTCCACCTCGTTTTGGATGGTGAGCGGCCGCCCCCAGAGAACGTAGGGGCGGACACTCCGTGATCCATCCTGGAGCCTGCCGCAGTACCCCCTGCGGTGGGCTCCACCTGTGTCCGTAAGGTACCCGCGCCGCACGCCGCATGCCACCAGCCTTCGGGGTTCACGCACCCCACGCGCCCCCTTTCACAACCGATGCGCCGCCCCCGCAGGCGTCGCCCCTCGCGTGTCCAGGAGCAGTTGCGCCTTCACCGACAGGCCCTGGAGGTCGTATGTGCGGTGCTGCTGGAGGAGGATGGTCAGGTCCGCGTCGGCGGCCGCTTCGTAGAGGGCGTCGGCCCGGGGGACGGGGCGGTCCAGCACGCTCCAGGCGGGGATGTACGGGTCGTGGTAGCTGACCGACGCGCCCAGGTCCATCAGGCGCAGGGCGATCTCCTGGGCGGGTGTGCCCTCCAGGTCGGCCAGGTCGGGCTTGTAGGTGACGCCAAGGAGCAGCACGCGTGCGCCGCGCGCCGATTTGCCGTGCTCGTTGAGGAGCTGGGCGCCGCGCTTGACGACGTAGCGGGGCATGCGGCTGTTGACCTTCTGGGCCAGTTCCACCATGCGCAGGCTGCGGCCGCCGTGGGCGGTCAGGTCCTGCGGGAGGGCGTGGCCGCCGACGCCCGGGCCGGGGCGGAAGGCCTGGAAGCCGAACGGCTTGGTCTCCGCGCAGCGGATCACGTCCCACAGGTCGACGCCCAGGTCGTGGCAGAGCGCGGCCATCTCGTTGACGAGGGCGATGTTGACGTGCCGGTAATTGGTCTCCAGCAGCTGCACGGTCTCCGCCTCGCGCAGTCCACGCGCGCGTACCACCTTGTCCGTGAGCCGTCCGTAGAAGGCGGCGGCCGACTCGGTGCAGGCCGGGGTGAGACCGCCGATGACCTTCGGGGTGCCGGCGGGGGTGAGGTCGCGGCTGCCGGGGTCGACGCGGCTGGGGGAGTGGGCGAGGTGGAAGTCGCGGCCCGCCCGCAGGCCCGATCCCTCTTCGAGGAGCGGGCGCAGGAATTCCTCTGTCGCCCCGGGGTGCACAGGTGACTCCAGGATCACCGTGGTGTGCGGGCGCAGCTGGGCGGCCAGGGTGCGGGCGGCCGTCTCCACCTGGCTGAGATCGAGCCGTCCGTCGGCGCCCGGCGGGGTCGGTGCGCAGATGACCGCGGTGCGCACCCTGCCGAGTTCGGCGGCGTTCGTGGTCTGCCGGAAGCCCCCCGAGAGCATCCGGCGCAGTTCGGCGGGGCTGAGGGGACCGGTCTCGGGTCCGGTCCGGTAGCCGATGGTGGGGACGCCGGCGGCGACGGCGGCCTGAGCCAGGGGCAGGCCGTAAGGGCCGAGTCCGATGACGGCGAGATCTGCGGGCACGGCGTGGCCGTCCTTCCCGTAGCCGAAGTGGGACAGGTGCGCAAGCCCTGTGGACAGGACGGGCGAGCGCAATGTCAGACTAGGAGTAAATATGACCGTTATGTGGGATTGCCTGGCCGAGTTTCGGTGAGTGTTCCGTGCGCGTTGTCCACAGGCTGAGGGCCCGTGGTGGCTGAAGTCGGGCAACCCGGTCAGAATTTTGGGCATGGGGGATACGGACGGGGCCGCACCCGACGGGTGCGGTCGGCGCGACCGATGAGCGGGAGGCAGCGTGAGGACAGCGACACTCGGGCCGGCGCAGCGAGCCGAGTCACTTGCATCCATGGCCGAGCGAGAGCTGGACGTGCTGGTCGTGGGCGCGGGCGTGGTCGGTGCGGGTACCGCCCTCGACGCCGTGACCCGGGGCCTGGCCACCGGCCTGGTCGAGGCCCGCGACTGGGCCTCGGGCACCTCCAGCCGGTCCAGCAAACTGATCCACGGCGGCCTGCGCTATCTGGAGATGCTCGACTTCGCGCTCGTCCGGGAGGCGCTGAAGGAGCGCGGCCTGCTGCTGGAGCGGCTCGCCCCGCACCTGGTGAAGCCCGTGCCGTTCCTGTACCCGCTGCAGCACAAGGGCTGGGAGCGCCTGTACGCCGGGTCGGGCGTCGCGATGTACGACGCCATGTCCATGGCACGCGGCCATGGCCGGGGCCTGCCGGTGCACCGCCACCTGACCCGCTCTCACGCCCTGCGCGTGGCGCCCTGCTTGAAGAAGGACGCCCTGGTCGGGGCGCTCCAGTACTACGACGCCCAGATGGACGACGCCCGCTATGTGACCAACCTGGTGCGCACGGCGGTGGCGTACGGCGCCAAGGCCGCCAACCGCGCGCGGGTGACGGGCTTCCTGCGCGAGGGTGAGCGGGTCGTCGGCGCGAGGGTGCAGGACGTCGAGGGGGGCGGGGAGTACGAGATCCGCGCCAAGCAGGTCGTCAACGCGACCGGCGTGTGGACGGACGACACCCAGGCGATGGTCGGGGAGCGCGGCCAGTTCCACGTCCGGGCGTCCAAGGGCATCCACCTGGTCGTGCCCCGCGACCGGATCCACTCCACGACCGGGCTGATCCTGCGCACGGAGAAGTCCGTGCTGTTCGTCATCCCCTGGGGCCGGCACTGGATCGTCGGGACCACGGACACCGACTGGGACCTCGACAAGGCCCACCCGGCCGCGTCCAGCGCGGACATCGACTATCTGCTGGAACATGTGAACTCGGTGCTCGCGGTGCCCCTCACCAGGGACGACGTCCAGGGCGTGTACGCGGGCCTGCGACCCTTGCTCGCGGGCGAGTCGGACGCCACCAGCAAGCTGTCGCGCGAGCACACCGTGGCGCATCCGGTGCCCGGGCTCGTCGTCGTGGCGGGCGGCAAGTACACGACGTACCGGGTCATGGCCAAGGACGCGGTGGACGCCGCGGTGCACGGGCTCGACATGCGCGTCGCCGAGTGTGTCACCGAGGACGTGCCGCTGGTGGGCGCCGAGGGCTACCGGGCGCTGTGGAACGCGCGGGCCCGGATCGCCGCCCGGACCGGACTGCATGTGGTGCGGGTGGAGCATCTGCTGAACCGGTACGGGGCGATGACCGAGGAACTCCTGGAGCTGATCGCCGAGGACCCGTCGCTGGGTGAGCCCCTGGCGGCGGCCGACGACTATCTGCGCGCCGAGATCGTGTACGCGGCCTCGCACGAGGGGGCGCGGCACCTGGACGACGTGCTGACCCGGCGGACGCGCATCTCGATCGAGACCTTCGACCGGGGCAGCCGCAGCGCACGCGACGCCGCCGGGCTGATGGCGCCCGTGCTCGGCTGGGACAAGGACCAGATCGAGCGCGAGGTCGAGCACTACCAGAAGCGGGTGGAGGCCGAGCGGGAGTCGCAGCGGCAGCCCGACGACCTCACGGCGGACGCGGCGCGGCTGGGGGCGCCGGACATCGTGCCCCGATAGGCACCCGCCGCTTCGGGGCCCTCTCCCGACATCACTCGAACGAGTGTCGCGGGCCGGGATCTCCGTTCGGGGCCCGGTCGTTCTACGAGGTGCGGGGGCAGAACTCGGCCGCGAGCACCGCGGGTTCGAGGTCGGGATCGGCGATCGCGTCCGTGTTCACGCGGAAGGTGAGGACACGCCGGCCGTCGACGGTGGCCGCGGTGCGTACATAGCTGCCGGATATGTGCCCGTTGTGTCCCCACACCGTGGTGCCGCACGGAAGCTTCTCGGGGAACAGGCCCATGCCGTACGCGCCGTGTGCGGCACGGGTGTCGCGCATCTCGCGCAGCCAGTGCGGGGGCAGCAGCCGGCCGTCGAGCAGGGCCGCGTAGAAGCGGTCCAGATCGGCGAGCGTGGTCACCAGCTCGCCCGCGGCGCCGGCCACCCGCGGGTCCAGATCGGTGACGTCGGTTCCGTCGGCGGCGTAGGCGCGGCCGTGCGGAGGGGGCAGCGAGGTGCGGGAGCCCGGGAAGGAGGTGCCCGTCAGACGCAGGGGAGCGATGATGCGGCGCTCGGCCTCGTCGGCGTACGGGTGGCCGGTGACCTGCTGGATGACCAGGCCGAGCAGGACGTAGTTGGTGTTCGAGTACGAGAAGCGGCCGCGCGCGGTCGGAGGGTGGGTGAGTGCGATGCGTACGGCCTGACGGGGTGTGACGGGTGCCCTTCCGCCGGTGTCCGAGGCGAAGTCGGACAGGCCGCTGGTGTGGGTGAGCAGGGAGCGCAGGGTCAGCGCGCGGCCGTCGTTGCCCGCTACCCGCACCAGCCCGGGCAGGTGGTGCTCCACGGTGTCGGACAGCGACAGCCGGTGCTCGGCGGCCAGTTGCAGGACGACCGTCGCGATGAAGGTCTTTGTGATGCTGCCGGCGCGGAAATGGTCCGACCGGGCGATTCCGGTACCGGCGTGGGCATAGCGGGTGGTGCTTCCCTCCCGGGCCAGCAGGGCCGCGGCGGGGGCTCCGCCCCGGGTCGTGAGCAGCGGCAGCACCGCGTCCGTGGGCGGTGCCGAGAACGCCGAGGAGTCGGCCGGGGGCAGGCCGAGGAGGGCGACGGCCACGGGCAGGGCCAGCAGCGTCCGAAGCGGTGGCATACGGGCTCCTCCCTCGTCAGGGCCCATCATGCAAGGCGGCGCGGGGCGCGGCACACCCGGGTTACGGGTGGGCGGGCCCGGCGCCCCGTGCCCAGGGAGCCCCCTGGGCACGGGGCACTTGTCGGGTGAGAGACAATGGAGGCTCTGTCAGGGCGGGTTGTATGAGGGGACGCATGTCGGAGGCGGAGCGGGCGGGCACATCCCGTCAGGACACTCGTCAGGACAACAGGGAGCGTCTCCTGGCGGGGCGCTACCGGCTGGGCGAGGTGCTCGGCCGCGGCGGCATGGGCACGGTGTGGCGCGCCGAGGACGAGACGCTGGGGCGGACGGTCGCCGTCAAGGAGCTGCGGTTCCCGACCAACATCGACCAGGAGGAGAAGCGGCGGCTGATCACGCGGACGCTGCGCGAGGCCAAGGCGATCGCGCGGATCCGCAACAACAGCGCCGTGACCGTCTTCGATGTGGTCCAGGAGGACGACCGGCCCTGGATCGTGATGGAGCTCGTCGAGGGCAAGTCGCTCGCCGAGGTCATCCGGGAGGACGGCCTGCTTGAGCCGAAGCGGGCCGCGGAGGTCGGGCTCGCCGTCCTCGACGTGCTGCGGTCCGCGCACCGCGAGGGCATCCTGCACCGCGACGTGAAGCCGTCGAACGTGCTGATCTCCGACGACGGCCGGGTCGTGCTCACCGACTTCGGTATCGCCCAGGTCGAGGGTGACCCCTCCATCACCTCGACCGGCATGCTCGTCGGCGCGCCCTCCTACATCTCCCCGGAGCGGGCGCGCGGCCACAAGCCGGGCCCGGCCGCCGACCTGTGGTCGCTCGGCGGGCTGCTGTACGCGTCGGTGGAGGGAGCGCCGCCGTACGACAAGGGGTCGGCCATAGCGACCCTCACCGCGGTGATGACCGAACCGCTGGAGGAGCCGAAGAACGCGGGCCCGCTGACGGACGTCATCCACGGGCTGCTCACCAAGGACCCGGCCAAGCGGCTCGACGACGCGGGCGCCCGGGCGATGCTGAACTCCGTCATCCACGCGCCGGAGAAGGCCGAGCCGGAGCCGCTGGACGCGACGAAGGTCGTGCCGCTGCCCAAGCAGCCGGACAAGGCCTCACGCAAGGGCGGCGGTCCGTCGGGCGCCGGGAGCAAGCGGGGCGAGGAGGCCGGGGAGCGGCTGCGCGGGGCGTTGCGCTCGGTGCGCAAGGCCGCGGCCGGACCTGCCGCTGCGTCGGCCGCGACCCGCACCAGGACCGAGGACGCCAAGACCGCATCCGGGCCGAAGGACGACGCGGCCGCCGGAGGCGCGGGCGCGTCCGCGGCGAAGCCGGGTCCGAAGCAGACGCCGGGGGCCGCGGCTTCCGGGGCCGGTGAGCGGGCCGGGCAGGACGCGAAGGCGACCTCCGAGGGGCGGAGTTCGGGGTGGCCCGTCGTGCCCCCGCCGGACCTGCCGCCCCGGCAGGTGCCCCGGGCGCCGCTCACCGACGTGGTGTCGCGGCGGACCCTGCTGATCATCGCCGTGGTCGTGGTGCTCGCCGTGCTCGGCACGGTGCTCACCATCGCGTTCAGCGGGGACGGCAACGGCTCGAAGGGAGCCGGGGGCGAGAGCGGCGGCAAGACCGTCGCGACCGCGTCGAGCGCTGACACCAAGGGCGACGAGAAGGGCGGCACGGGCACCGACGACACCGCGACGCAGCCCGCGCCGTCGGGGCCCGCCTCGAACAGCGAACCGAGCGGCGGGGCGAGCGGACCGGCCGGCGACGGGAAGGACGGGTCCGCCGGGAAGGGCACCGCGGCGGAGTCGACTCACCAGGGGAACCAGGGGTACTCGATCGGCCTGCCGAAGGGGTGGAAGTTCCAGTCCACGGGCTCCGCAGGCGACCGGTTCACCGGGCCCGACGGGCAGAAGCTGCTCATCGCCTGGACGTCCACGCCCAAGGGCGACCCAGTGGCGGACTGGAAGAGCCAGGAGCGCTACATGCAGCGCGCGGCGTACAAGAAGATCCGAATAGAGAAGGTGGACTACCGCGGCTGGAACACGGCCGACTGGGAGTTCACCTACCGGGAGAGCGGCACCAAGTACCGCACCATCGACCGCGGGTTCGTCGTCGACGACTCCCAGGGCTACGCGCTGATGTACACGGCGAAGGCGGACGGCTGGGGCGACGCGTCGCGCAAGGACACGTGGGCGACGCTGACCAAGACCTTCGAACCCAAGTCCTGAGCATGAGCCTTCCCGGGTTTGGGGAGGCAGATCTGGCATCCCCACATTGCGGGTTGCCTGCGGCACGTATCGTAAATATTTGCGGTCCGTGCGCAGCCGGAACGGACCGTGGGGCGAACGGATGTGACCGACCGGGCTGACGGGGGAGGCAACGTGGACGACTATGCGGGCCGGGTACTCGCCGACCGCTACCGCCTGCCGCTGCCGCCGTCCGACGAGTACGAACTCACCGAGACCCGGGCCTTCGACACCTACAGCGGACAGGAAGTCCTCGTCAGGCAGGTGCCGTTGCCTGAGGTGGTCGAGGCCGAGGTCCTCGACGCGGAGGGGCTGCCCGACGGCTTCACCGCGCGTGACGGTGGTGCGCGGCGGTCCGGCACCCGTCCGGGCCCCCGGCGGCCCACGGACCCGGTGGTACGGCGCGCAGTCGACGCCGCCCAGGCCGCAGCGGCCATTCCCGACCATCCGCGGCTCGACCAGGTCTTCGACGTGTTCGCCGAGGGCGGTTCGCTGTGGATCGTCAGCGAGCTGGTGGCCGCGCGTCCGCTGGCGGCGCTGCTCGCCGAGAAGCCCCTGACGCCGTACCGGGCGGCCGAGGTCGCCTCCGACGTCCTGATGGCGCTGCGGGTGCTGCACGCGCACGGCTGGGTGCACCGGAACGTCACCGCTCGGACGGTGCTCGTCTGCGACGACGGCCGGGTGATGCTGACCGGTCTCGCGGTGGGCGCGGCGGAGGAGGCGCTGTGCGGGTACGACCCGGTTCCGGCTGCCGAGGAACTTGAGCAGGGACCGGCCGACGGTGGCGCCGGGCCGGTCAACGGCGTCGGAGGCCCGGGTGGCGGCGCCCCGGGCGGCCGCGGTGGCGCGGCCGATCCCGAGGCCGCGCGGCGAGCCGCCATAGAGGCACGGGAGGCCAGGGGACTGCCCGCGGCCGGGGGTGACACGGCGGGCGGGGGCGCGGCCGTACCGGCTCGCAGAAGTGTGGACGACAGCGGTGACCCACGGGCCGCCCGAGCCGGGGCGATCGCGGCCTACCGGGCGGGTGCCCGGGCCGCCGCACGGGTCCAGGAGGCGCAGGAGGGCGGCCGGGCCGCCCTGCCCGGTGCCCGGTCCGCCCCGGACAGCGAGCCCGCGCCCCACGGCGACGGCTCGGCGCAGTCGCCGTACATCCCCGGGCAGGGCCCGGCACCCGGTGCGGGCCCGCCGGGGCGGATAGCCGACCCCTACGGCGTGGGCGGCGCCCCCCGGACGACCGCGTGGCACGGTGCCACGCCCCGGGGCGGAACCGGCGGTGCGCCCTTGCCGCAAGGGCAGGGCCAGGAGCAGGCGGCTCTCCCGCCGGCCCCGGACCCCGCCGCCCAGGGCGCGCCCGCCCGGTGGGACGAACTGGTCGCCGACACCCCCGCACCCCGGCGCGGCCCGGCCACGGCCCTGGCCGCCGAGCGGGCCCGGCAGGCCCGGATGGCCGTGGTGGGTCCCGTGACGGAGCGCTGGGCGCCCGAGCAGGCCGGACCCGTGCACGAGAACTGGCAGTTGGCCGCCCCGATCGGTCCCGCGACCGACCTGTGGGCGCTCGGCGCGCTGCTCTTCAGGGCCGTACAGGGGCATGCGCCCTACCCGGAGGAGTCCACGGCCGAGCTGGTGCAGATGGTGTGCGCCGAACCGCCCGCGTACGCCGAGGAGTGCGGGCCGCTCCGGCCGGTCGTGGAGTCGCTGCTGCGTCAGGACCCGACCGAGCGCCTCGACTTCGAGGAGCTGCGCGGCTGGCTGCGCTCGCTCGTACGCTCGGCGCCCGAGCCGGAGGCCGGGGTGCACGTCGTCGCGGCGCCGCCCGCCGACGCGAGCCGACTGCCCGTCGTACGCCGCCGGGGCGAGCTCGTGCGCAGGCGGAAGGCCGGGCTGCCCGCGCACCACGCGCGGCACAAACGGGCCAAGCGCGAGTCCCGGTCGCCGAACCGCCTCGGCCGCACCCTGCTCCTGCTGGTCCTGCTCGCGATGGCCGCCGCGATCGCCTACGCCATGCTCTTCATGCCCAGGTCGAAGACCGACGGCGCGGAAGGCACGGGCGGCACGGACCGCACCGGTTCCGCCGGTGAGGTCAGCCAGGCGCCCGAGCCGGACGCCAGCAGCGAGCCCCGGCCCGACCAGACCTCGCCCGAGCCGGAGAAGAGCCCGTCGACATCGGCCGGTTCCGCGGAGACGCAGACCGCGGGCCCCGATGTCGCCGAGGGCTTCACCCTGCGCAAGGACTCGGCCGGGTTCCAGGTCGCCGTCGCCAAGGGCTGGAGTCACACCCCGCGCAACGGCAGCGGCCAGGTCGTCTACGCGAAGGGCGACTTCGAGCTCATCGTCGTACCGGGCCGGGACAGCTCCGCGGAGTTCGGCAGTGATCCGATGTCCTACCAGCGGGAGAGGGAGCGGGAGTTGCAGCCGTACCGCGACTCCAGCTGGGCCACCTCCACCGGGCTGAAGACGATCGAGGTGGGCGGACGGACCATGGCCGAGGGACAGTTCACCTGGACCGGCGGCGACGGGGGCGAGCTGTACGTGCGCAACCTCGCGATGCTGGTCGACGGGCGGTACCACGTGGTCCAGGTGCGCGGGCCGGAGGCCGAGCGGGACGAGGTGACGCGGCTGTACGAGCAGGCGGCGGCGACCTACAAGGCGACGGGCTGAGGGTCCGGCGCGCCGCCTGTACGCGGTAGTTCAACCTCTGGTTGCCTCGCGTCCCGACAGGCGACAACCGTCACAGTGCGGTCACCGTGGTACCCCGCTTGTTCCCTGGGGAGGGGCGGGTCCTTACGCTGACCCTGTCAAGACCATTGCGGGGCAACGTGAATCAGATGCAGGGCCAGCTCGTCGCGGGCCGCTACCGGCTCGCCGACTCCATCGGCAGCGGCGGCATGGGCCGGGTGTGGCGCGCCCATGACGAGGTGCTGCACCGGTCCGTCGCCATCAAGGAGTTGACGGCAGCCCTCTACGTCTCCGAGAGCGAACAGGCCATCCTCCTGGCGCGCACCCGGGCGGAGGCGCGGGCGGCCGCGCGGATCAACCACTCGGCGGTCGTCACGGTGCACGACGTGCTGGAGCACGACGGCCGCCCGTGGATCGTGATGGAGCTGGTCGAGGGCCGCTCGCTGGCCGACGCCGTCAAGGAGGAGGGGCGCGTCGAGCCGCGCGAGGCGGCACGCGTCGGCCTCTGGGTGCTGCGGGCCCTGCGCGCCGCGCACACCGCCGGTGTCCTGCACCGCGACGTCAAGCCGGGCAACGTCCTGCTCGGCCGGGACGGGCGCGTCCTGCTCACCGACTTCGGTATCGCCCAGATCGAGGGCGACACGACCATCACACGGACCGGCGAGGTCGTCGGCTCCGTCGACTACCTGGCGCCCGAGCGGGTGCGCGGCCACGACCCGGGCCCGTCCTCCGACCTGTGGGCGCTCGCCGCGACGCTCTACACGGCGGTGGAGGGCCGGTCGCCGTTCCGCCGCACCACACCGCTGACCACCATGCAGGCGGTGGTCGAGGAAGAGGCCGCCCAGCTGCAGCACGCCGGTCCGCTCGCGCCCGTCATCACCGCCCTGCTGCGCAAGGATCCGGCCACCCGGCCGGGCGCGTCCGAGGCCGAGCAGATGCTCGCCGAGGCGGCGGAGGGGCGGCGGCCGAGCGGGGCGGAGGCGTATGTCCCGACGCAGTACGGGGGGACGCCGTACCGGGACGTCCACAGCGGCACGGGCACGGCGGGCACGGGCATGACCGGTCCGGGTACGGGCTCGACCGGGCCGGGCATGTCCGGCACCGGCTCCGGGTCGCACACCCGGACGCCGCTCCCGCCGCTGGCCGGTACCCCCGCCAACGGTGCCCCGGCACCCGGGACGCCGTCGTCCGGGACCCCCGTCGCCGGCCATCCGACGACCGGTCCCACCACGGTCGGTCCGACGGCGACGGGTCCGCAGGGGGCCGGGCCGCAGCGGACCGGTTCGGGCCGGCGCCGCAGGCTTCGTACGCTCGCCCTCGTCGTCGCCCTCGCGGCCATCATCGGCGGGACCACCGCCGTGGTGCTCCAGCAGTGGAACGAGGGCCGGCAGACGCCGGGCGGGGCCTCCGCGTCAGCGGATCCCACGAGCACCCAGCAGCCCGGGGGATCGGCTCCCGACAGCTGGGTCCGCCACGACGACCCCGCGGGTTTCAGCCTCTCCCTGCCCAAGGGCTGGAAGCGCAAGCCCTTCGGTCCGCAGGGCGAACTCAAGCAGATCGACTACACGCCGGACGGCGGACGGCACTTCGTGCGCATCGCCGTCGACACCTCCCCGGACTTCGGCGACCCGTACGCGCACCAGCTCGACCTGGAGCAGCAGATCAAGGATCTGGCCGACTACAAGCGGATCACGCTGGAGCGCAACGTCTACCGTGACCGGGGCGGCGCCCTGTGGGAGTACACCTGGACGGCGCGGGCGAAGGACACCCCGTTTCCTGGCCCGCGCCGTGCCATCGAGGAGACGTACGTCGCCCGCGACGGCACTGAGTACGCGCTCTACATGTCGTCGCCCGCGAAGGACTGGGCGAAGGCGCGCAAGCAGTTCACCTCGCTGCTCCAGGGCTGGCAGGAGAAGACCTCCTGACGCGGGGGCCCGCCGGCACAGAGCCCTTCTGACGCAGGGGCCCGCCGGCACAGAGCCCTGCTGACGCAGGGGCCCGCCGGCACAGAGCCCTGCTGACGCGGGCCGTCTGTTTCGGCCACCCGCGAGCGCCGCCCCGGAGCCGATCCGTCCGGTGGGGCATGATTGCCGCATGGGGACCGAGGGGCACAACACGCGTGTCATCGCGGGCCGCTACCGGTTCGAGGAGAGACTCGGGCGCGGTGGCATGGGCGTGGTGTGGCGGGCGACCGACCAGCTGCTCGGCCGGGGCGTGGCCGTCAAGGAGCTCCCCTACGACGAGACGCTCTCCGCGGCGGAGGCCCGTCGGCAGCGGGACCGTACGCTGCGCGAGGCCCGGGCCGTCGCCCAGCTGAGCCATCCGCACATCATCGTCGTGCACGACGTCGTCGAGGACGACGAACGCCCGTACATCGTCATGGAGCTGATCGAGGGCGGCTCGCTCGCCGACCGGGTCGCGGCCCGGGGCCCGGTCGACGCGGCCGAGGCCGCGCGCATCGGCATCGACCTGCTCGGCGCGTTGCGCGCGGCGCACGCGGCCGGGGTCCTGCACCGGGACCTCAAGCCCGCGAACGTCCTGCTGGAGGCCGGAACCGACCGGGTCGTCCTCACCGACTTCGGCATCGCCCAGGTCGCGGGCGCCCCCACCCTCACCGAGAACAACTCCTTCGTCGGCTCGCCCGAGTACACCGCGCCCGAGCGGATGTCGGGGGCCAGGACCGGGCCCGAGTCCGACCTGTGGTCGCTGGGCGCGCTGCTGTGCGCGGCCCTCAGCGGTGAGTCGCCGTTCCGCCGCGACTCGTTGGGCGGCATCCTGCACGCGGTCGTCGCCGCCGAGATCCGGCCACCCGCGCAGGCCGGGCCGCTCCTGCCCGTCGTACAGGGCCTGCTCGAACGCGATCCGGACCGGCGGCTGGACGCGGACCGGGCGGAGCGGATGCTGCGGGCCTTTCGTGACACGGGCCGGACGCCGGAGGCGCCGCCGCCCGGGTACGTGCCGACGGTCCGGGACACACCGGGCGGACGGCCGCCCGGCACCGCGCAGGACGCCGCCGGCCGGCAGCCGTTCATGCCGCCGGCGGGCATGCCCGCACCCGGCCGGCTCGCCGAACAGCTGATGCGGCAGCCCACCCGGAGGGTGCTCGTGGCCGCGCTGCTGGTCGCCGCGATGGCGGGGGCGGGAGTGTCAGCGGCGGCGCTGCTCATGGACGACAGCGGCGAGCCGGGAGGCGGCTCCACACCGACGAGTTCGGCTCCCGGGACGCCCACGCCCCGGCCCTCGTCCCCGAGCGTCCCCGCACCCACGACCACTCCGGTCAGCTCTCCTACCGGTACAAACGGGAGATAAGCCCTCGGCCAGGGTCACGGGTCTGTGACCGGTTCGCGGCATTGGTGGATACGTAAGCGCTTGGCGCGATATGGATGACCTCATGAGCAGCGACGGGGGATCCAGATCCGGGGCCGATGAGCCGACGAGTTTCGTTCTGCAACCTCCCAGCCCACCGGCGCCGGTACCGGGCAACCCGTACGCGACGCCCACCCAGGTCGTGCCGCCCCGGTCGGCGGCCGCGGCGCCGACGGCGACGGCAGCGGACGAGGATCCTGGTGCCGGGCGGCTCATCGCCGGGCGTTACCGGCTGATCGCCAAGCTCGGTCATGGCGGCATGGGCACGGTGTGGCGGGCCGAGGACGAGACGGTGGACCGGGAGGTCGCCGTCAAGGAGCCCCGCGTCCCGGATCATCTTCCCGAGCGCGAACGCGCCAATGCCTTCGAGCGGATGCGTCGTGAGGCGCGTGCCGCGGCCCGGCTCGACCATCCGGCGGTGGTCGACGTCCACGACGTGGCGGTCGTGGACGACCAGCCGTGGATCGTGATGGAGCTGGTGCGGGGCCGGTCGCTGGGCGACGCGCTCCAGGAGGGCACCCTGTCCGCGCGCGAGGCGGCCCGGATCGGCCTTGAGGTGCTCGGCGCGCTGGAGGCCGCGCACGCGGCGGGCATCCTGCACCGCGATGTGAAACCGGACAACGTGCTGCTCGGCCGCTACGACCGGGTCGTCCTCACGGACTTCGGCATCGCCCAGGTCGAGGGCGAGACCAGCCTGACCGACACCGGCGGCTTCGTCGGCTCGCCCGAGTACATCGCGCCGGAGCGGGTGCTGGGCCAGCGCCCGGGCCCGGCCAGCGACCTGTGGTCCCTGGGCGTGGTGCTGTACGCGGCGACGGAGGGCGTCTCGCCGTTCCGCCGCAGCAACACCCCCGCCACACTGCAGTCCGTCCTCAACGCCACGCCCGCGCCGCCCGCCTCCGCCCCGGGCCCGCTCGCCGAGGTCATCACGGGGCTGCTGCACAAGGACCCGGCCCGTCGTCCGAACGCCGCGCAGGTGCGTGCCCGGCTGGAGGCGGCCGCGAACCCGCCCGCCGCTCGGCCCACCCAGGTCGTGCGGGGCCCGGGCCAGGGCACCGGCAGCCGGGGCTTCCGGCTCGGCCGCGGGGCGTGGGCCGGACTCGGCGCGGTGGTCGTGGCGGCGGCGGTGACGGCGTACCTGGTGATCGCGGATCCGTTCGCCGGGCCGTTGCCCGACGGCTGGGGGACCAAGCAGGAGAAGAGCCTCGCCGCGTCGCTCGCGGTCCCCGACGAGTACCGCCGGACCGTGCCCGACCGGGAGAGGGACCAGGGGCACTGGGTGACGTACACCGACTGGAGCGGCAGCATCTGGATCGGCCTGACCCTCTACAAGAAGGCGGAGGACACCGGCCGCAACATCGCGGGCTCCGCGGCCGCCGAGATGTACGACGACGACAGCGGGTTCAAGGAGAGCGGCAGCTACGACCTGGACATGCCGGAGAACCCGAGGACGAACCCCAAGGTGACGACGTACAGGGGCAAGAAGGCCGCCGAGAACACCGTCGTCTACGACACCGACGACAGCGAGAACCCCCGCCCCCGCGAGCTCCGGATGTTCTACTACGGGACACCCGGCGGCGACATGTACAAGCTCACCGTCAGCTACCCGGGCAAGGGCGACTTCACCGACCGCGGGCGTGAGGTGGCGAGCACGGCGATCGCGAACCTGGACATCGACGGGACCTGAACCCGCGCCTCCAACACCCCTGGAAAGCCCCCGCGTCGACAACCGCCCGCCCCGCACGGTACTGATGGGGCATGAGCAACGACGGGGGCGGGACGGACGCTCAGGGCCGGCTGATCGGTGGACGTTACCGGCTGATCGAGCGCATCGGCTCCGGCGGGACGGGCACCGTCTGGCGGGCCCGCGACGAGCTCGTCCAGCGTGAAGTCGCCGTCAGGCAGCCCCGGTTGCCGGGCGGCCCCCAGGACGAGAGCCACCGGCGCGCGGCCCACCGGCTCCATCGTGAGGCCCGGGCCGCCGCCCGCGTCGACCATCCCGCGGCCCTCACCATCCACGACGTGGTCGTCGAGCCGGAGCGGCCGGACGAGGGCCTGCGCCCTGCGGGCCCCGACGAGCTCGACGCGGCCGAGGCGCTCGACGGACTCCCCTGGATCGTCATGGAGTCGGTCCAGGGCGAGTCCCTGCATGAGACGCTCCGACGCGGCCCCGTCGAGGTGCGCGAAGCGGCCCGGATCGGCCTCGCCGTCCTCGGCGCCCTGCGCGCCGCGCACTCCGTCGGCATCGTGCACCGGCACGTGAAGCCCGCCAACGTCCTGCTCGGCCCCGACCGGCGCGTCGTCCTCACGGACTTCGGCATCGCCCATGTCCAGGGCGAGGGGTCCCTTGCGGGAGGCGGGGAGTCCCTCGCGGCTGGTGGGAAGTCCCGCGGGGTTGGCGGGGAGTCCCGCACGGCTGGTGGGGAGCCTCACACCGCTGGTGGGGAGCCGCACACGGCTGGTGGAGAGCCGCACACGGCTGGTGGAGAGCCGCACACGGCCGGTGGGGAGTCCCTCGCGACCGGCGGGGAGCCCCACACGGTCGGCGGGGAATCCCTCGCGACCGGCGGGGAGCCCCACACGGTCGGCGGGGAATCCCCCGCGGACGACGGGGAGTTCGCCGCCTCGCTGGAGTTCGTCGCCCCCGAGCGGCTGTCCGGCCGTACCGCCGGGCCCGCGTCCGACCTGTGGTCCCTGGGTGCACTGCTGTACGCCGCCGTGGAGGGCTCGTCCCCGTTCCGCCGGACCACGCCGGAGGCCACACTCGCCGCGATCCGGGCCGCCGAGCCTCCCGGGCCGGAGCAGGCCGGGCCGCTCGGGCCGCTGATCGGCCGTTTGCTCCTGCCGGAACCCCGACTGCGGCCGGACGCCGAGGAGGTCGCGAAGGAGCTGGAGGCCGTGGCGGGACCACCACCCCTCGAGCCCGTCGCGGAGATACCCGCCGGGAACCAGGAGGCCGAAGACGTACAGGAGCCGGCGGACGGCCCGGGCCCCGGCGCTGGCCCCGGCTTCGGCCTTGGCCCCGGCCCCGGCCCCGGCCCCGGCCCCGGCCCCGGCCCCGGCCCCGGCCCCGGCCCCGGCCCCGGCCTCGGCCCTGGCCCCGGCCCGGGACCGCGCCCGGACGCGACCGCCGCACCACCGGAGTCGCCGAAACGGCACAGCCTCCTCCGCCCCGCCCCCCTCGCCCTCCTCAGCGCACTGCTCGCCGGAGGCCTGGGCGCCGCCACCCACCTCGACGGCGCCGGCACCGCGGAGAGCGCTGAACAGACCGCCGACACGACGGACACCTGGACCCCGCACCACGATCCGGACCTGGCGGCCGTACTCCATCTCCCGCGCCACTACCGCGAACTCGACCGGACCGGCAGCGCGACCGACCAGCCCCGCACCGTGCTCTACGGCGACGAACGGGGCGGCACGGTCCAGGTCCGCCTCCTCCTCTGGGACCGGGCCCCGGGCTCCCCGCTGGACCAGGCCCGGAAGGCACCCGTCGTCCAGGGGGACACGCGGTACACCCGCACCGGCGTCCAGGGCCACGAGGCCGCCCTCGCCGACACGGCCTACCACGCCGACGAAGGTCCCAGACGGGTCATGCGCGTGCTGATCCGCACCGGAGACGACCGCATGTACGAACTGCGCGTCGACATGTCCAGGGGCACGCCGGAGGAGGAGGAAGGCACCTCGGTGTTCCAGGGCGCCCGCGACCGGCTGGGGATCGGCTCGGGATCGTAAAAGGCTGAATTACACCGACTGTCACCGCACAACGCCCTGATCAGGGCGTTTGTTGCCAGCAGCCACTGGCGTCGTGTGTGCACTCGGTGAAGCCGTATTACCGACGGGTACCCAAAGCCTCCGCCGAGGCATACCCTGCGGCTCATGACGGACGCGCACGCCCCGGAGAAGCCCGGCACGGCACAGACCGGCACGAACCCCCTCGCCCCCGCCCCGGAGGGCGCCCGCACCGCCGCCGATGTGGTCACCCCAGAGCTGGTCGCCCAGCTCACCAAGGGCGTGGTCGGCTCCGGTCGCACCGCCAACCACACGCCGTTCACGGGGGAGAAGCTGGCCGATCTCCCCGAGTCGACGCCCGAGGACGTGGCGCGGGCCTTCGAACTGGCCCGCGCCGCCCAGGCCGTGTGGGCGCGGACCCCCCTGCGGCAGCGCGCCGCCGTCCTGCTGCGCTTCCACGACCTGGTGCTGGAGCGCCAGGCCGAGGTGCTCGACCTGATCCAGCTGGAGACCGGCAAGGCCCGGCTGCACGCGCACGAGGAGGTCCAGGCCGTCGCGGTCGCCGCCCGGCACTACGGCCGCAAGGCCCCCTCCTACCTGCGGCCGAAGCGGCACGCCGGTGCCATGCCGACCCTCACCAAGGTCACCGAGCTGCGCCACCCGCGCGGTGTGATCGGCCAGATCGCCCCCTGGAACTACCCCCTGGAGCTGTCGGTCGGCGACGCGATCCCGGCCTTCGTCGCGGGCAACGCGGTCGTCATGAAGCCGGACACGGAGACCTGCCTCACCGCCCTGTGGGCCCGTGACCTGCTCATCGAGGCCGGACTGCCCGCCGATGTCTTCCAGGTCGTCCTCGGCGACGGCCCGGTCGTCGGCCCGGAGGTCGTCCGGCACGCCGACTACGTCTCCTTCACCGGCTCCACCCGCACCGGCCGCGAGGTCGCCCAGGGCGCCGCCGCCAGGCTGGTCGGCGTCTCCCTCGAACTCGGCGGCAAGAACGCCATGCTGGTGCTGGAGGACGCCGACATCGAGAAGGCGGCGGCCGGGGCCGTACGCGCCTGCTTCTCCTCCGCCGGCCAGCTCTGCATCTCCATCGAGCGGCTCTACGTCCACGAGTCCGTGGCAGACGCCTTCCTGGAGCGCTTCGCCGCCCGTACGAGGACGATGCGCCTCGGCAGGTCGCTGGCGTACGGCGCCGACATGGGCTCCCTGGTCGGCGAACGCCAGCTGGAGACCGTCACGCGGCACGTGGACGAGGCGGTGTCCAAGGGCGCGAAGGTCCTCGCCGGCGGTACGGCCCGCCCGGACATCGGCCCGTACTTCTTCGAGCCCACGATCCTCGACGGGGTCGGCACGGAGATGTCCGTCTGCGCCGAGGAGACCTTCGGCCCGGTCGTCTCGGTCTACCGCTTCAAGGACGAGGACGAGGTCATCGAGCGCGCCAACGCCACGGCGTACGGCCTGAACTCCTCGGTCTGGACGAAGAACGCCCGCCGCGGCCAGGAGGTCGCCGCCCGGCTGCGCACCGGCACGGTCAACATCAACGAGGGCTACGCACCCGCGTACGGCAGCGTCCAGTCGCCCATGGGCGGCATGAAGGACTCGGGCCTCGGCCGCCGCCACGGCTCCGAGGGCATCCTCAAGTACACCGAGGCCCAGACGGTCGCCCACCAGAGGGTCCTCCCGATGGCCCCCTCCCTCGGCATGGACGACGAGAAGTACGCCCAGTTCATGAGCCGCAGCCTCCGCCTGATGAAGGCACTGAGGTTCCGGTAACCGGCCTTCTTTTCAGGGGCGCGGGGAACTGCGCGAGCAACCACAGAGCACCCGCACTGCACACTCAAAGGGGAGACGGCACGTGCCAAAGGACGCTTACGACTACGACGTCATCGTGGTCGGCTCCGGCTTCGGCGGCTCCGTAACCGCCCTGCGCCTCACCGAAAAGGGCTACAAGGTCGGCGTCCTGGAAGCCGGCCGCCGCTTCACCCGCGACTCCCTCCCCAAGAACTCCTGGGACCTCAAGAACTACCTCTGGGCGCCGAAACTCGGCATGTACGGCATCCAGCGCATCCACCTGCTGGGCAACGTCATGGTCCTGGCGGGCGCGGGCGTCGGCGGCGGCTCCCTCAACTACGCCAACACCCTCTACGTCCCGCCGAAGCCGTTCTTCGAGGACCCGCAGTGGCGTGACATCACGGACTGGCAGGACGAGCTGAAGCCGTACTACGACCAGGCCCGCCGCATGCTGGGCGTACGGCTCAACCCGACCATGACCCCGTCCGACGTCCATCTCAAGGCCGCCGCGGAGAAGATGGGCTGCGGCGACTCCTTCCACCTCGCCCCGGTCGGCGTCTTCTTCGGCGACGGCGAGGACGCCGACGGCACGGCGAAGGCGAAGCCGGGCCAGGAGGTGCCCGACCCGTACTTCGGCGGCGCGGGCCCGGCCCGCAGGGCCTGCGCGGAGTGCGGCGAGTGCATGACCGGCTGCCGCCACGGCGCGAAGAACACCCTCAACGAGAACTATCTGCACCTGGCCGAGAAGGCCGGCGCCGTCGTCCACCCGCTGACGACGGTCGTCTCCGTCACCGACGACTCGCGCGGCGGGTACGCCGTCGCCACGCTCCCCACCGACGACCGCCGCAAGGCGAAGGGCCGCACCTACACGGCCCGCCGGGTCGTCCTCGCCGCCGGCACCTACGGCACCCAGACGCTACTGCACCGCATGAAGGCGGGCGGACAGCTGCCGTACATCTCAGACAAGCTGGGCGAGCTGACCCGCACCAACTCCGAGGCCCTGGTCGGCGCCCAGACCGACGACCGGCGCTACCGAAAGGCCCACGGCGGCCGGAAGGCCGACTTCACCCGGGGCGTGGCCATCACGTCCTCGATCCACCCCGACGAGAACACCCATATCGAGCCGGTCCGCTACGGCAAGGGCTCCAACTCGATGGGCGGCCTGTCCATCCTCCAGGTCCCCTACGCCGGCGGCGGCTCGGGCACCTCGCGGGTCCTGGGCTTCCTCGCCAACGCGGCGAAGCACCCCTTGCTGGTGCTGCGTTCCCTGTCCAACCGCCGCTGGTCGGAACGGACCATCATCGGCCTGGTGATGCAGTCGCTGGACAACTCCCTGACGACGTATCTGAAACCGTCGGGCGCCGGCCGGGGCCTGCTCACCGCACGCCAGGGCCACGGCGCCCCCAACCCCAAGCAGATCAAGGCCGCCACGGAGAGCGCCTCGGCCCTGGCCGCCGAGATCAACGGCTTCGCGGGCTCCAACGTCGGCGAACTCATGGGCACCCCGCTCACCGCCCACTTCCTGGGCGGGTGCCCCATCGGCGCCTCCCGCGAGACCGGCGTGATCGATCCGTACCACCGCCTCTACGGCCACTCCGGCATCTCGGTGGTCGACGGCGCCGCGGTCTCCGCCAACCTGGGCGTCAACCCGTCCCTCACCATCACCGCCCAGGCCGAGCGGGCGATGTCGTACTGGCCCAACAAGGGCGAGCCCGACCTCAGGCCGAAGCAGGGCGCGGCCTACGAACGTCTCCAGCCGGTCGAGCCCAAGTCCCCGGCGGTCCCGGCGGACGCGTTCGGCGCACTGCGGCTGCCGTTCCTGGGCATGCCGGCGGTGCCGCCGAAGAAGTGACCGAGCCGGCACACAGAAGAGGGACCTGCGCCCCCCTCCGAGCGCAGGTCCCTCTTCGTCTTGCGTAAAGCTCTGGCGCCTTAGGCCTGGACACCGGCCTTGCGGCGACGCACCACGAAGATCGCACCGGCACCGGCGACGACCGCGGCACCGCCGACGAGGCTGATCATCGGCAGGGCGGAGCTGGAGCCGGTCTCGGCGAGGCTGCCGGTGACCTCCGGCGTGGTGCCCTTCGGCTTCTCGTCGGTGACGGGCGCCTTGCCGCCTTCCTGCGGCTTGGTGCCACCGGTGTCCGTACCGGCGGAGACGATCTGGAACTTGTAGGAGATCTGGCCGAAGCCGGTGCACTCGGCGTCGTTGTCGCCGTAGATCGTCGCGCCGAGCGAGAAGCCGGCGCCGACCGGGGCGGACTTGCTGACGCTGAGGCGCAGCGGGATGTTGACCTCGTAGTCGGGCTTCAGCTCGTCGGTGTAGCCGACGTAGCCGACCGCGAGGCCGCCCTCGTTGAGGTCGACCCAGATCTTGTCCTGGGGGTCCCAGGCCTGGAGCTGAACCTGCTTGCTGGTGAACAGGTCCTCGCCGTTCTTGTCGGCGGAGGCGCCGGCGAAGAAGTCGAGGTCGTTCAGCGTGGAGTCGGAGTTGTTGAGCACGTTCAGCGAGAACTTGTGCCAGCCGCTGCCCGCCGCGATCTTGCCGGGCAGACCGCTGATGCTGACGTCGACCTTGGTGTCCTCGCAGACCGAGGGCTCGGGGTCGGGGGACTCCGACTCCTCGGGCTCGGACGCGGAGGGCGCCGGGGAGGACTCGCTCGCGGAGGCGCTCGGCGTGGGCGTCGTCTCCGGGGAGGACTCGCTCGCGGAGGCGCTCGGAGTCGGCGTCGTCTCGGGCGTGGACTCGCTCGCCGACGGCGAGGGGGACGTCTCGGGAGCGGACTCGCTCACGGACGCGCTCGGAGTCGGCGTCGTTTCGTCGGTCGCGTACGCGGCCGGTGCCGCGAGCAGTGCCACCGGGGCTATGACCGCCGTAGCGGCCGCTGCTGCCATGGCGCGGCGAAGCTTCATGAAGACCTCGGAGAGTCCGGCGTACCGCAGGGCGCGGTACGAACGTTGGGGGAGGCCTCCGCGTGTGGGGCGCGGGAGTGCCCGTGGTTCTGAAGGTTTGATCCGTGAAACCTGTGAATGGTTGTGCTGGCCTTCACAGGATTTTTATGTGGGCTGAGTCACATCCATGACCTTCTTGTGAAGGCGCTTGCCGAACGCCTAGAACTGACGCTCGTGTCTGACAAACCGTCCGATGATCAGTCGTCGGCCTCCGAGATCCCCGACGATGTCTGGGAACAGTTCATCCGCGACGCCGAACGGGACACCCGCGGCTCCGCCCCGAAGGAGCCGTCCGCGCGGGCGCGCATGGTGACCGAGCGGTTGCGCCGGCAGGAGGAGCGGGGTGAATCGCCCCCGGGCTGGCGTACCGGCCCCGTGCCGCCGGAGACGAACCGCCGGGCGGGCCGCCGCCGCACGCTGTGGACCGTTCTCGGTGTTGCGGTCGCCGTCGCCGTGACCGTGGTGGCCCTGAAGCCGTCGCTGCTGCCCGGTGACCCTTTCGGCACGGGTGAGTCCGGGGCGGGCGAGGCCTCCTCCCTGCCCGCCGAGACGGCGGCGCCCACCACCGCGCCCGGGGCGTCGGACCCCGAAACCCCCACCCTGGACGAGCCCTTCGCCGGCTCCCCGGCGCTGCGCTGGGCCGACGGCGAGGCCGGCATCGTCCTGCCCGAGGCGAAGGCCGTCGGCCCGGTCCCGAAGGACCGCGTGGAACAGGCGCTGAAGCTGACGAGGAAGCTGCTGATCGCCGCCAACCTCGACCCGGCGACGGTACGCGGCGAGCGCCCCGAGGCCGCGCTCTCCGTGCTCGACCCCAAGCAGCCGGGGCTCCTCGACGACCTGAACACCGCCCTGCGCTCCCCGAGCGACAAGCACGACCCGTTGACGATGTTCAGCCGTTTCGACCCCGACGAGATACGACCGGTCGGTGACGTGATCAAGACGCGCGGGCGTATGACGTTCGCGAAGGGCTCGCACGCGGGGGTCGCGGTGCGCGCCGACTACACCTTCGTCTACCCCGTCATGCGCGCCGACGGATCGACCGAGGTCACCCGCACGATCGTGCGCAGGGTCCTCGACGTCGAACTCGCCGACCCCGCCCGCTACCGCGCCACCGAGGGCCGGCTGATCGTCCGGGAGTACGACGAGGAGGTCGGCAACACCGCCTGCGACGTCAACGACGGCTATCTGCACCCGGAGTTCCCGTCGAGCGAGGACAAGGGCCCCGACCCCACCGGCCCGACGACGGACCCGTACGACCGCAGCAGGAGCCTCGACGACGGCCACGACTGCGGGACGGTGACCCGCACCTGAGCGGGTGTCGCTCAAGCATGGGCCATGAGCGAAGGGCCCCGCGGGGTGGAGCCGCGGGGCCCTTCCTCTCGTCAGCACCGACGTCAGGGCAGCGCCGGTGCCTGGAAGCGGCGCCGGGGGGTTGCGCCGCTGGTCTCGACTTCTGGCAGTCTCCGCCGGGCGGCCCCGGGCGTCCCCGGAGCCGTCCGTTCTCTTGGGTGACCGGGCTGCTGTCCCCTGCCGTCCGGTCACTTCCCTGGAGCGAGGTCCCACGACGCACGGCACGATCCGTACGTCTCATCGCTCCAGTGAGCCACGCGTGGTTCTTTCGGGCCCGCCCCTGGCTGGCACGGACAACGAGACCAACGAGGGGGCCCGGGGGCGGTCACGCGCCGTACGGGTGAGAGGGGTGCGTACGTCTGTCCCAGGAACGCGGATTCCTCCGGCGGATTCAGATCTCGGCGGATTCAGATCTTGCCCCGGCACAGCTCCAGCAGGGTCATCGCCAGGGCCGTGCCCGGCTTGCCCAGCGCGTCCCTGTAGTGGCCGAGCACCTCCATCTCGCGGGAGAGGTTGACGCGCCGGCCCCCGGAGGTGATCCGCGCCTCCTGGATGACGGCCGACACGGCCACCCGTTCCTGGATCAGGCCGATGATCCGGTCGTCGAGCGCGTCGATCCGCTCACGCGCGCCGGTGATCACCTCGGCGGCCTCGGGGGTGCGGGCGCCGGTCACGTCGGTGGTGGTGGGAACGGTCATGGGAGGGGCTCCTCGTCGTCTGGGGGTGCCCCGGAGCGGCAAGGCCCGGACGACGACAGACGCCCCGGGCCTTGTCGGCCCGGGGCGCCTGGGAAGTCGCTTGTCAGTTGCTCAAGCAGCACGACCATGGCAGCCGGCGGGCCGGATGCCATAGGTAAAGCGGAAGGTCTGGTGCGTGAGCATGGCGCCCAGTATGCCCCGGGGCGGCACGGTGTCCAAGCGGGTGTCCGAACGGTTCGCATGGTGAGACACGGGTGCCGGAGCCCGGACTGTCCGTGGGCGGGACGCTCCCCACGAGCACCTCGGTAGAATCGGGTGGCACAAGACCCCCGCCCCACCGCCGGAAGGCACCCCGTGTCATCAGCGACTCCCGCTGCGAACGCCCCCGACACCGTTCTGGTCGTCGACTTCGGCGCGCAGTACGCCCAGCTCATCGCCCGTCGTGTCCGCGAGGCGCGGGTCTACAGCGAGATCGTGCCGAGCACCATGCCGGTCCAGGAGATCCTCGCCAAGAACCCCGCGGCGATCATCCTCTCCGGCGGTCCCTCGTCGGTCTACGAGGAAGGCGCCCCGAGCCTCGACCGCGCGATCTTCGAGGCCGGCGTCCCCGTCTTCGGCATGTGCTACGGCTTCCAGCTGATGGCACGGACCCTAGGCGGCACCGTCGACAACACCGGAGCCCGCGAGTACGGCCGCACCGGCCTGCACGTCTCCAAGTCGTCCTCCACCCTCTTCGAGGGCACCCCCGCCGAGCAGGCCGTCTGGATGTCGCACGGCGACGCCTGCTCCGCCGCCCCCGAGGGCTTCTCCGTCACGGCCTCCACGGACGTCGTGCCCGTAGCCGCCTTCGAGAACGACGAGAAGAAGCTCTACGGCGTCCAGTACCACCCCGAGGTGATGCACTCCACGCACGGGCAGCAGGTGCTGGAGCACTTCCTCTACCGGGGCGCGGGCCTGACCCCGTCCTGGACCACGGGCAGCGTGATCGAGGAGCAGGTCGCCGCGATCCGCGAGCAGGTCGGTGACCGGCGCGCCATCTGCGGGCTGTCCGGCGGTGTGGACTCCGCGGTCGCGGCGGCGCTGGTCCAGAAGGCCATCGGCTCCCAGCTGACCTGCGTGTACGTCGACCACGGCCTGATGCGCAAGGGCGAGACCGAGCAGGTCGAGAAGGACTTCGTGGCCGCGACCGGCGTGCAGCTGAAGGTCGTGGACGCGGAGGAGCGGTTCCTCAAGGCGCTCGCCGGGGTCTCCGACCCCGAGGAGAAGCGGAAGATCATCGGCCGTGAGTTCATCCGGGTCTTCGAGCAGGCCCAGGCCGAGATCATCGCCGACCAGGGCCCGGCGGTGGAGTTCCTCGTCCAGGGCACCCTCTACCCGGACGTGGTCGAGTCCGGCGGCGGCACCGGCACGGCCAACATCAAGTCCCACCACAACGTGGGCGGCCTGCCCGAGGACCTCGAGTTCCAGCTGATCGAGCCGCTGCGCCAGCTGTTCAAGGACGAGGTCCGGATGGTCGGCCAGGAGCTCGGACTGCCGGACGAGATCGTCCAGCGCCAGCCGTTCCCCGGCCCCGGCCTCGGTATCCGTATCGTCGGCGACGTCACCAAGGAGCGCCTGGACCTGCTGCGCGAGGCCGACGCCATCGCCCGCGAGGAGCTGACGGCGGCCGGCCTCGACCGGGACATCTGGCAGTGCCCGGTGGTCCTGCTCGCGGACGTCCGCAGCGTGGGCGTCCAGGGCGACGGCCGCACGTACGGCCACCCGATCGTGCTGCGCCCCGTCTCGTCCGAGGACGCCATGACGGCCGACTGGTCGCGCCTGCCGTACGACGTCCTGGCGAAGATCTCGACCCGGATCACCAACGAGGTGCGCGACGTCAACCGCGTCGTCCTCGACGTGACCTCGAAGCCGCCGGGGACGATCGAGTGGGAGTGACCCCCCGTGCCTAGGTGCGCTTGACCGTGCGCAGGGGCTCGCCGGGCGTCCAGACCTGGACGACGAGGTATGTGTCGTCCTCGACGTAGGTCCTCACGACCTCCGTCAGCTCGGTGCGGAAGAGGTGGAACGGCTCCGGCGGTTCCACCTCTTCGACGTATCCGGCCTTGGTCTCCGCGTCGTCGACCTCGATCGCCCGGCCGCTGATCCGGACGTCCCCGCCGCCCATGCCCGTGCCCTCCCCGGGGTTCGCCTGGAGCGTGAAGCGCGGGTCGCGGCGCAGATCGTGGGCCTTGAGCGAGCCCGGCATCATGCCGAGCCACAGCTCGCCGTTGAGGAACCGCACCTCGAGGCCGCTGGTGCGGGGCGAACCGTCCTTGCGGAGAGTGGCGAGGACGTGGTGGGTGTAGGCGCCGAAGCGCTTCTCGACCGTGTCGGCCAGGTCCGGTTCGGCGGTCGCGAGAGCCGCCCAGTTCGCTGTCATACGGAGAGTGTGGCGCCGAAATCCGACATCCTCTGTCGGCTATTCGTGGGGTAGGGGAGACCGGGGGCACAAGGGTGCGCACAGGGTGCTCTCAGGGGCGCTCGTTCCATCTTTACGAAACGGTTCTGTTCATCCCGCCCCGACCGGCGGTAGCTTCCGCCCGTACGAAGAAACAGCGCTGGAGGACCTATGCACGGGCCCACCCCGCCCCTGCCGCTGCCCACCGACCGGCTGCGGTTCGCGATGCCGCCCATGCACGAGTCGGTGGAGGACGAACGCCGGCACCGCAAGGAACGGCTCGCGGGCGCCCTGAGGATCTTCGGGCGGCTCGGCTTCGAGGACGGTGTGTCGGGACACATCACGGCCCGAGACCCGGAGTACACCGACTGCTTCTGGGTCAACCCGTTCGGACTGCCCTTCCGGCACGTCACCGTGAGCGACCTGGTGCTCGCCAACCAGGACGGCCAGGTCGTCGAGGGCCGCTACCACGTCAACCAGGCCGCGTTCACCGTGCACGCCCAGGTGCACGCCGCCCGCCCCGACGTGGTCGCCGTCGCCCACTGCCACTCGGTGCACGGCCGGGCGCTCGCCGCCCTCGGCGAACTGCTGGAACCGATCACCCAGGAGAGCTGCGCCTTCTACGAGGACCACACCCTCTACGACACCTACACCGGCGTATCCGTCGATGCCGAGGAGGGGCGGCGCATCGCGGCAGAACTCGGCTCCCGCAAGGCACTCGTGCTGCGCAGCCACGGCCTGCTGACCGTCGGCGACTCGGTGGACGCGGCGGCCTGGTGGTTCGTGTCGATGGAGCGGTCCTGCCAGGTGCAGCTGACGGCGCAGGCGGCCGGGCGGCCGGTCCGCATCGACCACCGGATGGCGGTGGCGACACGGGAGCAGCTGGGCGGCGACCTGGTGGCGTGGATCAACTACCAGCCGATGTGGCAGGACGTCAGCCGGAGCGAGCCGGATCTGCTGAGCTAGACGGCTGTGGGGCGTGGTGCGCCACCGGTGTCAGAAGCCGCGGAGCACCACCGCCTTCGTCATCGCGAACTCCTCGTCCGTGAGCACCCCGTCCCGGTGCAGCCGGCCCAGTTCGCGCAGGCGGCGCAGCAGTACGTCGTGGTGCTCGGAGGCCGGGGGCACGGCGGATGCCGGGCGGTGGGCGTCCGACTGGTGCTCGGCGTCCGTCGACGGGTGCGGCAGCCGGGCCGTGACCGCCGTGGCGACGAGCGCCGTGAGCAGATCGCGGCGGGCGCTGCCCCACAGATCCAGGGCGTACGGGTCCTTCTCCGGCGGCAGCTTCGAGAACACCGTCTCGCGGGTCACAAAGCGCAGGAGACCGTCCTCGTGGCCGGAGTTCGGCAGCCACTCGACCCGGGCCAGGTCGCCCAGGGTGATGATCCGCGGGCCGGTGGCGCGTTTGACCCGCTCGGAGGTGTCGGCCCAGTCGATCCGTACCCGGGTGCCGTCGAAGGAGACCGTCCCGTCGGACGAACGGACCGAGACCGGGACCGGCGGGCCGGGCAGTAGATAGGCCTTCGCCGGCTCCTTCGGAATCCGGTCGAGGAGCAGCGCGCGGCGGATCTCCTCGGCGACGTACTCGGCGACCCCCGTCCGGTCTGCGTCCACCGTCAGCCGGTACGGATCGGCCGCGTCGGGCAGCCGCCCGCCGGTCGCCTGGAGCAGGGGGTCGGCACCCTCCCGCAGCCGCAACCGCAGCCGTCCGTGCCTGCGTTCGGGTTCCAGGACGACACTCGAGACCGCTTCGAGCGGCACGGCGATCTCTCCGTACGTCTGCCGGAACAGCGGCACGGAGCGGTGCAGACCGGGGGTGATCCGGACCGTGTCGCCGTCGAAGGCCCAGGTCCCGTCACGCTGGATGATCTCGGCCATAGGGGAATTCTCCCAGTCAGGTCAACACGGCACGCCGAAGTTCACTCGTGTTGACCAGACCGAGCGGACGTGAACCGGCTGGTGTAGGGCACAATTCGCTGTCGTCGCAGGGGAGTTGTACAGCGGTGTTTCCGGGGTCCGGAAGGCCGACGGTGGTTGGGTCGCGGGAAGGCGGGCGTCGGGCGTGGCGGTGCGCGAGGGACAGGGCGGCGCGGAGGCCGGTGGGTACGCGGATGCGGGGGCGTACACGGATGCGGGTGCGTATGCGGGCCGGTACGCCGGTGGGCCCGTGAGCGGGTACGCCGACGGCCACGGCAGTGCTCATGGCAGTACTCACGGCAGTAGTTACGGCAGTGCTTACGGCAGTGCTTACGGCAGTGCTTACGGCAGTGCTTACGGAGGGGCTCACGAAGGCGGGTGCGCCTGCGGGGACTGTCCGCACGGGGCGCGTGAGGGACACCGGCGGGCCGTCGCCGCGTTCCTGCGCAGGCGCGACGAGTTCGCGGCCGGGCAGGGGCTGCCGGCCGCGGTGGCCCACTCCGCCTCCGCTTCCCGGCAGTGGGTCTCGGAGGAACTGGCGCAGTCCGCGGAACTCGTCGCCGAGCGCGGCCGGGCCGAGGGCCGGTCCTGGCTGACGGGCCTGTGGCCCCGTACCGCGGGTGTGGTGTGGGCGGCCGTCGTGCTGTTGCTGCTCGGGCAGTGCCTCACCGCGGTCGGTGCGGGCTGGACGGCGGCGCGTACGGCCGGGCTGGCCGCGGCGCTGGTGGTGGCCGGTGCGGTGACCGCCGCGTCCTGGTTCCACCGGTCGAAGGGCGGTGCGCTGGCGCCCGTGATCGGCGAGGACAACCGCCTGTCCACCTCCCGCACGGTCGCCGCGGCGTGGGTGCTGTTCGTGGCCTACGCGGTGCTCGTCCTGGCGGGACGGCTGGCGGCCGCCTCCCGGCACCGGGAACGGGACACGCTGATCTCCGGGCTGGAACTCGCCCGCGGCGCCGGGGTCGTGACCGTGCTCGCCGTGGTGTGCGGGATCGCGGTGCTCGTACGGCGGGTGGTCGGGCTGCGGGTGCTCGGGCAGCGGCTGCAGAAGGTCCGCGCCGACCGGCCGCGCGCCGCCGACCTGCTGACCGACGACGCGGGCCGGGGCACCTTCGCCGACATCCAGTACGTCGTCATCAGCGGTGTCGCGCTGGTCTTCGCGGCGGTGCGGCTGGCCAGGCGCCCGGACCAGTTGCCGGATCTGCCGTGGGGGCTGGCGGTCGTGGTCCTGGTGTCGGCGGCGACCTATCTGGCCGGCAAGTACGCGGAGGGCGGCCGGCCGGTCATCCTCTCCGTCGTCCGGGCCCGGGAGGCGGGCGACCTCGACGGGCCGATCCGCACGGGCGACGACATCGAGATCCGGGGTGCCGGGTTCGTGCCGCCGGGTGCGCAGGGGGCCGACCGGCTGGCCCGGATGGTCGTCCGGGTGGGTGCCGTGCACGTCCACGTCCCGCTGGTACCGGTACCCGGTGGCTTCAGCAACCCGGCGGACACGCTGCTGACGGTGCCGGTGCCGGCGGATGTCGAACCGGGGCGTGTGGACGTGCAGGTGGTCACGGCGGCCGGGGTGGAGACGAATCGGTACGCGGTTGATGTGACGGAGTGACGGTTGCCCGCCGACTCGGGCGGTCGGGCAAAAATTGGGGACATACAGGGTTGAGCGCGGTCTGTTTGTCGTACGTATGGTCTGTTGAGGGGGTCTCGGCACCGGCGGCGAGAGGCGGCTAGCAGCGATGACTCACAGTATGCGAACGGACACGAGCTCCCCCCACTTCCGCGGCGACGGAGGCTGGCGGGACACCGCCGGCCGCTACGCCCTCCTTCCTCTGCGCATCTTCCTCGGCGTCACCTTCATCTACGCCGGCCTGGACAAGATCACTGACAGCGCCTTCATGAAGGACTCCGGCGCCGGGTCGATCGGCGACATGATGCGCGCCGTCCGCGACTCCTCCGCCATTCCCGCCCTGGTGGACCTCTCCCTGAAGAGCCCGGTCGGCTTCGGCTACGCCATCGCCTTCGGAGAACTGGCCGTCGGCATCGGCACCCTGCTCGGTGTGCTCGCCCGACTGGCCGCACTCGGCGGCGCGCTGATCTCCCTCAGCCTGTGGCTGACCGTGAGCTGGGCCTCCGATCCGTACTACTACGGCAACGACCTCGCCTACCTCATGGCCTGGACCCCCCTCGTCCTGGCGGGTGCGCCCCTGCTGTCCGTGGACGCCGCCCTGAGGTCACGACGACGGCAGAGGCGGGAGTACCGGTAGCCGGGCCAGGGAGTCGGAGCCCGGGGGCCGGAGCCCGGGGCCCGGGGCACAGGTGGCCTGGAGCCCCGGCGGGCGCTAGTCGGTGGCGGTACGCCCCGTCGTGCGGCGTCGGCGCAGTCGGCCCGTCAGGAACGCCACCGCGCCGGCCAGGCACAGTCCGCCCGTGACGAGGGGGATCGCGACGAACCACGGAGTGTCCCAGGCGCCGCCGGCGTCACCGGCGTAGAGGACGCCCGTCAGAACGAGGACGACACCGGCGACCAGCTTTCCGGGCCGGGGCTCATGACGCAGCACGGGTCACCTCCGCCTGTCCCATGCCGACCTGGAGGTCCAGGTCGATGGTGCCGGACCTCTCGACGCCCTTGGCGGGGGAGAGGGTGATCTGTTTCCGCTGGTCCGGTTTCACGTCCACGTCCTTCGTGTCGTCGCCCGGCAGCTGGAGGTCGCCGAGCCCCACGTCGACGCTCAGCCGCACCGTCACGTCCTCGGGCACGAGCACCTTCACCCGGCCGATGCCCACGTCGGCGCGTGTCGTCACGGTCTGTCTCCTTGCCACGTCCAGCCCGGTCAGGTCGAGGGTGCCGACGCCGGTGCCCAGTTCGTACTGCTGCCGTACGTCCGCCACCGTGGCGGGCCGCCAGGTCGTGCGGGCCCACTGGGTGCCGATGTCCTTGGGTAGTGCCGCCGAGGCGGCGAGCAGTCCGGCCGTGATGATCGCCAGGAGGATCGAGCCCGCCCCGGTCCGTCCCAGGAAGGCGCTGACGGCTATGCCCAGGCCCAGGACGGCGAGCGCGCAGGACAGACCCGTCTGCAGGCTGGTGCCCAGCGGGTGCTCGTCCCAGGTCAGGTCGGTGCCCAGGGCACCGGCGAGCAGGGCCAGCAGGAAGACCCAGCCGCCGATCCAGCGGGGGCCGCGCGGCTCGGGCGGCCGGCTGCCCGGGACGGGTATGTCCTGGCGGCCGCCGGCCCGGATGCCGAGCCCGATGTTGATGGCTGCCGTGACGTCCGGGCCGCGGGGGTCGCGGGGGCCCCACAGGTAGCCCGTGCCGCCGATGTGGGTGCCGTCCTTGACGATGGGGTCGCGCCACCAGGAGGGAGAGGTGACCAGGGCCGGCGGTGCCTGGGGCTCGGGCGGTGCGTCGGCGGCGGCCTGGGCGGCCAGCGGGTCGGGGCTGGGGGCGCCGCGCTGGCGTGACCAGTATCCGGATCCGGCCAGAAGTATCGAGAGGACGAAGGCGAAGGTCAGCACTCCGCCGTTGTTCAGCAGGGTCAGGAACACCCCGCAGCCGACCAGCGCGAACAGCACGGCCGTCAGGGCCTGGCCGTCGACGCGTCCGGTCAGCAGCTTGCGCACCTCGTTCTCGTCCTCGTCGTCGTACGGGACGAGGAGCCAGACGAAGCCGTAGAAGAGCAGGCCGATGCCGCCGGTGACGGAGAGCACCGCGAGCGTGATCCGGAAGATCACCGGGTCCAGGTCGCACTGCCGTCCGAGCCCGGCGCAGACGCCGGCCAGGGTCTTGTGGCGGCGGTCGCGACGGAACGCGTGGGGCGGGCCGGGCGGGGCCGCCTCCCCGGTCGGGCCGGCCGGATCGGCCGCGTCGGGGGCTCCTCCCTGTTCTCCCGCGCCCGCACGCCCTTGCGCGGGGGAGCCGGCGGGCGCGGCGTCCTGCGGCCCGGCGCCCGGTGCGGGGCGCGGGCCGGAGCCGGGTCCCGGACCCGTCGCGGCGTGCTCGTGATCGGTCATGGGTCCATGGTGACGGGCGCGGCGCCGCGGCGGCAGTCGGATCGACCCTGGCCGGACCCTGATATCGGCCCTGAGGAACGGCTCGGGAGGTGTTCGACGGGCCGGCCTCCGGAGATCAGGGGAGTCTCCGGGGTCGACCCTGATGCTCCGGCCCTCCGGCCGTGTGACCATCAATGGCATGTCGGAAGCCGCAGCAGCGCCACTCGCCGAACCGCGGCCGCCGCGCAAGCTCTACCGCAGCAGTGACGGACGCTGGCTCGGTGGCGTGGCGCGAGGCCTCGCCGGGCACCTCGGGCTGCCCGTCGTGTGGGTGCGGCTCGTGTTCGTCGGCCTGTTCATGGCCGACGGCCTCGGTGCGCTGCTGTACGCCGCGTTCTGGTTCTTCGTCCCGCTCGGCGTCGGCGGAGTCGACGCGCAGAAGCCGCCGGCCGCCTCGGAGACCGCGCCCGACGGCCGCCGCAGACTCGTCGCCCGCAAGCCCGACAAGGGCCAGATAGTGGCCCTGCTGCTCATGGTCGCCGTGGCCCTGGTGTTCGTGGGCAATGTGAACCTCAGCGGAGGGGCCCGGGTGTACCTGTGGCCGGCGGTGCTCGTCGGCGCGGGCGTCGCCCTGGTCTGGCGGCAGGCGGACAACGCCCGCCGGGCCCGCTGGGTCGAGGTCGGCCGCCGCCGGCGCACGGTCACGCTGCTGCGCGCGGGGGGCGGGGTGCTGCTGGTGACGGCCGGTGTCTCCGGCATCTTCGTCCTGCAGGGCTCCGCCGCCCACCTCGGCTCCGTCCTGCAGGCGGCCCTCGCGGTCCTCGTCGGGATAACGCTCCTCGCCGGGCCGTATCTGGTGCGCATGACGCAGGACCTCTCCGAGGAGCGTCTGATGCGCATCCGTGCCCAGGAGCGCGCGGAGGTCGCCGCCCATGTGCACGACTCGGTGCTGCACACCCTGACCCTGATCCAGCGCAACGCGGAGAACGTGAACGAGGTGCGCCGCCTCGCCCGCGCCCAGGAGCGCGACCTGCGCACCTGGCTCTACAAGCCCGAGGGCACCGGCAAGGACGAGGCCGACGAACCCGCCACGCTCGCCGACGCCGTGCGGCGCAACGCGGCCGAGGTGGAGGACAAGCACGGCGTGCCCATCGAGGTCGTGGTGGTGGGGGACTGCCCGCTCGACGAGGGGACCGGCGCACAGATGCAGGCCGCACGGGAAGCAATGGTGAACGCCGCCAAGTACGGTGGCGAGGGCGGAGCCGTACAGGTCTACGCCGAGGTCGAGGGGAAGACGGTCTTCGTGTCCGTCCGGGATCGCGGCCCCGGCTTCGACCTCGACTCGATACCCGCCGACCGCATGGGTGTCAGAGAATCGATCATCGGCCGCATGGAGCGCCACGGCGGCACGGCGCGGCTGCGCGCGGTGCCGGACGGCGGCACGGAGGTCGAGCTGGAGATGGAGAGGGCGGAGAAGACGTCATGAGCGACCCGACCGAGGCGAACGGTACGGCGGGACCGGCGGAGGAGGCCGGGCCCGCGAAGTCGGGCGGCGGCGCCGGAGGGCGTCGGGTGCGCGTGGTCCTCGTCGACGACCACCGCATGTTCCGTACGGGGGTCCAGGCCGAGATCGGGCAGACCGAGCAGACCGGTGTCGAGGTCGTCGGCGAGGCCGCGGACGTCGACCAGGCGGTCACGGTCATCACCGCGACCCGGCCCGAGGTGGTCCTCCTCGACGTGCATCTCCCGGGCGGCGGTGGGGTGGAGGTGCTGCGCCGCTGTGCCCCGTTGATGGCCGACGCCGAGCAGCCGGTCCGCTTCCTCGCGCTGTCCGTGTCGGACGCGGCGGAGGACGTGATCGGCGTGATCCGCGGCGGGGCCCGCGGATACGTCACCAAGACGATCACCGGCACGGACCTGGTCGACTCCGTCTTCCGCGTCCAGGAGGGCGACGCGGTGTTCTCCCCGCGGCTGGCAGGGTTCGTCCTCGACGCCTTCGCCTCCACGGACGCGCCTCCGGTGGACGAGGACCTGGACCGGCTGACCCAGCGCGAGCGCGAGGTGCTGCGGCTGATCGCCCGGGGGTACGCGTACAAGGAGATCGCCAAACAGCTGTTCATCTCCGTGAAGACGGTCGAGTCGCATGTCTCGGCGGTGCTCCGCAAGCTCCAGCTCTCCAACCGGCACGAGCTGACGCGGTGGGCCACGGCACGACGGCTGGTGTGACGCGCGGCCCGGACCGGTCCCCTCAGACCACCCGCGTCGCCCCCGCGTACGGCATCTCGTCGAGCGGGGCGACCCGTACCGGGGCCGCGGAGTTCGGGGCGTGGATCATCTGCCCGTTGCCCACGTAGATGCCGACGTGACTGATACCGGCGTAGTAGAAGACCAGGTCGCCGGGGAGGAGTTCGGAGCGGGCGACGCGGCGGCCGGCTGCGATCTGGGAGTACGTCGTGCGGGGCAGCGAGACGCCCGCGGAGCGGTACGCGGCCTGGACGAGGCCCGAGCAGTCGAAGGCGTTCGGGCCGGTCGCGCCCCAGACGTAGGGGCTGCCGAGCTTCTGGTAGGCGTAGGAGACGGCGGCGGCCGCGCGGGCGTTGGGCGCCTGCGCGGCGGCGGAACCGGGGGCCGCCAGAGCGTCGCGGGCGTCCGTCGAGGAGCGTGAGGCGCGGTTCGCGCCCGGTCCTTCGCCCAGGTCGGCACGTTCCTGCGCGGTGAGCCGGGACAGCAGGTGCCGTGCGGAGCCCAGCTTGCCGGTGATCGTCTTCTTGTGCCGCTTCAGCTCCGTCTGCCGCGACTTCAGGGACGTCAGCTCGATGTGGGCGGCCCCGCGCAGCTGCTCGATCTCCCGGAGCTGCTTGCGGACGCCCGCGACGGCGGACTTCTGCCGGTTGCCGGCCCGCTCGACGAACTCGGCGTTCTCCAGGTACCGGTCGGGGTCGTCGGACAGGGCGAGCCGGAGGGCGGGGTCGATGCCGCCGTCCCGGTACTGAGCGGCGGCGACCGAGCCCAGGGCGTCGCGGGCCGAGTTGAGCCGTTCCTCCTTGCGGGCCGCCTGGTCCTGGAGCTTCTTGAGCCGCTCTCCGGCGGCGTCGGCCTTCTCCTTCGCGCCGTTGTACTTCTCGGTGGCGACCTCCGCCTCCTGGTACAGCTTGTCCACCTCGGCCTTGACCTGGCCGGGGGTGAGCTGCGGTTCGGCGTGTCCGGTTCCGTCGAAACCCGTCGCGGTCGCCGCGCCGGCGAGCGCGATCGTGGCGGCCGTACGGGCCGTGTTGCCGCTCGCGGTGCGCTGTCGGGGCTTGCGGTGCGCTGCCACCTTGGGAGCCACGTCCTTTCCTGCGACCGCCCGGTGCGTGCGACGGCCGCCGTGGGGAGCGGACGGGCGGCCTGCGCGTCCGGCGGCGGCCCGCACAGGGGAAGCGGGCCGCCGCCGGACTTCTGGCGGTGGTGCCCGACTGCCGCCCCTGGCCCGGGCGGCGGTGGGGAGCCGGTCACCTGGAGGAGGACGTTAAACCTCGCCATGGCGGGCCCGTGGCCGGTGCGCGGAACTGTCCCGAGAGGACCGACGGTGACCGTATGCGACCGCGATCCCGCCGGGGCGCCGTCGCCTTAACTCAGCGTGATGACCGATGCGTCGATTTCATGGGTGAGTGTCGGTGATCGGGTGCTATGGGGCGCATATATGCAGCGGTGGGCCGGTGTCGGGCGGATCGGGCCCCCTGATTAGGCTCCGGCCTCATGGACGTACTCATCCACCTCTTCGTCGGCCTCCACATCATCGGCATAGCCTCGCTTCTGGGCGGCTTTCTCACCCAGATGAAGGCGATGGGCGAGGGCACCGCCCGCTACACCCCGGCGATGCTGCACGGCGCGCTGACGATGCTGGCCACCGGTGTGATCCTGGTCGGCCTCAACCAGGCCGACGACCAGTCCGTGAACAACATCAAGATCGGCGTGAAGCTGGCCCTGCTGATCGTGATCCTCGGCCTGGTCTACGTGAAACGGGACGACGAGAAGGTGGACAAGGGCCTGTTCGGGCTGGTCGGCCTGCTGACCACGGTGAACGTCTTCATCGCCGTGCTCTGGACCTGACCCGGCGGCCGGGCGGCGCACCGGAGCGGGCCGAGGCGGCCGTCCAGGCGGCGGCCACGAGCCACCCGGCCACCGCGATCCACAGCAGAGCCTCCCCGAAGCCGTCCAGCCAGGAGACGTCGAGGGCGACGGCGACGGCCAGTGCCGCCGTCCCCGTCTTGGCCCAGGTGAACACGGTCGCCCAGCGGCGGACGTCATGGCGGGGCCGGGGCCACAGGAACTCGGCGGCGAGCAGGACGGCGTAGCAGACCAGTGCGAGGACGAGCAGCACGACGGTCACGGTGCGCAGGACGTCCCGGTCGTCCTCGTTCCACAGGTACAGACGCGCGCTGTCGGCGCTGATCAGCCGCGCCCCGGCGAGCGCCGAGAGGGCGAGCGCCCCGCCCGCGAGCCAGTGATCGCCGGTCCCCTCGGACACCTGCCGCACATCGAAACGGACCAGGGCGAGGACGTACAGCACCAGTCCCAGCCAGAACAGCACCAGCGCCGCGTGCGCCAGCCAGTCCGCCGACTCGGCCGCGGCCAGCGTGGCGCCGAGCACGGCGAGCCCCTGTGTGGCCATGCAGCGCGCGAACACCGTCCCGGGCCTGCGCCGCTCCCCGCCCTGCGGGACGAGGACGAGCGGCACCGGCCAGAGCAGCACGGCGAGCACCAGCAGCATGACGGCCAGAGCCTGGGAGCCGGCCGCCGAGAAGGCGGTCCCCAGGACGGCCGTCGCCGCCACGGTGGTCAGGGCAGCCGTCGTCACGCTCTCGAGGACACCCGGCCTGCGCGTGTACGCCCGCCACCTGGTCCCGGCCCGCAGCAGCCGCAGGGTGAAGTCCGCGGCGAACATCAGCCAGGCCGCGCAGGCCAGAACCAGGGCGATGCGTGAGAGGACCTCGTACCCCGCCAGCTCAAGACCGACCGACAGGGTGCCGGTCGCCAGCACGGCGGCACTGGCCGCCGGAGCACGCTGCGCCCACCAGGCGACTGAGGGGGAGGGGCCGGGCATGGGGCCGATGCTAAGAGGCCCCGCGCGCGTTACGGGCAGGCCACGCGCGCGGGGTCACAAAAACCTGCGAGACCGGTCAGGCCGGCCGCACCACGCTGTGGATCGACGACTCGCCGTCGTAGTAGATCGACTCCTCGCGCACGTACGTGCCGGGCTTCGGAGCGTGGATCATCATGCCGTTGCCGATGTAGATGCCGACGTGGGTGACATCGTCGTAGAAGAAGACCAGGTCACCGGGCTGAGCGTCGGCCAGCGGGACCGTGGTGCCGGCGTTGACCTGGTCGTACGTCGTGCGCGGCAGGGTCACCCCGGCGGCCTTCCAGGCGGCCTGGGTGAGCCCGGAGCAGTCGTAGGAGCCGGGGCCGGTGGCGCCCCAGACGTACGGCTTGCCGATCTGGGCGCGGGCGAAGGCGAGTGCCTTCTCGGCCTTGGTGGCGTACGAGGAGTCGGGCGCGGTGGACGACGAGGACGAGCCCGTCGACGAGGAGGAGCCGCTGTCCTGCTGCTGGGCGGCCTCCTGCTGCGCGGCTTCCCGCTCCTTCTGCTGCTCGGCCTGCTGCCGGGCCAGCTCGGCGGCCTTGCGGGCGGCCTCCTCCTGCTTCTCCTTCTCGATCGCCGCGAGCCGCGCCTTCTCCTCGGCGGTCAGCTTCGACAGCAGCTCGCGCGCGTCGGCGAGCTTCCTCTGGACGGTCGCCTTGGCCGTCTTCAGGTCGCCCTGTGACTCGGTGAGCGTCTCGAGGCTCTCGGCGGCCTCCCGACGCTTCTCCATCGTCTCTGACTGCTGGGTGACGTAGTCGTCGACCGCCACCTTCTGACGGCCGGTCATCCGGTCCATCAACTGGGTCTGGTCGAAGTAGTCCTGCGGGGTGTCCGCGAGCAGGAACGTCGCCGTGTCCGGGGCGGAGGCGCCGGTGCGGTACTGGGCGGCGGCGAAGGTGCCCAGTTCCTCCCGCGCCTCGTTCAGCTTCTGGGTGCGCTCGGCGACGTCGTCGAGGAGGGTGTCGACGCGCTTGCGCTGCTTGGCGGTCTTCTCCTTGGCTCCGTTGTACTTCTCGGTCGCGGATCCCGCCTGACGGTAGAGGTCGTCTACCTTCTTCTCGACTTCCTCAAGGCTGGGCTTGTCGTCGGCCTCTGGGGCGGCGTTGGCCGACTGGGACAGCAGGGCCACGGAGGTGAGGGCCGCCGTCGCGAGGGCGGGGGTCCGTATGCCTGCAACGCGCGAACCCGTAGGACGCGACTTGCGGTGCGACGCCAAGGGAGGCGACTCCTTCCATGCTCCGCCTACCGGGTTAGCTGTCGGGTTCGGGCGGGTGGTTCGGAAGGGTTGCCCTACGGCCGTCTCCGGAAAGGGAGTCGGGCCGATTCACCCCGGGGTCTCGGTTGGGTCCCCGGCTCTGGCTGCCGCTGCGGCACGCCGGACTCGGCGGAGGCCACGCGGCCCGGCGACGTTCGCCGGTGGGGGTCGTGTGACCTCCTCGCACGGTAGCCAACTCGTGTGGCCCTTGTGAAGGTTGATGGGTGATATGCCCGATACATTTCCGTGACCTTGCTCATGAGTATCGCCGAGAGTGATCAATCGAGGGGGGTTGGTCACCATTCGGGAGTAATCGTGAAGGCCGTAGCGGCCTGTGATCACGCACACCTGGAGGGTGACAGGGGGCACTTTCGGCGATGTTCTCAGGGCGGCGGCGGGCTGTCAGTGGGGCGCCCTAGACTCGGAGAGCGATGAGCAGCCTCTTTGACGACAGCTTCCTGGCGGACCTCCAGGCCCAGCGGGGCCCCGCGGACGAGCCCCCGCCGCCGCCCGAGGACGATCACGGACCGGAGTCGGTCCCGGACGATCTGTTCGGTGGGAAGTTCGACGTGCCGCCGGACCGCGACGCCTACTACCGGGACGGTGCCGCGCGCCCGCCGGTGGATGCCGCCGCGCTCCTGGAGGGGCTGAACGACAACCAGCGCGCCGCCGTCACACACTCCGGCTCCCCGCTGCTCATCGTGGCCGGCGCCGGCTCCGGCAAGACCCGCGTGCTCACGCACCGCATCGCCCACCTGCTCGCCGAGCGGGACGCCCACCCGGGCCAGATCCTCGCCATCACCTTCACCAACAAGGCCGCCGGCGAGATGAAGGAGCGCGTCGAGCAGCTCGTCGGCCCGCGCGCGAACGCCATGTGGGTGATGACCTTCCACAGCGCCTGCGTACGCATCCTGCGCCGGGAGAGCAAGAAGCTCGGCTTCACATCGAGCTTCTCGATCTACGACGCCGCCGACTCCAAGCGCCTGATGGCCCTGGTCTGCCGCGACCTGGACCTCGACCCCAAGCGCTTCCCGCCGAAGTCCTTCAGCGCCAAGATCAGCAATCTCAAGAACGAGCTGATCGACGAGGAGGACTTCGCGGCCCAGGCCGGCGACGGCTTCGAGAAGACCCTCGCCCAGGCCTACGCGATGTACCAGTCGCGGCTGCGCGAGGCGAACGCCCTCGACTTCGACGACCTGATCATGACGACGGTCAACCTGCTGCGCGCCTTCCCGGACGTCGCCGAGCACTACCGCCGCCGCTTCCGCCACGTCCTCGTGGACGAGTACCAGGACACCAACCACGCCCAGTACGCCCTCGTCCGGGAGCTCGTGGGCACCTCCGAGCACCCCGTCGACGTACCGCCCAGCGCGGACGACCTGCCGCCCGCCGAGCTGTGCGTGGTGGGTGACGCCGACCAGTCGATCTACGCCTTCCGCGGCGCGACGATCCGCAACATCCTCCAGTTCGAGGAGGACTACCCGGACGCGACGACGATCCTGCTGGAGCAGAACTACCGCTCCACACAGACGATCCTGAGCGCGGCCAACGCGGTCATCGAGCGCAACGAGTCCCGCCGCCCCAAGAACCTGTGGACCAACGCGGGCACGGGCGCGCAGATCACCGGCTATGTAGCCGACACCGAGCACGACGAGGCGCAGTTCGTCGCCGACGAGATAGACCGTCTCACCGACGCGGGCGAGGCGAAGGCGGGCGACGTCGCCGTCTTCTACCGCACCAACGCCCAGTCCCGTGTCTTCGAAGAGATCTTCATCCGCGTCGGCCTGCCCTACAAGGTCGTCGGCGGCGTCCGCTTCTACGAGCGCAAGGAGGTCCGGGACGTCCTGGCCTACCTGCGTGTGCTGGCCAACCCGGAGGACTCGGTGCCGCTGCGCCGGATCCTCAACGTGCCCAAGCGGGGCATCGGCGACCGCGCCGAGGCGATGATCGACGCCCTCTCCCAGCGGGAGAAGATCAGCTTCCCGCAGGCGCTCAAGCGCGTCGACGAGGCGTACGGCATGGCCGCGCGCTCCACCAACGCCGTCAAGCGGTTCAACACGCTGATGGAGGACCTCCGTACGGTCGTCGAGTCCGGCGCCGGGCCCGCCACGGTGCTGGAGGCGATCCTGGAGCGCACCGGATACCTCGCCGAGCTACAGGCCTCCACCGACCCGCAGGACGAGACCCGGATCGAGAACCTCCAGGAACTCGCCGCCGTCGCCATGGAGTTCGAGCAGGAGCGCGGCGAGGACGAGCAGGGCACCCTGGCCGACTTCCTGGAGAAGGTCGCGCTGGTCGCCGACTCCGACCAGATCCCCGACGAGGAGGACGGCGACGGTGTCATCACGCTGATGACCCTGCACACCGCCAAGGGCCTGGAGTTCCCGGTCGTCTTCCTGACCGGCATGGAGGACGGCGTCTTCCCGCACATGCGCGCCCTCGGCCAGACCAAGGAGCTGGAGGAGGAGCGGCGTCTGGCATACGTGGGCATCACGCGTGCGCGAGAACGGCTGTATCTGACGCGCTCCACCCTGCGCAGCGCCTGGGGCCAGCCGTCGTACAACCCGCCCTCCCGGTTCCTGGAGGAGATCCCGCCGACCCACCTGGAGTGGAAGCGGACCGGTGCGACCGCGCCGGCGTCCTCCGGGCCGGTCTCCGCCGTGGCGGCCTCACTGTCGTCGTCCCGTTCGCGTTCGTCCGCGTCGGGCGCCTCCGGCTTTGCCACCCGCCGCACCTCCGAGAAGCCGGTGGTGTCGCTTGCGGTCGGGGACCGGGTCACGCACGACCAGTTCGGGCTCGGGACCGTCGTGGCGGTCAAGGGCACGGGCGGGAACGCCGAGGCGAGCATCGACTTCGGGGACACCAAGCCGAAGCGGCTGCTGCTGCGGTACGCGCCGGTGGAGAAGCTGTAGCCCCGGGCCGCGGTAGTCCTGCGAGGTGAGCATCCGCCGGCCGGACGACACTGTTGGCGAACCCTGGGGCTGAACGTGACGTCGGCCTACGCTCTTCTGCCAGCGGCAGAACATCGGCCGGACCGGGCTCGACGATCACTACAGTCCAGCCTCATGACGACGATTACGACGCGTACGGTCGAGTACCCGGCCGACGGCTTGACGATGATCGGGCACCTCGCGCTCCCGGCAGGTGTCGACCGCCGGCCCGCGGTGCTGCTCGGACCAGAGGGCATGGGGCTCAGCGACGTCGAGCGCCGCCGGGCCGATGCTCTCGCCGAGCTGGGATATGTAGCGCTGGCCTTCGACCTTCACGGCGGACGCTATTTGGGCGACCCCGAGGAGATGCTGGCCCGTTGCATGCCACTGCTCGCTGATCCCGACCGGATGCGGCGCATCGGCCACGCGGCACTCGACGAGTTGCGCACCGAGCCCCGGACCGACCCCGACCGGATCGCCGCCATCGGCTACGGCACCGGGGGCGCCATCGCGCTGGAACTCGGGCGAGGCGGCGTCAACCTGCGCGCGATCGGGACAGTCAACGCGACCATCACGGGCCGACCGGGCGAGGCGGCGCACATCCGCTGCCCGGTGTGGGCCGGGGTCGGATCGGAAGACCCGATCATGCCGCCCGCGCAACGCAACGCGTTCACCGCTGAGATGCAGGCCGCGGGCGTCGACTGGCGCCTCGTGATCTATGGCGGCGCCTTGCACGCCTTCCACCACCCGCCGGTCGACCACCCCGTGGTCCCCGGTGTCGGCTACCACCCACAGCACGCGCAGCGAGCCTGGCGCGACGTCGTCGACCTGCTCGCCGAGTGCCTGCCCGTGACGGAGGACCTGGGGGCATGCCCCAGGCAGGCATGAATCTGTAATGAGATGTCGACGCCGAAGAGGTTCTCGCCGGAGCGGCGGGGGCTGAACCAGCCGGGCTGGATCGGCGGGGCTGCCGGGACGTTACGTCGGGTCGACGCCGTGGCTGCGCAGCCACGGGAGCGGGTCGATCGGCGAACCGCCTGCCGGACGCACCTCGAAGTGCAGATGGGGGCCGGTCGAGTTGCCGGAGTTGCCCGAGCGCGCGATCGAATCGCCGGCCTTCACGGTCGTCCCGGAGGGGACCGTGTAGGTGGAGAGGTGGCAGTACCACGTCTCCGTGCCGTCCTTCGCGGTCAGGATCAGCATGTTGCCGTACGCGCTGTTCCACTGGGTGCGGACGGTGCCGTCGGTCGCGGCCATCACGGTCGTGCCGTACGAGACGGGGAAGTCGATGCCGGTGTGCAGGGACATCCAGTTGATGCCGGACTGGCCGTACTGGGCGCTGAGTCCATGGCGCGCGACCGGCATGGCGAACTTCGGGCGCAGCCGCTCCTTGCGGGCCGCCTCCTCCGCCGCCCGCTTCCGCTCGGCCGCCTGCTGAGCCTTGAGGTCGATACGTTCCTGCGTACGGCTGGCGCGGTCCGCGAAGTCGTCCGCTCCGGCGGAGAGGCTCTGCAACTGCGTGTCCAGCTTGTTGTTGGCGGCGGCCGGCTGCACCGGCTGCGCGTCCGCCGCGGTCGTCTGCGCCTCCGCCGCGCTGTCCTCGGTGAGGCTGCCGACGGACGCGGCGGCGATCCCCGCGACGCCCATCACACACGCCGAGGGCACCGCGATGGTCAGCAGGGCCGAGCGCTTGGGGGGTGTACGGCGGCGGGAGCGGGACCCGGCGCGCGAGGCCGCCCGTGCGGCGGTGCGCGGGCCGACCTCTTCCTGGCCGTCCAGGAGCGGGGTGACGGTGGGCAGTTCGCCGGTGGCGGCCGGCTCCGCGCCGTCCGCGGCGGGGTCGTCGTAGGCGGCCCCGGTGGCTTCGTCGTAGCCGATCTGCTCGAACGTCGCCGTCTCGAGCTGGTGGAAGGCGTCCGTGTGCTGCTCGTACCCGTCGGGGGCGGGCGCGGCGGAGCCGTCGGAGTTCCACTGCGTGGCGTCGTAGGTGCCGGTGTCGAAGGCCTGCGTGCCCCATTCCCACTGCTGGGTCTGGTCGGCCGGATTGCCTGACTGGTCGGGCTGGAGCCAGGCGCCGGTGTCCCACTGGCCGGTGGCGTCGGGAGACCCGGCCTGCGGCGGGATGACCGACAGCGGCTGCTGCTGGGCCGTCCAGGAGGTCGTGTCGTAGACACCGGTGTCGTAGGCGGCGTGGTGCTGGGCCGCGTACGCGTCGTAGTGCGGGTTCTCGTGCGCGCCCGTGGGCCAGTGACCGGTGTCGTACGCGCCCGTGTCGGGGCCGCTGCCCGGCAGGTTGCCGAAGAGGGGGTCGCTGGCGAACGTCGCGGTGGTGTGCCCGGTGGCGCCGAAACCGGCGCCGTCCGTACCGGTGGCATGGGCGCCGGTGGCGTCAAATCCGGTGGCGGCGTAGTCGCCGTACGTGGTGAAGTCGCCGTACTGGGCTTCCTGAGTGCCGTACGACGCGTAATGCGCCGAGGCGGCCTCGGAACCCGGAGCCGGGGGCATGGTCCCCGACGGGTGACGGTCGTTCACCAACTTCTCTTTCGCCTCGACAACAGGGGCTGCCAGAGCAGTGCGGCGACTGTACCCGGCGGTACGCGGGCACGACAATCTTCGGCAGGTTTCGCGCGCGCATGAAACGGGCATTCGGCCGTGTTTTGGCGGACGGCGGGCGCGGGTTTGGCTTTGTGTTCGAAGTTTGTTCGACGTTTCGACGCCGAGCGCCCATCCGTCGGGTCCGCCGTCAGGCCACCGTGAGGCCGCCGGTGTGATGGGCGGACGGTTCACCCGGGTGGGCCGTGTCGAGGACCTGCCGTATTCCGTTGGCGACTGCGGGGTGCACGGGCAGGGCGAGATGGCCGATGCCGGTCACGAGTACGTTCTGCGCCGTCAGATCGGGATGGTCGATGCGGGCCGTCTCCAGCGGGTCCATCACATGATCCAGGTCGCTCCAGAAGCTGACGAAGTGCGTACGGCAGCCAGGGGCGGGCCGAGTGAGCTCCTCGAGCACCGGTGAGCCGGGGCGCATCTGGCGCACGATGGGGTGCGCGTCCGCGAGGGGCGCGACTCGGGTTCCGGAGTGCGGCGTGCCGAGGGTGACGAGGGTCCGGACGCGGGCGTCACCGCCGAGCCGCTGCACGTAGTAACGCGCTATCAGGCCGCCGAGGCTGTGCCCGACGACATCGACCCGCCGGGCCCCGGTGCGCTCGCAGATCTCCTCTATACGCCGGCCCAGCAGTTCGGCCGCGGCGCGTATGTCGCAGGTCAGCGGCGAGTAGTTGAGGGACTCGATCTGCTGCCTGCCGTGCTGGGCGAGACTGCGCCGCAGCAGGACGAAGACCGAGCGGTTGTCGATGAAGCCGTGCAGCAGGACAACCGGGGGCTTGGCCTCCGTGGGCAGTTGGGCGGCGCCGTCCGCCGGGGGCAGCGCCGGGGCGGGTGCTCGTCGCTCCTGGGTGATGCCGGAGGGGTACAGGAGGAGATGCCCGGCCAGGATCGCGATCTCGAGGGCGGTGGCCTTCAGGAGTGCCACGGAGAGTCCCGTCAGCCGGCTCGGCAGCAGCTGCCGGCAGAACGGGAGAAAGGGCAGAGCCGCCCTGGTGACCTTCATGGCCGACCTCCTGTCGGCACGCGGAAAGACGGCTCCGCCCCCCGTGTGCCCTCGTGGAGAGCTGCTGCGAAGACGGCAGGCGATGACCATGTGAGCGGCCCGAGCCGCGTGTGCCGTGGGGCCTGAGTGAGGCGTGTGGCGTGTGTGGCGCCAGTGATCCCCTGCGTGCGGTACGTGCCGAACGTGCGGTTCTTGCCCTGCGTGTCTTCGCCGAAGTGCCGTACCGCCGCTGTGCGTGGTGGGTGCGGCGGCGGTACGGCGACTTCGTCGCGGCTCCCCTTGCGCTTGTCCCACCGTGTGATTTCCCCCTCGGTCCGCAGCGCGAAACTGCCGGTTGCGGGATCCTGGAGATAACGTTCGTTCACTTGCCCGGACGATGCGGGGCGGGGTGTCCGTGCGGTGCGGCGTGTACGGCGTGCCCGATGTGTGCGGTACTTGTCGGTACGGATGGATGTATTCGCTTCATGGAGGCAGTGATGGGTGTGGCAGCCGGTCCGATCCGCGTAGTGGTGGCCAAGCCGGGGCTCGACGGCCACGATCGTGGGGCCAAGGTGATCGCGCGGGCCCTGCGTGACGCGGGTATGGAGGTCATCTACACCGGCCTCCACCAGACTCCCGAGCAGATCGTCGACACGGCGATCCAGGAGGACGCCGACGCGATCGGACTGTCCATCCTCTCCGGCGCGCACAACACGCTCTTCGCGGCGGTGATCGAACTGCTCAAGGAGCGGGACGCCGCTGACATCCTGGTCTTCGGTGGCGGGATCATCCCCGAGGCGGACATCCCCCTGCTGAAGGAGAAGGGCGTCGCGGAGATCTTCACGCCCGGCGCGACGACGACATCGATCGTGGAGTGGGTCCGGACGAACGCCCGCCAGCCGGCCGGGGCGTAGGCCTCCGGCGGTGGGGCCGGGACGGCTTCGGCTGGTCTGGGCCGGCGTCGGGGTCAGGGCCGGGTGCGCTGTCGGTTGTGGTGTCGTGCCCGGTGGGCCCGTTGTCGGCCGGGGCCTCGCGCAGTGGTCCGGTGGTCGCGGGTCTACGACACGCCCAGTTCCTCCGCCATCGCCGCGCGCAGCCGCAGGGTCGTGACCAGGCGCTGGAAGGCCTCCGCCCAGTAGCCGCCGGCTCCGGGTGACGCGTTCTCCGGTTCGTCCGGTACGGCCAGCAGAGCGTCGAGGCGACCGGCCTCGGACGGGTCGAGGCAGCGCTCGGCCAGGCCCATGACCCCGCTGAAACTCCATGGATAACTCCCTGCGTCCCGAGCGATGTTGAGCGCGTCCACCACTGCCCGGCCGAGCGGCCCGGACCACGGCACCGCGCACACCCCGAGCAGCTGAAAGGCCTCGGACAGGCCGTGTGTCGCGATGAAGCCGGCCACCCACTCGGCCCGTTCGTCGGCGCCCAGCGTGCCGAGCAGCTTGGCGCGTTCGGCCAGCGACACCGCTCCCGGGCCGCCGGCCTCCGGCGCCGAGGGCTCGCCGAGCAGCGCGCGCGACCATTCGGCGTCCCGCTGGCGCACCGCCGCCCGGCACCATGCCGCGTGCAGTTCGCCCTGCCAGTCGTCCGCCACCGGCAGCGCCACGATCTCCTGGGGTGTCCGCCCGCCCAGCCGCCGCGACCAGGTCCCGAGCGGTGCCGCCTCCACCAACTGGCCGAACCACCAGGACCGTTCTCCCCGCCCCGCCGGGGCCTTCGCCACGACGCCGTCGCGCTCCATGCCCGGATCGCACTCGTGCGGCGCTTCGACGGCGATCATCGGTGTGGCCTGAGCGGACTGAACGGTCTGAGCGGGCTCAGGGGTCTGGGGGGTTTGGTCGGTCCGAGCCGGCCGTGCTGCCTGCGGTGTCCGCGTGTGGTCGACGGCCAGACACGCCTTCGCCCTGACCGCCATCCGTGCGGCGAGTGCCGAACCGGGCAGCGCCGACAGCAGCTCCGCCGCCGTCGCCCGGACGTTGCGGCTGCGGTCGGCCAGGGCCTGTTCCAGGAACGGCTCGTCGTCCGGGCCCAGGCCCGCGCGCAGGGAGTCGAGGAACATCAGCCGGTCCTCGGCCCGTTCCGTCGCCCAGGTCGTCGCGAGCAGTTCACGGGCGGCGGCCGGTTCGCGGGAGCGCAGGGCGGAGAGGAGAGCGACCCGTTCGGCGAACAGGCCCTCCTGCCACAGCCGCTGAATCCGGTCGCCGTCATCGGCGTGCGGCAGCGCCGCTCCACCGCCCGGGGCAGAGCGCAGGGCGAAGCGCCAGTCCTGGTTCAGCCGCGCCAGCCACAGGGCCCGCGGCCCCGCGAACTCCAGCACCGCCGGACGCAGGTCGGTACGCCCCCGGGCCGCGTCCAGGAGTGCGGGAAGCGCGTGCGGCGGAGGTGCAAAACCACGGGCGTTGGCCCCCGCGAGCCACTGCGGCAGCAGCTCCACCAGATCGGGCGCGGCGCCCCGGCGGCCGCCGCCGGACGCGCCGGGGCGGTCGGCGAGCAGCAGCGCGAGTCTGCGGGCCGCCGCGGGCGGCAGCGACGGACGAGGGTCCCGCGGGGCGGCTTGCGGACGCTCCGCCGCCCGCGCCGGACGCAGACCGGCCCGGCGTCGCACGGTCTCCGCCGCCGCCGCGTCCAGGAGGGCCACCGGTGCCTCCGGGCCCGGCCCGGTGCCCGGCGGAGTGCGCCGGTCCGTGCCCAGCAGTGCCGTGGTGACGAGCCCCTCCCAGGCGCTGGTGGCGGGCGCGTCCACAGAAGCGGCCGTACTGGTCATGAGCTTCCTTTCCGTGGGGCGCCCGGGAGCGGTTGAAGGCTCACCCTCATCGGTTGTCCCGTGATGCCTGAAAGATGCGTTGGTTCATAGGAGATGCCTGAAAGGTGCGTTGATTCATGGGAAGTGTGGGAAGGGTGGATCGGGTCGGAAAGGCCGGTCCACCGCCGTCGGTTCAGCACAGCGCCACCGCTTCGCCCGGGCCCTCGGGCCAGGCCGTCAGCGGGGTGAAGCCCTGGTGGCCGCATTCGCCGAAGACCTTGACCGGGGCACCGCCCGACAGGGCGACCAGCCGCCACAGGCCGGGCCGCGAACGCGCGGCGGGAGTGAGCGGCAGCGCCGCGTCCTCGTCGGCGTCCGCCAGCTGCCAGGAGCCGCCGTCCGGGGTGGGGACGACCCGGTCCAGCGTCACCGGGACCGACTCCAGCCACGGGTCGTCGCGCAGAGCGTCGCCGTAACGGGCCGCCGCCTGCGATGTCGTCATCCCCGGCGGACGTATGTCCGTGGGCGTGGGCGGTGCGAACCGCTCGCCCAGGGCCACCCGCAGCTGCCCGGCGCCCGGGTAGGCGGACATCTCGGCCTCGAGGGTCAGACCCACCGGCAGCGCCAGCTCCGGGGCGCGGCCTGCGGCGCCGTAGGAGAGGAGCAGCACGGTGCGGTGCGAGCCGGCGCCGTGCACCCAGATCCGGCGGGTCGTCAGGCGTGGATCGGTCGTGTCGTACTGGGCGAGCACCAGCCAGCGGTCCCGCACCGGAGGGCCCTCCGCGGAGGCCGGCACGCCGATCCGTGAACGGACCGTGGCGGCGAGGCCGTCCGGCAGCCGCTCGCGGCGCAGCCATCCCTGGCCGAGGAGATGCAGCAGCGCGCACTCCTCCAGCAGCCGCACCGGCCAGCCCGGACCGGTGGACGGGATCGCCCCCAGCTCCCGCACCCGCGCGGCAAGGCCCTGCGCCTGGGCGTCGACCATGCGGGCCGCCGTCTCCTCCCAGAGGCCGTAGCCGGACTGCTCCGCCGACGCCAGGCCGCCGCGCAACAGGTCCGCCAGGCGCTGCTCCAGCTCCACCGCACCCGCCGTGACCCGCTCGGCCCGCCGCTCCGCCCGCCGTCGCGCCGCCTCCGGGTCAGGGGACCCGGACGGCGAACCCGGACTCTCCCCCGGACTCTTCTCCTCCGCCCGCTTGCGCCGCCCCGCTATCCACTGACCGGCCCACTCCGGCGCCTGCCCCGACGGCACCGCTCCGTCGCCGCCCGCCCAGAGCAGCAGCAGCCCGAGCGCGTGCTTGCACGGGAACTTGCGGCTCGGACAACTGCACTTGTACGCGGGCCCGGAGGCGTCCGCGATGTCGACGACCGTCTGATACGGCTTGCTCCCGCTGCCCTTGCACAGCCCCCACACCGTCCCCTCGTCGGAACTCCCCGCCTCGGACCACGGCCCCGCCGCGCCGAGTTTGCTTCCCGCTTTGCGTGACGCGGTGTCAGGCGCCAGTGCCAGCACCTGGTCCGCCGTCCAGCGCACCCCCTGCTGAGTCATGCCATCGAAGGTAGATCCCGCCACTGACAATCGGGTCCGCGAGCGGCGCCGGCAGGACGTCTGCGCAGGTCAGAAGGGATTGTCAGTGGTGTGGTGCAACGTGGTCACCAGATCCGAACCGGCCGAGCTGGAGGGGGACTCAGCCATGCCTGTGTCCGTTGAACCGACGTCGCAGACCGACGGTGCCGAGGCGCTGCGGCCGCACGCCGAGGACGCTTTCGCCGGCGAACTCACCGCACTCGCCGCGCAGGACGACCGCCCGCGACCGGCCCGCTGGAAGCTGTCGCCCTGGGCCGTCGCGACCTACCTGCTCGGCGGCACGCTGCCGGACGGCACGGTGATCACACCGAAGTACGTGGGTCCGCGCCGCATCGTCGAAGTCGCCGTCACCACCCTCGCCACCGACCGAGCCCTGCTCCTGCTCGGCGTGCCCGGCACGGCGAAGACCTGGGTGTCCGAGCACCTGGCCGCCGCGGTCAGCGGTGACTCCACGCTGCTGGTGCAGGGCACCGCCGGCACACCGGAGGAGGCCATCCGGTACGGCTGGAACTACGCGCGGCTGCTCGCCCACGGCCCGAGCCGTGACGCCCTCGTGCCCAGTCCGGTCATGCGGGCCATGGCCGAGGGCATGACCGCCCGCGTCGAGGAACTGACGCGTATCCCGGCCGATGTGCAGGACACGCTCATCACGATCCTGTCGGAGAAGACGCTGCCGATACCGGAGCTGGGCCAGGAGGTACAGGCGGTCCGCGGCTTCAACCTGATCGCCACGGCCAACGACCGCGACCGCGGGGTCAACGACCTGTCCAGCGCGCTGCGCCGCCGCTTCAACACGGTGGTACTGCCGCTGCCGGAGAGCCCCGAGGCCGAGATCGACATCGTCTCGCGCCGCGTAGACCAGATCGGCCGCTCCCTGGACCTGCCGGCCGCGCCCGACGGCCTAGACGAGATCCGCCGGGTCGTCACGGTCTTCCGGGAGCTGCGCGACGGCGTCACGGCCGACGGCCGGACGAAGCTGAAGTCGCCCAGCGGCACGCTGTCCACGGCCGAGGCGATCTCCGTCGTCACCAACGGACTCGCCCTGGCGGCCCACTTCGGCGACGGCGTACTGCGGCCGGGCGACATCGCCGCGGGCATCCTCGGCGCGGTGGTCCGCGACCCGGCGGCCGACCGCGTCATCTGGCAGGAGTACCTGGAGACGGTGGTCCGCGAGCGCGACGACTGGAAGGACTTCTACCGGGCCTGCCGTGAGGTGAGCGTGTGAGCGGTACGGGGCGGGGCCGTCAGAGGGACACGTGGAGGGGAGGGGGTTGGCGTGACAGGCGTGGAGAGGGCTGAGGGCCGAGGGGCCGGGCCGCTGCTGCTCGGGGTGCGCCATCACGGCCCGGGGTCGGCCCGGGCGGTGCGGGCGGCGCTGGAGGAGGCCCGGCCGCGGGTCGTGCTGATCGAGGGCCCGCCCGAGGCCGACGCCCTGATCCCGCTCGCCGCCGACGAGGAGATGCGGCCTCCGGTCGCCCTGCTCGCCCATGCCGTGGACGAACCCGGCCGCTCGTCGTTCTGGCCGCTGGCCGAGTTCTCCCCGGAGTGGGTCGCCATCCGCTGGGCCCTGGCGCACGACGTCCCGGCCCGCTTCATCGACCTGCCGGCCACACACACGCTGGCCTGGGGGAGGCAGGAGGAGGCGACGGGGACCGTCAACGACGGTGACGGCGATGGCGACCGCGAGGGCGACAGCGACGGCGATGGCGACAGCGACGGCCATGACAACCGCGACGGCGATGACGACCGCGACTCTGGCCCCGGCCCCGCCGACCTGCGGATCGATCCGCTCGGCGTTCTCGCCGACGCCGCCGGCTACGACGATCCGGAGCGGTGGTGGGAGGACGTCGTGGAGCACCGGGGCGTGGGGCAGGGGGACGCGCTCGCGCCGTTCACCGTGCTCGAGGACGCCATGGGGGCGCTGCGCGAGACCTACGGCAGCGGGGGACACGACCGGGACCTGGTGCGGGAGGCCCATATGCGGCTCCAGGTGCGGGCCGCGCAGCGGGAGTTCGAGGACGGCGTGGCCGTCGTCTGCGGAGCCTGGCATGTGCCCGCCCTGCGGCGGAAGACGACCGTCGCCGCCGACAAGGCGCTGCTGAAGGGGCTGCCCAAGGTCAAGACGGACATGACCTGGGTGCCGTGGACCCACCGCAGGCTGTCCCGGATCAGTGGATACGGAGCCGGCATCGAGTCGCCGGGCTGGTACGGGCATCTGTTCAGCGCCCCGGACCGGCCGGTCGAGCGATGGCTGACCAAGGTGGCCGGACTGCTGCGCGCCGAGGACCGGATCGTCTCCTCCGCGCATGTCATCGAGGCGGTGCGGCTGGCCGAGACGCTCGCGGCGATGCGCGGCCGTCCGCTGCCCGGCCTGAGCGAGACGACCGACGCGGTGCGGGCGGTGATGTGCGAGGGCTCGGACGTACCGCTGGCGCTGGTGCACGACCGGCTGGTCGTGGGGGACGTGCTGGGGGAGGTGCCGCCGACGGCGCCGGCGGTTCCGTTGCAGCGGGACCTCGCCCGGCTCCAGCGCCGGCTGCGGCTGAAGCCGGAGGCGCTGGAGCGGGAGTTGGAGCTCGACCTGCGCAAGGAGACCGACGCCGGCCGCAGCAGGCTGCTGCACCGGCTGCGGCTGCTCGGAGTCGCGTGGGGCGAACCGGCCGCCTCGCGGGGCAGCACGGGCACGTTCCGGGAGACCTGGCGGCTGCGCTGGGAGCCCGAGCTGTCGGTGCGGGTCGCCGAGGCCGGAGTGTGGGGGACGACCGTACTGTCCGCCGCGACCGCGAAGGCCGAGGCGGACGGGGTCACCGCGCAGGGCCTCGCCGATGTCACCGCGCTCGCCGAGCGCTGCCTGCTGGCCGAACTGCCGGACGCCCTGCCCACGGTGATGCGGATCCTCGCCGACCGGGCCGCCCTCGACACGGACGTCGGCCATCTCGCCCAGGCGTTGCCGGCCCTGGTCCGCTCCCTGCGCTACGGCGATGTGCGCGGTACGGCCACCGGGGCCCTGGGTGAGGTCGCCGCGGGTCTGGCCGAGCGGGTCTTCGTCGGTATGCCCCCGGCCTGCGCCGCGCTCGACGCGGATGCCGCCGAGGAGATGCGGCGTCATGTGGACGCCGTGCACGGGGCCGTCGGGCTCCTGGGCGACGCACCCGCGGCGGGGCACGGCGATCTGAGAGGCCGTTGGCAGTCGGTGCTGCGGGTGCTGTGCGGGCGGGACACCGTGCCCGGGGTGATCCGGGGGCGGGCCGTGCGGCTGCTGCTCGACGACGGGGAGCTGGCGCAGGACGAGGCGGCGCTGCTCATGGGGCTCGTCCTGTCGCCGGGCACACCTCCCGCGGACGCGGCCGCGTGGATCGAGGGCTTCGTCGGAGGAGGCTCCGGTGGCGGGATGCTCCTGGTGCACGACGAGCGGCTGCTCGGGCTGGTCGACGCCTGGCTTACCGGTGTGCCGGCGGAGGCCTTCACGGACGTGCTGCCCCTGCTGCGGCGGACGTTCTCGGCGTACGAGCCCGGGGTGCGCCGGACGCTCGGCGAGCTGGTCCGGCGCGGGCCGGGGGCCGGGGGAGGTCCGGCGGCGGCCGGCTCCGGCATACCCGGTTTCGCGGCCGAGCTCGACGCGGCGCGCGCGGATGCCGTGCTGCCGGTCTTGCGGCTGCTGCTCGGGCTGGACGAGGTGGATGAGAAGACCGGCAACGACCTGGCGGGGGTGACGGGATGACGACCGAAGGACCTGGGGAGCCGGCTCCGAGGACGGAAGCGGCGGACGGTGTCGGCAACAGGCCACGGGCGGAAGGCCGGCCGACGACGACCGTGCCGGTGATCCCGCTGTGGGAACGGCGTCGCGGGGGAGGACACGGATGACGACCGAGGTGGCGGACCCGGCGCAGGAGCGGTTGCGGCGGTGGCGGCTGGTGCTCGGGGGCCACGCGGCGGACGGCACCGGATGCGCGCTGTCGGGGCAGGACGCGGCGATGGACGGGGCACTCACCGCGCTCTACGGAAAGGGGGAGAAGCCGCAGGGGGGCCGGGACCGTTCGGCGGGGCTCGGGGCGTCGGCGCCGTCCGTGGCGCGCTGGCTCGGGGACATCCGGACGTACTTCCCGTCCTCCGTCGTGCAGATCATGCAGCGCGACGCCATCGACCGGCTCGGTCTCGCCACGCTGCTGCTGGAGCCGGAGATGCTGGAGGCGGTGGAGGCCGACGTGCACCTCGTCGGCACGCTGCTGTCGCTCAACAAGGCCATGCCGGAGACGACGAAGGAGACGGCACGGGCCGTCGTGCGCAGGGTCGTCGAGGACCTGGAGAAGCGGCTCGCCACCCGCACCCGGGCCACCCTCACCGGCGCCCTCGACCGCAGCGCCCGCGTCAACCGGCCCCGCCACCACGACATCGACTGGAACCGCACCATCGCGGCCAACCTCAAGCACTACCTGCCCGAGTACCGAACGATCGTGCCGGAGCGGCTCATCGGGTTCGGGCGGGCGTCCCAGTCCACCAAGAAGGAGGTCATCCTCTGTATCGACCAGTCGGGATCCATGGCGGCATCGGTTGTGTACGCGTCGGTGTTCGGAGCGGTGCTCGCCTCGATGCGGACGATCTCCACGCGACTCGTCGTCTTCGACACGGCGGTCGTCGACCTGACGGACCAGCTCGACGACCCGGTCGACGTGCTGTTCGGCACGCAGCTCGGGGGCGGTACGGACATCAACCGGGCGCTCGCGTACTGCCAGTCGCAGATCACCCGGCCCGCCGAGACGGTGGTCGTGCTGATCAGCGACCTCTACGAAGGGGGCATCCGGAACGAGATGCTCAAGCGGGTGTCGGCGATGAAGGCGTCGGGGGTGCAGTTCGTGACGCTGCTGGCGCTCTCGGACGAGGGGGCACCGGCGTACGACCGGGAGCACGCGGCCGCGCTCGCCGCGCTGGGGGCACCGGCGTTCGCCTGCACGCCCGATCTGTTTCCGGAGGTGATGGCGGCGGCGATCGAGAAGCGGCCGCTGCCGATACCGGACGCGGTGTGACGATTTGTCGACGCGTCGTCGTCCGATTCGGTTCGGCAAAACGGATATGACTGGCCATCAATAGAGGAGGGCTTGCGCGACCTCCGCACTCCCGTGCGAGGATCAGCGCCTGCTCGGCAGAGTGTCGCGCCGCGCCGGGCAGTGCCGCGTTGTGCCGACTCGTTGCCCGTGACGCGTGATGCGTTCCGCACTTGTTCCGTCGCACGGGAGGAAGCTCCCCCTCTTGACCTCGTCAGCAGCCCTGTCCGGTGTCGCTGTGCGCGTGCTGCGCACGGCGGCCGGGCGGCGTGCGCTCCAAGTGGCGTTGCTGGTGGGCGGGGTGCTCGTCATCGGGCTCCTGTGCGGCGAGCGGGCGTATGCGGCGGACGGTCTGCGGGTGTCGGCGGACAGCGCGGCCGGACGGTCGGTCAGCGGGCAGGGGCAGCTGGTTCGACCCGACGTGCACGCTTCGGCCGACCGCGTCGTACGAGTGGTGGATGACGCGAGGAAGTCGGTCAGCGGGGAGCTGGTGAAGGCGAAGCGGCCGGTACCTCCGAAGTCCCCCTCGCTGCCGGACCTGCCGGACCTCTCTGTACCGCCGAAGGCACCGTCCGCCCCCGTGCTGCCCGGCTTGCCGCCCCTGAGCGACCTGCCGGCCCCGCCCGACGCGCCGGCGATCCCGGACCTGCCCGGGCTGCCCGCTCCGCCCGAAGGTGACGTCACGGTATCGGGAGCGCCCGTTCAGCCCGGCCTCCCCGGCTATCCGGCGCCCGTCACGGTCGACCCGCAGCCGGCCGACACCCCCGCCGCCCCCGCCACCCCGGCCCCGGCCGGGGAGGCGGCCCCCGTGGCGCACGGCCCGCACGGCGACCAGTACGGCGCCCCGTACGCCGACCGCGCAGCCCAGGACCACGCAGCCCACGACCACACAGCTCACGGCCGCGCGCACCACCTCAGACGCGGAGCTCACGCCGGAGCGTCCGCAAGTGTCGGAGGCGCCGACCCGGTCGGTCACGTGCCCGGAGGGCGTCCGGACGGCACGCTCTGCAACCGTTCCCTGGGCGACCACGGCACACCGCGTCACGGCGACGCGCATGCCGTCACACCGAGCGGCCGGGCTCCGATGAGCCTCGTGCGCGGTGTCGCAGACCGCGCTCGCGTGGCCGGTGTCCGGGACGGTCACCGGGACATCCCGGTCTTTCCCGGCTGACCGAGGCAGACCACCGCTCCTCCGCCGTACCGATCTGTCGCGCGGGGGCGCGCTCCTCCCCCTGAGACTCCGCGAGCCCTCACGCCCGGACGGTCGAAAGCCGTCGACGGTCCGAGGCCGAAACCTCGTGGATGAGGTCGGCCGGTCCCCATTGGGGTGGGGACCGACCGGCCCGCCCCCCGGAGAGCAGGGCCTTGAACTGGTCCTTTGTGCTCCTTCGGGGGTGCTCGGCGGGCCTCACCGGGTTTACCCCAGCCCGGTGAGGCCCCTCACCCCAGGCACGCCGTGCCGGAGAGCGCGGCATCATGTGACAGGTATCACCGCTCAGGTGTGACCCTCGATTTAGGGGCCTCCTGCAAGCAGCGATAACCTGCGAGACGGACATGCCGCGCGCTCGGACACCGTGTGCGCCTCCCTTGTGACTGACAGACGGCGGACGTCACGTTGCCCTCGCGGCACGCCCACGCAGACAACGAACCGCGAGATCACTGATAGGGACGGAAGCGCGTGGACCTGTTCGAGTACCAGGCGAGGGACCTCTTCGCCAAGCACGATGTACCGGTGCTGGCCGGTGAAGTCATCGACACGCCTGAGGCGGCCCGCGCAGCCACCGAGCGCCTCGGTGGCAAGTCCGTCGTCAAAGCCCAGGTGAAGGTCGGCGGCCGTGGCAAGGCCGGCGGCGTGAAGCTGGCGGCGACCACCGACGAGGCGGTCGAGCACGCGACCAACATCCTCGGCATGGACATCAAGGGCCACACGGTCCACAAGGTGATGATCGCCGAGACGGCTCCGGAGATCCTGGAGGAGTACTACGTCTCCTTCCTCCTGGACCGTGCCAACCGCACCTTCCTCTCCATCGCGTCCGTCGAGGGCGGCATGGAGATCGAGGAGGTGGCGGAGACCCGCCCCGAGGCCGTCGCCAAGACGCCGATCGACGCCAACGTGGGTGTGACCCCCGAGGTCGCCCGCCAGATCGTCGAGGCCGCGAACTTCCCGGCCGAGGTCGCCGACAAGGTCGCGAACATCCTGGTCACCCTGTGGAAGACCTTCGTCGAGGAGGACGCCCTCCTGGTCGAGGTCAACCCGCTGGCCAAGGTCGCCTCCGGTGACGTCATCGCCCTGGACGGCAAGGTCTCCCTCGACGAGAACGCCGAGTTCCGTCAGCCGGAGCACGAGGCCCTCCAGGACAAGGACGCGGCCAACCCGCTCGAGGCCGCCGCCAAGGAGAAGAACCTCAACTACGTCAAGCTCGACGGTGAGGTCGGCATCATCGGCAACGGCGCGGGTCTCGTCATGAGCACCCTGGACGTCGTCGCGTACGCCGGTGAGGCGCACGGCGGCGTCAAGCCCGCCAACTTCCTCGACATCGGTGGTGGCGCCTCCGCCGCCGTCATGGCGAACGGCCTGGAGATCATCCTCGGCGACCCGGACGTCAAGTCCGTCTTCGTCAACGTCTTCGGTGGCATCACCGCCTGCGACGAGGTCGCCAACGGCATCGTCCAGGCGCTGCAGCTGCTCAAGGACAAGGGCGAGGACGTCACCAAGCCCCTGGTCGTCCGTCTGGACGGCAACAACGCGGAGCTGGGCCGCAAGATCCTCTCCGATGCCAACCACCCGCTGGTGCAGCGCGTGGACACCATGGACGGAGCGGCCGACAAGGCCGCCGAGCTCGCGGCTGCGAAGTAAGGGACGAGGGACTAAACAGCCATGGCTATCTTCCTCAACAAGGACAGCAAGGTCATCGTCCAGGGCATGACCGGTGCCACGGGCATGAAGCACACCAAGCTCATGCTGGCCGACGGCACGAACATCGTCGGTGGCGTGAACCCCCGCAAGGCGGGCACGTCGGTCGACATCGACGGCAACGACATCCCGGTCTTCGGTACGGTCGCCGAGGCGATCGAGAAGACGGGCGCCAACGTGTCCGTCCTCTTCGTGCCGCCGGCCTTCGCCAAGGCCGCCGTCGTCGAGGCCATCGACGCCGAGATCCCGCTCGCGGTCGTCATCACCGAGGGCATCGCCGTCCACGACTCGGCCGCGTTCTACGCCTACGCCGTGTCGCAGGGCAACAAGACCCGCATCATCGGCCCGAACTGCCCCGGTCTCATCACCCCGGGCCAGTCGAACGCCGGCATCATCCCGGGCGACATCACGAAGCCGGGCCGTATCGGCCTGGTCTCGAAGTCCGGCACGCTGACGTACCAGATGATGTACGAGCTGCGTGACATCGGCTTCTCGTCCGCCGTCGGCATCGGTGGCGACCCGGTCATCGGCACGACGCACATCGACGCGCTCGCCGCGTTCGAGGCCGACCCCGACACCGACCTGATCGTGATGATCGGTGAGATCGGCGGCGACGCCGAGGAGCGCGCCGCGGCCTTCATCAAGGAGAACGTGAAGAAGCCGGTCGTCGGCTACGTCGCGGGCTTCACCGCGCCCGAGGGCAAGACCATGGGCCACGCCGGCGCCATCGTCTCCGGCTCCTCCGGCACGGCCGCCGCGAAGAAGGAGGCCCTCGAGGCCGCCGGCGTCAAGGTCGGCAAGACGCCGACCGAGACCGCGAAGCTGGCCCGCGCCATCCTCGCCGGCTGAGCAGCGCCTCACGGCTCACAGGTGGGCCCGCTCCCCGCACGGGGGCGGGCCCACCGCCGTTTCACGGAAGCCGAAGCCGGCCTCACCGAGGCTGCGGCCGCAGCCGCTCGGGTCCCTTCTGCTCCTCCTCACGCAGCTTCGACCGCAGTTCCCGTTCCTTCTCCGACAGCGGTCCGGGCGCGACCGGTGGCGGTACGCCCTGGACGGTCTCGCCCGCCGGTACGGGTGGCTCGTAGCGCGTCGGGGCCGTACGCACGGTGAGCACCGTCGTCCCGATCAGCAGGGCCGTGAAGGCGATGGCCGCCCGGGTCCAGAGGCGGGCCCGGCGCTCCCCGGCCTGCCGCACCACCAGCGGCTTGGCGGCCCGCAGCCGCTCGGTCGAGGCGAGTTCGACCAGCCGCCAGTGCAGGACCTCCGGGTCCGCCAGCTCCGGCAGCCGCTCGGCGACCGCCTCGCGCGCGTGCATCAGCCGGTTCACGGCGGCACGGGTGCTCGCCTCCGTCTCCGCCGCGGTCTCCGGCAGGCCGAGGCCGACGCCGTCGTACAGCAGCAGCGTGCGGCGGTACGAGGGCGGGAGCCCCAGCAGGCTGTCCATCAGCGCGCGGTCGAACGCGTCGGGCGGCGGCGGCTCGGGGTGCCGGTAGCGGGGCCGGAGCCGGTGCCACGGGGAGAGCGCGCACTCGTACGCCACCGCGCGCACCCAGCCCGCCGGGTCCCGGTCGCGGGCCACCTCGGGCCAGCGCTGCCAGGCGGTCTGGAAGGCCCGCTCGACGGACTCCCTGGCCAGCTCACGACGCCCGGTCAGCAGATAGGTCTGCCGGACCAGCGCGGGGGCGCAGAAGGCGTACAGCGCGTCGAAGGCCTGTGCGGGGTCCAGCGCGGAGGTCGCGTCGTCCGGCCGGTGGGGGGTCTTCGCACGGCGGGGAGCCCGGCTGAGGTCGGCGAGGGTGACGCGGGGGGTGGTGCGGCCGCGGTCGGGGGCAGGGGCACGGCCCCGGTCGGCGGCATGGGCGCGGTCCCGGTCCCGGTCGGCGACATGGGGGCGGTCCCGGTCCCTGGCGGGCGGGCGGCTCCTGGCAGCCCTGCCACGGGCGGACGCCCTGCCCCGGTCGGTCGTGGTGACGCCCCTATGAGGCTCCGTCACCTCCCGCTGCGTCCCCAGGGAGTTCAGCAGCCTCGCGTACTTCTCCCCCTTCCGGCCGCGTGGCGTCGCGCGGCCGGTCTCCCATCCGCGCACCGTCTCGCTGGTGACGCCCACCCGGGAAGCCACCTGAGCCCGCGTCAGCGAGGCGGCCTCGCGCAGGCGTCGGCGTTCCTTCGGCGGAGGGAGCCGGAGGGCAGGGCTCTGGGTCACAGGGCGCCCCTGGGTACGGAAAAGTACATAAACGTATATTGGGCGACACAACGGTGGTTCGCCTGTTACGACGGGAAAGCGCGTGTCGTTGGGAGCATGGCGGGCGTGATCAAGATGACCGCTCGCCGCCGTCTGCCGGCGCCCCTGCTCGCCTGGGTGCGTGACCGTTCGCCCGGACTGGGCGACGCCCTCGTGAGTGGTGCGGTGGCGGCGGGCCTGGGGCTCGCGTGGTTCGCCGTGCTGGTGATGATGCTGTGGATCACCTCGCCGTACCCCGACAGCGGGCCCGGCGGCGTACTGCACGTCACGGCGGCGCTGTGGCTGCTGGCCCACGGAGCCGAGCTGATCCGCGTCGACACGCTCTCCGGCGCCCCGGCCCCCGTGGGCATCCCGCCACTGCTCCTTCTGGCGCTGCCCGTGTGGCTGCTGCTCCGGGCGGCGCGCGACGCCACGGACGGCGGGGCGGGGGACGAGGGTGACGACGTCGGCGGCTTCCGGGCCATGGCGACCATCGAGGACCTGGAGGGCGCCGAGGAGGCCGAGGAGGCCGAGGAGTTCGATGGCGCGGGACCGCCGCTGGTCGCCGCCCGTACGGCATGGACGGGTGTCGTCCTCGGCTATCTGGCCGTCGCCCTGCCCGCCGCGCTGTTCGCCGCCGGCGGTGTGCTGCGGCCGTCGTGGCTGTGGACGGGCGTGTATGTGCCGCTGGTCGCCGTCGTGGTGGCGGGGGTGGGTGTGTGGTCGGCGTACGGCCGTCCGGGCGGGCCGCTGCGGCGGCTGCTGCGGGTCCTGCCGGCCGGCCTGCGGCCGCTGGTCCACGGCCCGGACGGGCGCCCCGGTGTCGCCGCCCGGGCCGCGGCGGCCGGGGTGGCGGTGCTGCTCGGGGGCGGCGCGCTGCTGGTGGCGGTGTCCCTGGTGGGGCACGGTGCGGAGGCCCAGGCGTCGTGGCTGCGGCTGACCGAGGGGTGGTCGGGGCGGTTCGCGGTCCTGCTGCTGTGCACGGCCCTGCTGCCGAACGCGGCGGTATGGGGTGCCGCGTACGCCCTCGGTCCCGGCTTCGCGCTCGGCGCCGGTCATGTCGTCGGCCCGTTGTCCTCGGCGCCGCCGCCGTTCCTGCCGCCGTTTCCGCTGCTGGCGGCGGTGCCGGAGGCGGGGCAGGGGGTGTTCGTGCACTGGGCGGCCGGGGTCGTGCCGGTGGTCGCCGGGGTGGTGATGGGCCGGACCGTGGTGCGCGGGGCGGCCGGGGCGGCCTCCGGAGAGCGCGGCGGGCGGGGCGTCGGCTGGTCGCCGTGGCGCGGCGCCGGTGCCGCCGCCCTGGCGGCACTCCTGTGCGCGGCCGTGCTCGCGGGGCTCGCCGGGTTGGCCGGCGGGCCGCTCGGGGTCGCCGTACTGGCCCGTTTCGGGCCGGTGTGGTGGCAGGTGGGCGCGGCGACCCTGGCCTGGCTGACGCTCGTGGCCGTCCCGACGGCGGTGGGGGTGGGGCTCTGGCGCTGCCGGTCACCCCGGGCGAAGGAGCCGGCGATCGGCAGGCAGCGCGAGGAGAGCGCCGGCGCCGCCAGGGCCGGGCGGACGAGCCGCCGAGGCGGCTGGTTCGCGCGCACCGGAGCGGCCGGAGCCGCCGGGGCCGCTGGGACCACCGGAGCCGCCGGGACCACCGGGGCCGCCGGAGGCGCTGGGCGGTCCGGACGCACCACGGCCGCCGGGGGCAAGGGAGCAGTCGCAGGGGAATTCGGTGCCGCCTGGGGCGCTGACGCGGCCGGAGTCGCCGGGGATGCCCGAGCCGCTCGGGGCGCCGGGAGCGCCAAGGGGGCCGGCGCTGCCGGGGACGCCGGAGACACCTGGGGCGCCGGGAAGGGCAAAGGGCTCGGGGACGCCAAGGGTGCCGGGAACGGCAAAGGGCTCGGGGACGTCAAGGGTGCCGGGGACGCCAAGAGCGCCGGGGAGTCCGGAGCTGCCTGGGGTGCCAAGACCGGCAGGAGCGCCGGAGTCGCCGGGGGAGCCGGGGCCGGGCGCGGGGTCAAGAGCGCCAACGGCGCGCCGAGCCCCGGGCATGGAGGCTCGTCGTCGGGCGGGACTGCGGCATCACGCACCCCGGACCTCGAGCCGGACCTGCCCTACGCCGCCTACTCACCCTTCGAGCGCGACGCACCCTTCGAGCGCGACGCACCCTTCGAGTACGAGCACGACGCTCCGTATGGCCCGCAGGACCAGGACGACGACGGCTACGAGCCCTACGACTTCCTGCCGGCCGACCCGGCTCCGGGTTCCGACAGGCCCTGACGGGTGCGGGGCCGCCTCAGTCCTGCGACCCCAGCAGCCCCCGCAGCTCCTCCGGCAGCAGCTTCGTACAGGACTTCTCGGCCTTGTTCGTCAGGGCGTCGTTCGTGCACGTGTAGTAGTCGCTGTAGACCAGCTGCGCCGTGAACGTCGCGGCGACCAGGGCGATCGCCAGGGACGCCGTGACCAGGCCGCTGACCGCGGCGGTCGTCTGGGGGCGGCCCGGCTGCTGCTCGGGGGCCGGGGAGTCCGGGTCGGACCTGCGGGGCTTGGCGCGCAGCGCGCTGATGCCCCAGTAGAGGGCGAGCGCGCCGAGCAGCAGCGCCACGTACGGCCAGCTGAACAGGGCGAAGAAGAAGGCCCACATGCCCGACAGCAGGGCGTAGCGCGCACGGCGCTGGGAGGGGTCCGTCGGGTCCCAGCGGAGGTTCGAGCCGCCCTGGGGGCCGCCCTGGCCCTCGGGGCCGCCGCGGGGGCGCTCGCCGAAGCCGTCGGGGGAGCGGCCGGGCTGGCGGTCGCTCCACTGACTGCCCCACGGCGCACGGTCGCCCCCGTCGCCGTCCTGGGAGTCGTCGCCCGACGGGCGGCGCGGCTGCCAGGGCCGGTCCGGGGTGCCCTCGGGCGGCGGGGCGAAGGGGTTGTCCTCCTGGGAGCCGCGCTCTCGCCCGTCGCCGCCGGAGCCGTCCGACTGCGCGTCGGGCGGTGAGCTGGGGCGCTCCCGCAGCAGCACGGCGCCGCGCTCCCCTCCCTGTGCCGACAGCGGGGGGAACGTGAGGAGTCGCAGGCTGCGGTCCGGCATCAAGTGAGCGTCTTCCCGTTGGTGAGTAGGACGGTGAGTAAGGCTGGGGGTCAGGAGTGGGGATCAGGTCTGGACGGACAGAGGTCGGTGCGGCGTCGGGACCGGCTCCGTCACCCTCCTGAACGCACCACGCCCGGACGGCGTTCCCGAACCGGCTCCGCCCAGACGCTACCTTCCGGCCACGCCCCCGTCCCGTGGGGGCCGTCCGGTGTGCCGGTATCGTTGCTGACGGTCGGCCGGTTCGTAGGCTTCCCCGTATCAGGGGGCCCGAAGCATTCGTATGAATGTACAAACGTCACAGTCCGGCCGCCCGGACAGACGCTTCCCCGAGAAAGGCCCCCACCGTGGCCGCCAAGCCCGTGGCCCCGCGCGCCAAGCGCCTCGTCGTGCTGGTCTCCGGATCCGGCACCAATCTGCAGGCGCTCCTCGACGAGATCGCCGCCACCGGCGCGCAGGCGTACGGGGCCGAGATCGTGGCCGTCGGCGCCGACCGCGAGGGCATCGAGGGGCTGGCGCGCGCCGAGCGCGCCGGGCTGCCGACCTTCGTCCGCAAGGTCAAGGACCACGGGAGCCGCGAGGAGTGGGACACCGCCCTCGCCGAGGCCGTCGCCGCCTTCGAGCCCGACCTCGTCGTCTCCGCCGGCTTCATGAAGATCGTCGGCAAGGAGTTCCTCGCGCGGTTCGGCGGGCGGTTCGTCAACACGCACCCCGCCCTGCTGCCCAGTTTCCCGGGAGCCCACGGCGTGCGGGACGCGCTCGCGTACGGCGCCAAGGTCACCGGCTGCACCGTCCACTTCGTCGACGACGGCGTCGACACCGGCCCGATCATCGCCCAGGGCGTGGTCGAGATCCGGGACGAGGACGACGAGAGCGCTCTGCACGAGCGCATCAAGGACGTCGAGCGAAGGCTGCTCGTCGAGGTCGTGGGGCGGCTCGCCCGCAACGGCCATCGCATTGAGGGACGAAAGGTAGTTATCCAGTGACCGCCGACAGCAACAAGCGGCCCCTTCGCCGGGCGCTCGTCAGCGTCTACGACAAGACCGGGCTCGAGGAGCTCGCGCGCGGGCTCCACGAGGCCGGGGTCGAGCTCGTCTCCACCGGCTCCACGGCCGCGAAGATCGCCGCTGCCGGCGTCCCCGTCACCAAGGTCGAGGAGCTCACCGGCTTCCCCGAGTGCCTGGACGGCCGCGTCAAGACCCTGCACCCCAGGGTCCACGCCGGCATCCTCGCCGACCTGCGCCTCGAGGACCACCAGCGGCAGCTCGCCGAGCTGGGCGTCGAGCCGTTCGACCTGGTCGTCGTCAACCTCTACCCGTTCCGCGAGACCGTCGCCTCGGGTGCCTCGCCCGACGAGTGCGTCGAGCAGATCGACATCGGCGGTCCTTCGATGGTCCGCGCCGCCGCCAAGAACCACCCGTCGGTCGCGGTCGTCACCAGCCCGGCCCGGTACGCCGATGTCCTCAAGGCCGTCCAGAGCGGCGGCTTCGACCTCGCCACCCGCAAGCGGCTCGCCGCCGAGGCCTTCCAGCACACGGCCGCCTACGACGTCGCCGTCGCCTCCTGGTTCGCCTCCTCCTACGCGCCCGTCGACGAGTCGGGGTTCCCCGACTTCCTCGGCGCCACCTGGGAGCGCGAGCACACCCTGCGCTACGGCGAGAACCCGCACCAGCCCGCCGCGCTCTACGTCTCCCCGGAGGGCGGTGGCCTCGCCCAGGCCGAGCAGCTGCACGGCAAGGAGATGTCGTACAACAACTACACGGACACGGACGCCGCCCGCCGTGCCGCGTACGACCACGACGAACCGGCCGTCGCGATCATCAAGCACGCCAACCCGTGCGGGATCGCGGTCGGTTCGGATGTCGCCGAGGCGCACCGCAAGGCGCACGCCTGTGACCCGCTGTCGGCGTTCGGCGGCGTGATCGCCGTCAACCGCCCGGTCAGCAAGGAGATGGCGGAGCAGGTCGCCGAGATCTTCACCGAGGTCATCGTCGCGCCCGGCTACGAGGACGGCGCCCTGGAGGCCCTCACCAAGAAGAAGAACATCCGGGTGCTGCGCTGCCCCGACGGCCCCGCCGCCCCCGTGGAGGTCAAGCCGATCGACGGCGGTGCGCTGCTCCAGGTGACGGACCGGCTCCAGGCCGACGGCGACGACCCGGCCGGCTGGACGCTGGCGACGGGCGAGGCGCTGAGCGCCGAGGAGCTGGCCGACCTGGCCTTCGCCTGGAAGGCCTGCCGCGCGGTGAAGTCCAACGCGATCCTGCTGGCCAAGGACGGCGCCTCGGTGGGCGTGGGCATGGGGCAGGTCAACCGCGTGGACTCCGCGAAGCTGGCCGTCGAGCGGGCCGGGGCCGAGCGCGCGGAGGGTGCGTACGCCGCGTCCGACGCGTTCTTCCCCTTCCCGGACGGCCTGGAGATCCTCACCGAGGCCGGCGTGAAGGCCGTGGTCCAGCCCGGCGGTTCCGTCCGTGACGAACAGGTCGTCGAGGCCGCGCGCAAGGCCGGCGTCACGATGTACTTCACCGGGACGCGGCACTTCTTCCACTGACGGTGGCGGCGGAGCGGGTCGGCGGCACGGCCGACCCGCCTCGGACGACTCAGCCGTCCACTTCGTACTGCCCGGTCTCCAGGAAGTAGCGCAGCTCCTCCGGAGTGCCGTCGATGACGTCCTCGGCGGCCGCGCGCAGGGCCGGGCTGATCTTCGGGTCGGCCAGGATGCGGGCGACGGCGACGCGGTCGTCCTCGGCCTGGGCGAGGCGGTAGCCGGTCTCCAGGAAGGCGCGCAGGGCCTCCGGGGTGTTCGCGTCGAGGGCCTTGCCCGCTTCCCTCTTGACGCCCCGTCCGGAGTCCGGGTCGCCGATGATGCGGGCGATGGCGACGCGGTCGTCCTCGGCCTGGGCGAGGCGGTAGCCCGTCTTGAGGAAGGCGCGCATGTCCTCCACGGTGCCGTCGAGGGCCTTGTTGGCTTCCCTCTTGACGCCCCGTCCGCTGTCCTCGTCGGCCATGATGCGGAGGATCGCTATCCGGAGCTCTTCCTCCGACATCTCGTCCACCGGCGTGCCGTCCGCCGGTGCCGCGGCCGTCACGGCGGCTGCCGCCGGGGCCGGGCCGGCGGCCACGGCCGGGGTGGCGAGCAGGAGGACGGGCGTCAGGGCGGCAGCGACCGCCAAGGCACCGCGGGTGCGTCTCATACATGAACCTGCTTTCGAATCAAAGGAGTTCGGAACGGCCATCCTCACATCCTCCGACACACCGAGCAGCGTGTTTTCGGAGCGGTACCCGAGAATTCCCAGGGTCACCTCTTCCCCGGCGGGCTGTACTCCTTGAGGTAGTGCGCGACGCGGTCGGCGTAGACGCGAGTGTCCGGGGGAACGCCGCCCGCGTCGTTCACCGTCTTGTACGACGTCCGGTACGCGGCGGCGACCAGCGCCCGCCGCTCGCCCCGCAGCCCGGGTTCCAGGCGTGGGGCGATCCAGCACAGGTAGCGGCCCATGGCCGGGATGGACTCGGCGGGCGGGAACGGGGGCCGGGGGACGGTCTCGCCGGGAGTGCCGTCCTCGTTCATCCACCAGCGCAGGACGCGCGGGGTCCAGCGGGCGATGCCGTACTCGTCGTTGGCGGGGTCGGAGAGGTCCGGGTCGAAGTCGCTCTCCACCTTCAGCATGGCGGCGATCAGGACCGGGGTGACGTCCTTCTGGTCGCAGTCGTGCGCCGTCTCCACGATCAGCAGCCGGTAGGCGGGCGGGATGCCCCGGTCGGTGCGCAGGTCGGAGGCGCCGTACGCGGCGGCCGAGACGTTCGCGGTGGCACCGGAGCCACCGCCGCCCGGGCCACCGCCGCCCGGGGCACCGCCGGCCCAGACGCTGACGCCGTAGGCGAGGGCGGCGAGCGCGCCGGCGGCCATGGCCGCCGCGACGGACGTACGGCCCACGCGGCGGCGGGCCGGGCGCAGCCGGGGCAGCCGGAAGGGCCGGTGAGCCGTCCCGGCGGCAGCCGCCCGGACGCGGCGCAGCAGTGCGTCGCCGGTGATGCGGTCCTGGTACGTCCGGGTCAGGCAGGCGCGTACGATCTCCCGCCAGTCGTCGGCCAGTTCGGGCGACAGACGCAGTTCGTCGGTGCCGCGGGCGTAGGCCGCCGCCGCGTCGCGGCGGGCCGCCGGGGTGGCGCCGGGCAGCGGGAAGGAGTCGGTGAGGACGAGGTGGGCGAGGACGCCGAAGGCCCACACGTCGGCGGACGGGCGGATGCGGCGGCCCCGTTCGCCGATCTCGGTCCACAGGAGCTCGGGCGGCGTGTAGTCGGGGGTCGAGAAGGCCGGGGTGTAGGCGTGGGTGCCCTCCAGCTCGGCCGCCATGTTGAAGTCGGCCAGCCGGACCGAACCGTCCTCCATCAGCAGCACGTTGGCCGGCTTCAGGTCGCCGTGCACCCAGCCCGCGTCGTGCAACTGGGCCAGCCCCTCGCAGATCTGCGCGAGCAGCGCGGGACCCGCCTCGGGCCGGGGCACCGCCGTGAGCAGGGCGGACAGGGAGCCCTTGGCCCGCTCCAGGACGAGGACGGTGGCGCCGTCCAGCTCCGGACGGCCCGGGTCGTCGACGGTCAGCGTCTCGTACATCCGCACCAGCCGCGGGTGTTTCAGCCGCCGGTACAGCGCGACCTCCCGCTCGATCAGCTCGCGCAGGTGGCTGAGCCGGCGGGGCGTGGCCGTACCGGTGGGCAGGAACTTCAGGGCGGCGGTCCGGGGCAGCTCCGTGCTCTCGCCGACGCGCCGGGCGGCGTACACACTGCCGAAGGCGCCGGTCGCGATCGGCTCGCGCACCTCCCAGGCGCCGACCCGGTAGCCCTTCGGCACGGGCACCGCATAGGCCTCGTTCACCGGGGCCTCCCGCCCGGCGGAGCGGCCAGGACGCCCAGGTCGTCCTCCCGGACCAGGTCGAAGCGGAGCGCCAGGGAGACCAGGGACTCCTTCTTGCCGTTGAGCCGCGGGCCCGTGTCCGCGCTCTCCGGGCCCGGTTTGAGGCGCAGCTTCACGGCGAGGTAGTCGATGTTCCACTGCACGGCCGTGCGGGACGCGGCAGGCCAGGCGGGGCGCAGGCGCTCGGCGACCTGGTCGACGGTGGGCAGCGGGGCGTGCGGGGTGCCGCGCAGTCGCGGTTCGCACAGGGCCGCCAGGACCGCGAAGTAGCGCTTGGTGCGGTCGACCGAGAAGGCCGGAGCGGTCGTGGCGCCGTCGAGGCCGCCCGTGCCGCTCAGATAGTCGTGGCGCGGTGCCCACACCTCCAGCGCCAGCAGGTCGCCGGCGGCGGGCAGCACGATCCGCGAGAACTCGAAGGGGACCGGCGCGTCCAGCCGCCCGGGCGCCACCTTGACGTGCTCGCCGGCGCCCTCCGGGTTCTCCACCACGTAGGTCTGCTCGCGGCTGAGGTTGCTCAGGATCCAGAAGGCGCCCTGCGCGGTGATCTCACCGGCCCGGCGGGAGACCCCGTCGTGGGCGATGGGCAGGTCGTTGTCGTGCGCGGACCGGCCGAAGGTGAGGCGTTCGCCGGGCGCGAGTCTGTGTTGGGTGCGGTTTCGCTCGTCCTCCGTGGTCGGCGGAGGTACCACGATGATGCTGAACAAGGTGCTCTCCCCGTGCCTGCACAGCTACCACCGTCAGACTAGGGCGACGCACCAGGGCCGTGCCCCCCTCGTACGGGTGAGACACGGCCCTTGGAAGTGATTGGCGTGAACTGGTCCGGTCGACCGGGTCCGTTCAGTACCTGGGGCGGTTGAACCAGGCCTTGCCGTTGGCGTTGCCGACGAACACCGCGACCAGGATGGCCAGGACGGTGTGCACCAGGCCCATGATGACGAACGGGTAGATGCCGAGGACGGCCGTGATGATGGCGAACACCAGGATGGTGATCCGGGCGCCGTTGCCGCCGTTCTTGAACTTCGTCGCCAGGACGGCGGCGAACACCAGCCAGGCCAGCCCGAACACCACGTAGCCCCAGATCAGGCCGGTCGACTGGCCGACCAGGTCCTGGAAGGCGACGTTGTCCTGGAGGGACTCGTCGTCCTTCGCGGCGTTGATGGCGGCGGCGGCGAAGGCGAGGAGGGCCACGGCGACGACCTGGAGGCCGACGATCACCCACACCATCACGCGGGCGGCGCTCACCGAACCGGGCATCGTGGTCGGCGCTGCGGGGCCGGCGCCGTAGGGGGAGACCGGAGGGGCCTGCGGGTAGCCGTAGCCGGGGGCCTGGCCCTGCTGCTGCGGGTAGCCGTAGCCCGGCTGCTGCCCCTGGGGAGCGCCGTAGGGGTTGTTCGGGTCGCCGTAGCTCATGGCTGACTTTCCTCCGTTGGTATTTCGAGTGCGGGGACGACGCGGGTCATCCGCACGGAGGAGAAGTACTTCGTATTGCGACCGTCCCCCCGTTGAACTGCCCGCGGCACTTGTCATGTCATCGTTCTGCACCGGTGACGGGCTTGTCCAGCCGCATTCCCGATGTGTTGTGCAAGTGCAACATCGCTGATCATGGGCGGATACGGGAGGAGCGGCCCCCGGTGCCCGGATTGTGGCCGGATTGGAACCGTGGGCGGGTCATCCGCGAGGATGGGGTCATGACCGCCCAGATTCTCGATGGCAAGGCCACCGCAGCCGCGATCAAGTCCGATCTGACCGCCCGCGTGGCGGCGCTGAAGGAGAAGGGCGTCACGCCCGGCCTCGGCACGATCCTGGTCGGGGACGACCCCGGCAGCCAGAAGTACGTCGCCGGCAAGCACCGTGACTGTGCGCAGGTCGGTATCGCCTCGATCCAGCGCGAGCTGCCCGCGACGGCCTCGCAGGAGGAGATCGAGGCCGCCGTCCGCGAACTGAACGAGGACCCGGCCTGCACCGGGTACATCGTGCAACTGCCGCTCCCCAAGGGCATCGACGAGAACCGCATCCTCGAACTGATGGACCCGGACAAGGACGCGGACGGGCTCCACCCGATGAACCTCGGCCGCCTCGTCCTGAACGAGCCGGCCCCGCTGCCCTGCACCCCGAACGGCGTGCTGACCCTGCTGCGCCGCTACGGCGTGGAGATCAAGGGCGCGGAGGTCGTGGTGATCGGCCGGGGCGTGACCATCGGCCGGCCGATGCCGCTGCTGCTGACGCGGCGCAGCGAGAACGCGACGGTGACCCAGTGCCACACCGGCACGCGCGATCTGTCGGCGCACCTCAAGCGCGCGGACATCATCGTCGCCGCGGCCGGCTCCGCCCATCTGATCCGCGCCGAGGACGTCAAGCCGGGCGCGGCCGTCCTCGACGTCGGCGTCTCCCGCAGCGCCGAGGGCAAGATCGTGGGCGACGTCCACCCCGACGTGGCCGAGGTCGCCGGCTGGATCTCCCCGAACCCCGGCGGAGTCGGCCCGATGACCCGTGCCCAGCTGCTCGTCAACGTGGTCGAGGCGGCGGAGCGCAGTGCCGGCTGAGCGGAGCGCGAGGAGCGCGGCGGGCGGCGGGAGCGTCGAGGCCGGAAAGGTCGGCCCGACCGCCTCGGCCGAGCTGGACGGGCGTGTGGGCCGGGGTGCTTCGGGTGAGCCCGAGAGGCAGGTGCGCCAGGGTGCTTCGGCCGGGTCGGATGGGCAGGCCGGGCCGGGGGCTTCCGGCGGGTCGGAAGCGGGTGAGGACGACCTCACCGTCCGGGACCCGGTCAGTGCGCCCGACGCCGAGGGGCGGCCGCGGCGGGTCACCCGGCGGTTCCCGCTCTTCACCAAGGACACCGCGCGGCCCGAGGGCGGTGGCCGGGCCGTGTCCGGGGACGCGTCGGCGCCGGTGCGGCAGTGGCCCGTCCTCGCCGTGCTGGGGCTGGTGGGGCTCGGACTGCTGGTGACCGCCTTCGACCAGTTCCGGCTCGGGACGCTGCTGATCGGCGTCGCCCTGCTGGGCAGTGGCGTGCTGCGCTGGCTGCTGCCGGACGTCGGCATGCTCGCCGTCCGCTCCCGCTTCACGGACATCGTGACGTACGGCGTGCTGGGCTTGACGATCGTCCTGCTGGCGCTGATGGCACAGCCGAAACCGTGGTTGCAGCTCCCGTTCCTGAAGGACACGCTGCACTTCACGGTCACCAGCGAATGACCCGACGGCGGTCCGTCCTCTCCCCCGAGGAAGGACGGGCCGCCGCCACGGACCAACCCTCCTGCACGGCGAACGGCCTGTTCAACGGCTGTCAGAGCGCTGTGGCACGGAAGTGACAGTTCCGGTACTTCCTGTGGCGGATTCCGCACGAAGTGGTGCGACAACGGGGTTGGCGTGGACAATCAGGACGGTCCAGGGTGTATCGCGCGCGGTCTGCATGCTTCTGTGCGCCCCCAGTGGGGGAACTGAGATCCTGAGTCTGCGCATCCCTGTGGGTAACCAGAACGGGGACTCGGCCAAGGCCGCCAACGCGCGGGGCGAACAGCGCGGGAAATATCAGCACGACCGGGGGGAAGAGGGGGGAAGCAATGCCTCGTTGGAGGGCCTTGCCGGATGAGCTCGATCCACAGATCAGGGAGTTCACCAGCCAGCTGCGCAGACTCGTGGACCGCAGTGGTCTGAGCATCGCGTCGGTGGCGGACCGCACGGGCTACAGCAAGACGTCGTGGGAGCGTTATCTGAACGGCCGGCTGCTCGCGCCCAAGGGCGCGATCGTGGCGCTGGCCGAGGTGACCGGGACCAATCCGTTGCACCTGACCACCATGTGGGAGCTCGCCGAGCGTGCCTGGAGCCGCTCGGAGATGCGGCACGACATGACGATGGAGGCCATCCGGATCTCCCAGGCGCGCGCCGCGCTCGGGGAGTTCGGCGGGCAGGACTTCGGCGACCCGTCGGCCGGCTCCAAGAGCGGCGGTACGACGGCCTCCGGCGGCAAGGCCGCTTCGGGCAAGTCGGCTTCCCGGGGTGACGACAAGCCCGCCCGCCGGAGCGGCAGTGCCACGGTCACGCCGGGTATCGCGGGGCCGGCCGGAGTGGCCCCGACCGTGCCGCCGCAGCCGACGGCGCCGGAGGTCCAGGACTCCTCCACCAGCGGTGGTGCGCGGGAGGACGGCGGCCGGGGCGGTGCGACCGGGGTCAACTCGTGGGGCATCGCCGGGTACCAGGGTCCGTCGCCGTCGGGCGGCCGCTCCGCCGGCACCGGCGCGGGCACTGGCATCAGCGGCGGCACTGGCATCGGCGGCGGGTCCCGGCCCGGTGCGGGCGGCGGTCCCGCCGGAGCGACCGACGGGCCTGCCCGGACGCCGGGTGCGGGCGCGGGCTCGCAGCACCGGTCGCCGCGGGGCGCCGCCCCGGCCCGGGCGAAGGGCTCCGCCGGGGGCAAGCGGCGGACCGCGACGTTCCTCGCGGGTGTCGTGGGCGTGCTCGTGGTGATCGCCGGCGCGTTCTATCTCACCGGTGGTGGTGGCGACGACGAGGCCAAGGGCGGTACCAAGTCGCCCACGCCGAGCGCCACCACGAACCCGGATCTGCCGCCCGGTGTGAAGTGCAGCGGCGACAGCTGCACCGGCAAGGACGCGGAGGCCATGGGGTGCAGTGGTGACCTGGTCACCACGGCGCAGACCGCGACCGTCGGCACCACCGTCGTGGAGGTCCGCTACAGCGAGACCTGCAAGGCGGCCTGGGGCCGTGTCACCCAGGCGACCCAGGGCGACGAGGTCGAGATCAGCGCGGGCAAGGCGAAGCAGTCCGGAAGCATCACCGTCGCCGGTGACGCGATCGCGTACACCCCGATGGTGGCGGTGAAGAACGCCGCCGACGCGAAGGCCTGCGCGACCCTGGCCGCGGGTGGGCAGGGCTGCACGGAGTAGGCCGCCGGGGGGGGCGTCGGGGGCGGCGGGGGTGGCGGGTACGGGCCGGTGGGGGTTGTTCGCGCCGTTCCCCGCGCCCCTGAAAGGGGCAGGTCGGCAGTGCCGTCAGGGGCGCGGGGAACTGCGCGATCGGCCACGACGGCGCCGCTGCCGACATGGCATCCGAGGTCGCTCCGGCGGGCCGTCCGAACGAATTTCGGAGACGGAGGAATGGCCGGGGGAATCGGGGGCACGCGAACCGTACCCCCACGGGAGTCCGGCACAGTCGGTTCCCCCCGGCGGCCGCCCCAGTCCACCTCTCCCGGACGGGCGGCCGCCTTTTGCGTGGGCTCCGGGAGGGTTGTGGGGTGGGCCACACCGACCCGGCCGTGCGAGATACCGGATGCGCGATAGCCTGACCGCTGGTGGATCTCTTGATACCAAGAGATCGATCAGACGTCCGGGGCAGGGACCGCCCCACCGCCAGCTGTCATACGGAGAACGCCATGACCCGCACTCCCGTGAACGTCACCGTCACCGGCGCGGCCGGCCAGATCGGTTACGCCCTGCTCTTCCGCATCGCCTCCGGCCAGCTGCTCGGCGCGGACGTGCCGGTCAAGCTGCGCCTCCTTGAGATCACCCCCGCGCTCAAGGCCGCCGAGGGCACCGCCATGGAGCTCGACGACTGCGCGTTCCCGCTCCTCCAGGGCATCGACATCTCGGACGACCCGAACGTCGCCTTCGACGGCGCCAACGTCGCGCTGCTCGTCGGCGCCCGCCCCCGCACCAAGGGCATGGAGCGCGGTGACCTCCTCGAGGCCAACGGCGGCATCTTCAAGCCGCAGGGCCAGGCCATCAACGCCCACGCCGCGGACGACATCAAGGTCCTGGTCGTCGGCAACCCGGCCAACACCAACGCGCTGATCGCCCAGGCCGCCGCCCCGGACGTACCGGCCGAGCGCTTCACCGCGATGACCCGCCTCGACCACAACCGCGCGCTGACCCAGCTCGCGAAGAAGACGGGCTCGACGGTCGCCGACATCAAGCGTCTGACGATCTGGGGCAACCACTCCGCCACCCAGTACCCGGACATCTTCCACGCCACGGTCGCCGGCAAGAACGCCGCCGAGGTCGTGAACGACGAGAAGTGGCTGGCCGAGGACTTCATCCCGACCGTCGCCAAGCGCGGCGCCGCCATCATCGAGGCCCGCGGCGCCTCGTCGGCCGCCTCCGCCGCGAACGCCGCCATCGACCACGTCCACTCGTGGGTCAACGGCACCGCCGACGGCGACTGGGTCTCCATGGGCATCCCGTCGGACGGTTCGTACGGCGTCCCGGAGGGCCTGATCTCCTCCTTCCCGGTCACCACCAAGGACGGCAAGTACGACATCGTCCAGGGCCTGGACATCAACGAGTTCTCCCGCGCCCGGATCGACGCCTCCGTCAAGGAGCTCGAGGAGGAGCGCGAGGCGGTCCGCGGCCTCGGCCTCATCTGACCCGAGCCTCTCCACGCAGGCCCCGTACCGGTTGGTTCCGGTGCGGGGCCTGCGGGCTTTCGCCCGCGTTTGCCCGCATCCTCAGTGACACAGCGCACTTTCGGCCACGGATCGTGCATGCATCCAGGGGGTGAGGGCAGGCGCACTCGGTCTCTTAGTGACACGTGTGTGACACAAGGGCGCTGATCAGGAACGGAAGGCGAAAGCGGTCATGGCGGAAAGCAACGTACTTCAGGCGCGCAGCACCATCCACGCGGGAGGCGAGTGGCGTGCGGCCGTCTCCGGCGCCACCCGGGAGATCCTCGACCCCGCGGACGCGCTGCCGTTCGCCGTGGTCGCGGAGGGCGACGAGAAAGACACCGACCTGGCGATCGCCGCCGCCCGGCGCGCCTTCGACGAGGGCGACTGGCCCCGCACGCCCGTCGCCGAGCGCGCCGCGCTGCTGAGGCGCGTCGCCGACCTGCTGGTGCGCGACCGCGAGGAGCTCGGGCGGCTGGAGGCCCAGGACGCGGGCAAGACCGTCGAGGAGGGCCGCGTCGACATCGACTGCGTCGCCGACGCCTTCCGCTACTTCGCCGACCTGGTCGCGGGCGAGGCCCCCGGCCGGGTCGTGGACGCGGGCTCGCCCGAGATCCACAGCGTCGTCGTGCACGAGCCCATCGGCGTCTGCGCGATGATCACGCCCTGGAACTACCCGCTGCTGCAGGCCAGCTGGAAGATCGCCCCGGCGCTCGCGGCGGGCAACACCTTCGTCATCAAGCCGAGCGAGATCACGCCGATGACGACGATCGCGGTCGTCGAGCTGCTGGTCGAGGCCGGGCTGCCCGCCGGCGTCGCCAACATCGTCACCGGGCCCGGCCACTCGGTCGGCGCGCGGCTGTCCGAGCATCCCGACGTCGACCTGGTCTCCTTCACCGGCGGTCTGGTCAGCGGCACCAAGGTCGCCCAGGCCGCCGCGCCCGGCGTCAAGAAGGTCGCCCTCGAACTCGGCGGCAAGAACCCCAACGTGGTCTTCGCCGACGCCTGCGCCACCGAGGAGGGCTTCGACACCGCCGTCGACCAGGCCCTCAACGCCGCCTTCATCCACAGCGGCCAGGTCTGCTCGGCCGGCGCCCGCCTCATCATCGAGGAGTCGGTCCGGGACCGCTTCGTCGCCGAACTGGCCCGCCGCGCCGAGAAGATCCGACTCGGCCGCGGCACCGAGGACGGTGTCGAGTGCGGCCCGCTGGTCTCCGAGCAGCAGCGCGCCAAGGTCGAGATGTACGTCGAGTCCGCCCTCAAGGAGGGCGCGGTGCTGCGCTCCGGCGGCAAGCGCCCCGAGCCGTCCCCGCAGCGCCCCGAGAACGGCTACTTCTACGAGCCGACCGTCCTCGACCACTGCCACCGCGAGATGCGCGTCATCCGGGAGGAGGTCTTCGGACCGGTCCTCACCGTCGAGACCTTCCGCACCGAGGACGAGGCCGTCACCCTCGCCAACGACACCGAGTACGGCCTCGCGGGCGGCGTCTGGACCTCCGACGCGGGCCGCGCCCGGCGCGTGGCCGGCCGGCTGCGGCACGGCACGATCTGGATCAACGACTTCCACCCCTACCTGCCGCAGGCGGAGTGGGGCGGTTTCGGCAAGAGCGGGGTGGGCCGGGAGCTCGGCCCGGCCGGACTCGCCGAGTACCGAGAGACCAAGCACGTCTACCAGAACCTCGCTCCAAAGCCGGTGCGCTGGTTCGCGGGCTGACCTCCCTCACCCTTCGAGCCCGACCTCTTCGTCCCCGCTGGTTCATCCCCTCTGGAGCAAGTACGCCATGTCCCACACCAGTCACGAGTACGACTATGTCGTGATAGGCGGCGGAACCGCAGGTTCCGTCATTGCCTCCCGCCTGACCGAGAACCCCGACGTGACCGTCGCCGTCATCGAGGGCGGCCCCAGCGACGTCGGCCGCGACGACGTGCTGACCCTGCGCCGCTGGATGGGCCTGCTGGGCGGCGAGCTCGACTACGACTACCCCACCACCGAGCAGCCACGCGGAAACTCGCATATCCGGCACAGCCGCGCCCGGGTCCTGGGCGGCTGCTCCTCGCACAACACCCTGATCGCCTTCAAGCCGCTGCCGGCCGACTGGGACGAGTGGGAGGCCGCCGGCGCCAAGGGCTGGGGCGCGGTGCAGATGGAGGCGTACTTCGCGCGGCTGCTCAACAACGTCGTCCCGGTCGACGAGAAGGACCGGAACGCCATCGCCCGTGACTTCGTCGACGCGGCCCAGGCGGCGCTGAACGTGCCGCGCGTGGAGGGCTTCAACAAGAAGCCGTTCACCGAGGGCGTCGGCTTCTTCGACCTCGCCTACCACCCGGAGAACAACAAGCGCTCCTCGGCGTCGGTGGCGTATCTGCACCCGGTGATGGACGAGCGGCCCAACCTGACGATCCTGCTGGAGACCTGGGCGTACAAGCTGGAGCTTGACGGCAACCGCGCCGAGGGCGTGCACGTCCGCACCAAGGACGGCGAGGAGATCCTCGTCAAGGCCCGCAACGAGGTCCTGCTCTGTGCCGGCGCGGTCGACTCGCCGCGGCTGCTGATGCACTCCGGTATCGGCCCGAAGGCGGACCTGGAGAAGCTCGGCATCCCCGTCACGCACGACCTGCCGGGCATCGGCGAGAACCTGCTCGACCACCCCGAGTCGGTGATCGTGTGGGAGACGAACGGCCCCATCCCGGAGAACTCCGCGATGGACTCCGACGCGGGCCTGTTCGTGCGCCGGGACCCCGAACAGCCGCACCCCGACCTGATGTTCCACTTCTACCAGATCCCCTTCACGGACAACCCGGAGCGACTGGGCTACCAGCGGCCGGAGTTCGGCGTCTCGATGACCCCGAACATCCCCAAGCCCAAGAGCCGCGGCCGGCTCTACCTGACCAGCGCCGACCCCGAGGTCAAGCCGGCCCTGGACTTCCGCTACTTCACCGACGAGGACGACTACGACGGTCAGACCCTCGTCGACGGCATCAAGATCGCCCGTGAGATCGCGAAGACCGAGCCGCTGGCCGGCTGGCTCAAGCGCGAGGTGGCGCCCGGTCCGCACGTGACCGACGACGCGGAGATCAGCGAGTACGCCCGCAAGGTCGCGCACACCGTCTACCACCCCGCGGGCACCTGCAAGATGGGCGACGCCGACGACCGGCTCGCCGTCGTCGACCCCGAGCTGCGCGTCCGGGGCCTGGAGGGCATCCGCATCGCCGACGCCTCCGTGTTCCCCACCATGACCACCGTGAACCCGATGATCGGCGTGCTCATGGTCGGGGAGAAGGCCGCCGAGCTGATCGGCGGTGGTGACCGGTGACCGAGATACCGACCCTGGAACCCCCCACGGAGGAGCAGAGCATGGACACCACCCCCGTCTTCTCGGTGGAGGGCCTGTGGAAGGTGTTCGGCCCCAAGGCCGAGCGCGTCCCCGCCGACCCCGAGCTCACCGCCCTCGACGCCGACGAGCTGCGCTCGCGCACCGGCTGCACGGCCGCCGTCCGCGACGTCAGCTTCGATGTGCGCAAGGGCGAGGTCTTCGTCGTCATGGGCCTGTCCGGCTCCGGCAAGTCCACGCTGGTGCGCTGTCTGACCCGGCTGATCGAGCCGACCGCCGGCACCATCGCCATCGACGGCGAGGACGTCCGCGCCATGGACCGCTCCCGGCTGCGCGAACTGCGCCGCCACCGCGCCGCCATGGTCTTCCAGCACTTCGGCCTGCTGCCGCACCGCACGGTCCTCGACAACGTCGCCTACGGCCTGGAGATCCAGGGCGTCGGCAAGGCCGAGCGGCGTGAGCGGGCCGCCGAGGTCGTCGCCAAGGTCGGCCTGGACGGCATGGAGCACCGCCGCCCCAGCCAGCTCTCCGGCGGCCAGCAGCAGCGCGTGGGCCTCGCCCGCGCACTCGCCGTCGACCCCGAGGTCCTCCTCTTCGACGAGCCGTTCAGCGCGCTCGACCCGCTCATCCGGCGGGAGATGCAGGAGGAAGTGGTCCGGCTGCACCGCGAGGAGGGCCGCACGATGGTCTTCATCACGCACGACCTCCAGGAGGCCCTCAAGCTGGGCGACCGCATCGCCCTGATGCGCGGCGGCCAGGTCGTCCAGCTCGGCACGCCCGAGGAGATCGTGGGCTCGCCCGCCGACGACTACGTCCGCGAGTTCGTCCGGGACGTCCCGCGCGAGCAGGTCCTCACCGTCCGCACAGCCATGCGCAACCCCTCGGCGGACCTGGACGGCAGCGGACCGGCGGTCCCGCCCGACGCGACGGTCTCCGAGGCGATCGAGGCCGTCGCCCGCGCCGGCGCCCCGGCCCGGGTCGTGGACAAGGGCCGGTGTGTGGGCGTCGTCGACTCCGACACGCTGCTCGGTGTCGTCGCCGGCACGGAGCAGCCCGCTCCGCCCGGGACGGAGAAGACCAAGGAGGCGGTGTGATGGCGACCATCACCGCGAACCCGCCCCGGGTCGGCCTGCCCGGCCTCCTCAAGCACCGGGCCGTGCACAAGCTGTTGCTCCTCGCCCTGGCCGCCGCGATCCTCGTGCCGCTGGCCAACGCCCGCTGGGCGAGCGGCAGCTGGCCCACCGCACTGACCGTCGACTTCTCCGAGCCGCTCGCCAAGGCCAGCGACTGGATCATCGACAACCGCGACAGCCACCCGCTGTTCCTCTACTTCTTCGGCCACGTCAGCAACGTCGTCGTCATCGCCGTACGGGCCGTCTACCTCGGCCTCCTGGCCGTCGGCTGGGCGGGCGTCACGGCCCTGGGCGCGCTGGTCGCCTGGCGCGTCGCGGGCATCCGGCTCGCGCTCGGCACGGGCGTCGCGTTCCTCGCCTGCGGCCTGCTCGGCATGTGGGTGCCGACCATGCAGACCCTCGCCCTGATGGTCGTCGCGGTCCTCGCTTCGGTCGTGGTGGGCGCGCTGCTCGGGCTCGCCGCCGGGCTGTCCGACCGGATGGACCGCCTGCTGCGCCCCGTTCTGGACACCATGCAGGTGCTCCCGGCCTTCGCCTATCTGCTGCCGGTCGTGCTGGTCTTCGGCATCGGCGTCCCGGCGGCCGTCCTGGCCACCGTCATCTACGCCGCCCCGCCCATGGCCCGGCTGACCTCGCTCGGTCTGCGCGGCGCCGACAAGGGCGTGCTGGAGGCCGTCGAGTCGCTCGGCTCCACCGCACGCCAGCGGCTGCTGACCGCCCGGCTCCCGCTGGCCCGCAAGGAACTCCTGCTCGGCCTCAACCAGACGATCATGATGGCGCTGTCCATGGCCGTCATCGCGGCCGTCATCGGCGCGGGCGGTCTCGGTGACCGCGTCTACCAGGCGCTGGCCTCGGTCGACGTCGGTGCCGCGCTCGCCGCCGGTATCCCGATCGTGCTGCTCGCCGTCGTCCTGGACCGCGTCACGGGCGCGGCGGGGGAGCGGCTCGGCGCCGAACCGGAGCCCCGGCGCGGACTCGGCTGGCTGTACGCCCTGGTCGCCTTCGCCGCCGTGGCGGTCGCCGGGCGGCTCGTCGGCCGGCTCGACTGGCCCGAGTCCTGGGTCGTCGGCATCGCCGAGCCCGTCAACCGCGCGGTCGACTGGATGACCGCGCATCTCTACTCCGGCGTCCCCGTGGTCGGCGGCACCGCCGACTGGGCGGGCCACTTCACCACCTGGGTCCTCGACCCCATGCGCGACAGCCTGCAGGGGCTGCCCTGGTGGTCGGTCCTGCTCATCGTCGCCGCCCTGGCCTGGGTCATCGGCACCTGGCGCACCGCGCTCACCGCCGTCCTCGCCATGGCCGCGATCGGCGTGCTCGGCGTCTGGAAGCCCTCCCTCGACACCCTGTCGCAGGTCCTCGCCGCCGTCGCCGTCACCCTCGTCCTCGGCTTCGCCATCGGCATCGCGGCGGCCCGCAGCGACCGTCTGGAGCGGCTGCTGCGTCCCGTCCTGGACGTCTTCCAGACCATGCCGCAGTTCGTGTACCTCATCCCGGTCGTCGCCCTCTTCGGCGTCGGCCGCGCCCCGGCCGTCGCCGCCGCGATCGTGTACGCGCTGCCCGCCGTCGTCCGTATCACCACCCAGGGCCTGCGCCAGGTCGACCCCGCAGCGCTGGAGTCCTCCAGCTCGCTCGGCGCGACCAGCTGGCAGCAGCTGAGGCAGGTCCAGCTCCCGCTGGCCCGCCCGGCGCTGCTGCTCGCCGTCAACCAGGGCCTCGTCCTGGTCCTCGCCGTCGTCGTCATCGGCGGCCTGGTCGGCGGTGGCGCGCTCGGCTACGACGTGGTCTTCGGCCTCGCCCAGGGCGACCTGGCGACCGGTCTGGTGGCCGGCGCGGCCATCGTCTGCCTCGGCCTGATGCTCGACCGGGTGACCCAGCCCACCGAGCGGCGCGCGAAGAAGGGAGCCTGACATGCGAGTCCGTACGACGGCGATAGCCGCCACCGTCAGCTCCCTGGCGCTGCTCACCGGCTGCGGCGCCGCCGACATGACCAAGCAGGCCTCGCCCTTCGCCAACGCGCAGGGCGCCAAGTCCGTGACCCTGTCCGTGCAGTCCTGGGTGGGCGCGCAGGCCAACGTGGCCGTCGCCCAGTACCTCCTGGAGAACGAACTGGGCTACCGCGTCGACACCGTCCAGGTCGACGAGGTGCCCGCCTGGGACGCGCTCAGCCAGGGCCGCGTCGACGCGCTCCTGGAGGACTGGGGCCACCCCGAGCAGGAGCAGCGGTACGTCAAGGACAAGAAGACCATCGCCCCCGGCGGCGGACTCGGCGTCACCGGGCACATCGGCTGGTTCGTCCCGACGTACTTCGCCAAGAAGCACCCGGACATCACGAACTGGAAGAACCTCAACAAGTACGCCGACCAGTTCCGCACCCCGGAGAGCGGCAGCAAGGGCCAGCTGATGGACGGTTCGCCGTCCTACGTCACCAACGACAAGGCGCTGGTGAAGAACCTGAAGCTGGACTACCAGGTGGTGTTCGCCGGCTCCGAGGCGGCGCAGATCACCCAGATGAGGCAGTTCGCCAAGGAGAAGAAGCCCTTCCTCACCTACTGGTACTCCCCGCAGTGGCTGTTCAAGAAGGTCCCGATGACCGAGGTGAAGCTGCCGGAGTACAAGGAGGGCTGCGACGCCGACCTGGAGAAGGTCGCCTGCGCCTACCCGCACACGCCGCTGCAGAAGTACCTCAACGCGGACTTCGCCAAGAACGGCGGCAAGGCGGCGGCCTTCCTGAAGAAGTTCAAGTGGACGACCGAGGACCAGAACGAGGTCTCCCTGATGATCGCCGACAAGAAGATGACCCCGGAGGAGGCGGCGAAGAAGTGGGTGGACAGCCACAAGTCCACGTGGAAGAAGTGGCTGTCCTGACCTGCTCTACGTCAACTGACCGGCGATCTCCCGCAGGGCCCGGGTGGCCCGCCGCTGGAGTCCCGGCCCGAAGGTGATCCGGGTGGCCCCTCGCGCGCCGAGTTCGGCGGGCGAGGGGCCTTCGCCCGGTACGGCCCCCACATTGACGGGCCCCTGGATCCCGGCCCGCAGCAGCGGCAGCACCTCCGGCGGGGCGCCGATCGGGTAGACACAGTCGGCGCCCGCGGCGACGTACAACGCGGCCCGCTCGATGGCCCGTTCGGGATCCTGGACCCCGCAGGCGAAGGTGTCCACGCGCGCGTTCACGAAGAGCCGCTCACCGGCTGCCTCCCGCACCTCGGCCAGCCGGTCGGCGTGCGCACGCGGGTCCTTGAGCACCCCGTCCTCGGAGTCCTCCAGATTGCAGCCCACCGCCCCCGTCTCCAGCAGCCGCTCCACCAGCTCCTTCGGGGCGAGTCCGTAGCCGCCCTCGACGTCCGCCGACACCGGCACGTCGACGGCCCGCACGATCCGGGCGACCGCGGCGAACATCTCGTCGGCCGGGGTCTGCCCGTCCTCGTACCCCAGGGACGCGGCGACCCCGGCGCTGGGCGTGGCGAGAGCCGGGAAGCCCGCCTCCACGAACACCCGCGCACTGGCCGCGTCCCAGGGGCCGGGCAGCACGAGGGGGTCACCGGGCACCCGGTGGTGGTGCAGGGCGCGGAACACATCGGCCTTGCTCATGGCGTGTGTCCCCCCGGCGGGATCCGGCGGCTCACCATCATCCGGTTCCAGTTGTTGATGGCGACGACCAGCCCGATCAGATGGGCCAGCCGGGCCTCGTCGAAGTGCTTGGCGGCGTTCTCGTACACCTCGTCCGGCACCAAGCCTCCCCCAGAGCCGAAAGCCTGGGAGGTGCCCCCAGTCAGCAGGGTCACCGCCTCCGTCAGCGCCAGCGCGGCCCGCTCCCGCTCGTCGAAGACGTCCTCGGCCTCCTCCCACGCGGCCAGCATGCCGAGCTTCCGCTCACTCACCCCGTACTCGCGGGCGATCGCGAGATGCATGTCGAGGCAGAACGCGCACTGGTTGAGCTGCGAGGCGCGGAGCACGACGAGTTCGGCCAGGGCCGGGTCGCCGAGGCCCTTCTTCGCCACCGCGCTGAGCGTGGACATGGCCCGGCCCACCGCCGGGTCGAGCAGCCGGGTCCGGGCCGTCACTTGTACTGGCCCGGCTGGTAGTGCCCCGGTGCCATCCGGCAGGTCACGCCGAACCGGTTCCAGGCGTTGATCACCGTGATCGCGGCGATCAGCTGCGCCAGCTCCGCCTCGTCGAAGTGCCGCGCGGCCTCCTCGTAGACCTCGTCGGGTACGAACCCGTCCGTCAGGACCGTCACGGCCTCCGTCAGCTCCAGCGCCGCGAGCTCCTTCGCGGTGTAGAAGTGCCGCGACTCGTCCCAGGCGCTGAGCTGCACGATCCGCTCGACGCTCTCGCCCGCCGCGAGGGCGTCCTTGGTGTGCATGTCGATGCAGAAGGCACAGTGGTTGACCTGGGAGGCGCGGATCTTCACCAGCTCGTACAGCGTGTGGTCCAGGCCCTGCCGGGCGGCGGTCTCCAGCCGGACCATCGCCTTGTAGACGTCGGGCGCGTGCTTGGCCCACTCCAGGCGGGCGGGCCGCTCGGGGGCGTACTCCGCGCTTGTCGCGGGTGTCGTGGTCGTCGTGTCGTCGGTGGGCGTCGTCATGCTCCCGACCCTAGGAAGGAAGCAGCCCAGGAGTATGGTCCATTTCCATGGCGGAACCATGGGCCACTCTGGGCATCGACCTGCACGTGGAGCCGACCGGCCCGGGCCTGCGCCGGGGGCTGACCGACGCCCTGCGCGAGGCGGTGCGCTCCGGCCGGCTGGCCTCCGGCACCCGGCTGCCCTCCTCCCGCGCGCTCGCCGCCGACCTGGGCATCGCCCGCAACACGGTCGCCGACGCCTACGCCGACCTCGCCGCCGAGGGCTGGCTCACCGCCCGGCAGGGCTCGGGGACCCGGGTCGCCGCGCGGACCGTCGTCCCGCCGGCCGGTACGGCACCCCACCCCCGCGCCCGCACCCGCCCGGCCTACGACCTGCGCCCCGGCAGCCCCGACCTCGCGTCCTTCCCGCGCGCCGAGTGGCTCAAGGCCGCCCGCCGCGCCCTCACCGCCGCCCCGTACGACGCGCTGGACTACGGCGACCCCCGGGGCCGCCCGGAGCTGCGGGCCGCGCTCGCCGGCTACCTCTCCCGGGCCCGGGGCGTACGCGCCGACCCCGAACGCATCGTGGTGTGCGCCGGGTTCGCGCACGGCCTGAAGCTGCTCGGCACGGTCCTGCGGGCCCGCGGGGCACGAACCGTCGCGGTCGAGTCGTACGGTCTCGACGTGCACTGGAGGCTCCTCGCCGGGTCCGGCCTGGGCACCACCCCGCTGCCCTTCGACCGACTGGGCACGGACCCGGGCGAGTTGTCCGGCGCCGACGCGATCCTCCTCACCCCCGCCCACCAGTTCCCCATGGGCGTGCCCCTGCACCGCGACCGCCGTGCGGCCGTGGTCGACTGGGCGCGCCGCACCGGCGGGCTGGTGCTGGAGGACGACTACGACGGCGAGTTCCGCTACGACCGCCAGCCCGTCGGCGCGCTCCAGGGCCTGGACCCCGACCGGGCGGTCTATCTGGGCACCGCCAGCAAGTCCCTCGCCCCCGGGCTGCGGCTGGCCTGGATGGTGCTGCCGCCGGGCCTCGCCGAGGAGGTCACGGCGGCGAAGGGCGGCGTCGACACCTGCGGGGTGCTCGACCAGCTGACCCTGGCCGAGTTCCTCGCCTCCGGGGCCTACGACCGCCATGTGCGCGCGACCCGCCTGCGCTACCGCCGCCGCAGGGACGCCCTGGTCGCCGCCGTCGCGGCCCGCGCACCCGGGGCCCGGATCACCGGTATCGCGGCCGGTCTGCACGTCCTGCTGCGGCTGCCGCCCGGCACCGAGCAGTCCGTGGTCCAGGCAGCCCACTGGCGGGGGCTCGCGCTGCACGGACTCGCCCGCTACACCCACCCCGCCGCGCAGGCCGCTCCGGTCGACGCCCTGGTCGTCGGATACGGAACCCCGCCGGATCACGCCTGGTCCGGGGCGCTGGACGCGCTGTGTGCGGTACTGCCCGGATAAATCACGCCCGGACCGTTGCGCGAATTCCCCTTCGAGAATGCGCTTCCGAGGATATGGTCACCTCATGAGTGAAAGCCCTTCCATATCTCGCGTCGCCCTGAAGAAAATCACCCCGGACGTCTCCGCAGCAATGGGTTCCCTGCACTCCGCCGCCGTTTCCGCGGCGCAGGACGCCAAGGTCGAACCGGAACTGCTCGAACTGGTCAGGATCCGCGCCTCGCAGATCAACGGCTGCGCGTTCTGCCTCGACATGCACACCAAGGACGCCCGCTCCCAGGGCGAGACCGAGCAGCGCCTGTACACCCTGAACGCCTGGCGGGAGACGCCTTTCTTCACCGAGCGGGAGCGCGCCGCACTGGCGCTGACCGAGGCCGTGACCCTGGTCCACGACGGTCGCGTCCCGGACGCCGTGTACGCCGAGGCGGCCGAGGTGTTCGACGAGAACCAGATCGCCGCGCTGATCTGGGCGGCCACCGTCATCAATGCCTACAACCGCATCGCGATAGCCACGCGCATGGTGCCGAAGAGCTGACCTATTGGTGCCGAAAAGCTGAAACGAACAGCGGAAATCACGCCGGGTCGAATTTCTTCGGCCCGGCGTCGTCATGTCTTCTGTTCTTCTGTGAATTCAGCTCGGCAGTGGCTCCACAAGGCCGTCCAGCCAGGCCCGCCATTCGCCGGCCCGCTCCGCCGGAGGCACCCGCATCGGGCGGCCCGTCCAGCTCGTGACGGGCCGGATCCCGTGCAGCGCGTTCACCAGCCACACCTCACGGCCGTCCAGTTCGGCCACGGTCCGCTCGCGGTGCGCGATCCGGATCCCGGACCGCAGCGCCCGCTCCTGGATCAGCCCGGCCGTCACACCCGGCAGGACGGGCAGCCGGGGCGGGGGCAGACAGAGGGTGTCGTCCTCCCACCACAGCACGCTGGCGGTGGCCGACTCCAGCACCGTGCCCGAGGGCGCGATCAGCAGCGCCTCCTCAGCGCCCTCGCCGGCGGCCAGGCAGCGCACCCGGGCCAGGGTCTCCAGGTCCGGGCCCTTGCGGCGGGGCACGGCCCGCGGGTCGGACTGGCCCGCCGCCCACAGCCGGATCTCCGTGCCGAGCGGCGGGGCGGGACGCACCAGCAACCGCAACTCCGGGGAGCCCGCCACGAGTTCCACCCGAGGGAACCACTCACCCGTGCGCGGCAGCGCGGCGGTCACGTCCTGCCAGAACGCGACGAGCCGGCGCGGCTCCGGCCCGCCGCACTCGGCACAGGACCGCGAGAAGCGCTCCCGGTGCCGGGCATAGGCCCGCACCCGGCCCTCGCGCAGCAGCCACGAGTCCGCGACGAGCAGCCGTCCCCCGGCCTCCTCGCCCGGGGCGGGGGCCAGGCCACGGCCGGGCGTCCACGCCCACAGGCCTTCGCCCACCGCCGGTCGTGTCACCACCAGCTCCTCCTCAGTACTTGCGGCCCGCGACGGCCGGCGCCCCGTGCCGGGGCCCGTACGGCGCGTGCTCCAGCCATGATCCGCACCACGGCAGCACCGGCGCCAGGGCCGCCGCCGCCCGCTGTCTGACCCGGACGGTACGGCGGTGCGGCCGCAGATGGTCCAGGGCCGTACCGGCGGCGGCGCTGTTGAACAGGCCCGCCGCCCGCCGCACCTCGGCGAAGCGCGCGACCGCCGCGCCGGTCCCGGTGGCGATCGCCTCGGCGGCGGCCGCCGCGTCCGCGATCCCGCTGTTCATGCCGCGTGCCCCGAACGGCGGGAAGAGATGCGCCGCCTCCCCGGCCAGCAGCACGCGCCCGTGCGGATCGGTGAACGAGGCCGCCACCTTGCGCAGGAAGCGGTACGTCGACACCCACATGATCCGGTCGCCGTAGCCGTCCCCGACGATCGCGGGCAGCCACCGCCGTACGGCCTCCTCGGTGCCGTACTCCTCCTGCGCGTCGTCGTCCCGGCACTGCAGGTCGACCTGGAAACCGCCGGTGAACGGCACCCGCATCACACTGCGCCCGCCGACCCCGGGATGCTCGTAGTGGAAGACCCGCTCCAGCGGCAGCTCCGCGCCCGGCACGTCGGCGACGTCCACCACGACATGGAAGCCCTCGCCGTGCGTGCCCTCCATGGCGATGCCCAGCTCGCGCCGGACCGCCGAGCGGGCGCCGTCGGCGGCCACGGCATACGCGCCCGTCCACACCCGCCCGTCCTCGCCCGTCAGCCGGACCTCCGTCTCCGAGGTGCTCACCCCCGCCACGCGCGCGCCCCACACGAACTCCACCCCGGCCCCCTCGCAGGCCGCGCGCAGGAACCGTTCGGTGTCCGTCTGGCGCAGGCTGGTGAAGGGCGGCGGACCCGACGGCGGCGGAAAGGTGCGGGCGTAGACCTCACGTCCCCGGTAGAGAGTGCGCCTGGTGTGCCAGGTCCGCCCGTACGAGGTGATCTCGGCGGCGAGCCCGGGCAGCATCGCGTCCAGCAGGCCCAGGGTCTCCCGGTGCACGAACAGGGCCCGGCTGCCCGGCCGTTCCCGGTCCTCGGGGTCGGCCTCCAGCAGCACCACCGGCAGTCCGTGCCCGCGCAGGGCCAGGGCCGCCGACAGGCCCACGGGTCCGGCGCCCACGACCACGGCCAGGGTCATGCGCGGGCGCCTTCGGTGAGCATCCGCGCGATCTCCACGCGCTTCACCTTCCAGGTCGCGGTCATCGGCAGATCCTCGAACCGCCACTGCCGCGGCTCGGCCATCGCCGGCAGTCCCGCCGTCGCCCGACGCCAGCGCTCCGGGTCCAGGGGACGCTCGCCGCGCACGCACACCACCGGCACCGGCTCGCGGTCCGCGCCCGGCACGATGACGACCTCACGCAGCTCCTCCAGGCGGGACATCAGCGTGTCCTCGACCTCGAGGTTGCTGTGCACCTCGTCGATCTGGTCGACCTCCCGGTCGATCAGGTACAGCGCGCCCAGGCGGCTCCGGTAGCCCATGTCGCCCATCTCCCACCAGCCGTCGGTGAGCTGACGGTCGTAGCGGTCCGGCATGCCCAGGTAGGTGAGGATCCGGCCCCGGGTGCGGGCCTCGATCCGGCCGGGCGTGCCGGGCGGGACCCGTCTGCCCTCGGCGTCGGTGACGCGGACCCGGGTGAAGCCGGGTATCCCGGTCCCGACCCGGCGCCCGTCCACCCGGGCGGCACCGCGCCGCGTCACCACCTGGAACGCCACCGGGCCCGTCTCGCTCTGCCCGTACAGCTGGATCAGCCAGGGCGTACGGCGCCGGGAGGCTCCCAGCAGCCGCCGTACGGTGCGCGGATGGATCGCGTCGAACGTGGAGCCGTACGACCGGACCCGGGACAGCGGGGCCCCGGGGGCGTCGGCCAGCTCCTCCCACAGCACGAACGTGTTGGGGTGCGTCTCCACGATGCCGGGCCGGTGCCGGACCAGCAGCGGGCCCACCGCGGCCGGATCCGGGTCGGTGATCAGCACCAGCGGGCTGCCGAAGTGCAGCAGGACGCCGAGCAGATGGTAGAAGCGCGAGTGCACGAACGACATGTGCAGCGCCGCCGGCTCGCCCCGGGTGGGCCAGCCCATCGCCTGCTGCGGCACGAGCCGGTTCCACATGGTCTGCGCGCAGTGCACGGCCAGCTTCGGGACGCCGGTGGTGCCCGAGCTGTGGGTGATCAGGGCGGGTTCGCGGGGGTGGAGCCGGACCGGCGGAGGCGGCTCGGCGCCGGCGTACTTCGCCAGCGGCTCCGCCCCGGGCGCGTCGTCCACCGAGAGCGTCCGCCGCACGAGCCCGGACAGGGCGAGGTCCTTCAGCCCGTCCAGGGTGGCGCTGTCGGTGATCAGCCAGGGGCGGCGCAGCCGGGCGAGGAGCTGCCCTGCCACCTGAGGGGCCAGCGCGGGCGACAGCAGCACCGGCACGGCGCCGATCCTGGAGGCCGCGCAGGTCAGCAGCATGATGTCGACGTTGTCGGCCTTGTGCACGACGACCTGCTCCGAGGGCCGCACCCCGGCCTCCCACAGCCGGCCGGAGAGTTCCTCGACCACCTCGGCGAGCACGGTGTAGCTCAGGTCGACCCCGAGGGAAGGGTTGACGTCCAGCGGCCGGTCCAGGGTGACGAAGACGGCCCCGTGCCGGTCGGCGGCCCGCCGGAAGACCGGTCCCAGATAGAAGCCGCGATCGGCGAGCAGGGGCGGCCGGGGCCGGGTCTGCCGGGACTGTCGCATGAGGCCGTTCCTTTCCGAGGTGGTCACCAGGCACCCCGGCGCACCAGATGGCGGCGGAGCTTCCCGGTCGGGGTGCGCGGCAGCGAGGGGACGAAGCTGACGCTGCGGGGGACCTTGAAGGCGGCGAGGCTCTCCCGCGCCAGGCCGATCAGCTCGTCCGACAGACCGTCACGCGCGGACGCGACCGGCACCACGAAGGCCCGCAGCCGGCTCGCGCCCCGCCCGTCGGGCACCGCCGCGACCGCCACCTCCCGCACCGCCGGATGGCCGCGCAGCACGGCCTCCACCTCCAGCGGGGAGACGGTGATGCCGCCGACCATCTCCATGTCGTCGGCGCGGCCCAGATGCCGGTAGGAGCCGTCCGGTTCGCGGCACGCCCGGTCGCGGGTGGCCAGCCAGCCGCCGACCAGGGTCCGCGCGGTCTCCTCGGGCCGGTTCAGGTAGCCCGGGGTGACCGTCGGTCCGCGCACCCACATCTCGCCCTCCTCGCCGTCCGGCACCGGGCGCCCGTCCCGGTCGCGCAGCTCCACCTCGAAGCCGGGCACGGGACGGCCGACGGTGCCCGGATGGTCGTGGGCGAAACCGTTGGCGCAGAACGCGTGGCCCGCCTCGGTGGAGCCGATCTGCTCCAGCACCGGCGCCCCGAGCAGCGCGGTCAGCTGCCGTGCGAGCCCGTCCGGCAGTCCCTCGCCGGCCGACACCGCGGCCCGCACCGAGGCGAAGCAGCCCTCGTGCCCGTGGCCCCGCTCGGCGACCAGCGCGGCGTACGCGGACGGCACGGAGTAGAGCAGCGTCACCCGGTGCCGGGCGACCAGCTCGTCGAGGGTGGCCGGAGTGGGGCGCCGGTCCACCAGCACCGCGGACGAACCGGAGAACAGCGGGAAGACGAGGGCGTTGCCGAAGCCGTAGGCGAAGTACAGCTTCGACACCGACAGGGTGACGTCGTCCGCGGTGATCCGCAGCACCCGCCGGCCGACCAGGTCGTGGTACGTCCGGGGATCGCCGTGCGTGTGCACGACGCCCTTGGGGCGGCCCGTGGTGCCTGAGGTGTACTGGACGTACAGCGGGGCGTGCGCGTCGACCTGGTGGGCGGGCGCGGGCTCGGCGGCCGGGGTGAGTGCCATCAGCTGATCCGCTCCGAGGCAGGCCCGGCGGGCGAACCGCTCCTCCAGACCCGGCCCCGTCACGCACAGCAGCGCTCCGGTGTCCTCGGCCAGGAACACATGGTCGGCCGCGGGGAGTTCGGGGTTGACCAGGACCGCGACGGCGCCGAGCCGGGCGGTGGCGAGGAACGCCGTCACCCAGGCGAGCGAGTCGGGCAGCGCCAGCAGCACCCGGTCCCCGGGGCGCACCCCGTGCTCCGCGAGCACGGTGGCCGCACGGGCCGCGAGGTCGTGCACCTCCCCGTGGGTCCAGGCCCGGTGCCCCTGGTGAAAGGCGGTCCGGCCGTTCCACCCGCGCCGCTCGGCGAGTTCGGCGAGCTGGGCCGCCATGTTCCCGGGCGCCTCGACCTCGCCCGGGTTCGGCTCGGCCTGAGGCGCGGGCGTCTCGGCCCGTGGCCTGGCCGTCTCGGCCTGAGCACCGGTCACGTCGGCCTGCGGCCTGGTCGTCTCGGCCTGAGCACCGGTCACGTCGGCCTGCATCCCGGCGACCTCGGCCTGAGGCCGGTTCGTCTCGGTCCGTGGCCCGGGCACGCCGGCCTGGAGCCTGGGCGCCTCGGCCTTTGCACTGGTCATCTCGACCTGAGGACTGGTCATCGCCGGGCCTCCCCGGCCGCCTCGGCTCTGTCCCCCGACGGGGCCTGCTGCCGTATCCGGTCGGCCGTGTGCTGGTGCAGGGCCCGCATCGGGGCCGCGGTCTTCAGCAGCATCTCCTCGTACTCCGCCTCCGGATCGGAGCCGAGCACGATCGCGCCGCCCGCGCCCAGATGCAGCTGGCCGTCGGCGAACACGGCGGTACGGATGACGATGCTGAGATCCGCGCCGCCGCCGCACCCGAAGTAGCCGAGGGCGCCGGAGTACACGCCCCGCGCCTCGGTCTCCAGCGAGTCGATGATCTCCAGCGTGCGCAGCTTCGGCGCGCCGGTCATCGACCCGCCGGGGAAGCAGGCCCGGACGCAGTCCACCGCGTCCGTGCCCGGCCGCAGCCGCCCCGCCACGGTCGAGACGAGCTGGTGCACCGTGGCGTACGTCTCCGTGGCCATCAGCTTCGACACCCGCACCGACCCCGTCCGGCAGACCTGTCCCAGGTCGTTGCGGAGCAGATCGACGATCATCAGGTTCTCGGCCCGGGTCTTGTCGTCCGACGCGAGCGCGTCCCGCAGCCGGGCGTCCTCCTCCGGGTCGTCGCCCCGGGGCGCGGTCCCCTTGATGGGCCGGGCCTCGGCCGTACCGTCCCGGTCGATCTTCAGAAACCGCTCGGGCGAGGAACCGGCCACCTCCAGCTCCCCGAATCTCAGGAAAGCCGCGTACGGGGCCGGGTTGTCGCGGCGCAGCGTCCGGTAGAAGTCGAGCGCGTCGGGCGGAGCGGGTAAACGGGCGGCGTTCGTCAGGCAGACCTCATAGCTGGTGCCGGCCCGCAACTCCCGCTGGCACGCCTCGATGTCCGCGAGATACGTCGCCCGGTCCCGTACGAGCCACGGCTCGGCGGCGCCGGGGTCGGCCGGGGCCGCCGGCACGGGCAGCGGCGCCCGCTCCGTCGCCACGCAGCTGAGGTCCGCCAGCGCGCCCTCCAGCCAGTCGGCGGCCTCCCGGGCCGCCTGCGGGGTGTCCTCCGCCAGGCACACGGCGTAGGTGAAGCCCTCCTGGTGGTCCACCGCGATCACCCGGTCGGCGAACAGCCAGGCGGCGTCCGGGGCGGGGGAGCGGTGCCGGTTGGGCGATCCGCAGTCGGCCTTCACCTCGTAGCCGAGGTAGCCGACGTAGCCCCCGGTGAAGTCGAACGGCAGGCCGGTCGCGTCCACGCGCCGATTCGTCAACTGCCGCTTCAGATAGTCGAAGACACTCGCCGCGACCTTGCGCACCGGCCGCCCGGCCCGCTCGATCTCACAGCGCCCGGCCGTGACGTCGTACCGCACGAACTCGGCGAGCGGCCCGCTGTCGTCCCCCAGGAACGAGAACCGCGACCGACCGGGCTCGACCAGGGAGCTGTCCAACCAGAACGACCGTCGAGACGCGGCGAACATCCGGGTGAAAGCCGCCTCGGTGTCGACGGCACCGGTGACCCGGCGGGTGTGCAGCCGGTAGCCGACCCGGCCGGGGCGCCGGGGGCGGGGAATGGCGGCGGTGGGCGGTGGGGCGGGCAGGGGGGCGTCGGCGCCCGCGGTGGCCCCGCCGGCCGGAACGGCGTCTCCGGCCGCTACGGCCCCGTCAGACCCTGACATCGCCGAGACGGGGAAGACGGCGGCAGGCCGAGGTACCGCGGCCCGCGGCGGACCCGCCGCGGCCCCGGTCCGACTGCCGGCCCCGGCCCCGGCCCCGGAGACACCCGCCGACCGGTTGCTCGCCTTGGCTCCGGGAACGGCCCGGGCCCGATCGTCGGTCCCGGCCTCGGAGACACCCGCCGCCCGACTGCTCAGCGCGGCCCCGGCAACAGCCGCAGGACGGGAATCCGTTGCAACCGCCGCCTGGGCCGCCGTAGCCCTCCGAGTCCCCGCCGGCCGCCGGACCCCCGCGTCGCACTCCGGGACCACTGCCCGGCGTCGGGCCGGTGCCTCGGGGGACGGCACCGCCGTGTTCTTCGTGCGTAGCTTGCCGGCCCGCGCGGCGGTCAGGTTGCGGAAGTTCACGAGCATGCGGTGGCCGTACTCCGTGAGGACGGACTCCGGGTGGAACTGCACACCCCACAGCGGCCGGCTGCGGTGCCGCAGCCCCATCAGGACGCCGTCCTCCGCCCAGGCCGTGGCCTCGAGCGCCGGAGGCAACGGCTCGCGCACGGCCAGCGAGTGATAGCGCACGGCGGTGAAATGCTGCGGCAGGCCCTGGAACAGATCCTGTTCGTCGTGCCGGATCGTGGAGAGATGCCCGTGCCGCGGTTCCGGCGCCGGCCCCACAAGACCCCGCTCGCCGAGCGCGATGCCCTGATGGCCGAGACACACGCCGAGCACGGGAACGGGGGAGGTCGCGAGCAGCCTGGTCCCGATGCCGAAGTCACGAGCGTCACCCGGGTGCCCGGGGCCCGGGGACACCACCAGATTGTCGAACCCCCGGAGATCCGGAACCCCGTCGACGGGCGCGTCGTTACGGACCACCACCGGCTCCTCGCCATTGACCTCGGCGATCAGCTGGAACAGGTTGTACGTGTACGAGTCGTAATTGTCGATGAGCAGGGTCTTCACCCGCCCACCTCCCTCTGTTCGTTCGCGGACCTACGTGGCCCGGCGTTTGTGCCGCCCACGAAGCGCCTGGAGCGACGGGTAAAGCCATTTCCTGAAGAAACGCTGGAGGCGCGGCATGAGAATCCAGGTGACAAGGGCGGTCACACACAGACATAACAACAGCGTGCGTATCAGTGCGTTGAGGTCACCGAGATAGGGAAGAACCGTCAGATTGAACAGGAGCACCGGCGGAAAAACCGCGCTCATATTCACGAACCACAGTTTCCATTTCTTCGGCGGTGCCGGTGGCGCGGGCGTCAGCGTCTGCGCTTCGAACCAGGCCCTGGCGCCCGGCACTCTCCGGCGCTCCGCCTCCCGCGCGACCCCCTCCAGCCGGGCGTCCCACTGGGTCCGGGAGGGTGATTGCTCCCAGGCCAGGGCCGACCCCTCGCTGGCGAAGCGATAGACGACATGCCACTCCGCCCCTCCGTCGACAAGTACCCCACCCCCCAGAAATCCCGGCTGCCGGGCGGTCGCGCCCAGCATGGCCCACCCCCAGGAGTGGAAGTCGGCCGCACGGCCCGGCGTCACGCGATAGGCCACGGTGACCGTGACGGGATTACTGGTCACGCCGTCCTGTACGGAAAGCGGTTCCCGCGCGTTCAAGTTTCAACAAACAATTTTCCGGCTGTCCGGAACGTGAAGCTTTACGGCAGGTGCGCCGCCTTGGGGAAAAGCCCTGCTCACTTAGGTGCGATCGCGTCCTCCCCGGCCGCCCCCGCCTCCCCGGCCGCCCCGCCCCCGGACTCCACCGGCGCCTCCCCGAACCGCGACAGCGCCAGCGCCCCGGCCACCGCCACCGCGAATCCGAGCACCGCCAGCCAGCCCAGCCCCTCCCGCGTGCGGTCCCCGAGCCAGATCACGCCGATCAGCGCGGGCGCCACCGTCTCCCCGAGCACCAGACCGGCGGTCGCGGTGGTCACCGACCCGCGCTGCAGGGCCGAGGTCAGCAGCAGGAACGCGGCCCCGCCCCCGAGCACCAGCGCGTAGGCCGCCGGGTTGGTGAAGAGCTCCCCGGGCGACAGCCCGTCGATGAGCCGGACCGCCACCTCCACCACCCCGAACCCGCAGCCGGCCCCCAGACCGAGCGCGAGCGCCCGCCCCCGCTCCGGCAGCCGCCCGCCCACCGCCCCGAGCAGCAGCACCCCGCCCGCGGCCCCGAGCATCGCCCACTTCAGCCAGCCCGGCCCCTCCTCGTCGCCCTCGGCCCCGGACGCCAGCCCCAGCAGCGCGAGCCCGGCGCACACCACCCCCACCGCCCCCCACTCCATCCGGGTCAGCCGCACGTCGAGCAGTCGCGCCGCGACCACGGCCGTCACCGCGAGGCTCGCTGCCAGCGCCGCCCCCACGGCATAGATCGGCACCGACCGCAGCGCGATGATCTGGAGCAGGAAGCCGAGACCGTCCAGCGCGAGCCCCAGCAGATACCGCCACTGCCGCAGCGCCCGCCACAGCAGGGCCACGTCCCCGCCCGGGCCGGTCGCCGCGGCCGCCCGCGCGGCCATCGCCTGCAACACCGTCGCCGTACCGAAGCAGACGGCCGCACCAAGGGCGCACACCATTCCAAAGATCACAAAACGACAGTAGGGGAGGGGGCGCGGACAGGGGGGCATGCACGCCCGCTCTCACCCCTCTCTAGGCTGACCGCTCGGCAGTACCCGGCGCGGTACACGACGCCGTACACGACACGAAGAAGCACGGGGGAGAGACGAAAATGGCCGAGACACGACGGCGACTGCGCTCCAGCACGGTGGTGCTGGGCGGTATGGGTGTCCTCGCGGCGGCTCTGTCCGCCTGCGGCTCCGACCCGGACCGCCGCTGTGTGGACCGGGACAGTTACGACTACATCAACGGCTACAAGATCGTCGCCGACAAGAACTGCAACTCGTCCTCCTCGTCCGGCTCCTCCTACGGCAAGGGCAAGGGCGGCAAGAAGACCGGCAAGTCCAAGACCACGGACGCCGACTGGTACTACGACGCCGACGTCAGCGGCGGCTACGCCGACCACGGCACCTTCAGCCGCAGCGAGGCCGTCGACCGGGGCGGCTTCGGCTGCTCGGGCTCCGGCAGCGGCGGCGGCTGAGCGGGCCCGCGCAGATGGAACGCCACACGACGGAGCCCCGCCCCGGCTGGCAGCAGACCGTCGAGGAACAGGGCCTGATCTACCCCCTCACCCGCTACCCCGACGACTCCCTGCGCCCCTACTGGGACGAAAGCGCGTACTACGTCTTCACCCTTCCGGAGATCGAGGCGCTGGAAGAGGTCGTCGAGGAACTCCACCGTATGTGCCTGGCGGCGGCCGCCCACATCGTCGCCGAGGACCGTTTCGCCGACCTGGGCATCACCGACCCCCGCGTCGCCCGGGCGGTCGCCGAGTCCTGGCACCGCCGCGCCGAACTCCCCTCCCTCTACGGCCGTTTCGACCTCCGCTACGACGGCACCGGCCCGGCCAAACTCCTGGAGTACAACGCCGACACCCCCACCTCACTGGTCGAGGCCGCGTCACCCCAGTGGTTCTGGATGGAGGAGCGCTTCCCCGGCGCCGACCAGTGGAACTCGCTCCACGAACGCCTCATCGACGCCTGGAAGAAGCAGGCCGCCCTTCTCCCGCCGGGCAGCCCCCTGTACTTCGCGTACTCCTCCGCCGACGAACTCGGCGAGGACATGATGACGGTCGCCTACCTCAAGGAGACGGCCGAGCAGGCGGGCCTGGCCACCGACTGGATCGCCATGGAGGAGATCGGCTGGGACCGTCTCTCCGGCCGCTTCGTCGACAACCGCCTCCGCTTCATCCGCAGCGCCTTCAAGCTCTACCCCTGGGAGTGGCTCACCACCGACCGCTTCGCCGCCCACGTCCTGGACACCCTCGACAACGGCGGCGGCACGGGCTCCACGCTGTGGATCGAACCGGCCTGGAAGATGCTCCTCAGCAACAAGGCCCTGCTCGCCATCCTCTGGGAGCTCTACCCCGACCACCCCAACCTCCTCCCGGCCCACCTGGACGGCCCCCGTGACCTGCCGGCCCACGGCTGGGTCGCCAAGCCCCTCCTCGGCCGAGAGGGCGCGGGCGTCACGATCCACGCCCCCGGCACCGACCCCTTCGTCCGGGACGAACCCTGCGTCTACCAGCAGCTCGCCCCCCTGCCCGACTTCGACGGCAACCGGGTGGTCCTGGGCGCCTGGGTGGTGGAGAACGAGTCGGCGGGCTTGGGCATCCGCGAGTCGTCGGGCCTGATCACAGACGAGTACGCGAGATTCCTGCCCCACGTGATCCTTTGAACGGTGTGGGGGGATCTCGCCCTCCAGGGGCGCGGGGAACTGCGCGACCAGCCACAACGCACCCGCACCCGGCAACGCGGAGCAACCCGGCAGACGCTCCCCCGCCCCAGCCGGTAGGCTGATCGCCGGGCCGTGACTGGCGCGCTGGGATGGACAAACCATCGGGGAGCGGCCCGAGCAGAGAGTGCCGTGCGCCTGGGCCGTACCGTGAACGCTGAACGCAACGTCCGGAGGTCCCCCATGCCCGAGCAACTCTCCCCCGCTTCCACCGCCTACCGCGCCGCGCTGGACGTCATCCGCGCCGTGGAACCCCGCGTAGCGGACGCCATCGGCCAGGAGGTCGCCGACCAGCGCGAGATGCTCAAGCTGATCGCCTCCGAGAACTACGCCTCCCCGGCCACCCTCCTGACCATGGGCAACTGGTTCAGCGACAAGTACGCCGAGGGCACCGTCGGCCGCCGCTTCTACGCCGGCTGCCGCAACGTCGACACCGTCGAGTCCCTGGCCGCCGAGCACGCCAGGGAGCTCTTCGGCGCCCGCCACGCCTACGTCCAGCCGCACTCCGGCATCGACGCCAACCTCGTCGCCTTCTGGGCCGTCCTCGGCGCCCGCGTCGAGGTGCCCTTCCTGGAGAAGACCGGCGTCCGCCAGATCAACGACCTCACGGACGCCGACTGGTCCGAGCTGCGCCAGGCCTTCGGCAACCAGCGCATGATCGGCATGTCCCTGGACGCCGGCGGCCACCTCACCCACGGCTTCCGCCCGAACATCTCCGGCAAGATGTTCGACCAGCGCGCCTACGGCACGGACCCCGCCACGGGCCTGCTGGACTACGAGGCCGTGCGCGCCACCGCCCGTGAGTTCAAGCCGCTGATCATCGTCGCGGGCTACTCGGCCTACCCCCGCCTGGTGAACTTCCGGATCATGCGCGAGATCGCCGACGAGGTCGGCGCCACGCTGATGGTCGACATGGCGCACTTCGCCGGCCTGGTCGCGGGCAAGGTCCTGACCGGCGACTTCGACCCGGTCCCGCACGCCCAGATCGTGACGACGACCACCCACAAGTCGCTGCGCGGCCCCCGCGGCGGCATGGTCCTGTGCGACGACACCCTGAAGGACCAGGTCGACCGCGGCTGCCCGATGGTCCTCGGCGGCCCGCTCCCGCACGTGATGGCCGCCAAGGCCGTCGCCCTCGCGGAGGCCCGCCAGGAGTCCTTCCGTGACTACGCCCAGCGCATCGTCGACAACTCCCGCGCCCTCGCCGAGGGGCTGATGCGGCGCGGCGCGACGCTGGTGACGGGCGGCACGGACAACCACCTCAACCTGATCGACGTCGCCTCCTCCTACGGCCTCACCGGCCGCCAGGCCGAGGCCGCCCTGCTCGACTCGGGCATCGTCACCAACCGCAACGCGATCCCCGCCGACCCGAACGGTGCCTGGTACACCTCCGGCATCCGCATCGGCACCCCGGCCCTGACCACCCGCGGCCTGGGCACGGCCGAGATGGACGAGGTCGCGGGCCTGATCGACCGCGTCCTGACCACCACGGAAGCGGGCACGACCAAGTCGGGCGCCCCCTCCAAGGCCCAGCACGTCCTCGACGCGAAGGTGGCGGACGAGATCTCCCAGCGCGCCACGGACCTGGTCGCGGGCTTCCCCCTGTACCCGGAGATCGACCTCGGCTGACGAACGCCGTCAGGGCAGCGCCCTCAGGGGCGCGGGGAACTGCGCGACCAGCCACGAACGGTCCGCGGTTCCCCACCCGCCGAAACCACCCACACCCCTCTGAGACAATAAGAAACATGGCCTCTGACCGACCTCGCGTGCTCTCCGGTATCCAGCCCACCGCCGGCTCGTTCCACCTCGGCAACTACCTCGGCGCCGTCCGCCAGTGGGTGGCCCTCCAGGAGACCCACGACGCGTTCTACATGGTCGTCGACCTGCACGCGATCACCATCCCGCAGGACCCGAAGGACCTGCGCGCGAACACGCGCCTGGCCGCGGCCCAGCTCCTCGCGGCCGGTCTCGACCCGGACCGCTGCACGCTCTTCGTCCAGAGCCACGTCCCCGAGCACGCCCAGCTCGCCTGGATCATGAACTGCCTCACCGGCTTCGGCGAGGCCGGCCGGATGACCCAGTTCAAGGACAAGTCCGCCAAGCAGGGCGCCGAGCGCGCGTCCGTCGGCCTCTTCACGTACCCGATCCTCCAGGTCGCGGACATCCTGCTCTACCAGGCGAACGAGGTCCCGGTCGGCGAGGACCAGCGCCAGCACATCGAGCTCACCCGCGACCTGGCCACGCGCTTCAACGGCCGCTTCGGCGAGACCTTCACGCTCCCCAAGCCGTACATCCTCAAGGAGACGGCGAAGATCTACGACCTTCAGGACCCGTCGATCAAGATGAGCAAATCGGCGTCCACGCCGAAGGGCCTCATCAACCTCCTCGACGAGCCGAAGGCCACCGCGAAGAAGGTCAAGAGCGCGGTCACGGACACCGACACCGTCATCCGCTTCGACGCGGCGGAGAAGCCCGGCATCAGCAACCTCCTCGGCATCTACTCCACCCTCACCGGCGAGACCATCGCCGAGCTGGAGCAGAAGTACGAGGGCAAGGGCTACGGCGCGCTCAAGACGGACCTCGCGGAGGTCATGGTCGATTTCGTGACGCCGTTCCGGGAGCGCACCCAGCAGTACCTGGACGACCCCGAGACGCTCGACTCGATCCTCGCCAAGGGCGCCGAGAAGGCACGCGCGGTCGCCGCGGAAACCCTTTCCCAGGCGTACGACAAGGTCGGTTTCCTGCCCGCCAAGCACTGAACCCGCCCCCGCGCACAGCCGTACCACCCGACAGCGCTGTACATCACTCCGGTTGCGCCTGCCCGTAACCCGCCCGTGGCCGTACAGTCGATAACCGGGTGGTCGTATCAGCGACCCGCCAACTGAACGACAGGAGACGACGTGGGGACCGTAACGATCGGTGTCTCGATCGCGGTCCCGGAGCCTCACGGCAGCGAGCTCCAGCAGCTGCGCGCGGGCTTCGGCGACGCCTCGGCTCACGGCATCCCCACGCACGTCACCCTGCTGCCGCCGACGGAGATCGACGAGGACGCCCTGCCGGCCGTCGAGGCGCATCTGACCGAGGTCGCCGCGGCCGGGCGGCCGTTCCCCATGCGGCTGTCCGGCACGGGTACGTTCCGGCCCGTGTCGCCGGTCGTGTTCGTCCAGGTCGTCTCGGGAGCGGAGGCCTGCACGGGGCTCCAGCAGCAGGTCCGCGACCCCGTCGGGCCGGTCCCGCGCGAACTGCAGTTCCCGTACCACCCGCACGTCACGGTGGCGCACGGCATCGACGACGCGGCGATGGACCGCGCCTTCGAGGAACTCGCCGACTACGAGGCCGAGTGGCCCTGCACCGGCTTCGCCCTCTACGAGCAGGGCGCCGACGGCGTCTGGCGCAAGCTCCGCGAGTTCCCCTTCGGCGGCGCGGTCGTCCCGCCCCAGGCCGGCCCCGCGGAACGCGGCTCGGTCCCCACCCGCTGAATCGGCATCAGACCGGCGACCGCGTCAGATCGGCAGCCGCGTCAGATCGGCAGCCGCCGGAACACCGCGCGCGGCAGGTGGCGCAGTGCCGCCATCACCACGCGCAGGGCGCCCGGTACCCACACCGTCTCCGCGCGGCGGCGCAGCCCCAGCTCCACGGCCGTCGCGACCGCCTCGGGCGTGGTCGCCAGGGGCGCCTCGGGCAGGCCGGCGGTCATCCGTGTACGGACGAAGCCGGGGCGTACGACCATGACGTGCACGCCCGTGCCGTGCAGCGCGTCGCCCAGGCCCTGCGCGAAAGCGTCCAGGCCGGCCTTGCTGGAGCCGTAGATGAAGTTCGCGCGACGCGCCCGCTCGCCCGCCACGGAGGACATGACGACCAGGGAGCCGTGCCCCTGGGACTGGAGCGCCCGGGCGCACACCAGGCTCGCCGAGACCGCGCCGGTGTAGTTGGTCTGCGCGACCCGCACCGCCGCCTCCGGTTCCCGCTCGTCACGGGCCTGGTCGCCGAGCAGGCCGAAGGCGAGCAGCACCATGTCGATGTCGCCCTCGGCGAACACCTTGCCGAGCACGGCCTCGTGGGAACCGGGGTCGAGCGCGTCGAAGGCGATGGTGTGCACGTCGGCCCCGAGCCCGCGCAGCCGCCCGGCGGCCTCCTCCAGGGCGGCCGAGGGGCGGCCCGCCAGCCAGACCGTGCGGGTGCGGCGGGCGATCAGCCGGCGGGTGGTCGCCAGCGCGATCTCCGACGTACCGCCGAGGACGAGCAGGGACTGGGGGAGACCGAAGGCGTCCTTCATGACAGCTCCTAAATGCCTAGAGATGGAGGCGGCGGGCCAGGTCGGACACGAACACCCCGTGCGGGTCCAGTTCGGCGCGCAGCGCGCGGAAGTCGTCGAGGCGCGGGTACATGGCCGTGACCAGCTCCGGGCGCAGGCGGGCGTCCTTGGCGAGGTAGACCCGTCCGCCCGCGGCGGCGACCTCCTCGTCGAGTTCGTCGAGGAACGTGCCGAGGCCGGGCAGCCCCGCCGGGATGTCCAGCGCCAGCGTCCAGCCCGGCACCGGGAACGACAGCCAGCCCGGGTCGGACTCCCCGAACCGCTTGAGGACGGCCAGGAAGGACGGGCAGCGGCGCTCCGCGATACGGCGGACGATGCCGCGCAGGGCGTCCTCCCGGCCGTGTCCGACGACGAACTGGTACTGCACGAAGCCGCCGCGGCCGTAGACCCGGTTCCAGTGGGGCACACCGTCCAGGGGGTGGAAGAAGGCCGAGATCCGCTGGAGCCGGCCGACCCGTGCGCGCGGGGCCTTGCGGTACCAGAGCTCGTTGAAGAGGGCCACGGTGGTCCGGCTGAGCAGGCCCTCGGGAACGACGGCCGGGGCGGCGGGGAGGCGGGCGGTGCGGAAGGCCAGTGGGTCCGTGCGCAGCCGGGCGGGCAGCGCGTCCAGGGGCGCGTGGTCGCCGCGGGTGAGGACCGCCCGGCCGGTGGCGGCGCCGCGGGCCAGCAGGTCGATCCAGGCGACCGAGTAGCGGTAGCGGTGGTCGGTGGCCGTCAGCCGGGCCATCAGGTCGTCGAGGTCCGCCGCCCGTTCGGTGTCGACCGACATCAGCGAGGTCTCGACCCGCTGGAGGCGGAGCGTCGCGGTGAGGATCACGCCGGTCAGCCCCATGCCGCCCGCGGTGGCGTCGAACAGGGGCGTGCCGGGGACCACCGTGCGGATCTCGCCGTCGGCGGTGAGCAGTTCGAAGGACAGCACGTGCCGCGAGAACGAGCCCGAGACATGGTGGTTCTTGCCGTGGATGTCGGCGCCGATCGCCCCGCCGACGGTGACATAGCGCGTGCCGGGGGTGACCGGCACGAACCAGCCGAGCGGCAGCAGCACCTGCATCAGCCGGTGCAGGGAGACGCCCGCGTCGCACAACACGGTCCCGCCGGCGGCGTCGATCGCGTGGACGCGGTCGAGGCCCGTCATGTCGAGCACGGCACCGCCCGCGTTCTGCGCCGCGTCCCCGTACGCCCGTCCCAGGCCCCGGGGGATCCCGCCCCGGGCCCCGCACTCCCGGACGGCCGCCGCGGCCTCCTCGTACGTCCTCGGGCGGATCAGCCGGCCCGCCGTGGGAGCGGTGCGGCCCCAGCCGGTGACGGTGGTGTGGTCCAGGCCCATGACGTCCGGGGCGGAATCGGTGTCGGCAGACATGTCCGTGACCGTATCGCCCTCTTGTGGGCGATTAGTTAGGGAACATGGCATCCCTCCCCGAAATGGGTGATTAATGGGATGTCGCTCAATATTGCCGGAGTTCGGGCCGCATGGGCATGAACAGTGAGTCCACATGGACGACCTCGACGACCTGCACGACATGGACCACCGGATCGTTTCGGCGCTCAGGGCGTGCGGCACCGACCCACGCGTGGCGGGCGCCGCGCGTGCCCTGTCCTGGGCGGGGGAGCACGCGGCGCTGTGGCTGGCGGCGGGGCTCGCCGGAGCCGCCGTGGACGGCGGGCGGCGCGGGGCCTGGCTGCGCGGCACGGCGCTGACCGCCGGGGCGCATCTCGTCAGCATGGGCGTGAAACGAGTCGTGCGCCGACCGCGCCCCGCGCATGTCGAGCCCCTGGTGCGCACCGCCGGCCGGCACTCCTTCCCCAGCTCGCACGCCGCCTCCGCCACGGCCGCCGCCGTCGCCTTCGGCGCCCTGGGAGCGCGCGCGGTACCGCCGCTGGCCGCCGCCGTGTGCGTCTCCCGGCTGGTGGCCGGCGTCCACTACCCCTCGGACGTCGCGGCCGGCGCCGCCCTCGGCGCGCTCACGGCCCGGCTCGGCGCCCGCTGGGTGAAGGGGGGCGCCCGCCATGACTGAGGCGCCCGCCATGGCCGAGACGGCCGTCCTGCGGCAGCGCGCCGGTGAGAAGCGGCCCGCGCCACCCCGCAGGGGCGGTCTCCTGGCCGGTCTCCTCAGGACCGCGCGCCCCCGGCAGTGGATCAAGAACATCCTCGTGGTCGCCGCCCCCGCGGCCGCCGGTGAGCTCTTCTCCCGGCACGCCCTGGCGCAACTCGCCCTCGTCTTCGTCCTCTTCACCGCCTGCGCCGCCGCCGTCTACCTCGTCAACGACGCCCGCGACGCCGAAGCCGACCGTGCCCACCCCACCAAGCGGCACCGGCCGGTCGCCGCCGGGCAGGTCCCCGTACCCGTCGCCTACGCCGTCGGCGGCGTCCTCGCCGTCCTCGCGCCCGCCGCCGCGGCCCGGCTGTGCCCCCCGGCCGTCGCCGCCCTGCTGGCCGCCTACCTCGGCATGCAACTGGCCTACTGCGTCAGCCTCAAGCACGTCCTCGTCGTCGACCTCGCCGTCGTCACGACCGGCTTCCTGATGCGGGCGATGATCGGCGGACTCGCCCTCGGTATCCCGCTGTCACGCTGGTTCCTGATCACCACCGGCTTCGGCGCGCTGTTCATGGTGTCGGCCAAGCGCTACTCCGAAGCCGTGCAGATGGCCGGAACGGCGGGCGCCACGCGCGCGTTGCTCACCGAGTACACCAGCGACTACCTCCGCTTCGTCTGGCAGCTCGCGGCCGGGGCCGCCGTCCTCGGCTACTGCCTGTGGGCCATGGAGGAGGGCGGCGTCCCGCACACCAGCGTGCTGCCCTGGCGGCAGCTGTCCATGGTCGCCTTCATCCTCGCCATCCTCCGATACGCCGTCTTCGCCGACCGCGGTACGGCAGGCGAACCCGAGGACGTCGTCCTGCGCGACCGGGCGCTCGCCCTCATCGGCCTGGTGTGGATGGCGATGTACGGCCTGGCGGTGGCCAATTGGTGACCACGCGCGCGTGGCGAAGCCGGCCGGCCCTCCCCTCGCGGCGGGAACTGACCGGCTTCGCCGCCGTCGGTCTCCTCGCCTACGCCGTCGACCTGGCCCTGTTCACCTGTCTGCGCGGCCCCGCCGGACTCGACCCGCTCACCGCCAAGGCCCTGTCCTTCGTGGCCGCCTGCTCGGTGGCCTACGCGGGCAACGCCCTCGGCACCTACGGATCCGAGCGGGTCCGGGGCTGGCGGCCGTACGCCGTCTTCTGCGCGGTGAACCTCGCCGGGGCCGCCGTCCAACTGCTCTGCCTCACCGTCAGCCACTACGGCCTCGGGCTCACCTCCCAGCGTGCGGACACCGTCTCCGGCGCTGTCGTCGGCATGGCCCTGGCCACGATTCTGCGGTTCTGGGGTACCCGTACATGGGTGTTCCGGGCGGAGGGCAGAAGCGGATCATGGACTGGCTGAAAAAGCTCCCGATGGTCGGGCCGTGGGTGGAGCGGCTGATGATCACCCACGCGTGGCGGTCGTACGAGCGGCTGGACCGCGTGGCGTGGACGCGGCTGGCCGCCGCGATGACCTTCACCAGCTTCGTCGCGCTGTTCCCGCTGCTGACCGTGGCCGCCGCGATCGCCGCCGCCACGCTCGGCAAGGGCCAGCAGGACAAGCTGCAGGACAAGATCGCCGAGCAGGTGCCCGGGATCTCCGACCAGCTGGACATCTCAGGCCTGGTGGACAACGCCGGTGCCATCGGCCTCATCGCGGGCGCGCTGCTGCTCTTCACCGGCATCAGCTGGGCGGGCTCCATGCGCGAGTGTCTGCGCGCGGTGTGGGAGCTGCCCGACGAGGAGGAGAACCCGGTCGTGCGCTACGCCAAGGACGCGGGTGTCCTGATCGGCCTGGGCGGCGCGATCCTCGTCACCCTCGCCGCCTCGGCGGTGGCCTCCGCGATGGTCGGCTGGATCATCCGGCAGCTGGGCATCGACGAGGGCGGCTGGGGCGGGGTCCTGCTGCGGATCGTCGCGTTCCTGGTCGCCGTCCTCGCCGACTTCCTGCTTCTGCTCTACGTCCTGACGCTGCTGCCCGGCGTGGAGCCGACGCGGCACCGCCTGATCGTGGCCGCGCTGACCGGAGCGGTCGGCTTCGAACTGCTGAAGCTCCTGCTCAGCGGCTATCTCCAGGGCGTGGCCGCGAAGAGCATGTACGGCGCGTTCGGCGTCCCCGTCGCGCTGCTGCTGTGGATCAATTTCACCTCGAAGCTGGTGTTGTTCTGCGCCGCCTGGACGGCGACGCAGAGCAAGCGGGACGAACTCCCGGCCACCGCCCCCGGCCGCCCGGACGGGCCGGGCGGGGCGGCGGATCCGGCCGTGGCGGGCGGCGGCTGACCGAAAACACCTGGCAGCGCTCCGGCGCTGCCGGCACCGGGGCGTCAGCTGTCGTCGCCCGAACGGGCCCTGCGGCGTACCAGGTCCGGCAGGGGCCAGCGGCGGTTGATCAGGAAGGCGCCGGCCGCGAGCAGGACCAGGACGCCGCCGGTGATGCCGAGCGCCGTTCCGATGCCGCTGGAGCCGTCCGCGGCCGCGGCGCCGGCCACCGGCTTCGAACCGGTCCCGGCGTCGCCTGAGCCACCGGCCTCTCCGGACGGGTTCGCGCCGGGCCGGTCACCGCCCTGCGCGGCGCTCCTCGGCGGCACCAGCTCACCCACCGGCTGCACCTTCCCGGCCGCCTTGAACCCCCAGTCGAACAGCCGGGCGGTCTCCTTGTAGACCTCGTTGTGCTCGTCCTTCTCCGGGTTCATCACCGTGACCAGCAGCACCTTGCCGTTCCGCTCGGCGACGCCGGTGAAGGTGGCCCCGGCGTTGGTGGTGTTGCCGTTCTTCACGCCCGCGATGCCCTGGTAGACGGGCACGTCCGCGTCGCCGCTCAGCAGCCGGTTGGTGTTGCGGATCTCGAAGGACTTGCGGACGGACTTCCCCTTCTTGTCCTTCTTCGTCTCGCCGGGGAACTTCGCGCTGACCGTCGAGCTGTACTCCCGGAAGTCCTTCTTCTGGAGCCCCGAACGGGCGATCAGCGTCAGGTCGTAGGCCGACGACACCTGCCCCTCGGCGTCGTAGCCGTCCGGGCTGACGACGTGCGTGTCGAGGGCCTGGAGCTCCTCGGCGTGCGCGTTCATCTCCTTGACGGTGTTCTCGACGCCCTTGTTCATCGCGGACAGGACGTGCACCGCGTCGTTGCCGGACTGCAGGAAGACACCGAGCCACAGGTCGTGGACGGTGTACGTCTCCTCCTCCTTTATCCCGACCATGCTGGACCCCGCGCCGATGCCCGCCAGGTCGGAGGGCACGACCTTGTGCTCGGTCGTGCTCGGGAACTTCGGCAGCAGCGTGTCCGCGAACAGCATCTTCAGCGTGCTCGCCGGGGCCAGCCGCCAGTGCGCGTTGTGCGCGGCGAGCACGTCACCGGTCTCGGCGTCGGAGACGATCCAGGAGCGGGCGCTCAGATCCTTCGGCAGCACCGGCACACCGCTCGCCAGGTTCACCTGCGTCCCCGGCCGGCCGAGCCGGGCACCGCCCACGCTCGACATCTTCGCCGGGGGAGTGGCCGAAGGGCTCGCCGACGGGCTGCCCGACGGGCTGTCCGAGGGCTTCGGGGCCGCGACGGCGGCGGGCGCGGCCAGGGCGAGAGACGACAGGACGGCGGCGGTGACCAGCAGGGATCCCCTGGTGGTCTTCTTCGGTGCGGGCACGGTCGGAAACGTACATGCCGTACGCAGGGAAGTCCCGCTTCCACCCCCACCCCATGAACGGAACAGGACACGCTCTGGCGATACTGGACTCATGCCGTGCTCATCCGGGGGACAACCCCCGGACCCCCGGCCGGTCCCGGAAGCACGGCGTCGTGAGGAAAGGTCTGTCGTTGTGAAGCTCAGCCGCCCCGTCTCCTGGTTCCTGCTCGCCTTCGGGGTGTGGAGCTGGGTCATCTGGATCACTTTCGTCAAAAACCTTGTCAAGGACGGCAGCGGGCTCGCCTTCGACGACGGTCAACCCACGGCGTACTTCTGGGTGCACCTGCTGCTCGCCGTCGTGTCCTTCGTATTGGGGACGGTCGTCGGGGCCATCGGGTTGCGTGGTCTGCGCGCACTGCGCCGGACGTCATAACGGCAATCGGGAGACACGACACCGTGGCCATCGTCTTCGTACTCGTCGCACTGCTGGTCCTGGCCGTCATCGTGACGGCCAACTGGTACGTGTGGCGCCGCCTGTTCCGCGACACGACCCGCGGCCCGGGCCTCACCCGCCGCGCGGGCGCGGTCCTGATCGCCGGCGGCTGGACCCTGGCGATCGCGGCCCTGGTCGCCGAACGCTCCGGAGCCCCCTTCTGGCTCCAGCAGACCCTCGCCTGGCCGGGCTTCATGTGGCTGGCCCTGTCGATATACCTGCTGCTGGCGGTGGTGGCGGGCGAGGTCGTACGCCCCCTGCTGCGGAGGTTCCTGGAACGCCGGGACAGAGCGAGAGCCGAAGCCGGGACGGGGCCGACGGCGTCGCCCGCGGACCGGCCGCACACCCCTGACGCACCCGGCGGAGCGACGGGCTCCGCGCCGGCGGCCGCCGCCCAGGCCGGCCCCCATGGCGGAGCGGCCGGCTCCGCCTCCGCGCCGGCCGCCGGCCCCAAGGCGGGCGTCGGGGCGGGGCTGCCCGGCGAAGCGGCCGGTGCCGGGACTGCGGCCGATCCGCAGGCCGGCGTCGGCGCCGCGGCGCCCGGTGTGGCAGCCGCTGCCGCCGCACAGGCCGGTCTCCGAGGTGGAGCGACCGCCTCCGCCACCGAGCCCCACCCCCTGACGGACCCCACCCTCGACGACGCCCCGGAAGCCACCCCGCGGCCGCTCACCCCCACCGGCACCACCGACACCACACCCTCCACCGCCCCCACCGGCCCCTCCCGCCGGCTCTTCGTCTCGCGGGTCGTCGCCGGGGCCGCCGCGGCCGCCGCTGTCGGGACCGTCGGGTACGGGACATACGGCGTGCTGCGGGGGCCGAAGGTGAAGCGGGTCACCGTGCCGCTGGCCAAGCTGCCGCGCGCGGCGCACGGGTTCCGGATCGCGGTGGTCAGCGACGTCCACCTCGGCCCGGTCCTGGGCCGAGGCTTCGCCCAGACGGTCGTCGACACGATCAACTCGACCCAGCCCGACCTGATCGCGGTCGTCGGCGACCTGGTCGACGGCAGCGTCAAGGACCTCGGCCCCGCCGCGGCCCCGCTGGCTCAGCTGAGGGCCCGTCACGGCTCCTACTTTGTCACCGGCAACCACGAGTACTTCTCCGGCGCCGAACAGTGGGTCGAGGAGGTCCGGAGCCTCGGCATCAACCCCCTGGAGAACGCCCGCCAGGAGCTCCCGTACTTCGACCTGGCCGGAGTCAACGACATCGCCGGTGAGGAGGAAGGCCAGGGCCCCGACTTCGCCCGGGCGCTCGGCGACCGGGACACCGCTCGCGCGTGCGTGCTGCTCGCCCACCAGCCCGTGCAGATCGACGACGCGGTCGAGCACGGCGTCGACCTCCAGCTCTCCGGCCACACCCACGGCGGCCAGCTCTGGCCCGGCAACCTCATCGCCTCCGCCGCCAACCCGACCCTCGCGGGCCTGGAGCGCTACGGCGACACCCAGCTCTACGTCTCACGAGGCGCCGGCGCCTGGGGCCCGCCCACCCGGGTCGGCGCACCCTCGGACATCACGCTGATCGAGCTGGCGTCGAAGCAGGCCTGACCGCCCGTCACCCTGTGGGAACGCTGTGAAAACGGACCGAACCGCCCATCAGTAAGTTCTTTCCCAAGTCGGCAGATCTCCCTTCCCCGAGGTCAAAAGCCTGTGATTGTGTGAGGCCGCCACGAAGGGGTGTGGCACTCGCACAAGGGTCACAACGGGCCCTAAGGGCCTGGGGAGGGCAAGGCCGATGCGATCGGTTCGCATACGGATACTCGCGGGGCTGCTCGTCCTGGCGGCCGCGGGCGTGGGCGCCTGGCAGTTCCTGCCGTCGAAGAGCGACGGCAAGGCCATCACGGTGGGCACGACGGACGCCGTCACCTCGCTCGACCCGGCCGGCGCCTACGACGCCGGCTCCTGGGCGCTGTTCAGCAACGTCTTCCAGTCGCTGCTCAGCTTCACGCCGGGCGGCACCGCACCCGTTCCGGACGCGGCTAAGAGCTGCGCGTTCGCGGGCGGCGCCCTGACGACGTACCGCTGCGAGCTGCGCTCCGGCCTCACCTTCCCGAGCGGCCGGACGATGACCGCCGAGGACGTGAAGTACTCCTTCGACCGGATCCTGAGGATCAAGTCGCCCGTCGGCCCGGCGCCTCTGCTCGACACCCTCGGTTCCGTCAGCGCCGACCGGCTGACCGTCACCTTCCACCTGTCCTCGCCCGACGCGACCTTCCCGTTCAAGGTGGCCACCGGCGCCGGCTCGATCGTCGACCACACCGCGTACCCGGCCGGCAAGCTGCGCACCGACAACGGTGTCGACGGCACCGGCCCGTACACCATCAGCTCCTACACGAAGAACGCCGAGGCGGTCCTCGCGCCCAACGCCCACTACCAGGGCGCCGTCAAGGGCGGCGCGGACCGTTCCGTCGAGCTGCGTTACTACGGCACCCCCGACGCCCTCGACACCGCCTGGAAGGACAGGCAGGTCGAGGTCGCGACCCGCCAGCTGCCGCCCCAGGTCCTCGCCGGCCTCAACCCCAGCGACCCGGCCCAGCGCGTCTTCGAGGCGGACGGCTCCGAGACCCGCAACCTGTACTTCAACACCCGCGCGGGCAAGCCCCTGCACAAGCCCGAGGTCCGCCGGGCCATGGCCTGGCTGATCGACCGCGAGCGACTGGCCGCCACCGTCTACGACGGCACCGTCGACCCGCTGTACTCCCTGATCCCGGCGGGCATCACCGGCCACACCGCCTCGTTCTTCGACGACTATCCCGAGCAGGACGCGAAGAAGGCACGGCAGTCGCTCACCAAAGCCGGCGTCACCCTGCCCGTCCGCATCACCTACGGCTACGCCAAGGGCCGCGGCGCCGGTGCCCAGGAGGGCGCCGAGATCAAGAAGGAGCTGGAGGCGAGCGGGCTGTTCAAGGTCACTCTCCAGGGCTACGAGTGGACCGACTTCCAGAAGCGCTGGGCGACCGGCAGGCTCGACGCGTACGCCGTCGGCTGGGTCGCCGACTTCCCCGACCCGGACACCTTCGGCGCCGCGCTGGTCGGCACCGGCAGCGCCATGAACACCGGCTACAGCAGCAAGACCGTGGACCGGCTCATCAAGGACAGCCAGCGCTACGCCGACCGAGGCGAAGCCGACCGGGACTTCCGCGAGGTGCAGCAGACCGTCGCACAGGACGTGCCGGTGCTGCCGCTGTGGCAGGCGAAGGAGTACGTCGTCACCACCGAGGACATCGGCGGCGGCCAGTACCTCTCGGACGGCACGGGCGTCTTCCGCCTCTGGAGCCTCACACGGCTCTGAGGCGCCCTGCGCGGCCCTGGTACTCGGCGCGGCCCTGGTGCCCTGCGCGGCCTAGGACTCGGTGCGGCGTGCCGCCGGGTCCGGGATCGCCCGCGTCATCCCCGGCAGGAAGTCCGTGAACAGTTCGTGCACCTCCCGCACCAACGGCCGCAGCACTCGGAAGCGGGCCAGGGCGACGCCCCGCGCGGTGAGCCGGGCCCCGCGCTCGGCGAGCCGGTAGCTGCGCTCCCGCCCTTCCGTACGGTCGAAGATCCAGTACAGGACGAGCCCCATCTGGGACAGCCACATCAACTCGGGAAGGATGTCCCGCAGTTCCTCGGGCACCTTCGTCTTCGTCGCCCCGGCCAGCACCTCCCGGTGGACGCTGATGGCCTCCACGCGCGCGTGCTCCGACTCGGGGGAGAAGGGGCTGAGCGGGCTGTCCGGGTCGGCGGCGTTCTTGAAGAACTGCACCGCGAACTCGTGGTAGGGCGCGGCGATGTCCAGCCAGGTCCGCAGGACACCCGCGAGCCGTGCCTCCAGGTCGGTCTCCCGGTCCAGGATCTCCCGGACCGCCACCTGGTGCTCGGCGGCGATCCGGTCGTAGAAGCCCTGGATCAGGTGCTCCTTGCCCGCGAAGTAGTAGTACGCGTTGCCGACGGAGACCCCGGCCTCCTGGGCGATGGCCCGCATCGTCGTCTTGTCGTAGCCGCGCTCCTGGAACAGCCGCATGGCCGTCTCCAGGATCAGGGCGCGGGTCTGCTCGGACTTCGTGGGGGTGGCGCCGTCGTCGGGGCCGTCGTTCTTCGCGGACACGGTAAGAGAGCCTAACGTCAGCACCGGTGCGGCTACCGAGGGGCGCAGGTGCCGTCGGCGCAGCCCGGCGCGGTATAGGTCCAGCCGGTGTCCGGCGCGTACGCCCACCCGTCCGCGCCCCGGTACACCCGGCCGCCCCACCCCGTGCCGCCCCACTGCGACCCGCGCCACTTGGCGGCAGCCAGCACCGCGCCCTTGGCGAGGAGGGCGCCGGCCGGAGTGCTCAGCCGGTGGGCGAGCGGCCGGTGCTCGCGCAGCGCCCACAGGGTGACGATCCAGGCGGCGGGCCCCCGGTAGATCTGCCCGGCGTCGCCGACGACGGTGATCTCGTCGAGGGTGGCGCCGTGGTCCAGTCCGGGAAAGCGCCGCCGGGCCTCCTCGGAGGCGGCCGGGACCAGCTCCAGCGGCACCAGCTGCGGCTGCCGCAGGAGCCAGTCGCGCACGAACGCGCACAGGGAGCACTCGGCGTCGTACAGAACGGTGAGCCGGCGGACCGCTGCGGTGGTGTTCATGCCGGTCTCCGCTCAGGCCCGCGCCTGCGGGGCCACCCAGCCCTGCGGCGGCACGGGCGGCACCTGCTCCCGCTCCATCACGCCCCGCCGCCGGATCCGGTTCAGCACATAGACGTTGGCCAGGTGCATCACACCGAGCACCAGCAGCACGACGCCGAGCTTGGTCGAGAGGGCCTCGAAGACCCCACGCGTGTCGGTGATGGTCTCGTCCCCGCTCAGATACAGCGCCACGAACCCGAGGTTGACCAGATAGAAGCCGACCACCAGAAGGTGGTTGACGGCGTCGGCGAGCTTCTCGTTGCCGTGCAGCACATCGGCGAGGAACACCTTCCCGTTCCGGCTGAGCGTGCGAGCCACCCAGACCGTCAACGCGACGCTGACCACCAGGTAGATGACATAGGCGATGACCGTGCGGTCCATTGCCCCACCCTTCTTGAACACGTTCAAAACGCTGTCGAGGGAGACTGTAGACCCTTTTTTGAACACGTTCAACACGCAGAACCGGGGCCGTCTTCGACGAAGACGGCCCCGGTTCGCACACCTCAACAGCGGGTCACCCGATGGCGATGCGGGTCCTCCAGTAGTCGGCTCGCCCGATGACCTCCGTACCCGAGCCGGTCAGAGCGGTCTTGCTGCCCGCCTGGAAGCGCACCGACCCGTCAGCGAGGACGGCCCAGATGTCGGGAACCGTGTCGCCGTTGGCGCTCGGCGTGCCCATCAGATGAGGCTTGTCGCTGCTCGACCAGCCCGAGGCGCCGTACTCGTTGTCCTCCCCGCCCGACGAGTTCGCTGCGGTCGCCAGCGAGCCGAGGTCGACCCCATCGCCGGAAGCGGCGATGCCCTTGCGCAGCCACAGTTTCCCGGACACGTCGGACCGGTAGACCATGTCGGTCACACCGTCGCCCGAGATGTCCTGGGCGACGACGAGGTCGCGCTCCTTCCAGGCGGAGGAGTTCAGGCGGACGGTCTGGTCGACCGTCGCACCGTGATAGCCCGTCAGGGCCCACAATTCGTCGTCGGTTCCTGCGGAGTTCTTCACCGTGGCGAAGAAGTCAACGCGGCCGTCTCCGGTGGCGTCGCCCGCGCTGAGGATCTGCGTGAAGTCGGCCGGACTTGGCGCCCCTTCGGGCAGGAGGATCTCCTGGCGCTTGTCGATGTTGACGGCGCCGTAACCGTCTCCGGGGTAGACCCAGAGCTTGCCGCCGAGGCGGACGACGAGGTCCTGAAGGCCGTCGCCGCCGTAGATGTCACCGTTGTGTGTGATCAGGGCCCCCTTGAAGTGCCCCGACGGGGCGGGGACGTACGGGGGCAGATCGTCGCCGTTGGGATCCCTGTCGGGGTTGGTCCGATAGGCGCCGGCCATCGAGTAGTCCAGGTCGCCGGTGCCCTTGGCCAGGTCGTCCTTGTCGGCCTGGGACGGGTACATGGCCAGGTTGCCGCCCTCGGTGACCACCATGAGGTCGGGCAGCTTGTCGCCGGTGAAGTCGCCGGGGCTGTCGGCTTGGTCCCGGGGTGAGACGTAGAAGAAGTACTTCGTGGGATCCGAGGGGTTGCCCGCGGCGTCCACGGCACGGACGTAGAGCACGTTGGGACCGGCTGTCGGAGGCTTGGCACCGTTGAGGGAGGTACTGACGCTTGTCGCCGTGCCGTTCGTTCGGCCGAAGCCGCCGGTGTACGTGGCCGAGTTGAAGCCGTACTCGTAGCGCACGACGTCACTGTTCAGCGCTCGCACGGTGAAGGAACCCGGCGTGCCGAACTTCTTGGCCGACCAGTTGGCGTCCTCGGCATCGTTGCCGAAACCGTTCTGGTTCCCGTCCGCGTTGGGGAAGTCGGTGGAACTCACCACGGGCGGCCGGGGCGCCGACGTGTCCAGGACGAACCGGCAGGGTGACTTGACCGGGTAGTACGGCGACGTCGTACCGGCATCGTCGATCGCCCGCACCCGCCAGGAGTACGTGGTGCCGTTCTTGAGCTTGCTCGCGGGGAAGCCCTTCGTCGTCCTCAGAGCCGTGCCGGTGTCACCGCCAGCGGAGACCTTGCCGGTCGAGTCGAGCAGGTCACCGGCCGAGTCCCATTTCCCGGTCGGCCACAGGTCGAAGTCGAAGGAGTCGAGGTTCTTGTCCTTGTCCGTGGCTTTGGCGGTGAAGGTGAGATCACCGGAGCCCATGCGGACGTACGGCTTGGTCGTGGTGCACTTGCCGTCCGGGCCGAGGTCCAGCGAGTTCGAGACGATCGAGGGCCTGCGGTTGTAGACCAGCTCGAGCACGGGAGCGTAGTCACCGTTGGCGCGGAACTTCTTCCAGGCGTACCGGGAGTCTTCGTCGCGGGCACGCAGGCCGAAGGTGATGGTGTCCTCTCCCTTGTCCGCGGCCTTCTGTGCGCCCTTCTTCACGTCGAAGGTCTCGAAGGCGTCCCGGCACCCGGACTTGTAGCCGTGCGCGAAGCTCTTGGTCGCCAGCTTGTTGCCGTCGTGGAGCCTGGGGGCGTTCTTCCAGTTGGTGTGGGAGTCGATCTCGCCGGTGAGGTGCACGCTCATCGAACGGGCGCTGCATGACCAGGAGTAGGTCTCCAGCAGGCGCAGCTTGGCTCGGGTGATCTTCGTGCCCTTCAGGTCCTTGTCGAAGGAGATGTTGAAGAACGACCGGGACGTGCCCCAGGTGTCGGACTCGAAGCCGACTCGGGCCTCGTGGGTACCGCCTTTGTTGAAGCCCTTGCCGTTGTAGAAGGTGGCGTTGGGGTGGCGGTCGTAGGCGGTCGTCCAGTTCTGGGTGTGCTTCTTGACGGACGGGTCGATGAACACCGGGTACGTGGTGGCAGGGTCCTCGAGGAAGTCCCTGTCCGGGGTCAGCGTCCACTGCCCGGTGGACAGGTCGGCCTCGACGAGTTCCCCCCGCGAGTCGGGAGAGGGACCTTCGAGCGAGGGCAGGCCGAGCGTTGCCGCGGAACCGGACTGCGACGGGGCCGGAGTAGGCTCCGCCGGCGCGGAGGGCAGCGGTGACTCGGGCGGTTCCGGGGCGGAGCCGTCGCTAGCCGACGGCAGCACCTCGACGTCGGTGTCGCTCTGTTCGTCGGACTCGACGGCTTCCTCCTCGGTGGTGGGAGTCGGGCTGTCGTCGGGGAAGGCGCCGGAGTCCGTCGGGCCGGGTGATTCGGGTTCGGTCGGCTGAGCTGTCGCGCCTACGCCGCCGTCGGTCACGGCCGGTTGCCCGCTGCTGTCCCACATCAGAGGGGTGGGCGACATCGCGACCTCCTCGTCGTCGGCGTTCTCGGCGCTGACGATCCCGGTGACCGGGTCGAGGCGGAAGGTCAGCTGGGCGGAGTGAAGGCCGTACACCAACTGCCGTACGGGCGGGTCGGAAGCCGCCTGACGGTTCTTCAGGACCACGAGCTGGCCGAAGCCGTCGTCGTCGGCGGTGAGCACGAGGTCTCCGCCGGGGATGATCTCCGGGTACAGCGCGCGGTTACCGTCGATGATCGGAGTCGGGACCGGTCCGGGCCAGGTGAGCTGGATCTTGTGCTCGCTGTCGGTGCCGACATACAGGGTGACCAGCGGATTCTCGGTGGCATCCGCCGAGGTTCGCTGCACCAGGGACACGCGCTGCGCCGTGGAGCGGGAGGCTCGCCGCTCTCCCGAGCCCGGCGAGAACACCATGCGGGTGTTGACGGCCTTCGGCTCCCACCCGATCCCGGTCCGCCGCAGACTCGGATCGATCTTCTTCCAGTCGCCGTCCACTTTGGCGCGGACGGGCGAGGAGTGGAGCCGTGTCGCCATCTGGCCGTCCGGGCGGGCCCACATCGTGGAGCGGGCCGTGCGCGCGGCGGTCACCTCCACGGGCTTCCCGGTCCGCGCCGCCTGCTTGAAGGCGGTGACTTCGGTGACGGTGCTCGTGCCCGACTCGTGGTCGCGGCTGTCCTGCGGAGGGCCGCCGTCCAGCCGTAGTCCGGCGTAGACGATGCCGGTGGTGGCGACTGCGGTGGCGAGCAGTGCCACACCGCCTCGACGGCCGGGCCTGCGGCGCCAGTTGCGCGTCATCGGGCGGGTTCCCCTTCCCCCTAGTTCCCCCTCGGAGCCGGCGCGGGACGGGCCGCTGCCGGGCCAGCCGATGATGACCTATGAGGGATCTGTAGTCACCCTGTGGAGAATTCGGGGGTACGGGGTGAGCGATGCGACCCAGTGCTCCGTATGGAAGGGAGGGGCGGCCTGTGGTGCGGTGAACGCGGAGTGGTCGGCTGCCCGCAAAACCGCACAGATCGCAGTAATACGGCGCCCTCACTGGGCTCTCTGGATATTTATGAGCTGTTCACGCCAAAGATCGGCAAAGGTGGAGAGAGTTCCTCAGTGGAGCGCTTTCCGGGCTTCGCTCCCCTTCGTTGCGTAATGATCAACTACATTCCGTGATTATGATCACAGCGCAGCGTCATCACTGGCTTTCCTTCACAGAGTGATCACAGAATCTCCGCTGTCTGATACGTCATCACGCGTGGTCCGTCGCCGGTCCCGCTCCAGTGGTCCGGGGGGACCTCGCCGTGTTCGGTCGACTTCCGCATGCCCGCAAACCTCGTCTGGCGCGTACCGCCGTGCCGGTCACGGCCGCCGCACTACTGGTGGGGCTGCTGCCCATGCCGGCGCTGGCCCTGCCCCCGGATCCGGCGAAGGAAGAAGTCGGGCGCGAATCGCTGACGCTGGAGAAGCTGGACCGCGACGAGCCGGTTCCCGGCAAGGCGTTCAGCAGGCATCTCAGCACTTTGAAGGCCGACGTCCCCGAGGATCTGCTCGCCGCTCCGACGGGCACGATCAGTCCGCCCTCCAACCAGACCGGCTCGGTCAGCTTCGGCTCGACCGCGACGACGGCCTCGGCCCGTACGGCAGCCGCCGCAGCCGCACCGGCGGCTCCCAAGCCGGTCGGGGCACTGCCCGTCAGCCTCGGCCAAGCACCCGACCAGCCCGCACCCACCGGCACCTGGCAGGTCACCATCCCGGACCGGTCCTCCTCGGCAGCCCAGGGAGTGGACGGTTCGCTGCTGCTGGTCCAGGGGCCCGACGACGGCTCGGTACCCGTCTCGGTCAAGCTCGACTACGGCAAGTTCAAGAACCTCTACGGCGCCGACTGGGCCTCCCGTCTGCGCTTCGTCATGTTCCCCGACTGCTACTGGACGACGCCGGACGACGAGGCCTGCCAGACGTACGAGGAACGGGAGACCGCCAACGACACGGCGTCCGACTCCCTCAAGGCCACCGTGGATCCGGCAGCCGACGGCACGGTCACGCCTGCTGCCGCCCCCGCGTCCAAGGCCCGTTCCTCGGGCGTGGTGCAGGCCTCCTCTCGGCGGTCCTCCGCACTGATGTCCGTGGCTGCCGCGGGAAGCATGGCGGTCGTCGGTGTCGTCGACTCCGGCAACAGCGGAGGCGGCACCTTCAAGGCGACGCCTCTCGCCTCCGACGGAAAGTGGGAGGCAGGCGGCTCCTCCGGTGCCTTCACCTGGACCTACCCGTTGGCCGTACCGAGCCCGCCGGCTGGTCCCGCGCCTCAGATCTCCTTCAACTACAGCTCCCAGACCGTGGACGGACGTACGGCGGTCTCCTCGCCGCAGGCCTCGTGGATCGGTGAGGGCTGGTCCTACGACCCCGGCCACATCGAGCGCCGCTACCGCTCCTGCGAGGACGACCGCAAGGCGCTGAAGGCCGGCACCCCCAACAACACCGCCAAGAAGGACAAGACGTCCGACCTGTGCTGGGTGTCTTACAACGCGGTGATGTCGCTCGGCGGCAAGACCACCGAACTGGTCCGGGACGCGGCATCCGGAAGCGATGCGGAGCAGGACACCGAGATCTACCGTCCCCAACAGGACGACGGCACCCGGGTCGAGCGCCGCGTCGGCGGCGGCAACGACGACGACAACGGCGAGTACTGGGTCGTCACCACGACCGACGGCACCAAGTACTACTACGGCCAGAACAGCGTCGGCGGAGGTCACGCCGACACCACCTCGGTCTCCACCGTGCCGGTCTTCGGCAACCACCCCGGAGAACCGTGCCACGCCGACGCCTTCGCCGACTCGCGCTGCGGCTCCGGCAAGCAGCAGGCCTGGCGCTGGGGCCTCGACAAGGTCGTGGACGTCAACGGCAACACGATGATCGTCAACTGGAAGCAGGAGACGAACCACTACGCCGTCCGCAAGAAGTTCAAGTCGCCGGAACAGTACGACCGTTACGCCTACCCCGCCTCGATCGAGTACGGCCTGCGCCCCGACACTCTGACCACACCGTCGGCCACCGTCACCTTCGGTGCGAAGCAGCGCTGTCTGAGGTCGGAGTCGGCATGCGCCGCGGCCAACTTCGCCAAGACCGACGATCCCGGTGCCTACCGCCCGTGGTGGGACACCCCCGGCAACCTCAACTGCAAGTCCTCCTCCAAACTGTGCCCGGCCTTCCCGTCCTTCTGGACACAGCTGCGACTGGACACGGTGACCACGAAGGCCGCTCGCCCGGGGCAGACCGGCCTCGGCAAGGTGGACACGTACACCCTGCACCAGTCCTTCCCGGAGGACTGGTACGACACCTCACCGGGCCTCTGGCTCAACTCGATCACCCGCACCGGCTACGGCCCGGGTGACACCACCGGCACCCCGCAGTCGAAGGACGGCATCAGCTTCGCCCACTACACCGTGGGCTCCTCGTCGCCGCTGCGCGCCCGGCTCAAGGACCGCCAACTGCCCAACCTGGTCCTCGACGGCAAGAACGACCAGCGCCCCGGCTTCACCCGCCCCCGCATCGGTACGGTCTCCACCGAGTCCGGCGGCGACATCGAGGTCGAGTACACCGGAGGGTGCGCGAGCGAACCCGCCGAGGACAAGGGCAAGAACAACGGCACCTGCTACCCGGTGCGCTGGTCACCCGACGGCGACGAGAAGACCCCTGCGAGGTCCTGGTTCAACAAGTACGTCGTCGCGTCCGTGACCGAGTCCGACAAGGTCACGTCGCACAGCAAGCCGATGGTCACGAAGTACACGTACTCGGACGCGGCGTGGGCCAAGAGCGACGACGAGTTCACGCGTCCCGCGCTGCGGACGTACAGCGACTGGCGGGGGCACCGGCAGGTCGAGGTCACCAAGGGCAGCAAGACCAGCTCCGAGCCGGGCGTACCCCAGTCCCAGTCCAAGTCGGTGACCCGCTACTTCCTGGGCACCGGCGGCGCGGTCAAGGACTCCGAGAACACCTACACACTGCTGGCGGACGACGCGCCCCAGTACGCCGGTACGACCGCCGAGGTCATCACCTACGTCGACTCGGGCGGCGAAGTCCTCAAGCGGTCCCTGAACTTTCCCTGGTCCAAGGAGACCGCGTCCCGCTCCCGTGAGAACGAGGACGCCACGGCCGCGGATCCGCTGCTCGCGCACCGCACGGGCACCAAGCGATCGGACGAGATCCAGGAAGTCGGTACGAACTGGCGTGCCGTCCGCACCCTCACGACTCCCGATGACACCTATGGCCTTCCCCTCCAGGTGGAGACGGCCGTGGTCAAACCGAGCGGCTCCTCCGAGACCTTGTCGGACCAGACCTGCGCCAAGACGTCCTACCTGCACAACACCACCGCATGGCTCATCGGCGTGCCCAAGGAGCAGCGTGCCACGGCGACGTCCTGCGCCGGTTACGCGACAGCGGATCCCGCGACCGAGCTGAAATCGGCGCGCCAGTACACCTACGACAAGCTGGCCCATGGCGCGACGCCCACCAAGGGCATGCTCACCTCCGTGGCCGAGACCGACGGCAAGGGCACCTCGTACTCCGTCGTCACCGGAACCACGTACGACGACCTCGGCCGCGTCCGTACCGTCACCAAGCCGGGCGCCGGCACCTCGGAGACGCGCTACACGCCCGAGAGCGGCGGCCCGGTCACCACCACCAGAACGACCAACGCCAAGGGCCACACCGTCACCACGACCTACGATCCGGGTCGCGGCCTGCCGCTCACGGTCACCGACGCCAACGGCCGCGTGACACGCACCGAGTACGACGACCTCGGCCGTCTCGTGAAGGGCTGGTCCCCTTCCCGTTCCTCCGGTGGCAAGTCACCGAACGTCGTCGTCGACTACCAGCCCGCCACCGCTACCACCAGCGCGAACAAGCCTGCCGCGGTATCAGTGGGCACGCTCAAGGACGACGGTTCCTACGCCAGAGACATCACCCTCTACGACGGTCTGTCGCGCGAGGTCCAGAAGCAGACCGAGGCCCACGGCCCCGGCCGGATCGTCGTCGACACCAAGTACAACGACCACGGCCTGGTCGCCGAGAAGACCGGTGCCTACCTGGCCAAGGGCGAACCGGACACGGAGCTCTTCAAGCCCAGGTCGACCTCGCTGATTCCGTCCTGGACCCAGTACCGCTACGACGGTCTGGAACGCGAGGCCCGTGCCTCCGAGTATCAGGGCGGCGGATACAAGTACGCGACCTTCACCTGGTACGACGCGGTCAGCAAGACGGTGAACCCGCCCGGCTCCACGGCCCCGAGGACCCGCACCTACTTCGACGCCCTCGGCCGGACGACATCCGTCAGGCACTTCACCCGGGACGCCTCCGACGCGACCGCGGGCCGCACCACCACCTACGGATACGACGCCCGGGGCAACCGCGACAAGGTCACCGACCCGGCCGGCAACGTCTGGTCGTACACCTACGACGCCCGTGGCCGAGTGACGTCGGCCACCGACCCCGACACGGGGACCACGGAAACCTGGTACGACGCGGCCGACCGCCCGAACCGTGTCCGCAACGCGCGCGGGCAGGAGAACTTCACCGAATTCGACGTCCTCGGACGGCCCAGATACGTCCGGCAGGGTTCCGCGACCGCCACCCCCGTCAAGGAGTACGTCTACGACGAGGCTCCCGGCGGCATCGGCCAGCCGGCGTCGTCCAAGCGGCACACCGACACCGGCGACTACACCAATCGCGTCACCGGTTACGACGCCGACTACCACCCCACCGGCAGCGAGACGGTCATCCCGGCCAACTCGACGACGACAGGCCTCTCCGGCACCTACGCCTACGCGTACACCTACACCCCGACCGGAAAGCCCCAGTCGGTCACCCTGCCCGCCGCGGGCGGCCTGGCGAAGGAAAAGGTCGTCACGCGCTACAACGCCGACGGCCTGCCCGACTCGACCTCGGGCCTGACCTGGTACACGGCCGACGCCACCTACTCGCCCTACGGCGAGGTGCTGCGCACGGTCTCGGGCGCCCAGCCGAATCGCGTCTGGACGACCAACTTCGTGGATCCGCACACCGGCCGACTCCAGCGCACGGTGGCGGACCGGGAGACGGCGGGCCCGCACCGCATCACGGACGGCTACTACTCCTACGACGCGACCGGAACCATCACCTCCAACGCGCGCAAGCTCAGCGAGGCGGCGGGCAGCACCTGGGACACCCAGTGCTTCACGTACGACGTGATGGGCGAACTGGCGCACGCCTGGACGTCGAAGATCGAACCGACCGGCGCCGGCACCGGCTGCAAGGCGGCGAACGGCACCGCATGGGGTCCTCGCACCACGTACGCGTCCTCCTCGGGCCCGGTCGCCGACGCGGCCGACGCGGCCGCGGACGCGACGACCCCCGACGCCTCGCTCGCGTCGACGCTCGCGGCTGCCGCACCGTCACCCGGCACGGTGGCCGCGGGCACGACGGCCTACCAGCAGTCGTTCACCTTCGACTGGCTCGGCAACCGCGCGACGCTCACGGAACACGACCCGGCCGACGCTACGAAGAACCTCACCTACACGTACGGCTACGGCAAGACGGTCGCGGGCGCCGGCACCGCAGCGTCCCAGACCCAGCCGCACACCATGACGTGGATCAGCTCCGCGCCGTCCGGCAAGGACAGCGGCTACACCTACGACGCGTCGGGTAACACCACGGTCCGGGACCTGTACAACACCACGCAGAACCTGACCTGGACACCGGAGAACAAGCTCGACTCCATCACGGACGACGGCAAGAAGACGACGTACGTCTACGACGCCGACGGCAACCGCCTACTGGAGAACTCGCCGTCGGGCTCGACGCTGTACCTGGGCGAAACCGAACTGACGACGGACGGCACAGGCGCGATGGTGCGCGCTTCCCGCTCCTACACCCAGCCGGGCGCCCCCACGGTGGTCCGCACGACGGCCAACGGCTCCACCACGGGCCACAAGGTCAGCGCGCTGATCACCGACCACCTGGGAACGGCGAACACTTCGGTCGCCCTCGCGACCGGCCAGCCGGTCACCCGTCGGGCGTTCAAGCCGTACGGCGAGACCCGCGGCCCGAAGCCGTCCACCTGGCCCAACAAGCGCGGCTACCTGGGCGTGGGCATCGACGACACAGCCACGGGCCTCACCCACATAGGCGCCCGCGAATACGACCACACCTCCGGCCGTTTCCTCTCGGCAGACCCGATCATCGACATCGCGGACCCGCTGCAGATGAACGGGTACGCCTACGCCAACAACAGTCCGGTTTCTCACTCCGATCCCACGGGGCTGTGGATCGATGACGGAACGGGCCACAGCGAACCGCGCCGCAATGGTGGTGCCACGGGCCCGCAGAACCCGAATGGACCCGGTGTGCCCAGCGGCGGGACTGGTCCTGGCGGCTGTTACTACAGCTGTAAGGCGAACCCCGGCTGGGTAAAAACAAAGACTCCAGTCACGAACAACACGCAGCGGCTACTGGACTACTTCTATGAGTACGGCCCGAACGGACGCTTCCCGGATGGCAGTTACTGGAAAACACCCATTATCGAGGAAAGCGGCACAAGCAATGTGTGCTTCGGGCGGGAAGGATGCCGGCAGGCATACAAGTTCCTACTGAAGAGTGACGATGTCGCAGAGGCGAAGCGGATAGCTGCCAACTATTGCGTCGAGAACTTCGAAAGATGCCTGGACGACGCCGAATCCTATGAGCGGGGCAAGCGGTGGGAAACTCTCCCCTACGCTTTCATCCCTGGGGGAAGAGTCGGCAAGGGAGCCGCCGCAGCCTGTACTAAATGTTTCCTGGCTGGAACCGACATCCTCATGGCGAACGGCACCACCAAGGACATCGAAGATGTCGCAGTCGGTGACTTGGTCCAGGCCACTGACCCCAAGACAGGCGAGACCGGTCCCCGGAAGGTGACCCGCCTGATCCGCACCGAGGACGACAAACACTTCAACGAGCTGTCCATCGCCACCGATGACGGCATCGAGAGTCTCACCGCCACCCACGAGCACCCCTTCTGGTCCCCGTCTGAGCGGGACTGGACCGAAGCCGGTGACCTCAAACCGGGCATGACCTTGCGCACCGACGACGGCGACACCGTCATCGTCACGGGCAACCGACCGTTCACGAAGCACGCGCGGACGTACAACCTGACGGTTGACGACCTGCATACGTACTATGTGCTGGCGGGAGAAACGCCGGTCCTGGTTCACAATTCCGGTGGGTGTCCTACGGATGTGGCATTGGGGACTCGTAAGCATGGCCTCAGAGATTTTGCGGACGGCAAGGGGTACACCCACTATCTGGATAGTGATATTTGGGAGGCCCAGGTTCGTGCGGCCGCCCATAATCCAAACGTGAGACTTCATGTCCGACTGGATGGATTCAGTGGATCTAATCCTTCCGAGCAATTCGCCAGCGCCTACAAGAATGGCAGTGGTAGTAATTGGTTCGCGACGGAGCGGGAGATGTATCACGTCGGCAAGGCTGTACGAGTCGGAGACCGCACTTGGGATAGCATCACCTTCTATCGCGGCGGAGCCGAAGTGAAGGTTCCGAAGCCGGGCTTTCTTTCTGGAGGGTGAGTTGGGAAAGATCGTTGAGTGGAATCGTGAATTCCAGGTCTGGCAGTACTCTGTCAGTCACTCCACGCTGCTGCTGCGCAGTGTCAATGTGGAGGGATTCGATACCCGGTTGGACGTCGCTTTCATGGCGGTCGAGTTGATGCATTTGCAGCCCGACTATAGCCACCTGGAAATCAGCGAGGCGAACAATGAAGAGAGGGAGCAGATCCTGGGGGCTCAATCGTCCGATAGGGCCGCTGGAACGCTCTATCTCCTCAACGGGGGAGAGGGTTACGTTCTGGCTCGAAGGTGCTCGTGGCATGAAGATCTTGGAGATCACCATGCTCCTTCCAAGTTCGGTCCGCTTCGAGGTACGGAGTAGACCTGCTTGACGAGATCCTGAGATCGGTCAGAGCTTTGGCCGAGCGGGAAGCGGAAGCCATCTCGAAGGTTTTGCCTTGAAACCTTGGCCTGCCCCGCATGAATCTCGCAATGTTCTCGCAGTGAATGCACGTGTGCCCCACCAGAAAGAGCTGGTGGGGCACACGTGTCGTTTGACGGCAACGCTGACGGCAACGTCAGCGGACGACGGCTGCGGCGGGTGGGTCTTCGACTTCGTCGTCGGTCCGGCCGAGGGCGTTGCCGAGGGTATCGATGGCTTCACGTTGGAGGCGGAGCCGGACGTGGGCGTAGACGGTGGCGGTGACGCCGATGTGGGCGTGGCCGAGGAGTTCCTTGATGACGACGAGTTCGACGCCCTGTTCCAGGAGGAGGGTGGCGGAGGTCGTGGAAGCGAATGCGGCGGAGGCCGGCCTTGCGGAGAAGCGTGGTGAAGGCGCGGGTGAGGTTGGTCGGGTCGATCGGCCTGCCCTGCGGCGGGGTGAAGAGGTGTCCGGGGAGGGCTGTGCGGCGTTCGGATGTCCGGGTCTTGGTGGGCAGGGTGTTGGGTTCGCCCGCGTTGGTGCGCTGGAGAGCCTGAATCTGGCCGGTCCCGGGCCCTGCGGCTCAGTCGCTCGTCTTCGGCTGGCCGGCCTTGAGGATCTCGGCCACTTCGAGGGTCACCTTGGCGCCGATGGAGTCCGGGAGAGTGACGAGCTCGCCGGGGGCATGCGGGCGGTGGTTCTCGTAGGTGCTTCCGGCCGGGTCGGTCAGGACGTGGAGGCGCTGGTGCTTGCGGTCGACGACGACGTAGACGGGCACCTTGGCCTCGGCGTATGCGGCGACCTTGGTCTTGAGGTCGTCCTTCCAGTTGCCGGAGGTGACCTCCAGGACCAGGCGGAAGCACGCCGGGTCGTACGCGTTGTTCTCGACGAAGTGGTCGTCGACGTCGGCGTCCACCACCACGAGATCGGGGATGGCGTAGTCCTCGGCGCCGGTGGGGAGCCAGAGTCCGACGTTTTGCAGGACTTCGGTTTCCCCGTCATCCAGACCTGCTGCGATGAACGGGCGCATGAGTTTGGTCAAGGCGCGGGCATGAGGGGCATCCGGGGAGGGGGTCACGAGGAGATGGCCTCCGATGATCTCGACGCGGTAGCCCGGATGGCGCTCCATGATCTCGTCGGCGATGGTCGTCAGGGTGACCGGCTCTTCGTCGTGGAAGGGCTGCTCGACGGAAGCTGCGGACATCAGGTGCCTCCTGGGGGGCTGGTGTCGAGAGCATCATCGTAGGTCTGACGCCCCCCGAGCGTCCCTCTCAGCCTTCTTCACCCGAAGGTGTGGCATATGCCCGAGGGCCCCGTTCCCAGCGGAAACGGGGCCCTCGAAGGACTGCGGAACGCGATCTCAGAAGCGACGCGTGATCAGCGCCCGCTTCACCTCCGCGATCGCCTTCGTGACCTCGATGCCGCGCGGGCAGGCGTCCGTGCAGTTGAAGGTCGTGCGGCAGCGCCAGACGCCGTCGCGGTCGTTGAGGACCTCCAGGCGCTGCTCGCCGGCCTCGTCGCGCGAGTCGAAGATGAAGCGGTGCGCGTTGACGATGGCCGCCGGGCCGAAGTACTGGCCGTCGTTCCAGAAGACCGGGCACGAGGAGGTGCAGGCCGCGCAGAGGATGCACTTCGTGGTGTCGTCGAAGCGCTCACGGTCCTCGGCGGACTGGAGGCGCTCACGCGTCGGCTCGTTCGTGTCCTTCGTGATGAGGAAGGGCATGACGTCCCGGTACGCCTGGAAGAACGGCTCCATGTCCACGACCAGGTCCTTCAGGACCGTGAGGCCCTTGATGGGCTCGACCGTGATCGGCTTCTCGGGGTTGATGTCCTTGATCAGCGTCTTGCACGCGAGGCGGTTCTTGCCGTTGATCCGCATGGCGTCGGAGCCGCAGATGCCGTGCGCGCAGGAGCGGCGGAACGTCAGCGTGCCGTCGACGTCCCACTTGATCTTGTGGAGGCCGTCGAGGACGCGCTCCTTGGGGTCGATCTCCAGCTGGAAGTCTTCCCAGGACGCCTCGGCCGAGACCTCCGGGTTGAAGCGGCGGACCCGGAAGGTGACGGTGATGTAGGGGGAGTCGGCGAAGCCGGGCTCGGGCTGGCCGGCCGCTTCCGCCTTGTCCACAACAGGGGTAGCCATCAGTACTTACGCTCCATCGGCTGGTAGCGGGTCTGGACGACCGGCTTGTAGTCGAGACGGACGGTTTCGGAACCGTCGGCGCCGACCTCGCGGTACGCCATGGTGTGCCGCATGAAGTTGACGTCGTCGCGGTTCGGGTAGTCCTCGCGGTAGTGACCGCCGCGGGACTCCTTGCGGGCGAGCGCGGAGACCGCCATGACCTCGGCGAGGTCCAGCAGGTTGCCCAGCTCGATGGCCTCCAGCAGGTCCGTGTTGAACCGCTTGCCCTTGTCCTGGATCGACACGTTCTTGAACCGCTCGCGCAGCTCCGCGATCTTCTCGACCGCCGTCTTGATCGTCTGCTCGGTGCGGAACACCATGACGTTGGCGTCCATGGTGTCCTGCAGTTCGCGGCGGATCGCCGTCACACGCTCGGTGCCGGTGGCGTCGCGCAGGCGCTCCACCTGCTCGATCACGAGCTCGGCCGGGTTCTCCGGCAGCTCGACGAACTCCGCCGTCTGCGCGTACTCCGCGGCGGCGATGCCCGCGCGCTTGCCGAACACGTTGATGTCCAGCAGCGAGTTGGTGCCGAGGCGGTTGGCGCCGTGGACGGAGACGCAGGCGACCTCGCCGGCGGCGTACAGACCGGGAACGACCGTGGTGTTGTCCGCCAGGACCTCACCCTCGACGTTGGTCGGGATGCCACCCATCACGTAGTGCGCGGTCGGCTGGATCGGGATCGGGTCCGTGTAGGGCTCGATGCCGAGGTAGGTGCGGGCGAACTCCGTGATGTCCGGGAGCTTCGCGTCCAGCTGCTCCGGCGGCAGGTGCGTCAGGTCCAGGTAGACGTGGTCGCCCTCGGGGCCACAGCCGCGGCCTTCCCGGATCTCCGTGTAGATGGAGCGGGACACGACGTCACGGGACGCGAGGTCCTTCATGACCGGCGCGTACTTCTCCATGAAGCGCTCGCCGTCCTTGTTGCGGAGGATGCCGCCCTCACCGCGGGCGCCCTCCGTCAGCAGGATGCCCATGCGCCAGATGCCGGTCGGGTGGAACTGGAAGAACTCCATGTCCTCCAGCGGTAGACCGCGGCGGTAGACCGCCGCCTGACCGTCGCCGGTCAGGGTGTGCGCGTTGGACGTCACCTTGAAGAACTTGCCGCAGCCGCCGGACGCGTAGACCACGGACTTCGCCTGGAAGACGTGGATCTCGCCGGTCGCCAGTTCGTAGGCGACCACACCGGCGGACTTCTTGACGCCGTCCACCTCGGTGATGAGCTGGTCCAGGACGTAGAACTCGTTGAAGAACTCCACGCCCTCCTTGACGCAGTTCTGGTACAGCGTCTGGAGGATCATGTGGCCGGTGCGGTCGGCCGCGTAGCAGGAGCGGCGGACCGGGGCCTCGCCGTGGTTACGGCTGTGACCGCCGAAGCGGCGCTGGTCGATGGTGCCGTTCGGCGTGCGGTTGAACGGCAGGCCCATCTTCTCCAGGTCGAGGACGGAGTCGATGGCCTCCTTCGCCAGGATCTCGGCGGCGTCCTGGTCGACCAGGTAGTCACCGCCCTTGACCGTGTCGAAGGTGTGCCACTCCCAGTTGTCCTCCTCCACGTTGGCCAGCGCGGCGGCCATGCCGCCCTGCGCGGCGCCCGTGTGGGAGCGGGTGGGGTACAGCTTGGTCAGGACCGCGGTGCGGCTGCGCTTCGTCGACTCGATGGCGGCGCGCATGCCCGCGCCACCGGCGCCGACGATGACGGTGTCGTACTTGTGGATCTTCATGATTCTCGCAGCCCCGTGCCTAGCGGATGTTCGGGTCGAAGGTGAAGATCACCAGCGTGCCCAGCAGGATGGTGAACACCGTGGCGGTGTAGAGCAGGCCCTTGAGCCACAGCCGGGTGTTCGCGCGCTCCGCGTAGTCGTTGATGACCGTGCGCAGGCCGTTGGCGCCGTGCAGCATCGCGAGCCACAGCATCAGCAGGTCCCAGACCTGCCAGAAGGGGCTCGCCCAGCGGCCCGCCACGAAGGCGAAGCCGATCTTCGACACGCCGCCGTCCAGCACGAGCTGGATCAGCAGGTGGCCGAGGACCAGCACGACCAGCACCACGCCGGACAGACGCATGAACAGCCAGGCGGCCAGCTCGAAGTTGCCCCGCGTGGACTTCGGGGTCTTCTTGGTGCGCTTGCGCGGGGCCTCGATGAAGGGGGCCGGGTTGTCGACGGTGTAGACGGCGCCGCCCTCGACGGGGCCGACGCCGGCAGCGGTCTTCTCAGTCGTGGACATTGGCGTCAGCTCCCGAACAGTTCACGAGCGGCGTGGCCGAGAACGGGGTAGATCGCCCCGAGCATCAGCACGGCCCACAGGGCTACGACGGTCCAGAGCATCTGCTTCTGGTAGCGAGCGCCCTTGGTCCAGAAGTCGACGGCGATGACACGCAGGCCGTTGAGCGCGTGGAAGAGGATGGCGGCGACGAGGCCGTACTCCAGCAGCGCGACGATCGGCGTCTTGTACGTGGCCACGACCGTGTCGTAGGCCTCAGGGGACACGCGGACGAGGGCGGTGTCCAGCACGTGAACGAACAGGAAGAAGAAGATGAGGACGCCGGTGACTCGGTGAGCCACCCAGGACCACATTCCTTCCCGGCCGCGGTACAGCGTTCCAGCCGGCACGGAAGTTTCCTCCGGGAGCGGGGATTGGGGCCGCGCCGGCTTGGTGTGTCGGTCGGGCCCGGCCGGGTACGGTCCACCGGCCCCCAGCATCGTAGCGATGTGCTGCCGCCGGGCTTAGCGGGGGTCTGGCTGTGTGATCAAACTGGCATGCTTACGGGCTAGCCTCTGTGGCTTCTGGGGTGTGATTTCCCGTTATCTGCCGGGTGCGGCGCCATCGTGGCTTGTCGCGCAGTTCCCCGCGCCCCTAAGGAGGGCGTCGATCAGCCGTTCCTTCGCCAGGCGCCGGAGTTCGTCGGTCACCACCGCCCGCTCCTCTTCGGGATCGTTGGTCAATCGTGACCGGATGGCCTCCAGGAGGTGGTCCAGGACCTCGTCCGGGGTCAGACCGTCCAGGCAGATGACGAACACATGGCCGAAGCGGGCCTCGTAGGCGGCGTATGCGGCGCTGAGGGCCGTGTGGGCCGCGGCGTAGGTGTCCGGGGGGAGGGCCGGCAGGGGCTCGGCCGCCAGGGCCTCCGTGAGGTCGCCCCAGGCCAGGTCGTACGCCGCCTCGTCGGACGCGGCGAGCAGGGAGGCCAGGTCCGGATAGGGGCGGTGTTCCGCGACACGCCGGGACCAGCGGTGGCTGCGCAGACAGGTGAGGAGCGTCTGCTCCAGTTCCTGCGCGGAGGCTGCGTTGAAGTGCTCCACCGGTATGGCGGCTCGGCCGGGGAGGTCTGGGAGACGGTGCGCGGGCAGCGTGGGTCCTCGTGGGCGTCACGTGTGTCGGCAGGGCAAGGTGTGAGAGATGTGACGTCACGCTATCGAGTGCGACCGAGACGTGTCCGACGGATGCCCGAATTTCACCCGCGGGAGAGAGTTTCGGAACGTGTGGTGGACGCGCGCCGGGCGGCCATGGGTTTTAGGTTGGCCGTGTGAGTCAGCACAGGCGCCGGGAAACGGCGAAGCAGGTGAAACAGCGGCCGGTGCTGGTCGTGGCCATGGCCGTCGCACTGGTCATGGTCGCGGCCGGGGTGAGTCTGGGGCTCTGGGCGGCCTCGGACGGCGACGGCGGGTCCACGGGCACGGAGGCCAGACCCTCCGACGGCCGGACCGCGGCCGCCCCGCGGGGCACCTCGCCGGAGAGCAGTCCGAGTCCGACCCGCTCGTACGCCCTGTCCAAGGCGCCGCAGACGATCCCCGCCGTCCGTGACCACGAGCCGGCGCGCGGCCCGGGCTGGCAGCCCGAGCGCGGCAACCGGGTGGTCGTGGCCGACGCGGCGCTGGCCGACGAGGGGCGGCTGGTCGCTGGTGAGCTGGGGCTGACGTACGCCGGCGAGAAGGACGACCGGCGCGCCGGGGACCTGCGGCTGGCGCTCGGCGGCGACAAGAAGGCGAACCCGGAGTCGTATGTGATGACCGTGCGCGACGGGCGCGCGGAGATCACCGGGCCCGCCGAGTCGGGCGTCTTCTACGGCACCCGCACGCTCAAGCAGGAGACGCACGACGGCGGGACGGCGCCCGAGGGCGTGGTGCGGGACGAGCCGGCCAAGCCGGTTCGCGGGTTCATGCTGGACATCGCGCGCAAGAACTTCACCGCCGACTGGATCGAGGACCGGATCCGGGAGCTGGGCGATCTGAAGTACAACCAGCTGGGCCTGCACTTCTCCGACGACCAGGGGTTCCGGATCGAGTCCGACTCGCATCCGGAGATCGTGTCCCAGGAGCGTCTGACCAAGGCGCAGGTGCGGAAGATCGTCGACCTCGCGGAGAGCCGGCACATCACCGTCGTGCCGGAGATCGACTCGCCCGGGCACCTGGGCGCGGTCATCGACGCCCACCCCGACCTCCAGCTGCGCACCGCGCAGGGGTCGGCGGTGCAGGGGGCCATCGACATCTCCAAGGCCGAGAGCGCCGAGATCGTCGACGATCTGCTGAACGAGTACGCGGACCTCTTCCCCGGCAAGCCCTGGCACCTGGGGGCCGACGAGTACCAGGCGCTGGTCCGCTCCGACCCGGAGGCGTCCTTCCCGCAGCTGGCCGCCGCCGCCCGGGAGAAGTACGGCTCCGGCGCGACGGTCGCCGACCTCACCACCGGCTGGCTCAACGACCGCGCCGCCACCGTCCGTGAGCACCAGCGCGTCCCGCGCGCGTGGAACGACGGCTTCTTCCGCGGCGGGTCCGTCCAGGCCGACAAGGACATCCAGGTCGCCTACTGGACCGGCAAGGAGATCGGCGCCCGGGAGCCCCTGGAGTACCTGGAGGCGGGCCGGAAGGTGATCAACTACAACGACGAGTTCCTGTACTACGTGCTCGGCGAGCCGCAGACCTTCGTCTATCCGACGGGGCAGCGGATCTACGAGCAGTGGACACCGCTGGTGCTGCGCGGCACCACGGCCGTGCCCGAGCGTTACAACGCGCAGATCCTCGGCGGGTCCTTCGCCGTCTGGTGCGACCAGGCGAACGCGCAGACACAGGAGCAGGTGGCGGCCGGGATCCGGATGCCGCTGCGGGCGACCGTCCAGAAGCTGTGGGACCCGGACAAGCCCGAGCTGTCCTGGGCGGAGTTCCGGGCGCTGGCGGACAGGCTCGGCTGACTCCGCACGAATTGGCCCATACGGCTGCGAACTCCCGTACGACTGTGGTGGTCTTCTGACGCGAGTCGGATCGAATATGCCGGGGGGAACCGGAACATGGGCTACTGGGGTTACTTCGTCGTGGGCAGAGCGGAGCAGCCGCTGGCGGAACTGGCCGCGCTGACGGGGGCCGAGGGCGGTATGACGCCGCACACCTCGGCACCCGGCGGATGGCAGCTGTGGGAGTACCCGAGCGGCGAGGGCGACGTCGGGAACATGAACGACCTGGCCCGGGAGACCGGGGCGCCCGCGCTGTTCGGATACGTCATGAACAGCGAGTGCGTGGTGCTGGAGGCCGCGGCGCCGGAGAGCGGGGCGTGGACGACATGCCTCGCGCGGACCGCGATGGCCGGCTACTTAGGCGCGGATCGGGAGGGCCTCACGCTGGAGGACTACTTCCTGGAGCCCCGCGACGCCGCCGAGCGGGCGGTGCGCTGGGCCGCCGAGGCCGGACACGAAGTGAACGCCGAGGCACTGGTGGACGTACTGACTTCAGACCCTGATCCCCTGGCCGAAAACCTGTTGTTCCGCTTCCTCGACAGACTGGGCGTGGTGCCCCTGTGACACTCCGGGGCCGTCGCACGCAGTAAGGGGAAGTGCGGGTTCCGTGAGGGGTGAGGGCTGGTAGCGGCCTGGTAGGGCCCCGGAGAAGGCCCGCGGAGGGAGGCGTGGATGAGCCTGGTGGAGTTGATCGCACAGGCCGACGAACGCGGGCTGGCCGCGAGCGGACTGGCTTGTTTGGACCGGTGCGTGCCCCTGCTGGGCGGTGACGACGAGCTCCTGCGGCCGCTGTGGGCGAGCCTCACCGACGACGCCGGTGCCGGCGACTGGAGTGACGGTCTCGAGCAGGCGCGCGGGAAGCTGGACGCCGCGGGCGACGGGGACGAGGCCGTGGCGCTCGCCCACCGGATGCTCGAGGCCGCCCCCGCGGAGCGCTCCGCCGCCGAGGTGCGGGTGTGGGCCGACGCCTGTTCCGTCGCCTCCCTCCAGATCCACCGCCTCCTCGACACCGCCCCGGACGACGCCTCCTCGGTCGACACCCGTCGCCAGGGCCGTACGGAGGGCATGTCGCCGCTCGTCGCCGCGGAACTGCGCCGTCAGGTCGTTGTCCTGGAGGTCCTGGCCGGACACGGGCCGGCCGGGCTGCGGCGGGCGCTGGAGGTGTCGACGGAGGGGCGGCGAGTGCTGCGCGCGGTGGTCTCCCGCAGGACCCGGCAGAAGGGCTGACGGGCATCGCCGCCCGACCGGCCTAAACCCCGTTCCTGAAAGAGTCCTGTGACTGTCGTAAGGCCGAGGTGGGGCGGTCCTGCGCCACTTCAGGGAAGTCGCCGATTTCGTGTGACGAAACGCCGCCCCGCAGCGCATTGAAGGGGTGTGACGACTCAGCAGGAGACCAGGCCATCGGCGGCTGCGAAGCCGCTGCGGTGGGCGGCGGACACAGTGGCGACGATGCGCGAGGGAGCACGACTGCGCCTCGACTACTCGGCACAGAGTCTGTGGAGCATCGACCGCATGATCGAGGGGATACGGCGGGAAGGAGCGCCCTATGCGGCCGTGGAGGAGGTGCTGCGCGGGTTCGGGGCCTATGCCGGTGAGGTGATGGCTCGTCAGACCGGGGCCGAGTGGTGGGCCACCGGCGGCGACCACTGGATCCGCACCCCCGACGGGCGCCTCTGGGACCCGATCGACGAGGCCCGCCGCACCTACGGCGGTCATGGATCGCTGCGGCTGCTGTGCCGGGACGCGGCGGGCACGGCGCCCCGGCAGTAGCGTCAGCGCGCCAGCACGCCCTCGATCCCCAGCTCGGCGAGGTCCGTTTCCCACTCCGGCTCGAGCGCCGGCTCCGGTGCCGGTTCCTGTGCCGACTCGGGTTCCGGTCGCGGTTCCGGTCGCGGTTTCGGCTGGGGCGCGACGAGCGGGCCGGCCTTCGCGGCGAGGGCGCGGATCTCGGGCAGGTCGTCGTAGAGGTTCTGCCCGGGGCACTCCGTCGGGGAGCCGTCGCGGTGCCCGGAGACGCGGTTGAGCGTGACCTTCTGGCCCGCCTGGTACTTGCCGTTGTCCGCGCCGGAGGTCAGCACCACCGTCCCGGCCGGGTCGAGACCGTACAGGCCGAGCTTCCAGGCCGCCACCTTCGCGACCGACTCGCGCACCGCGGCGTTGGTGGTCGCCGTGGAGTAGTCGCCGAGCACGGACACGCTGCTGGTGGCGGTGTTGAAACCGTAGGTGTGCGCGCCGAGGACGGGCTTGTCGATGCCGCCCGCACGGCCCTCGAAGACGGTGCCGCACTTGTCGACGAGGAAGTGGTAGCCGATGTCGTTCCAGCCGTTGCTCTGCACGTGGTAGAGGAACACACCGCGTACGACCGACGCCGACTGGGAGCAGGTGTAGTCGTTGGTGCCCGCCGTGTGGTGGACGAACATCGCCTGGGTGCCGGTGGTGTAGGTGGGCGGGTCCTTCACCAGGGACTCGTCGGCGCCCCAGGCGGAGCGCGACGTCACGGCGGGGCGGCCGGCCAGGGGCGCCCCGGGAGCCGGTTCGACGGCGCCGGGCCGGAGAGCACCGGGTTCGACGACCGAGGTGTGCACGGCGTCCGACCCGCCGTCGGGGTCGACCAGTTCGACGCGCAGCCCCTTGGGCAGCCGCCCGCCCGAGACGCGCACCTGGACGCCGTCCGAGGGGCCGGTCCACAGCGGCTGGGTGCCGCCGCGCACCCCGGCGTGGTCGCGGTCGGGGCCGCTCTCGGGCATGCGCACATCGGTGTCCAGTGCCCGCCACGCGCTCCACTCGCCGCTCTCACGGGAACGGGTGCGCACATACGCGGTGCCGTCCAGGGCGGCGTCCGGGTCCGCCCAGGTGACACCGACCATGCTGAACGGCTCGGTGGTGCGCGGGGCGAGGGACCGCTTGTGCGGATCACCGTCCGGCACCCGGACGGTGTACACGCCGTCCGAGGACGAGGCCCGGGCGGGCTGGGCCAGACCGAGGGCACCGAGGGCCAGAGCGGTGGCGACGGCGGTGCGCAGGAGGGGAGACGGCATACGGTGCTCGCCTTTCGTGGGGCGGATGCATCGCGTGCAGAGCTCCCCGGTACGTCACTTGGCCCAAACCTCCGCGGGCCGGCGCTCCCGAGGACGGCGGGTCGGGTTGACCCGAACGGGGGCCGGCGTCCGGGTGCTGACGCGCTGTGACACATCCGTCCGCACCGGCGCTGATCACCGTGGGGGCGTGGTACGGGAGGGCGCGCACTCGGTACGAACAGGGACGGTACGTGGGTCAGGGAGCAGCGCCCCGGCGCGTGCAGGCGTACGACGGGGAACTGGGCGAGGCCGTCGCGCGGGCCCAGCAGGGAGACGAGGCGGCCTTCGCGGTCGCCTACCGGCTGGTGCAGCCCGCCCTGCTCGGCTATCTGCGAGGCCTGGTCGGGGACGAGGCGGAGGACGTGGCGTCCGACGCCTGGCTGGAGATCGCCCGGGATCTGGGGCGGTTCCGGGGCGACGGGGCCGGTTTCCGCGGCTGGACGGCGACCATCGCCCGGCACCGGGCGCTGGACCATCTGCGCCGCCAGCGGGTACGGCCCCGGCCGGCCGTGCTGGAACAGGACGTCCTGGACCTGCCCGGGCCGCACAGCACGCACGACCAGGCGCTGGAGGCCCTGACCACCGAACACGCCCTGGAGCTGGTCCGCGGGCTGCCCCGCGACCAGGCCGAGGCCGTGCTGCTGCGCGTCGTGGTCGGCCTCGACGGCCCGGCCGCCGCGCGCGTCCTGGGCAAGCGGCCGGGCGCGGTACGCACGGCCGCGTACCGGGGGCTGAAGCGCCTCGCCCGGCAGCTGGGCGCGGAGGGTGTGACGGATGAGGCTCCCCGGACGCTGGGGGAGTCGACGTGAACGATGCTCAGCTTCTCCGGCAGGGCTGACGGGACCGCGCGGTCGCTCCGTCCTGAACAGGCCGGACGAGCGGGCCGTACTGGTGAGGCCCGGCGGGCCGGTCGGGCGAGTGGATCGAGCAGGGACGGAATCGGACATGGCTGAACGGCAGAGCGGCGGCGGGCTTCCCGGCCGTCGTTCCCGTCCCGCCCTGTCCGACGCCGAGGTCGAGGCGCTGATCGTCGCCTCCCTCGTCCGGGACGGTGTCGACGCCTGGGCCGAGCAGCGGGCCGTGGCCGCGTTCCGGGCAGCCCGGGACGCCGGGGCCCACCGCGGCCGCGCCCGCCGCAGGGACGACTGGGGGCCCCGGGACCGGGGCCACGCCGTGCCGTCCCTGCGGACGACGCTCTCCGTGCTGTTCGCCGGTCTCATGCTGGTCGGTGTCGCCATGGGGGCGGTCGGCGCGGCCGGTTTCCCGGCTGACGACGAACACCCGGCCCCCGCCCGGGAAACCGAGGCCGACTGCCGCGACTACCAGGAGACCGGGGGAAACGGCCAGGGTCTGAACGCGACGGTCTGGCAGCGTCTCGTGGCGGCGGCGGGCGGTGAGCAGAACGTGACGGCCTACTGCACGGGACAACTGGCAGATCCCGGGCCGGGCGGGAACGACGGCCACCCCACGCCCTAGGAGTCTCCTGAGGACCCTGCCCGCCCCCCTTCGGTCTTCAGTCGCACAGGCTCGCCACCACGAGGCTGTCGAAGGCCAGCCGACCGGACTGCCATGCGGTGACCCGGACCGCGGCGTCCTCGCTCGCGTCCTGTGCGGGGAGTCTGGTCGCGGAGATGCGGCAGGGGATGTCCGGGGTCAGCGGGTAGTGGAAGGCGCTGCGCAGTTCGACGGGGAGTACGCGGTACGGGGCGCAGGCCGCCTGTACGGCCTGGCGGGCGGCCTCCAGGAGCACCATGCCGGGGATCTCGTGGGTGGGGTGGTCGAAGAGCACCGGGTGGCCGGGGTCGATGCGCAGGTCCCAGTTCAGGCCCCGGCGGGCGGCGGCGGAGCGGGGGACGCCGAGGACGACGTCGCGTTCGTCGAGGCGGCCCACGATCGCGGGCGGCACCGGGTCGGGCAGGGGCGGGTACCCGCCGCCCTCCCCTGCGGCGGGGCCCCGGGGGGCGGACACACGCAGTGTCAGCCGTCCCGCGCCGGCGAAGTCGTCGCCGCGCAGCAGATCGGCCTCCAGGGTGAGTGCGGTCGGGGGGCCGTGCCGGCGACCGGCGCCCCGGACGTCCGTGGCCGCGGCCTCCAGGCGCATCTCGGCCGGGCGGGTGCCGAGCAGGATGACACCCGGCACGACTTCGAACTCCAGTTCGGCGATGGTGAAGTGACGGTCCGCCGGGACGCCGTAGTACGTCTGCCCGACCAGGACGGAGGCCTGCCGCAGCGACTCCGCTGTGAGCAGGGGGTCGTACCAGGCACCGGCGATGGGCGCGTAGAAGTGGTGCCCGCGCGGCCACTGCGCGCCCAGCCGGAACGCGTCGGGGCCGAGCCGCCGCCAGTCGGTGATCAGCACCTCTGCCACGGCACTGCGGTCGACGAGGTGGCGCGGGGCGGTCCGGACGAAGTGGAGGTCGGCCTCCGGCCCGGCATCCGGCGGCAGGGGGAGGGTGAGCGCCTTGGGTATCGGATCGGTGTGGGACACGCGGGTTGCCTTTCTCATGGGCGTCGACGCGACGAACGCGTCCCGGGGCGGGTCCCGGGCGGGGCCGGCCCCTCCGAGCCGGGCCGGGCCGCCGGGCGGGCCGGGTCCGGGCGGGGCGGAGTCGGGTCCCGGGGCGGGGCGGGGCCGTGCGAACCGGGCCGGGCCCCTGACGGGCGGAGCCAGGTCCCGGGTGGGGCACGGCCGTTCAGACCGGGCCGAGGACGCCGGTGGCCTCGGCTCGGCGGGTGGCGGGCGGGGAGAGAGGGCGGCTGGACCGCACCCACGGCCAGGGGCCCTGCCCGCGGCTGGATCGGTGCCGGTGCCGGTGCCGGTGCTTGTGCTTGTGCTGGGCCGTTGCCGGTCCCCGGGACGGCGCCGGAGGGAACCGCGCCGGGTCCCGGCGGGCCGTGTCCGGGGGGAGCCGGGGAGGGGCGAGACGGCTCAGGCCGCTGCCAGGGCCGTGAAGCGGCCCGCGTGGAAGACCAGGGGGCCCGCCTGGGCCGTCAGGGCGCCTTCCAGGGCCTCGGCGATGACCAGTTCGTGGTCGCCCGCCGGATGGACCGTGGTGATACGGCAGTCCAGCCAGCCGAGACCGTCGGCGGGAATGGGGTGCCCGGCACGGGTCGTGGACCAGGCGCCCGCGGCGAAGCGGTCGGCGCCCTTGGCGCTGAACAGGCGGCACAGTTCCGCGTGTTGGTCGCCGAGGATCGTGACCGCGAAGGAGCCGGCCTCGCGGATCGCCGGCCAGGTCGAGGAGGTGTCCGCGGCGCACAGGGCGACCAGCGGCGGGTCGAGGGAGACGGAGGTGAAGGAGTTGACCGCCATGCCCTTGGGGCCTTCGGCCGTGTCGGCGGTGACCAGTACCACTCCCGTGGTGAACCGGCCGAGTATGTCGCGGAACGAGCGTTGCTCCAGCATGAGTTCTTTCCGATCGGGTGGGACGCACGGCCGGGCCGACGCAGCGGCCCGACCTCGCGTGACGTGACATGACATACGGCGGGCTCGGCGAGGACGCTTCCTCGCACCAGGTCCTGCGGCGCGCTACTTCTTCCGGCTGGCGATCGCGAAGTCCACGGCCTCCTGCGGCCGGGCCGCCGAGCCGTTGATGCGGGGGGCGACATGACGGGCCAGCAGCTCCATGCTGCGGTTGGTCTTCTCCCAGGACGTCCAGTCGGCGACGTAGACGAGCAGCGTGCCGAAGCCGCCGGTGATCTCGTGCAGCCGCTCGATTCCGGCGACCACGTCGTCCACCGAGCCGACGAGCGCGCCGCCCGCCTCGACCCGGGCCTCCAGCGCCTTCTCACGCGGCACGTCGGGGCTGAGGACCTCACGGCCGGCCGCCTTGCCGAAGTACTCGAACAGCCAGCGGTCGTAGCCCTCGCGGACGTCCGCGAACGCCTCCTCGCGGGTCTCGGCCACATGCACCGGCAGCGCGATACGCCACTTGTCGCGGTCCAGGGTCTGCCCGTGCTCGGCGGCGGCCTCCTCCGCGTACTTCCACTGGTGGGCCAGGTTGATGTGCGCGGGGGCACCCGGCGTGAGCAGGGCGAAGGGCAGCGCGAACGAGGTCATGCTCAGCCCGTACTGGCCGATCAGGCGCGGGCTGGACTGCGAGGTGCCGGACGTCGCGACCGCGACCTCGATGCCCTGCGGGCTGAAGCGCGGCAGCTGGAGCTTGGCGTCGCGCAGGTCGAACCAGTCCGTCTGCTGGGTGATCCGCTCGTCGCCGTTGACCAGCTCCAGAACCGTCGGCAGGGCCTCCTCCAGGCGGCGGCGCTGCACCGGCTGCTCCAGGCCGAACATCTTCGCGTCGAAGGGCACGCCCGGGCCGACGCCCAGGATGTACCGGCCGCGGGTGAGGTGGTCGAGGTGGACCGCCCGGCTCGCCACGTGGAAGGGGTGGTGGCCGGAGAGCGGTACGACGCCGTGGGCCAGCTTGATCTGCGTGGTGCGCTGGGAGGCGGCGGCTATCAGCGTCTCCGGCGCACCGACCAGGCCCCAGCCCAGCGTGTGGTGCTCGCCGAACCAGGCCTCGTCGAAGTTGAGGTCGTCGACGTACTCGACGAGGTCCAGGTTGCGGCGGATCGCGAGGTGCGGGTCCTGGCCGGTCTCGTGGACGGGGGACAGGAAGAGACCGATACGGCTGTGCATGACAGACCTCCGGGAAGCAAGTCGTGGAAGAGGGAAGAGAACAAAGACAGGAGCGGGGAGCGAGCGGGGGTCAGGCGACCCGGTACACGGCGTCCTTGAGCGCGCGGACCTTCTCGTAGCCGGCCGTGAGGGCCGTCTCGTCCGGTGCCGTGAGGAACACCCGCATCGAGCTGGTCAGCAGGTCGACGGTGGGCCTGATCCGGGCGCCGGGCGCGTACTTGACCGTCGCGAGGAAGACGCTCTCCAGGCCGCGGATCTCCGCCACGGCCGTCTCGTCGACCGAGTCCACGACACCGTCGAGCGCGGTCGGGGTGTTGTAGACGACGGCGGGCTGAAGCCTCCGGTACGTCCGTCCGGCGTACTCCGCGAGGAACTCGTCGGGCCGGGTGTACGCCTGGGCGGTGAGAGCCGCCTGGTTGTGGCCGAGGCACACGTCGTGGAAGGGGGCGTTGATGTTGCCGTTGAGGCGGGTGCCGATCTCGACCAGGACGGGGCCCTCGTCGGTGACGATGACCTCGGCGTGGGCCGGCCCCCAGGCGACGCCGAGGGCGGCGAGGACCTCGTCGACGTACGAGGTGAGCGCGGCGACCACCGGGTTGTCGTCCGGGTCGGCGAGCAGGTCGCGGTTGTAGATGTTCTTCCCGGACGGCAGCAGCGTCTTCTCGTACTCCCAGACCCCGCAGACATACCGCTCGCCGCCGCGGCTGACGGTGTCGACGATGTACTCGGTGCCCTTGAGATAGGACTGCACGAGGATCTCGGTGTTGGCGAGGCCGAACATGTTCGGGGCGTCGAGGACGCTCCGGGCGGCGGCGCGGACCGCGTCGGGGCCGTCGCAGACGAAGACGCCGTCGGAGGCCGCCGAGCTCAGCGGTTTGACGACCACCGGGTAACTGCCGTGCTCCTCGGCCCAGTCGACCGCCGCGTCCGGGTCGTCGGTCTTGAGCTGCCGCGCGCAGCGCACCCCGGCGCGGCGCAGCGTCTCGATCATCTCGTACTTGTCGCGGCGGGCCGGTGACAGCGCCGAGCCGTTGGAGGGCACGCCGACCGCCTCGCTCAGCCGGTCGGCGAGCGGCACGGACGACTCCTGCCCGGCGATCACACACACGGGGTCGAGGGCGCGCAGCCGCTCGACGAGGGCGTTCTCGTCGCCGTGTCCGGCGATGTTCTCCCGGTAGGCGGTGAGGTCCGGCGGTGCCATCGCCGGGATCAGCTCCGGGGTGGACTGGACGTGGACGACGTCCGTGCCGTACGCGGCGAAGGCGGCGGGGTAGAAGTTGCCGGCGGAGTAGCCGTCGACGATCACCGCCACGGGGCGCGTGGGCGTGCTGCTCATGAGGTGGCCTCCGGTTCTGACGTGGACTCGGCCTCGATGAAGCGGGCCAGGCGGGCGATGCCCTCGCGGATCGCGGCGGGCGTGAGGTTGCTGAAGCCGAGGCGCAGGGCGCGTTCGCCGCTGCCGTCGAGGTGGAACATGCGCATCGGCGCCCAGCTGACCGCGTAGTCGCGGGCCGACCGTTCCATGGCGACGAGGTCGGCATCGAAGGGCACCTCGACGACCAGGAAGAAACCGCCGCGCGGCCGGTTCCAGCGCACGCCGTGCTCGGCGTACCGCTCGGGCGGGAAGTGCTCGGCGAGGGCGTCGAGGGTGGCGGCGAGCCGCTCCTGGTAGACGGCGGCCAGATCGCGGGTGGCGGAGCGCAGGTCGTAGCCGGCGTCGACGAGGATGCCGCCGATCGCGGCCTGGGAGAGCGAGGACGAGCCGACCGTGAACATCGCCTTGGCCTTGGAGAGTTCCTGGGCGAGGGTGCGCCGGACGCCGTCGTCGCCGACGACCTCCCGGTCACCGACCAGATAGCCGAGGCGGGCGCCCGGGAACGCGGACTTGGCGAAGGAGCCGAGGTAGACGACGTCACCGCGGGTGTCCAGCGCCTTGAGCGTCGGCAGCCTCTCCTCGTCGTTCGCGAAGAGCCCGTAGGGGTTGTCCTCCAGGATGGTGAACCCCTCCTCGGCGGCCAGCGCCAGCAGCCGCCGCCGGGCCTCCAGGGGTACGACCGTGCCGGACGGGTTGGAGAAGTCGGGGACCAGATAGAGCGCGGCGGGTCGCTTGCCCTCGGCACGCACGGCACGCACGGCGGCGGCCACGGCCTCCGGTTCGAGCCCGTGGGGGCCCTCGGTGATGCCTCTGACCGGAATGTCCAGCATCCGGGCGGCGCCGCGAATGCCCACGTACGCCGGGGACACGGACAGCAGCACGTCGTCGGGCGAGCGGAACAGCCCCCGCAGGGCGACGAGCGCCGCCTCCTGGAAGCCGTGCGTGATCATGATCGCATCGGGCGCGACATCGATGTCCTCGTCCTTGGCGAGCATGCGGGCGACCTCTTCCTGGATGAACCCGTTGACGGGTCCGTACTGGAAGTGCAGCCGCGTGACGCGCTGCTCGGGCACCCCCTGCTCCCGCAGGTGCGCGATGTACCGGTCGACGTAGTACGAGAGCTTCGCGAGGTTGTGCGTACCGTCGTGGGGCGCCCCCGACGAGAACGACAGCGCCTCGGGGAACTTCATCGCCGTCTCACTGAGCAGCCGCATCGAGTCCATGCCCGGATCGACGATCCCGGCGTGCAGGGCTTCTCGGCGCAGCGGAGTGGTGGTTTGCTGAACTGGCGTCACGAGCACGTCAGTCGGTCCTTTCGAGGGGGCTTGCTTCTTGACGGGGAGGAGCGGCGGGGCGATGGAGCTCGGGCTCAGGCCGCGGTCTTCTCCGACGCCGCGGCCCACGTGCCCTTGCCCGGCGCCCACTGGCGGATACGAACCCGGCAGACGATGCCGCCCATGACGTAGGGCTCGGCGTCCAGGACCTCCTGGAGGCGGTCGCGGTCCTCGGCCTCGTAGACCAGCAGGCCACCGTTGGTGTCCTGGAGCGGCCCGGCGAGCAGCAGGACGCCGCTGTCGGTGAGGGCCCGCAGATAGTCGGTGTGGGCGCGGTGCAGATGCTCCCGGCCCGCACGGTCGACGTTGTACTCGAACTCGACGACGAACTTCGCCATGGAAACCTCCGGTGTCACTGGGCGTGGGACGGTGGGCGGGCGGGACTCACATGTAGATGCCGCCGTTGATGTCGATGACGGACCCGGTCGAGTAGCCGGCGCTCTCGGAGCAGAGGTGCAGCACACTGCCGACGGCCTCGGCGACGGTGCCGTAGCGGCCCATCGGCAGCTTGGCCAGGACGGCCTGCTGCTGCTCCGGGTCGCGCCGCTCGAACGCCCCGGCGACCCGCTCGGTGGCGATGGGCCCGTGGGCGACGACGTTGACGACCACCCCGGTCGGGGCCAGCTCGAACGCCAGCTGCTTGGTCATGCCGATGACGGCGGCCTTGGCGGCGACGTACGCGGCGTTGTTGAAGCGGCTGTACGTACGGCCGCCCGCCGAGGCGAAGTTGACGATGCGGCCGTAGCCGTCGGCGGCCATGCGCGGGGCGCACACCTTGACCGCGATCCAGCTGCTGACCACGTTCTCCAGGAAGGACTCGTCGAAGTGGCCGGTGGTGAGGTCGGCGTAGCCGATCACGCGGGTGTCGCCGCCGACGCCGTTGACGAGGATGGACGGGGCGAACCGGTCGACGATGTCGGTCAGTTGACGTTCCGCCGCGGGGATGTCGGTGATGTCACCGACGACCGTCTCGACCTTGGTGATCCGTCCCAGCTCCTCGGCGAGCCGGCCGACGGCCTCGGCGTCCCGGTCGAACAGGACCAGCGTGTGGCCCTCCTCGGCGAGCTCGCGGGAGACCTCCTTGAGGATGCCGCCGGCGGCGCCGACGAGGAGTGCGGTGCGGGGGGTGGGGGCGGGCATGGTGGGTCACCTTGTCTCTCGGGTCAGGGGTTCCGGGGCGGTTGCCCGGGCGGTGGTCACGGACGCGGTGTCGAGGTCGGAGCCGGTGGCGGAGCCGGGATCGGAGTCGGAGTCGGGATCGGCGTCGGCGTCGGGCTTGGTCACGAACCCGGCCAGCCGGGGCAGCAGGGCGAAGCCGGCCGCCACCGCGAGCCCCAGGCCGAGGACGGACATCCACAGCGCCTCGTAGCCGTGGGAGTGGGCGAGGGCGAGTCCGGCGGGACTGCCGACGACGAACGCCGCGTTCCAGGCGAAGAAGTACGAGCCCTGGTAGGTGCCGCTGCGTCCGGCCGGGGCCCGGTCGGCGATGAAGGTCGCGGACATCGGGGCCCACAGCACCTCGCCGAGCGTCCACACGACGGTGGCGATCGTGAAGGAGACCATGCCGCCCGCGAGGACGTTGCCGCCGAAGCCGAGGGCCATGAACACGGCCGCCAGGATCAGCGGGACATGGGCGCGCAGCCCGCCGACCAGGCGGGGCACGAGCGGGAGCAGCAGCACGGACAGCACGGCGTTGACGGCGAGGACGAAGCCGATGTCCCCGGCGGTCAGCCCGCCGGCCCGCATGTCGAGCGGCAGCGCGGAGTTGACCTGGAGATAGATGCAGGCCAGCAGGAAGGTCAGGAGGAGGAAGGCGACCAGGACGGGGGTCCGGAAGGGTTCGGCGATCCCGCGTGCGGCCGACTTGAAGGCCGCCGCGGCCCCGGCGGGCCGGTCGGCGCCCTGCGCCGGCGGCGGATCGGCGGGCACCGCGAAGACGAGCGCCGCGTAGACGAGGCTGGAGGCCGCCCAGACGACGAAGAGGGCACCGGGGCTGACCTCGAGCAGGAAACCGGAGAAGACGGGGCTCAGCGACATGCCGATGTTGAAGCCGACGAGGAAGAGGCTGTACGCCTTCGAGAACTGCTCCTGCGGAACGATCGCGGAGATCAGCCCGGCCCCGGCCGGCCGGTCGACGGCCGACAGGAACCCGGTGATCAGCGACAGCGCGCACAGGGCGACGACGTTCTCGGCGAAGGCGAAGAGCAGAGCCATCGCGGCGGTGACCGGCTGGGCGGCGACGATGGTGCGACGCGGCCCGATCAGGTCGGCGACCGCCCCTCCCACCAGCCCGGACAACACGACACCGGCGCCGAAGAGCCCGACGACGAGCGGGGTCGTACCCGGGGCGACGAGCCCCTCCTGCTCCAGGTAGAGCACGAGGAAGGCAGGGGCGAGCGTCCCGAGCCGGCTGACGGTCTGCCCGAACCACAACAACCAGAACGCTTTGGGAAGGGCCATCAGGATTCCGTTCGTATCGGGGTGGGGAGCGGGTGCGAGAGGAGTGCGGGGCGTCGGGGTGGGATGACGAGGGTGCGTGCGGGGGGCCCGGGGAGCTGGACGCGTGGCGCCGCCGTCACCGGAGTCCACGTCGAAACCGCGTCAGCTCGCCCGAGTGGCACCGGAGTCCGCACCAGAGCCCCAGCAGCGCGCGTCGAAGCCGCCGGAACCCCTGCCGGAACTCCTGCCGGAACTCCTGCCGGAACCCCCGAGACCCGCTCAGGAGCCCCGACAGCCTGCGCCGATGCCTCAGCCGTCCGCGCCGGAGCCGCTGGTGCTCTCCCGGGTGTCGTGATCGCTCGGGCAGGGGACCCGGCGGTGCGTCCCGGGGCCGTGCCGGCCCGTCCTCCTGTTGTCGAGGTCCGTGCCCGGTGCGGTGGGCGGGCGGTGCGTGGCCGGGGCGACGCGTGGGCCGGGCCGCCGGGCCGGGCCGGGGCGGCGCCGAGCGCGCTGTAGGCGAAGGCGGCGGAGACCAGGGTCTTGTGGTGGTGCCAGCCGGCGTACGAGCGCCCCTCGAAGGCGCGCAGACCGAAGTCGTCGGCCATCCGCTCCACCGTGTCGACGGCATCCGCGTGCAGCCGGGCCAGCGCCAGCACCTCGCGCGGCGACCTGTCCACGAGATCCGTGAGCCAGATCCGTCCGCCTTCGGACTCGCCGATCAACCGGAGGGCGACGGGGATGCCGGGGAGGCGGACCACCCCCGTCGCCACTCGCGCCGGGTGGGCTGTGAGGAGGCTCCGTGCCGTCACACCACCGGCGTCCGCACCGGCACGAGAACCGGACCCGACGAGAGCCGCACGGTCCGGGTGCACGACAAAGTCATCAGGTACGGCCACGACGAACCGCCGGCCCCGGCCGGCGAGCCCGGCGACCAGTGCGGCCGTGTCCGCGAACCCGAGCAGGTCGGCGACGACCGGCACCCCGCCCGAGCCGGTCACATCCCGAGTCCCCACCCCGCCCGAGCCGGTCACATCCCGAGTCCCCACCCCGTCCACCAGGTCCAGCGCCAGGGCATCGGCCGCCCCCGCGGCCGGAACCGAACCGGCCCGCCCACGGACCTCCGCCTCCTCGGCCCACCGCCCGGGCAGCAGCAACCGCCAGTCGACCGGCACCGTCCCCTGCTCCACCGAGAGGAACGCCCCGACACCGACCTGGCAATTGACCGTACGGCCGTCCCGGGGGACGAAGCGGCGGTGCACTCCGCAGGAGCGGTCACCCCGCTTGGGCAGCACCGCCGTGGCGATGACCAGGGCACGCGGCCGGGACCGCCGTACCACCCAGTCGGCCAGGCGGGCGCGGACCGGCTCCCACTCCCAGGGGCTGGCGTTGACGAACTGGTGCAGGGCCTGGGCCGCCGTGGCGGAGTCCGAGACGGACGCGGCGAGCCGGCGGACCGTCTTGCGCCCCGGCGTCACCAGCAGGCCACGTGTGTAGACATGGGCCCAGCCGCGCTGGTCGGCACGGGGCAGCCGCTCGAAGACCTCCGCGATGAAGGCGTCGAAGGCGCCGGAGGAGGAGCGGCGTGCGGAGGATCCTCTCCGCCCGGGAGCCACCCTGGAAGACGCCCTCACCATGACGCGTGCCCTTCCTCTGGACTGGTCGCACTGACTGGTCGCTCTGGGCGGGCCGCCTGTTTCGAAGCCCGCCCTAAAAAAATAGAGAACGAACTCTTTGTTTTCAATTGAAGGGGCCACTTCCAGCTACGACTTTGAGGAGTCCGCGCTCCCGCAGGGCTCTCACCTGCGGTCGGGCAGAAGCATGGCGTCACTCAACTCCCGCTCGGCCATCGCCGCCCAGGGCCCTCCGACGGCCAGCCCCACCGACAACGCCCCCTTGAACGACGACAGATGCAGCGTGCCGTCGAGCGCACCGGCTCCCCGGGCCGCCACGGTCCGGAACCCCGTGACCCTCCCCGCGTGCGGCCCGAGCGCGGTGTCCACCGAACCGGCGTCGGTCACCCGCAGCTCCGGCCCTCCGCCTCCCAGAGCCTCCCGTTCCACGGCCCGGCGGATCGCGGTGTGCGCCCGCCGCTCCGGACGCCAGTCCCGCCCGGCCGAGCAGAGCACCTCCGCGTGGCCCCGGGCCCGGCCCACGAGGCCGCCTCCCGCATCCACGGCGTCGCGACCGGCGCCGCCCGCCCGCAGCCGCGCCCGCACCACACCCAGCACACACCCGGGCTCGCCGATCAGCGCCCGCTCGGCGTAACGCCGGCGCAGGGACACCGCCGTGGCGACCGTGACCTCCCGGCGGCCGCTCTCCCGGGCGAACGCGTCGGCCAGCACGGTCGCGAGGAACCCGCCGACCGTCAACCGCCGGACACCGCACCAGTCCCGCAGCCGCCGGGTCTCGTACGGACCGAGGGCGAGGGTCACACCCCCACCACCCTCGCGGATCACCCCGGCCGGCCGCCCACGCCCCGGCCCTGACCCTGCTCCTCCTCCGCGCGACGTCACGGCCCGCCGGGCCGGCCCCGGCACGCAGACCCCGCAGACCCCACCGCTCTCGTAGGTCAGCTCGTCGGTGTCCGGCGGCAGCTCCTCCTCCCCGGCACAGGCACCCGGAAGGCCGAACAGGGCGTCCAGCAGCGGCCGTACGAGACGCCCGACGGAGTAGCCGTCGCAGATCGCGGGGTGCAGGCTGAGGGAGAAACGTGTCGCCCCCTCCGAAGCCCGCCAGACCCGCAGCCCCCACAGCCGCCCGTCCGCCGGAGACCCGGGCTCCCCCTGCCGGAACCACAGCCCCGCGCTCCCGGTGTCCTCGATCCGCAGCGACAGCAGCGGCAGCCTCCTCAGCCACAGCTCCACAGCCGCCTCCACCCGCTCCGGCGAGAACACGCCGTCCACCGTGAAGGAGGTGGTGAGCCCGCCCCTGCCCCGCATCAGCTCATGGGCGTACGCGAACGCCGCCTCCGTGTCACTGAGCCCGCGCACCCCGTCGACCGGGGCATGCCCCCGCCCACCGCCGCTCACGATCCCTCGCGCGCGGCGGCCGCGAGCGCCGGCGACGCACATCGCACGGTGTTCGACAGGGTGACCCCGTGGCTGGCGAAGTCCAGGGTGACGCGGTCGCGGTCGGCCATCCGGAAGCCGTCGTGGAAGCTGCTGCGGTCGGCGCCGATGTAGACGTAGTGCACACGGCCGGGGGCGAGCAGGGCGTCGTAGGAGAACAGTTCGGACATGATGTCGTCGAGCCCGTAGTGCAGGGCCTTGGTGCCGGTGGTGAACTCGCCCCGCCAGCACGGCTCGCCGTCCCGCTCGATCGTGACGTGCCCGGTGACGTGGCGCGGCGGTTCGTCGAGGAAGAGCCAGGGCGCCACCGCCGCGTCGCACAGCTTGGCGTACGAGAGGTGTCCCCGGTGGCGGCGGAAGCGGCCGATGTCGGTGAGGTCGTTGCCGAAGGTGTAGCCGACGTACCGGGGGACGCCGTCCGCGTCGGTGACGTAGACGAGGACGACCTCCGCCTCCTCGGTCAGCGCGACGGACCCGGCCGGTGCGCGCAGCTCCTCCCCGGAGGTCCTCAGCACATCGCCGAGGCCCTTGAGGAACCAGTTCGGCTGGGAGGGGGTGTCCGCGTCCACCTTGACGTTGTGGGTCTGCATGAAGCCGCCGACGACCGCGTCACCGAGGTGGTCGGGCAGCAGCGGCGGGCGGAAGGACACCGAGTCGAGTTCGCTCACGGGAACGGTCACCGTCTCGGAGGCGGCGAGGAGCACGGCGACGTCACCGCCCTCGGTGAGCAGCTTCCCCAGGTTCCGGTCCGTGAGCGGCGTAAGGCTCAGCGGCTGGTCTGCCTTGGGCAGTCCGAGGCCGAAGTAGCGGCCGCCCCGGTAGGTGCATTCGAACAGTACGGTCATGATGTTCCCGCCTTTCGGGCATGGGTGTGGTGGGGCATGTGCGTCGGTGATGTGCGAGTGGGAAGGGCCGGCTCAGAAGTTCTTCACGGCCCAGCGCTCCGCGCTCGCGGCGAGGTCCATGCCCCAGCCGGAGCCGTCGGCCGGTGCCAGCGTGTTCGTCTGGCGGTCGACGGCCGGGGGCGGGGCGACGATCATCTCCGGGAAGAAGCGGTCGGACTGCCCGGCCTCGACGGTGAGCGCGTCCGGGTGGCCGAAGGCCAGTGCCCGGCCGGAGTTGATGAGCGGGCCCACCTCGGCGACCTGGACCCCGAACTGGAAGCGGACGCCGTTCTCCCGGGCGTAGGCGACGAGCCCGGCGGCCGGCAGCGGCCCCCCGTTCTTCGACACCCGGATGTTGAACGCGTCGCAGGCCCCGGACTCGACCGCCGTACGGGCGTCCTGGGCCGTGCACACCGACTCGTCCAGCATGATCCGCAGCCCGCCGTCGCGGCGCAGGGCGCGCAGCGCCTCCCACGAGCCCTTGGGCAGCGGTTCCTCCACATAGTCGACGCCGGCCTCGCGCAGCCGGCGGGCGTGGTCGACCGAGTTCCCGGGCGTCCAGCACATGTTGGCGTCGACCATGACCGGTACGTCGTCGCCGATCTTGTCGCGGATCGTCCGGACGGTACGGGCGTCGTGCTCGATGTCGTCCGACGCCTTGATCTTCACGAAGTGGAAGGGGCCCCGGGTGGCGAGGAACTCCTCGGCGTCCAGGCTGAGGTCGAGGACCTGAGAGACGGGCAGCGACCGGCGCCCCTCGCCGGCCTCGCCCGGCAGCAGCTCCCGTCCGCCCACCCCCGTACGGCACCCCAGCCAGTCGAGGACCGCCGTCTCCAGCAGGCAGAGCAGGTTGTTGCCGCCGTCGATCCCGAAGGTCCGCGCGAAGCCGTCCCGGTGGAGCAGCCCCAGCAGTTCCCCCGGGTCGCGGCCGGTCAGCAGCGCGAACAACGCGTCGAAGTCGACCTGTTCGAGCGCCGTGCGCACACTCGCGGTGGTCTCCCCGGTGACGTACGACCGGGGCGCGCACTCGCCGATGCCGTCCACACCGTCGGCCGAGAGCCTCAGGACCAGGCTGTCGGACGTACGCCGCCGGGCGGCCGGATGGTCGAACGGCGTCCGCATGGGCAGCTCGACGTGGTACAGCCGGGCCCGTCCGGACCTCCCGGGCTCAGGCGCCACGGTTCACCCCCTGGAGCAGGGTGTACGTCGACGTCCAGTCGACCAGGTCGCCGCTGACGCCGGTGTAGAAGAGGTAGTGCTTGTCGGTGGGGAACTTCATGATCGAGCCGCGCCCGGACACCAGATCCTGGAAGACGGAGTGCGCGGCGTCGAGGTCCACGATCGGGTCGGTCATCCCGGAGACGAAGGTCGCGGCGGGCACCGCCGGGCTCAGGCGTCCGCGCGTCAGATAGAGCCGCTCCAGCTCCAGCAGCACCGCCCGCGACCGCCGCGTCAACTGCCGTACCGCCAGGTCGTCGTGGTCGATGAAGTGCTGGTACTTGACCTCGTCGGTGAAGTCGCCGGCCTTCAGCCCCGCGTCCCACAGCTCCTCGCTCCCGCTCGCCGCGACGGCCTCGCGGGTGTCCGGGTCGAGGGTCGCGTGCATCCGGCCGAGCCAGGACGAGCAGAACACGGCGGCGTCGTACGAGGTGGTGAACCCCTCGTACGCCATCAGGGCCGCCAGGAAGGAGCCGCCGAGGCAGTGCCCGAACAGGGACAGGGGTACGGTCTCGCCGATCATCTCCCGGACGAACGCGACGCCCTTCGCGTAGTCGCCCAGGACGGTGTCGACGTCCGGTATCTCGTGCCGCGGCCCGGGGCTGATGCCGCTGCCGCGCCGGTCGAGGACGAAGAACGCGATGTCGTTGTCGGCGAACTGCGGGCCCACTTCCCACAGCCACCCGGCGTGGCTCTGCAGTCCGTGGAAGTAGAAGACGGCTCCCTTGATCTGCTCCGGCCGCCACAGGTGCAGTGCGAGCCGGGTGTCGCCGCAGGGCAGGTCGATGATCTCGCGGCGGGTGTTCTGCGGGGGCCTGAGGGTCTCCAGCATGGTCAGCTCTCCTTGATCGGTAGTGATGAGTGGGTGAGGGGCGGTGTCAGTCGGCGAGGATCGCGTCGACGAAGTCGATGTCCTTCTGGAACGGCTTGTACTTGTACTGAGTGGCGTTGCCGCCCTGCCGCCGCGACTCGACGTACGCGGCGATCGCGCCCTGTGCCACGGTCCGCACCCGGAGCGCGGAGAGCCGTCCGCTGTCCCGCTTCGAGGCGTACTCGATGTTGATGACGGACAGTTCGCGGTCGATCGCCGCGGACAGCACCTGGTCGAGGTCCGCTCCGGGTTCCGGTACCTCGACGACGACGGTGTAGGACGGCGGCTCGTCCCAGCGCGGGCCGCACATGTACAGCCCGGTGTCGAGCCCGCTGCCCTCGAGCCCCTGCCGGATGGCCTGGGTGACCTGGCCCTCGGTGATCTTCTCGCCGGTGAAGGAGTGGAAGACGCCGTCGCGGTGGGTGAAGTGGACCCAGGGGGTGCCGTCCGCGATCCGGTCCACGCGGTAGATGTCACCGGTCCACAGCCGGTAGAGGCCGTTTCCCTGGGACATGATCAGGTGGTAGTCGCGGCCCGCCTCGACCTCGTCGTACAGCAGCGTCTCGACCTTCTCGCCGGCGTCGAGGAGCGCGCCGAGCGGTACGTCGGCGGGGACGAACTCGAAGTACGCCTGGCTGACGGCGAGCGGCTGGCTCTCCAGGGTGTCGTCCACGGGAATGGTGGTGACGCCCTCGGTCCCGCAGCTCATGAACGGCAGCTTGGCGACACCGGGCAGCACGGCGTCCAGACGCGGCCGGTACAGCTCGGCGGAGGCCGACAGCCAGCAGCTGTACAGCGTCAGCGACGGCCAGAGGTCCACGAGGCTGAACTCGCCCTTGCCCAGGACCTGTTCGAGGTGCAGCGCGGCCTTCTCGTCGGGCTCGGTCCACGGCCTGCCCTGGAGGGTGCCCTCGCGCAGGTCGCGCACCAGCTCGGCGCCGTGCTCGGCGATCAGGTCGCGCAGCGAGACGAGGGTGCTGGGGTTGATCGCCGAGATGTAGTGCAGGTCCTTGCCGACGAGATGCCGTACGCGGTGGTACATCCGCCCGGCGTGGCTGGTGGGCGTGTCGGGACCGAACCACGGCGACTCGTACCACGGCGGGTTCCAGTCCCGGCTGTTGATCTGCGGATGACGGTTGCTGATCGCCTGGTGCTCGACGCCGTGCACGAAGTCGTACACGTCCTCGCGGACCGTCTGGGTGTCGAGGGTGGCCCAGGGGTGGGCGAGGATCTCGGGGTGGTGTTCCAGGTAGGTGCCCCACATCGCCTTCATCGCGGGGATGCGGTACTTGAGCAGCCAGTGCAGTGTGTACGGGACGCGCTTGGGGGTGCCGGTCGTCCCGCTGGTCTTGAGCCAGCGCAGTACGGGGCTGCACGACAGGATGCCGCCCTTGGTGCGGGTCTCCCGGTCGATCTGCTCGACGAAGTCGTTGTAGCGCATGATCGGCAGCACCGCCCGGAAGGTCTCCGGCGCGGTGGCGACGGCGTCGTAGCCCTGCTCCTTCCAGTGCAGCGAGGCGGCGCCGATGTCGATGAGGTCGTCGAGGACACGGGCCTGGGCGGCGCCGGGGTCCTTCAGATCGGCGAGCAGGTTCTCGCGGGCCCGGAAGCACTCCTCGACGAAGGGGTCGCGCCGGTCCTGCCAGTGCTGCTGCCACTGCGATGTCGGGTACGTCTCCATGGCTGTCTCTCCTCAAGGGCTGTGGTCACGGCCTGATTTCGGGCATGCCGAAGGGCCGCGCGGCGGGGGCCGAACGGTGGTGTGTTCTATGAAGCGGGGAGGTCTCTAGGGGGGCGGTGCGGGGGAGGGTCCTTACGGCGTGAGGGAGGGGCTTTACCGCGTGGCGAGCTACGCGCCGCTCTCCCCGGCCGCGAGCGCGGCCAGCTCGTTCAGGTCGTACAGGGCCTGGCGTTTGGTCCCGTACCGGGTGATCTTGCCGCGTCGGGCCCACTGGCGGATCGTGCCCTCGCGGACGCCGAGGGCGAGGGCGGCGAGCGAGGTGGGGACGCGTTTGCCGCGCGGGGCGCGCAGGTCGTCGTTCATCCCGACTCCTTGGTCTCGAGCGTTGACTGACGGTGATTCATGAGAAGCCACTGGCGTGGCGAGAGCACATGTCCCGCGCCGCACATGGGTCCGCGCAGCACCAGGTCGTCGCCGCCGCGCCCGGGGAGTGACACCTCGGCGTCGCAGCCCGGCTCCACGCACCGGCCGAGCGGTACCAGGCCGGGCTTGGGCGGCGCGACGACGAGCCGCAGGGCGGTGGCGGTGCGGGCGATCTCGTCGGCCGCCGGGCCCGCGGCGGGGTGGGCGGCAAGGAAGTCGATGTGCCGGCCGAGGAAGGCGGCCAGCTCGGGGACGGTCCGCTCCGGCGGGGCTCCGGCGGCCGGGTCCTCGTCCAGGACGAGCCGGGTCCAGGAGGCCAGCCGGACGAGGGCGTCGTGCCGGGCGTCCAGCGCCGCGTCGCTCACGGGCGGCGCGTCCGGACGGTGGCCCGTGACCCGGGCGAGGCCCCCCTGCCGGGCGGGAAGTACGAGCCGCTGCTCACTCTCGTGGTGGAGCGCGGGCAGGGCGGTCAGATCGGCCGCGAGGGCGCGTTTGCAGGGACCGCAGAGCCGGGCACCGGGTGCGGCGGGCCTGCGTCGCAGACCGTCGGGACGGGCCGCACGGCGGCAGCGGTTCGACGAGCACTGCTCCGGGCGGGGATGCGAGGGGGTCGGGTCGGCCATGGTCACTGGTCGCCTCACCTTCAGGAGACAAGGAGATGCGGGGAAACGGGACACGGGGAGACGCGGCAATGGGAACCGCGGAAAACAAAAAAGCGCCGCTCGACGGCGACGCGATGGCAGTGCGAAGACTCCTGGAAGTGGGCAGACTGCCTCGCGAAAGAGTGTTACACGTCTGCTGTGTGGGCCGCAAGAGGCCACCGGAAAATATCCAACGAGTTTGTTTCGCCTGGTAGTTGGCCGCCCACAGACGACAGGTGCCGTCCGCCCCGGCACTCGCGGGGCGGACGGCACCTGTCGCCGAGGGCCGGTCAGGCCGGCGTCGGCACACCGAGAACACGGTCGCGAAGAGCGGGGAACTCGGCACGGGTCTTTGTGACCAGAGCCGGGTCGAGGTCGACGACGAGCGTCTCCTCGCCCGCCCCGGCCTCGGCGACGACCTCGCCCCAGGGGTCGACCACCACGCTGTGGCCCGCCAGTTCCACCCCGGCGTGCGTCCCGGCCGTCCCGCAGGCGAGGACGTACGCCTGGGACTCGACGGCCCGGGCGCGGGCCAGCAGCGACCAGTGGCCGCGACGGGCGGCGGGCCAGCCGGCCGGGACGACGAACAGCTGCGCGCCGGCGTCCACCAGGAGACGGAACTGCTCGGGGAAGCGCAGGTCGTAGCAGGTGGCGAGCCCCGCCGTCAGCTCCGCGGGGCCGCCGCCGTCCAGCGTGACGGTGACGGTCTCCTCGCCCCGGCCCAGCAGGGTGGCCTCGCCCCGGTCGAAGCCGAAGCGGTGGATCTTCCGGTACGTCCGGCGCAGCCGGCCGTCGGGCGCGAAGACGAGGGAGGTGTTGAACAGCGTGCCGCCCGGGCCTTGTTCGATGATCGAGCCCGCGTGCAGCCAGACCCGGGCCTCGGCCGCTGCCGCACCCATCGCCCGGGCCGTGGGCCCGTCCAGCGGCTCGGCGTGGGCGCGGAACTCCTCGAAGGCGAATGCGCCGACCGTCCACAGTTCCGGCAGGACCACCAGGTCGGCGGTGTGCTGTTCACGAACGAGATCTGCCACGCGGGCACGCCGCTCGGCGACGGTTTCGTCCGGTCGTACGGCGATCTGCGACAGCGCGGCGCGCACGGGGTCTCCTTCGAGGTGTGGTGCGGCCCCGGAGGGCCGGGGGTGGGGTCAGCGCAGGTGCGAGGCGCCGTTGACGTCGATCACGGCACCGCTGCACCACTCGGCCCGCTCACCGCTGAGCCAGGCCACGGCGGCGGCGACATCCGAGGGCGCGGCGATCCTGCCGAGCGGGCTCTGACGGCGCACCTGCTCCTCGACGTCCCCGACGAGCATGTGTTCCACCAGGTCGGTACGGACGAAGCCCGGGGCCACGGCGGTCACCGCGATGCCCAGCGGGCCCAGGGACTGGGCGAGCGACTGGGTCAGCGAGTGCAGGGCGGCCTTGGTGGCGCCGTAGGCCGGGGCGTCGGGTTCGCCCCGGTAGACGCCGCGCGAGCCGACGTTGACGATGCGGGCGCCCCGCGGGCCCTGTGGCCGCTGCCGGAGGTGGTCGACGAGGTGCCAGATCAGGTCGGCGGGCCCGAGCAGGTTGACGTCGACCAGGCGCCGCCAGTCGGCCTGCCAGCTCTCGTACGAGGTCGTGGCGACGGGCTGCTCGGCGTAGACACCGGCGTTGTTGACGAGGACGTCCACGGTGCCCAGTTGCCCGACGGCGGACTCGATGATCTCGCGGGCCGCGCCCGGTGTGCCGACATCACCGGTGATCAGGACGTGGCCGGTGCCGGGCAGGGCCTCCAGGACGGCCTTCGCGGCGGCGGAGTCGGCACGGCAGTGCACGGCCACGCGGTGTCCGTCGGCGGCGAGTTCGGTCGCGATGGCGGCCCCGATGCCCCGGGAACCACCGGTGACGAGCGCGCAGCGTCGAGTCATGGGATGAGCCTTTTCGTCGGATCGGTCAGAGAGAGCGGTGGAGTCAGGGCGACCGGAGGGGATCGGCGTGATCGGAGGAGGACGAGGCGCCGACCGGACACCCGAGGGGGGTGAGCACCAGGGCCCACAGGCAGTTCAGCTGGGCCTGCACCTCCTTGCCGGTGCGCCCCGAGCGCAGGGCCGCCTCCGCGCCCGCCGTCAGATAGACCGCCAGCAGTTCCAGTTCGTCGGGTGCGGGACGGGCATCGGCCGCTTCCCGGGCCGCCGCCACCAGTTCCCGCAGGGCTGCCCGCCAGACCGTGTGCCAGTGGGACGGGACCGCCCGTTCCCGGGTGAGCCGGGCCGCCGCGCGGACGGTGACCTCCTGCTCCAGCAGCCGGGCCACCTCGAGGGTGAACTCGGCGACCGGCGGGAGCGGTCCGGCCGGTTCGAGCCGGGCGAGCGCCTCGCCGGTGACGGCCTCGGCCTCACGGCAGACCGCGGTGGCCAGGTCCGCCTTGGCGGGGAAGTGGAAGGTGAGTGCTCCCATCGTCGCCCCGCAGGCCCGGTGCACGGCGGACAGCGAGGTTCCTGCGTACCCCTGCCGGTCGAACTCGACGGCCGCCGCCGCGATCAGCGCCTGACGGGTGCGTTCCGCTCTCACCTGCTTCACCATGGGCTTGACCTCTGCATCCATCACGGGAAATGACTCCCACGGGCCCGCCGGGGACGGGGGCTGGGGGACGGGGGAGGACGGAAGGCCACGCCCCCAGTCCTGTGAACGTACCGCCGCTTTCCCTCGCGGACGCCTTCCGTGCCCAACCCCGCAACCACTTGGCCAAGTCGGGCGCGCCCGCCTTGACTTCAGCCGAGGACCGCAACTCCAGCCGCCCCGCCCCGCCCGCCTCGACGGCGGTGTCACCCAGCGCTCAGCTGCTCCCGGTACCAGGCCGCCGCCCCGGCCAGCCGCTCCAGCGGTCCCGGCCCGGGGGCGCAGCCCGTGAGCCGCCAGATCTGCTCGCTCTCGTACCAGTGGTCCCGCGCCAGCAGGGCGAACTGCCGCTCGCTCATACGCCCCGGCGTCTCCCGCAGCCGCGCGAGGCACCTCTCCCAGTCCCAGTCGTCGGCGCCGGCCGGCGGCAGCACGTCCAGCTCGGCGAGCCTCGCCATGAGGTCGCCGCCCCGCACCGGCACCGGATGGCTGGCGTGGTGGACACCGGAGGCCACGGCCCCGCTGTCCGATGCCGTGACCAGGGCTGTGACGAGGCGGGCCAGGTCGTCGACGTCCACGGCGGAGAGCAGTCCGTGCCCGCCGTCCCAGCGGGCCGGCACCCGCTGGAGCAGTTCGCCGAGCGCGGGCACGACCCAGCGGTCCCCGGGGCCGAGGACCAGCCCGGGGCGCAGGACGACGGCCCCCGCGTCGAGCGCGATCCGCTCGGCGGTCAACCGCGTACGGCTGGCCGCCGACACGGGCGCGGGCACGACCCCGTCGACGGGGATGCCGCGGTGCGGACCGGGCCCGTACACCGCCGCCGTGGACAGGTGGACGATCCGCCCCACCCCGGCACGCCGCGCCTCGTCGACGATCGCCCGGGTGCCGCCGACGTTCGTCCGCTCGCACTCCTCCGCCCCGCCGGAGACCCGGCAGGCGAGGTGGACGAGGACGTCCGTACCGGTCGCCGCCCCATGGAGCGAGGCGGGGTCCGTCAGGTCGGCGCACACCCACTCCACGCCCGCCCACTCGTCCGTGCCGGCGGGAACGGCGCGGGCGACGGCTCGTACCTCGACCCGCCGCCCGTCGGCCCCGTTCGCGCGCAGCAGCCGGCGCAGGACCGCCCGCCCGACGAACCCGGTCGAGCCGGTCAGCAGCACCCGGACAGGTCTCATGAAGCCGCACCCTCCCCAGGCTCCGCCTCCACCAACGATTCCCCCGCGCTCTCCCCGTTCCCCGGGAACTCCAGCGAGGCGACGATCTCCGCCGGCGCGATGGCCGGCAGCAGACATCGCAGCATGTTCTCTATGCGCGAGGGCAGGTCGGACCGGTTGGTGGAGATCCGGGACATGATCTGCGTACCGGTGTACGAGGCGACGATCACCTGGGAGAACGCGGCCTCGTCCACCTCGGGCTTCAGCTGGCCGAGCTCACGTGCCTCGGCCAGATGGGTGCGGAACTGCTCGGACCACCAGTCGTAGATCGAGTAGTCGAGCAGGTTCACCTCGCTCTGCTCGACGGCGAGCCGGACGCCGGCCCGGAACAGCACGTTGGAGCGCATCTCCACGGCCAGGTACTGGCACACGTCGATCAGCTGCTGCAAGCCCTTCTCGCCCTGGGGCCACTGCAGTTCGGCGGCCTGGTCGACGATGACCGCGCGGGCCAGTTCTTCCTTCGACTTGAAGTGGAAGTACATGGCTCCGGTCGTCATGCCGGCTCTCTGCAGGATCGCGTTCAGACCCGCGCCGTGGTACCCGGCCTGGTCGAACACCTCCGCGGCCGCGTGGATGAGCGCGGCCCGAGTCCGTTCCGCGCGTTCCTGCCGTTGTCGTGCCATCGGCAGACTCCCTCAACCCGTAGACAAACAAAAAGAACGACCTCTATTTTATTCACGTCGGCGCCGTCCTGTCACTGCGGGCGCCTTCGCTTCACCTGCGCGTGCCCAGAAGAGAGTCACCGCATCAGGGGGGAACACCATGTCCATCAGCCTTGCCGAGCACGGCGTCGGAAACCGTTTTGAGACGGTTTCGTCGGTCCTCACGCACAAGACGAACCAGGACGAGGTGCTGCTGCGCAGCTGGCGGCGGACCGCGCCCGACGCCTTCACGGTCACGGCCGCTTGGCCCGCCACCCACCCGTTCTACGTCAACCGCCTGGGCCTGCACGACCCGTTGATGCTCAGCGAGACGGTACGCCAGACGCTGCCGCTGCTGTCCCACGGCGCCTACAACGTGCCGTTCGGCCACCAGCTGCTGTGGAAGGACTTCAGCTGGACGCTCGACCCGGCCGCCGCGTACGCCGACGGGGGGCCGGCCGAGCTGGAACTTCACATCGCCTGTGACGAGGTGACCTACCGTCGTGAGCGGGCGTCCGCGATAACCCTGAGAGTCGACGTCGAGCGCGACGGCAGCCCGCTGGCGTCGGTACGCTCGCGCTTCACCATCCAGGACCGCACCGTCTACAACCGGCTGCGCGGCCCGTACGCCGACGCGGCGGCGGCCACCGCGCGTGCCGTGCCGCTGCCGCCTCCGGCGGGCCTCACCCCGTTCGGCCGCGACCGCTTCGAGGACGTGGTGCTCGCCGCGACCGACCGGCCCGACCGCTGGCAGCTGCGGGTGGACACGACCCACCCCATCCTCTTCGACCACCTCGTCGACCATGCCCCGGGCATGCTGCTGCTGGAGGCCGCCCGCCAGGCGGCGCTGGCCACGGCCCACCCCGACACGGTGACGGTCACCGGCATGGAGACCGACTTCGTCCGGTACGCCGAGATGGACATCCCCTGCTGGCTGGAGGCGGAGCAGCTCGCGGACCCGGACCAGGTCAGGATCAGCGCCAGGCAGCACGGCAAGGAGATCTTCGCCAGCGTGGTGACCCTGGCCGCCGTGCCCGCCGATTCCACCGCCCACCGTGTCTGACATGTGCCTCTTCCGCTCTCTCCACCGACCCGCGCCCCAAGGGCGGTGGTCAGTCCGCCCCGGGTCCGCCGGGCGGGTCGGCGGTGACGGCCGCGTCCCGCAGCGCGTCCAGCAGGCCGCGCAGGGCGGGCTGTTCGAGGGCGGTCTCCCGCGCGGCCGCCGAGATCACCCGGATCGGTTCGGGGTTGCGGACCGGGCGTACGACGACGCCGGGGTGCTGGTTGCGCAGTCCAAGACCCGGCATCAGACCGACGCCGAGACCGGCCGCGACGAAGCCCTGCGCGGTGGCGTAGTCCTCGCTCTGGATGACGAAGTCGGGGCTGAAGCCGGCCGCCGCGCAGGAGTCGATGACGGGTTCGAGGCAGGGGCCGGGGGGCTCGCTGCCCACCCACTGCTCGCCGGACAGCTCATGGAGGTCGACGACCTCCTTGTCGGCGAGCGGATGACCGAGGGGCAGTACGGCGGCGTACGGGTCGTCGAGGAGGTGGACGAGCCGGAAGCCGTCGCCCGCGCGGTCATGGGTCCGGACGACCACGGCCAGGTCGGCCCGGCCCCGCACCACCTCCTGGAACGGGTCCTCCGGGTCGGTGAGTTCGAGGTCGACGCGGACGCCGGGGTGCTCGGCGCGGAGCCGGGCCAGGGCCGGAGCCACCAGGGTGGAGCCGGCCGTGGCGAAGTAACGGACCGACAGCCGGCCGGTGCGCCCGGCGCGGAGGTCCGAGAGAGCGGACTCGGCCTGGGCGACCGCCGAGCTGATCAGGGCCGCGTGCTCGGTGAGCAGCAGCCCCGCGGCCGTGGGGCGCACCCCTCGGCCGACCCGCTCCAGCAGCGCCGTGCCGGCCTGCTTCTCCAGAGCCGCCACCTGCTGGCTGACGGCGGACGGTGTGTAGCCGAGGTGGGCCGCGGCGGCGGTGACCGTGCCGCTGGTGACCACCGCGCGCAGGACCTGGAGCCGTCTCACATCAAGCATGTAGCTGAGCTTAACAGAATAGGTAGAACCATTTGCTTGTCCTCAAAGCTTGACTGAGGCACCTTCGTAGGGACGGGACGAGAACGCGGCTGGGCCCATGGCAGGGAGGAAACATCGTGAACAGCGGTACGCGGAGTCTGTGGGGCGGATTGCGGGTGGCGGTGCTCGCCCTGCTGTGGGGATCGACCTTCCTCTGGATCGAGCTGGCGCTGCGCGGGCTCTCCCCGCTCCAGGTCACGTTCGTCCGTTGTGCCCTCGGCGCGCTGGTCCTGGTCGTCGCCTGTTACGCGACGGGACATCGGATGCCCCGGGGCGTGACCGTCTGGCGGCATATCGCCGTCGCGGCCTTCTTCTGCAACGCGCTGCCGTTCGCGCTGTTCAGCCTGGGCCAGCAGACGGTCGACTCGGGTCTCGCCGGTGTCCTGAACGCCACGACCCCGCTCTGGTCGATCGCCCTCGGTCTGGCCCTCGGCTCGGAACGCGGACTGCGCCCCGTACGGCTGGCGGGCCTCCTGCTGGGCTTCACCGGGACGATCGTGATCTTCGCGCCCTGGCAGACGACCGGCGCGACCGGCTGGGGAGCCCTCGCCATCCTCGGCGCGGCCGCCAGCTACGCCGTCGCGTTCACGTACATGGGCCGCACGCTGGTCCGCAAGGGCAGCCCCACCCTCTCGCTCTCCGCCGCCCAACTCGTGGCGGCGAGCGGGCTGACCGCGCTCGCGATGCCGGTGGGCGGCCTGGAGTCGGTCGACGTCGGCCCGGCCGTCGTGACCGCGGCCGTCGTCCTGAGCGTCTTCTGCACGGCGATCACCTTCCACCTCACCTACCGGATCATCAACGACGAGGGCGCCACCAACGCCGCCGTGGTCGGCTATCTGCTGCCGGTCGTCTCCGTCCTGCTGGGAGCGGTCGTCCTGGGTGAGAGCCTCAGCGTGCGGGTGGTGCTGGGCATGGTCGTGGTCCTCGTGGGCGTCGGCCTGACACGGCGGAAGGCGGCGGCGACGTCGGCGGCGATGTCGGCTTCGATGTCGGCTTCGACGTCGGTTTCGGTTTCGGCTTCGGGGGACGAGGGCCGGGGCTCCGAGCGGCCGGCGGACGAGGCGGGGGCCTCGGGGGAGCGGGCCTCCAGCGACTCCGTAGAGCCGACAAGCGGTGACACCCCCGGGCGCGCGCTCCTGGAGAACGCACGGTGACCTTCGGCGGATCCGAGCCCCGGCTGTGGTCGGCGTATCGCGCGCTGACCGAGAAGGCGGTCTTCACCGACCTCACCCACGCCTTCCGGCCGGGGCAGCCGCATTTCCCGGGCTTCGGGGACGAGCGGCGCGAGACGCTCTTCGACCTGGAGCGCGGCGACGGTTTCACCGTCCACCGCTACACGCTGGCCGGCCAGTGGGGCACGCACGTCGACCCGCCCTCCCACTTCGTGGCAGGGGCCCGCCCGCTGGACCGTATCCCGGTCGAGGAGATGATCCTGCCGCTGGCGGTGCTCGACATCACCGCCCGGGTGGAGACCGACCCCGACGCCACGCCCACCCTGGACGACGTGCGGTCATGGCAGGAGCGCAACGGTCGTGTCCCGCCCGGTTCGTTCGTCGCCCTGCGCACCGGGTGGAGCCGGCGCTGGCCGGACCCGGTGGCGCTGGCCAACCGTGACGAGGCGGGCGTCAGTCATACGCCGGGCTGGTCGGCCGAGGTGCTGCGGTATCTGTTCGAGGACGCGGGGGTCACCGCCATCGGCCACGAACAGTCCGACACCGACCCGGGACTCGCCGGCTCCGCGGGTGACTACAGCCTGGAGGCGTACGTCCTGGGACGCGACCGCTGGCAGATCGAACTGCTGGCCAACCTCGACGAGGTCCCGGAGACAGGGGCCCTGATCGTCGCAACGTGGCCCAAGCCACAGGGCGGTTCGGGATTCCCGGCGCGGGTGTTCGCCGTACGTCCGGCGGAGTAAGCGCGTCCCGGCGGCGCCGTGGCAACGGCCGGGGCCGCCACCCCCCACAGGAGAGGCCCCGGCCGTCGCGCGGCACGGACCGCGCGGCGGCCCGTACTTCCTACAGCGCCATGTCTGCGTTTTCTGTCACACCTCCCCGTGTCACGGCTTAGTTGCATCCTGGACGGACATGGACGGGGAATGGTTTCAGGACGTAACGTGCCTTTCGCGCCAACGCGAAGGCGGCAAGACCACCGCAACCACCTGCGGAGTTAACACCGCAACCATCACTTGAGGAACCACGACGGCGAGAACCCGGTCCGCGAGAGCGGCGCCGGCTTAGGCGCAGAAGGGCGCGCGGTGCTGGGGGACGACGCGGAGCTGACCGCCGCGGTGCGTGCGGCACAGGACGGAGATGAGACCGCGTTCCGGACTGTGTACCGAGCCGTGCACCCGCGGCTGCTCGGATATGTACGGACGCTGGTCGGCGACCCCGACGCCGAGGACGTGACGTCCGAGGCCTGGTTGCAGATAGCCCGTGACCTGGAGCGGTTCACCGGCGACGCGGACCGTTTCCGCGGCTGGGCCGCCCGTATCGCCCGTAATCGCGCGCTGGACCACATACGGATGCGCGGGCGCCGGCCCGCGATCGGCGGTGACGAGACCGAACTGACCGGCCGGGCCGCCGAGTCCGACACCGCCGGCGAGGCCATGGAGGCGCTTGCCACCGACGGAACGTTCTCCCTGATATCCCGGCTGCCGCAGGACCAGGCCGAGGCGGTCGTGCTGCGGGTGGTCGTGGGGCTCGACGCGAAGTCGGCAGCGGAGACGCTCGGTAAGCGCCCGGGCGCCGTCCGGACGGCGGCACACCGGGGTCTGCGGCGGCTCGCCGAGCTGCTCGGCGACGACCCGGAGGCCGATCCGGAATCGGCCGGGGTGCTCGACGCCCTGCCGCCCCAGCGAGAACCGCGCGGCGGTGCGGTGACGTCCGCAGGTGTGACGCGCAGCGTCCCGCGGACGCAGAAGGATGTGTGATGGCCGACGAGCAGTACAGGTGGCTGGACCGCGAAACGGCGGAGCGTTTGCTGAGCGGAGAGTCACTCGAAGCTGTCGACGGCGTTGACCGTGGCCAGGCCGAACGACTCGCCGGTGCGCTCGGTGCGCTGTCCGCGTCACCCCCGCTGACCAGCGAGGAACTCCCCGGTGAGGCGGCGGCGATGGCCGCTTTCCGCAAGGTGCGCGCGGAGCGTGCCGACGCCGCGGTGGCCCTCGCGGCCTCAGGGACCACAGCCGGACAGGCCGCCGACGCGGTCGTGGACGCCGGACTTGTCCGGATCGGTACCGCGCGCGGAAGTGGCCCCGGCGATGTCCGGCGGCCTCGCTGGGCCCGTCCCGCCCGCCTCGCCCTGGCCGCCGTGCTGGCGGTCGGCATGGTCGGCGGGGTCGCGGTCGCGGCCGGAACCGGAGTCCTGACACCGTTCGGCGGCGACGAGCCCGACCCCGGCGCCTCGGTCTCCGCAGCCGTCTCTCCTCCCCAACGCCCGCTGGAATCCCCCTCGCCGAGCGACGAGGTGCAGGGCGGGGCCACCCCGGACGACGCCCCGAGCGGCCCCGCGGCGGGCGGCGCCGGTGGCTCCGGACGGGGCGAGACACGCGAGAACGCGACACCGAGGCCCGGGTCCGGCGAGCGGCAGGACCGTCCCGGCGACAGCCGCAGGAAGATCACCTCTGCCTGCCGCGACCTCCGCGACGGCAAGCGGCTGGACGCCGACCGCAGGCGCGCCCTGCGGGACGCGGCGGGCGGCACCCGGGTGTGGAAGTACTGCAAGGGCGTCCTGTCCACGACCGGCTCCGGCTCCGCGGACCGGGACGACGAGGACGGCGGCGGCAAGACGGGCAGGCACAGGGACGAGGACCGGGACAAGGACCGGGACGGGGACCGCGAGCGGGACGGGAAGCGGGACCGCGAGCACGACAAGGCCGAGCGGAAGGCCGACCGCCAGGCCGGCGAGCGGGCCGGGACACGTGCCGAGCAGCGGAACGCCGACGATGACGACGCGGACCGCGGCCACTCCCGGCAGTCTCTCGCACCCCTGCGACCTGCGGTTTCGTACTCCGTGAAAATCTCCTGGCCGAGGGTGTGACGTTTTCGGCCGCCCCGGCGCAGTAATGAGTGAGCCGACTGGTCATCGGCCGTCGCACAGAGCCGGGGTTCCCCCCGTACCTACGGCTCGTGCACCTGAGCGCGGGCGGGACACGTTCCCCCGGTCCCGCCCGCGCCCCAACTTCCCTCCCGCGTCCTCACCAGGACACGACGACCTTGTCGCCGTCGCGCACCTGCGCGTACAGCTCCGCGATCGCCGCCTCGTCCCGTACGTTGACGCAGCCGTGCGAGGCCCCCGCGTAGCCCCGGGCGGCGAAGTCCGCCGAGTAGTGCACGGCCTGGCCGCCGCTGAAGAACATCGCGTAGGGCATGGGTGAGTCGTAGAGCGTCGACACATGGTCGCGGGACTTCCAGTAGATGGAGAAAACACCCTCCCGGGTCGGCGTGCCGCTCGAGCCGAAGCGGACGGCCACCGTCGACACGGTCCGCCCGTCGATCATCCAGCGCAGTGTCCTGCTGGTCTTGTCGATGCACAGCACCCGGCCGGCCCGGCAGCGCGGGTCCGGCGGATCGGCCGGCTGGCCGCCCATCAGATACAGGTCCCATCTGCCCGGCTCGCGGGTCATCCGCAGCAGCCGCTGCCAGGTGACGGTGTCCATCCGCCCGGTGCGCGGCAGCCCGCGCTTGCCCTGGAAGCCGCTGACCGCCCGCTCCGTCTGTTCGCCGTACGTCCCGGTCGGCCCTTCGAAGAGCCAGGCGACCTGCCGCAGCCGGGCCTGGAGCTCGCGGACGTCCCGGCCGGTGGCACCGCGGGACCACAGCACACGGGCGGGGGCTGGTGGTGCCGCGCTGGGCTTGTCGTCGCCGGGCGGGTCGGGGGCGGTGCCCGGGCCGCCGTCGCCGGGCGGGGTGCGCGCCGGGGACGGGGTGCCGTCGGGTAACTCGATGTGCACAGGCGAGCGGCCCTTTCCGTCGCCGTCGGCGGGCTGCACCGTGCAGCCGGTCACCGCGGCCAGCGCGGCGAGCGCCGCCGCGATCGCTCTCCCCATGCCCTTGGTACGCACGCGGCCCCCTGTCGTCTCACCGGTGTGCCCGGATGTCACCTGAGATGTTCCCCTGGCGTGACCCGTCGCGAACCAGGGGGCATGGTGGTGAGCGAGGTCCCGACCACCCACTGCTCGGCGGGAGGCATCACACCATGGCGCGTGAGTCGGAGTCCGGGCTGCCCATCGAGCCGGTCTACGGGCCGGAGGCTCTCGAGGGCTGGGATCCGGCGGAGAAGCTGGGGGATCCGGGGGCGTATCCCTTCACGCGGGGCGTGTACCCGTCGATGTACACAGGCCGTCCCTGGACGATGCGCCAGTACGCGGGCTTCGGGACGGCGACGGAGTCCAACGCCCGCTACCGGCAGCTGATCGCCCACGGCACGACGGGCCTGTCGGTCGCCTTCGACCTGCCCACCCAGATGGGCCACGACTCCGACGCCCCGATCGCGCACGGCGAGGTCGGCAAGGTCGGTGTCGCCGTCGACTCCCTCGACGACATGCGAGTGCTGTTCGGCGGCATCCCGCTGGACCAGGTCTCGACGTCGATGACGATCAACGCCCCCGCGGCCCTGCTGCTCCTGCTCTACCAGCTGGTCGCCGAGGAGCAGGGCGCCGGCGCGGACAAGCTGACCGGCACGATCCAGAACGACGTCCTGAAGGAGTACATCGCCCGGGGCACGTACATCTTCCCGCCGAAGCCGTCGCTGCGGCTGACCGCCGACATCTTCAAGTACTGCGGGGCCGAGATCCCGAGGTGGAACACGATCTCCATCTCCGGCTACCACATGGCGGAGGCGGGCGCCTCGCCCGCGCAGGAGATCGCGTTCACCCTCGCGGACGGCGTGGAGTACGTCCGTACGGCGGTCGCGGCCGGGATGGACGTCGACGACTTCGCACCGCGGCTGTCGTTCTTCTTCGTCGCCCGTACGACGTTCCTGGAGGAGGTCGCCAAGTTCCGTGCCGCACGCCGGATCTGGGCGCGGGTGATGAAGGAGGAGTTCGGCGCGAGGAACCCCAAGTCGCTGATGCTGCGCTTCCACACGCAGACGGCAGGAGTGCAGCTGACGGCCCAGCAGCCCGAGGTGAACCTGGTCCGCGTCGCCGTGCAGGGCCTGGGAGCGGTCCTCGGCGGCACCCAGTCGCTCCACACCAACTCCTTCGACGAGGCGATCGCCCTCCCGACCGACAGGAGCGCGCGCCTGGCCCTGCGCACCCAGCAGGTCCTCGCCTACGAAACGGACGTGACGGCGACCGTCGACCCGCTCGCGGGCTCCTACGTCGTCGAGAGCATGACCGACGACGTCGAGGCCGCGGCCGTCGAACTGATGGCCAGGGTCGAGGAGCTCGGCGGCGCGGTCGGCGCCATCGAACAGGGCTTCCAGAAGAGCGAGATCGAGCGCAGCGCCTACCGGATCGCCCGGGAGACCGACTCCGGCGAGCGGGTCGTGGTCGGCGTCAACCGCTTCCGGCTCGACGAGGAAGAGCCCTACGAGCCGCTGCGCGTCGACCCGGCCATCGAGGCCCGGCAGGCCGAACGCCTGGCCGCGCTCCGCGCCGAGCGCGACCGGCGGGCGGTGGACACCGCGCTCATGGCCCTGAAGAAGGCCGCGGGAGGTTCGGACAACGTCCTGTACCCGATGCGCGAGGCCCTGCGGGCCCGGGCGACCGTGGGCGAGGTGTGCGACGCGCTGCGGGAGGTGTGGGGGGCGTATGTCCCCTCGGACGTCTTCTGAACCGGGGCCGGTGAACCGGGGGAGGGGCGTTGTCGGACCCGCGTGCGACACTCCTTTCCATGTTCGGTGTCATCGATCTGCCCACCTACCTTGTGGGCCTCGTCCTGATCGTCCTGCTGCCCGGTCCCAACTCGCTGTACGTGATCTCCGTCGCCGCGCGCCGCGGTACGCGCACCGCGTATCGGGCCGCGGCCGGGGTGTGGTGCGGGGACGCGGTGCTGATGACGCTGTCCGCGGCAGGGGTCGCCTCGCTGCTCCAGGCGAACGCCGTGCTGTTCGGGATCGTGAAGTACGCCGGCGCCGGGTATCTGGCCTGGCTGGCGGTCGGGATGCTGCGCGCCGCCTGGGGCCTGTGGCGGACCCGACGCGAGCGGGCCGTGGACGCGGGCGCGACCGGGGCCGCCGCCGACGAGCGGCCCTTCCGCAGGGCGCTGGTCATCAGCCTTCTCAACCCCAAGGCGATCCTGTTCTTCGTCGCCTTCTTCGTGCAGTTCGTCGACCCGGGATACGCCTACCCGGCCGTCTCCTTCGTCGTCCTCGGCACCTTCGCCACGCTGGCCAGCGTGCTCTACCTCAGCGGTCTGATATTCGGCGGCACCCGTCTGGCCGCCGCCTTCCGCAGTCGCAAGCGGCTCGCCGCGGGCGCCACGTCGGCGGCGGGGGCCCTGTTCCTGGGCTTCGCGGTGAAGCTGTCCCTGGCGAGCGGCGCGTAGCGCCTCACCGGATCCGGCCGAACCGGGCGAAGTACTCCGGCAGCCCGGCCGCCGAGTCCCCGGCCCAGCCGACGTATCCGTCGGGCCGTACGAGGAACAGTCCGGCCCCGTACGCCCCGTGTGCCGGGCCGTGGACGGTACGAACCTGCTCGCCCCGCTCGCCGAGGGCGGGAGGCCGCGCCGCCTCGCCCAGTGCCAGCACCGTCCAGTGCGGTCCGCGGAAGGCGTCGAAGAGGCGGGTCCCGTCCATCGTCCCGTCGGGCGCGCGGTCCCCGGCCCGTACCGTTCCGGGGTCGGTGCGGGTCTCCCGTGTGAGGGACGACGCGCGGTAGCCGAGGCCGAGCTGCTGCGTCGCCTCGCCCCGCCGGGTCTCGCCGCGGTGCACGCTGGTGGACAGCCCGAGCATGTCGGCGGCGACGGGACGCCGCTCCTCCTCGTAGGAGTCGAGCAGGGCCGCCTCCGTGCCGTCGCGCAGCACCGCGCCCAGCTTCCAGCCCAGGTTGTAGGCGTCCTGGACGCTGGTGTTGAGGCCCTGGCCGCCGGCGGGGGAGTGCACATGGGCCGCGTCGCCGGCGAGGAAGACCCGCCCGGAGCGGAAGCGGTCCGCCAGGGCCGCCCGGGGGCGGAAGTCCGAGGCCCAGCGCAGCTCGGTCACGGTGTCGGGGGCGAGGTGCGAGCGGGCGGCGACGACCTTCCGTATGCCCTCCAGCGAGAGGTCCGGGGCCGTCCCGTCCGGGAACTGCGCCACGAGCTGGAAGTCCTCCGTGCCGGCCAGCGGGCAGAGCGCGAGGTAGCCGTCGCCGTCCCCGGCCGGCGGGAAGATGTGCCAGTTGTCCCGGTCCAGGCCGCTGATCCGGACGTCGGCCACCAGGGTCGGGTTCGGGTCGAGGGTCTCGCCCGCCATCCCGATGCCGAGGAGTCTGCGCACCGTCGAGCGGCCGCCGTCCGCCGCGACGGCGTACCGGGCGGTGACGGGCTCACCCGAGGCGAACTCCGCGCGCACCCCGTCCGCGTCCTGCGTCAGGCCGACCAGCTCCCGGCCGAAGGCCACCGCTCCTCCCAGCCCGGCCAGCCGCGCGTGCAGGATCTCCTGTGTGCGCCACTGCGGCACCATCCACGGCTCCGTGTACGGTGCGTCCTCGCTCGCCTCGGCCGGGTCGAACATCCGGTGCTCGCCCGCCCGTCTGCCGTCCTGCCAGATCATCCCCACCGGGTAGCGGCCGCCCGCCGCGCGGATCGCGTCCAGCACGCCCAGGTCGTCGAAGACCTCCATCGTGCGCGGCTGGATGCCCTTGCCCCGGGAGCCGGGGAACAGCGCCTCCGCCCGTTCGACGACCAGCGCGTTCACACCGCGCCGGGCGAGGTCGATACCGAGCGCCAGGCCCGTCGGGCCCGCGCCCACCACCAGTACGTCCGTGTCCATGACCCACCCTCTCCTTAACGCTGTTAAGTGCCTTCGTTTCCGAGGATTGCCTTAACGGTGTTAAGTTGTCAAGCGTGAGTACGGCACGACGTGAGCCCCTGGACCGGCGGCGGGTCGCGGACACCGCCCTGCGGCTGCTGAACGAGGTGGGCCTGGACGGTCTGACCCTGCGGGCCATCGCCCGGGAGCTGGACGTGAAGGCGCCCGCCCTCTACTGGCACTTCAAGGACAAGCAGGCACTGCTCGACGAGATGGCGACGGAGATGTACCGCCGGATGGTCGCCGGGGCCTCGCTCGACCCCGCCGACACCTGGCGGGAACGGCTGCTGAAGGCCAACCGGGGGCTGCGCGCCGCCCTGCTCGGCTACCGGGACGGCGCGAAGGTGTTCAGCGGCTCACGCTTCACGGGGATCGAGCACGCCGCGCAGATGGAGGAGAACCTGCGCCTGTTCACGGCCGCCGGCTTCACCCTCGCCCAGGCGGTCCGCGCCCTCACCTCGGCGTACATGTACACGCTCGGCTTCGTCACCGAGGAGCAGGGCGTGCGGCCCCTGCCGGACGAGCGCCGCGAGGGCTACGACGTGAACGAACGCGCCCGCCTGATGGCCGACTTTCCCTTGTCGGCCCAGGCGGGCGCGGAGATCTTCGAGGACTACGAACAGCACTTCGAGGAGGGACTCGCCCTCGTGATCGACGGGATCGGGGCGCGCTACGGGGTCTCATGACATGCCGCTGACATGCCGCGTCAGGAACGCTTCGCGCGTGCCCGCCGTACGGCCCGGGTGACCAGGGGCGGCAGCAGGTCCTTGGCGAGCCGGCGCGCCCGGGACGGGGCGGGCCGGGCCGGTCGCGCCGCGCGGGACTCGGTCACCTCGGCGGCCGGGGCCTTCGCCGCGGCCGGCGGCGCCACATAGTGCCGGGAGGCCGGGAACGGCGGCGGCTTCATGCCCCGGGAGCGGCCGCGGACCAGCCGGTGCCCGGCCGCCGACTGCACACTCAGCCCGACGTCCGAGCGCTGCCGCAGCATCTCGAGCAGTTCCTCCTGGAGCGGCTCGGGATCGCCCCAGGTGCCGTACAGCTTCTGCGTGCTGAGGCAGATCGGGCGCAGACCGCGGTTGAGGACGGCCTCCCAGGCGGCGACCGAGACACCCGGGGTGTGCTCGGAGCGGAAGTCGTCGAGGACGACGATGCCGTCGGGTACCAGGATGTCGTGGGCCGCGCCGATGTCGCCGTGTACGTGCTCGTACAGGTGTGAGGCGTCGACGTGGATGAAGCGGCAGCTGGCCGGGGCCACCTTCTCGGACACCACGGAGCTGGGCGCCGCGATCACCGTGGGCAGCTCGTCGTGGAAGGAGAGGTAGTTCCGCTCGAAGATCTGCTGGGTCAGCGAGGCGTACGACTTCGCCGACTCCGCCTGGTTGGCCCCGTCCGGGGCGTCGCCCTCGAACAGGTCGCAGACCGTGAACTTCTCGCCGTCCTGGAGGTGGTGGCCGAGCAGGATCGCGCTCTTGCCCATGTAGACCCCGAGCTCCAGCAGGTCGCCCTTCATCCCCTGCTTCTGCTGCCGCTCCAGGAACCAGGTGAACAGCATCTGGTCCAGCGGCGGGAACCAGCCCGGGACGTCGGCGAGTTCGCCGGGGTGCTTGTCGGTGACTTGTGCGTTGGTCATGAGACGAGCCTTCTCTCTGAGCGATGCCCAAACCGACGGTCGGTTGAACGTCCCGTGAACAGCTCAGCGGTTCTTCGCCAGCACGGCCCGCAACCGTGGCGTCAGCGGCTTCTCCACATACTGGTTCAGCAACCACGCGAGCAGCAGCATTGAGGCCGCGGTCAGGGCGAATGTCGCCCCGGATGGCAGGCCCAGGCCGCGGTGCAGCGCGTGGATCGCCACCCAGCCGAGGTGTTCGTGGACGAGATAGAACGGATATGTCAGCGCCCCCGCCACGGTCAGCCAGCCCCAGTTGGCCCAGCGCAGCCAGCCCAGCGCGATCGCCGCGACCGCCAGGAAGCCGAAGGTCACGACGAGGACGATGCCGGTCGAGGAGCGGTAGGAGAAGCCGTCCCCGCCGGCCGCGTGCCACAGGCTCTGCACCGCGTAGTGCTGCCCGATCAGCCAGCTGACGGCGACGATGCCCCACGCGTAGGCGTCCCGCCGGTCGAGGTGGACGAGGTAGAGGCCGACACCGCCGATGAAGTACGGGGCGTACTCGGGCATCAGGACGATGTCGAGCAGGGGCATGTTCGCGTTGTCCGCGATCACCGCCGCCAGCATCCAGCCCGCGCAGAACATGATCACCCGGCGGCGGCTCGCCCCCGGGAGCACCACGCACAGCGCGAACAGGGCGTAGAAGCGGACCTCCGCCCACAGCGTCCAGCACACCCCGAGCACCCGGTCCACGCCGAGCGGCATCTGCAGCATGGTCAGGTTGACCAGCGCGTCGCTCGGCGACACCGCCTTGTAGGCCACCACCGGCAGCGCGAACACCACCGTCACTATCGCGACCGCCACCCAGTAGGCGGGCAGCAGCCGGGAGGCGCGGGAGGCGAAGAACGACTTCAGGGGACGTCCCCAGCCGCTCATGCAGATCACGAACCCGCTGATGACGAAGAAGACCTGGACGCCGAGGCAGCCGTAGGCGAAGAACTCGTGCAGGGTGGGGAACTGGACCTTGGGCGAGCTGCCCCAGGCTTCGGAGACCTCACCGTCGCGACCGCCGTAGTGGTAGGCCGCCACCATCAGCGCGGCCACCAGCCTGAGGCCGTCCAGGGCACGCAGCCGGCCGCCGGAGCCCTTCCTGCGCCGCGGGGCGGTCGTGGCTCCCGGTGGTTCGACCAGCACGCTGACTTCGGGCTGGGGCTTGCGGGTGCTGACGACCGTCTCGGTCACGCTGGAAACCTCTGTAGCTCGTGTGTCCTTCACCTGAGCCGCCTGTGGGCGGGCAGGGCGCCGCCTGTCACCCTAGGACGGGAATTGACGCTTAAACGTTCGACAGAAACAGGCTTCGCCTTCCTGTTTCCATGGATTCATCTGGATGTCGGACGCGGGTGGCCGAAACGTCGGCCGCGCGCAGCGAATCGTCGGCCGCGCGCAGCCGAAAACGCGGAGGCGCCGGTCCGCCTCTCACGGGGGACCGACGCCCTTGCGGTGCTCGGCATACGTTTTCAGCGGCGTACCGCCTTGCGCAGTGCCCTGGCCCGCCGGACCACCCGGCGTGCCGTGGAATTGCGCGGCAGGAAGGCCAGCCGCTGCGGAATACCGCCGGGCAGGCCGAGCGAGGTGAGACGGCGCTTCTTGAAGTAGCGACGGGTGCGCGGACCGAGATACCGGGAGAGGAACCGCTCCGCCTGCGGGCGCAGCTCCGGGTAGATCTGCGGCTGCATGGTGAATCCGACGGCGGTGACCAGACCGGACAGCCGCTCGGCCGGCAGGACGTCGCCCTCCTGCCCGCCGTCCAGGTCGGGCAGCAGCGCGTCCGCCAGGGTGGTGGGGACCCGGTTGCTGTTCTGGTACGGCGTCAGCCGCTCCAGCAGCAGCTCGGTGCCGATGCGCGCGACCGGCAGGTCGTAGAGCGCCGAGGCCGTGAACAGCGCGGTCGAGAAGCAGCCGACGACCAGCGCGGGCCGGGCCCGGTCGAACAGCACCTCGGCGAGGACGGGAGTGTCCAGCACGGTGAGGTCCACGCCGAGCTTCTCGGCCTCGGTCTCCAGGGCGCGGCTGTAACGGGCCGGCGCGGTCGGGTGCGGTTTGAAGACGACCGTGCGGTGCCCGCGGGCGACCGCGCCCCGCATCATCCGCACATGCAGGTCCTCCTCCTCCTCCGGAGAGAGGATGTTCAGCGCCGACAGGTACTGACCGAGCAGCAGCGCCGCGTCACCGGGCAGGGCGGGCAGCTCGGGGACGGTCTCGGTGACCTCGCCCAGCACCTTCAGGAACGCGGGAGTCGGCACCAGATGCGCCGGCACCTCGAACTCGGTCAGCAGCATCGGCGTGAGCCCCGGCACCAGATCGAGGTGCAGCAGCCGCCGCACGCGCGTGCCGACCAGCGGGTCGAGCTTGTTGCGCGTGGGGCCGTAGCTCATCAGCCCGTCGGCGTAGACGTCGATGGGAGCGTCGGTGAACAGCTGGGCCACGGTCAGCGCGGGCGCGACCTGGATGGACTCCAGGACCAGGCTCACGCGGTCGTCGCCGAGACCCCAGAGCATCCGCAGATAGCGCTCGAACAGGGGGATGTCGTCGGAGCGCGGCGTCCAGGCCCCGGGATGGAAGGGGCGGATCGCCTCGTTCCAGGACAGCACCTCGTCGAAGTGCTCGCGCAGCGGTGCGAAGCCCGGCATCTCGTCGAGGGCCGGGGTGGTCTCCGGCGTCGCGGAGTTGTTGAACACCAGCAGCACCCGGCGGTCCGGCTCCTCGAAGAGGTCCGAGTCGATCGCGGCCGCCAGCGTGGCGACGCCGTACAGCGTCGAGGCGCAGAAGATCTGAGTGGTCCCGGGCATCAGGCGGCCGCCTCCGTGGTGGTGGCCCTGCGCCGCAGCCGCCGCAGCTTGGACGAGCGGTCCATGTCCATCGCCTCCAGTGCGTCACCGAGCGCGTCCTGCGGCATGCGCTTGATGGCCGCCGCGCTCATCGACCGCAGCTGTCTGGCCACGGCCGGTTCGAACCTGTCTTCGTTGGAGAGGTGGTGGGCGATGATCGCGCAGTAGGTCCGCACCGCCTTGGGGAGCAGCCGGTCGGCCTCCCGGTCCGACGCGGTCTCTTCGATCACCTGGTCGAAGGCCCGGATGAAGTCGAGCTGGCGGACATCGCCGATCTGGGTCAGCGACGAGGCCACCCCGCGCCGGTAGAACACGCCCAGCAGGCTCACCACGGCGAACGACTCCGCCTCCCGGTGCAGCTTCCAGATCCACGGCCGGTCCTCGGCCGTGCGCAGACCATGGGTGAAGTGGAGCACGCCCTTGTCGAGGAGGCGGCGGTGATAGGCGCCGGCCCAGGCGTAGGCGTAGTCCACCGACGTCGAGCGGTGGGCGGGGAGGATGGCGTCCCGCGGGCTGAACACCTCCCAGCGGCGGCCGACCGGCACCCGGCTCACGGAACGGGTGCGCGCGGTGGCCTGCACATGGTCGGTGCGCACGAAGTCGCATCCCAACTCGTCCATGGCGGACACCAGTTCGGTGAAGTAGCCGGGGGCCAGCCAGTCGTCGCCGTCCAGGAACGTCAGGTACTCGCCCTGGGCCGCGTCCAGGCCGGTGTTCCGGGCGGTGGCGAGCCCGCCGTTCTCCTCGTGGCGGATGTAACGCACCTGGGCGACATCCGAAAGTTCCTCGGCCGCTCGTTCGAGAATGGCCGGGGTTTCATCCTTCGAATGGTCGTCGACCAGGATGAACTCGAAATCACGGTCGGCGTTCAGCCGAAGGCTTCTGAGGGTGTCCGGGGCATATTGCTGCACGTTGTAGAACGGCACGATCACGGAAAGCTTAGGCACCTGCAAAACGTTAGGAGCCCGCCCGGCAGCGCAACTTTCCGATGAACGTACACCGGGTGAACTCAATGTGTCAGATCGGTGCACCCCGTGTACTTCCGGCCTTCCGGCAGGCCAGTTCGGCTCTCGGTGGGGTGTTGTTAACTTTTCGTTGAGTCCTGGTTCCGCCATACCTCGGATTCGCTTCCTAGCGTCATCGACGTGCCAGCAAGTACACCGAAGCGCCCGCGAATCGCCGTCCTCGCGGACTCAGACACCCGATGGAAATGGGGTGCGCTGACCGCGGACCGCATCGCCCCGGGCCCGTCCATGGAAGCCGGACCGCGCGAGGGCGCGCAAGTCCGCCCGGTCCTCGACGGCTACCTGCTGCGCGGCCGGGCGACGCCCACACCGCGCCAGCTGGAGGAAGTGGGCGTGCGCGCCGACTCGCTGCGGGAGGTCACCGCGGTCGAGTTCCTGCGCGCCATGGAAGAGGAGTCGTACGACCTCCTCGTCCTCGCCCTCGTCGGCGGCGGTGTGCAGGCGATGCTGCACGGCCTGGCGCGCGCCTGGCAGGACCGCGCCGAGCGGCCCGTCGTCGTCACCGGCTACGTCGGTGTCGTCTACGAGAAGCTCGCCGACGGCCTGCTGCTGCGGCACGGCGCGGACCTCGTCCTCGCCAACTCCCGACAGGACGCGGACCGCTTCCGCGCCGTCTACGACGGAGTGGGCGCCGACGCCTCCTCGGTGACCGAGGTGGCCCTGCCGTTCCTCGGAGGCGCGCCGTACGAGGGTGAGCACGACCCCTACACGGTCGTCTTCGCCGCCCAGCCCTCCGTCCCGGACAGCCGCAAGGACCGTACGTACCTGCTGAGCCGGCTGGTCCAGCACGCCCGCAGGCACCCCGAGCGCGAGGTGCTGCTGAAGCTGCGCTCCAAGCCGGGCGAGCACACCACCCACATCGAGGAACTGCCGTACCAGAAGCTGGTGCAGCGCCTCGATCCGCCGGACAACTTCCGCCTGGTCTACGGAAACATGGGCGAGGTCCTCGACCGCACCGACCTGCTGGTGACCATCAGCTCCACGGCCGCCCTGGAGTCGCTGCACCGCCGGATCCCCACCGTCGTCCTGACCGACCTCGGCATCCGCGAGTCGCTCGGCAACCACCACTTCGTGGGCTCCGGCTGCCTCGCCTCCTGGGACCAGCTCGACGCCGGGCACCGGCCGGCGCCCGACGAGGAGTGGGTCGCCCGGCAGGGCGTGGTCGCCGACGGCTCGTACGAGTCCGCCTTTGACGCGGCCCGCGAACGCATCGCCAAGCTGCTCGGCCGGCCCGGCGGCCTGCCCCCGCTGGCCCCGTACTACACACCCGTCACCGCGCCCGGCTACCTGCCCGGGATCCTCGCCCGCCACCACCTCGGCCCGGACGGCACCCCGCTGCCCGGCGCGCCCGCCGCCGACAAGGACCCCGGACCGGTCCGGCAGATCGTGCGCCGGGCGGCGCGCGGCGCCTACCGGCACGGCGTACAGCGCGTGGCGCCCGTCATCCGGCGGATGGGCGAGCTGTGAGCCGCCCCGAATCCCCTGCCCAAGGAGTAGTCCCCATGTCCCAACCGGAAGCGGGCCAAGGCGCCTCGGTGCGCCGCGTGCTCGCGGTGATCCCCGCGCGCGGCGGCTCCAAGGGCGTGCCCGCGAAGAACCTGCTCCCCGTCGGCGGCGTCCCGCTGGTGGCGCGTGCGGTGCGTGAGTGCCGCGCCGCCCGGCTCGTGACGGACGTCGTGGTCTCCACCGACGACCAGGCCATCGCGGCCGCCGCCCGCGAGGCGGGCGCCGAGGTCGTGCTGCGGCCCGCCGCCATCGCCGGCGACACGGCCACCTCCGAAGCCGCCGTCCTGCACGCCGTGGACGCGCACGAGGCCCTGCACGGCGCGGTCGTGGACGTGGTGCTGCTCGTTCAGTGCACCAGCCCGTTCATCACCCGGGAGGACGTGGACGGGGTCGCGGGCGCGATCGTCGAGAACGGCGCCGACACCGCGGTGACCGTGGCGCCCTTCCACGGGTTCATCTGGCGGGACGCCGAGGACGAGGTCGCGGTCGGCAGTGTCTCCGAGGCCGACGCGGCCACCGGCGGCGGCTACGGCGTCAACCACGACAAGTCCTTCCGCCCCCGCCGCCAGGACCGCCCCCAGGACCTGCTGGAGACCGGCGCCGCCTACGGCATGGAAGCGGTCGGCTTCCGCAAGCACCAGCACCGCTTCTTCGGCCGCACCGAACTGGTGCGCACCGACCCCGCGCGCGTGCTGGAGATCGACGACCCGCACGACCTCGCCCGCGCCCGGGCCCTGGCCCCGCTCTTCGACGCGGACCGGCCCGGCGCGCTCCCGACCGCCGACGACATCGACGCGGTCGTCCTCGACTTCGACGGCACCCAGACCGACGACCGGGTGCTCGTCGACTCCGACGGACGGGAGTTCGTCTCCGTGCACCGCGGAGACGGACTCGGCATCGCGGCCCTCCGCAGGAGCGGCCTGAAGATGCTGATCCTGTCCACGGAACAGAACCCTGTGGTCGCCGCCCGGGCCCGGAAGCTCAAGCTCCCGGTGCTGCACGGCATCGACCGCAAGGACCTCGCGCTGAAGCAGTGGTGCGAGGAGCAGGGCATCGCGCCGGAGCGCGTGCTCTATGTCGGCAACGACGTCAATGACCTCCCGTGCTTCGCCCTCGCGGGCTGGCCCGTGGCGGTCGCGAGCGCCCACGACGTCGTGCGCGGCGCCGCACGCGCGGTCACCACCGTCCCCGGTGGCGACGGCGCGATCCGAGAGATCGCCAGCTGGATCCTCGGCCCCTCTCTCGATTCCCTCACCAAGTAAGGACATCTGCGCCATGAGCACCAACTCCCGCATCCGCAAGTTCGGTACCCGCGAGGCCGGCCCGGGCCGCCCCGTCTACGTCACCGGCGAGATCGGCATCAACCACAACGGCGACATCGAGAACGCGTTCAAGCTGATCGACGCCGCCGCCGAGGCCGGCTGCGACGCGGTCAAGTTCCAGAAGCGCACGCCGGAGATCTGCACCCCGCGCGACCAGTGGGACATCGAGCGTGACACCCCCTGGGGCCGGATGACCTACATCGACTACCGCCACCGCGTCGAGTTCGGCGAGGACGAGTACGGCCAGATCGACGCCTACTGCAAGAAGCGCGGCATCGACTGGTTCGCCTCCCCGTGGGACACCGAGGCCGTCGCCTTCCTGGAGAAGTTCGACGTCCCCGCCCACAAGGTCGCCTCCGCGTCCCTCACGGACGACGAGCTGCTGCGCGCCCTGCGCGCCACCGGCCGTACGGTCATCCTCTCCACGGGCATGTCCACCCCGAAGCAGATCCGCCACGCGGTCGAGGTCCTGGGCAGCGAGAACATCCTCCTGTGCCACGCCACCTCGACCTACCCGGCGAAGGCCGAGGAGCTCAACCTCCGCGTCATCAACACCCTGCAGGGCGAGTACCCCAACGTCCCGATCGGTTACTCCGGCCACGAGACCGGCCTGCAGACCACCCTCGCCGCGGTCGCCCTGGGCGCCACCTTCGTCGAGCGTCACATCACCCTCGACCGCGCCATGTGGGGCTCGGACCAGGCCGCCTCCGTGGAGCCGCAGGGCCTCACGCGCCTCGTCCGCGACATCCGCACCATCGAGGCCTCCCTCGGTGACGGCGTGAAGAAGGTCTACGAGTCCGAGCTCGGCCCGATGAAGAAGCTGCGCCGCGTCAGCGGTGTGGTCGCCGAGGCGGAGATCGCCGACGCGGCGGGCGAGCCGGTAGGCGTCTGATCCCACAACCCCCACAACACCCCTTACGACGGGACGGTCGTACGTCGATGAGCCCCCGCGCCGGGAACGCCGGCCCCCACACTCTCGCGTTCGTCGAGAGTCCGGTACAGCTGCTGAACGTGCTGGAGTGGGCGCACGCGCATGCGCCCGGCGTGGGGCTCACCCTCGTGGTGCTGTCGCCCGTCGACCCGATGACGCGCGGCCAGCTGCGGCGGATGTCCGACCTGGCCCGTGACGAGGGGCACGAGGTCCGCTGGGAGGAGGCGCGCGGCGGCCCGCTGGCGCCCTTCCAGACCATCGGCGGCCTCACGGGCGTACTCCGCAGGGCCCGCCGGATCGTCCTGGGTGACCCCTTCTCCCGCTACGTTCAGCTCCTCCTGACCATCACCCGCGCCCGTGACCTGGTCGTCGTCGACGACGGCACGGCGACGATGGAGTTCGTCGGGCAGCTGGCCCGGGGCGAAAGGCTGGTGCGCTGGCATCGCAAGGGCGGCCGCCCCGGCCCCCGCGACCTGATCTTCGCGCCGGTGTCCTCCTCGGCCCGCCGCCGCCTGACCCCCGGGGACAGGCGCCGGGTGGAGATCTTCTCCTCCATGCCGATGGAGGAGACCCCCGAGGGCGTCACGATCAGCGCCAACGACTTCGCCTGGACCCGGGCCCGGTTCGGCCCGCCGCGCATCACCAAGGGCGCCGACATGGTGGGCACGTCCCTGGTGGAGACGGGAGTCGTCGACGACGACCGCTACCTGGAGGCCGTCCGCGCCCTGGCCGCCGCACACGGCGCCACCCGCTACTTCGCCCACCGCCGCGAGAGCCCGACGAAGCTCCGCCGCCTCGCGGTCGAGACGGGCCTGGAGATCGTCCGCCCCGAACTCCCCCTCGAACTGATCGCCCGCCGAGGCCCCATCGGCCGCACGATCCTCAGCTTCCCGTCCACGGTCGTCCACACCCTCCCCCTGGCCCTCGCCGGCACCGAGGTCCGCGTGGCGGTCTGCGACATCGACCCCACCTGGCTGACCGAGAACGCGTCCCCCCGGGCCCAGGGCTTCCTCTCGGGCGTGACGGGCACGGCCCGGGACGTCCACCGACTGTCCACGGGGGGTACGCCCGACGCCGCCGGAGGCCCGACCGACCCGGGAAGCATCCCGGACCCGACCACCATGACCGGCCCGGCGAGCGCCACGGATCCGACGGGTTCGCCGACCATGACCGGCCCGGGGAGTGTCCCGGGCACGGCGAGCACGACCGGTTCCGTGGGCCGGGGGAGTGCCACGGGCCCGACGGGTCCGGCGAGCACGACCGGCTCGGCCGGCCCGGGGGGTGTCCCGGGTTCGGCGAGCACGACCGGCTCGGCCGGCCCGGCCGGCATCCCGGGCCCGACGGCAAGGGCGAGCGTGTCCGGCTCGGCGGGGGCGGCCCGCTCGGCAGGCAGGACGGGCCCGGCGGACGCCGCGGGCGCGGTGGCCACGGGCTGACGCCATACAGGGCCCCTTGGGGGCCGGGGGACCGGTGCCCTCGGGGCCGAGCCCCAGCCGTGACCGGCTCGCGCCCCGGCAGGGCTCCGCTCACGCCCCGGCAGGGCTCCGCTCACGCCCCGGCAGGGCTCCGCTCACGCCCCGGCAGGGCTCCGCTCATGCCCCCGCAGGGCCCGGCTTGTAAGCCAACAGGAACGCCCGGGGGCGTTTCTCCTCGCCCTCCGGCTCCCGGAACACGCGGGCGTGGAGGCGCAGGCCTGCCTCGGTGAGGGTGGTCGCGACCGACTCCGGGGTGCGCCAGTAGAAGTCGAGCGAGATGGAGCTGCCGAAGCGCTCGGTGAGACGCTGGTGCCCGTCCTCGTCGCCCGACTGGAAGCCGAGCAGGACCGGCGCGCCAGGCAGCAGCACACGGTGGAACTCGGCGAAGACCGACGGCAGATGATCGTCCGGCACATGGATGATCGAGTAGAGCGCGACGATGCCGCCGAGCGTCTCGTCCGGCAGGTCCAGGGCCGTCATCGAACCGACGTGGAACCGCAGCCCCGGGTGCGCCCGGCGGGCCAGGGCCACCATGCGGGGCGAGACGTCGACCCCGAACACCGGCAGCCCGAGGCCGTGCAGTCGCGCCGCGACGTACCCGGGGCCGCTGCCGATGTCCGCGACCGGGGGCCGTACAGGCCCTCCGGGCGCCCGGACCAGGTCCACGAAGGCCGTGAGCAGCGCCCGCTCCAGCGGTCTCGCGTCCAGGCTGTCGGGGGACCCGGCGGTATAGGCCTCCGCGATGGCGTCGTACGAGGCCTGGGTGGCTGTGAGGAACTCGGAGTTGTCGGCGCGCACGGGCCGCACACTATCGGGGCCGTGTGTCAGTGAGACGAACAAGACAGCGTTCCCCGCGCGGGGCGTGGTATCCGTGGAGAGGATGGATGGGTACCGCAGTCGCGACTGAAGTGTGGCCGATATCACACTCAGCGGAGAGTGGTGACCGGCTCGACCCAAAAGGCGGGCGAGTTTACCCATCTCACTTGATGGCTATACGTCCGGCGGTCATATTTTCTTCCCCTAACGGGTTGAAAATTTGTTGATCGAGGGTCAGCCGACCGCCCTGGCGCCCTACCCTTCAGAGGGTGAAGCAATTGATGTCACTGGAGTCCGAGGTCGATCTTCCCGGCGAAGCCGTACTTCCCGGCGCACTGCCCGACGCCCTGCGCGCAGAGCTCATCGCGTTCCGACGCGACATGCACATGCACCCGGAGCTGGGCAACCAGGAGTTCCGCACGACCGCCGCGATCAAGGAGCGGCTCGAGCGGGCCGGCCTCAAACCGCGCGTACTCGCCGTCGGCACCGGACTCGTCTGTGACATCGGCGTAGAGGGCGAGCAGTGGGACGGCGGCCCCAGCATGCTCGCCCTGCGGGCCGACATCGACGGCCTGCCCATCCCGGACACCAAGGCCGAGTGCCCGTACCGCTCGACCGTGCCCGACCGCGCCCACGCCTGCGGCCACGACGTGCACACCACCGTCGTCCTCGGCGCCGGCCTGGTCCTCGCCGACCTGCACAAGCAGGGCCGGCTGCCCCGCCCCGTCCGGCTGATCTTCCAGCCCGCCGAGGAGGTCCTGCCCGGCGGCGCCGCCGACGTGATCAAGTGCGGGGCGCTGGAGGGCGTCGGCGCGATCATCGCCGTGCACTGCGACCCCCGGGTGGACGCGGGGTACGTGGGGCTCCGTGAGGGCCCCATCACCTCCGCCTGCGACCGTCTTGAGATCTCCCTCGACGGCCCGGGCGGCCACACCGCACGCCCCCACCTCACGACCGACCTGGTCACCGCGGCGGCCCGTGTCGTCACCGACGTACCCGCCCTGGTCGGCCGTCGTTTCGACAGCCGCAGCGGGCTCGCGATCACCTGGGGCCGCGTCGAGTCGGGGCACGCGCCGAACGTGATCCCGCAGCACGCCGAGCTCTCCGGCACCGTGCGCTGCCTCGACATCGAGGCGTGGCGCCAGGCCCCCGACGTCGTGGTCGCGGCGATCGACGAGATCGCGAACCTGCACCGCGCCAAGTCGGAGATCAACTACGTACGCGGAGTGCCGCCCGTCGTCAACGAGCCGGGCGTGACCGAACTCCTGCGCGACGCCATGATCGCCCGTCGCGGGGTCGAGTCCGTCCTGGGCACCGAGCAGAGCCTCGGCGGCGAGGACTTCTCCTGGTACCTGGAGCACGTCCCCGGCGCCATGGCCCGACTGGGCGTACGCGTCCCCGGCGAGCGCCACGTACGCGACCTCCACCAGGGCGACTTCGACGTGGACGAGTCCGCGATCACGGTCGGCGTGGAACTCTTCACGGCTGCGGCCCTGGTCAACGGCCTCCGTTAGGACAACCCCGGATCTCCGAGAAGGACTCCCGGCGAGGGCGGAGGAACGGCGCGTGCCGCACAGGCTCGCGCCGTGCCCCCGGCCGCACCTTTCGGCTCCGTTCGCTCCCGTGGTTCACAAGGACGTAACCGGCCATCGGCACGAATGGATAACGGCCCCACTGCGAACCGTTCCCAAGGGTGTCTACGCGCGTTAATGTGCGCCGCACTGAGCACCCGCTGCGGGGCTTTGGAGAATGGGGAACTTCAGATGCGTCGGATTTCCAAACTGACCCGTGTCGCGGTGGGGGTCGCGTCGCTCGGTCTCGCCGCCACGGCCTGTGGCAGCACCAGCAGTGAGAGCGGCGGCAGTGACACGAAGGACGACAAGGGTCTCGCCATCGCCTACGACATCGGCGGCAAGGGCGACCAGTCCTTCAACGACGCCGCCTACGCCGGCCTGACCAAGGCCAAGGACGAGTACGGCTACAAGACGGCCGACATCGAGCCCACCGAGGGCGAGACCGACGCCGACAAGGAGCAGCGGCTGGCCTCGCTGGCCAAGCAGGGCTACAACCCGGTCATCGGAGTCGGGTTCGCCTACGGCCCGGCGATGAAGGCCGTGGCCGCCAAGTACCCGAAGACCACCTTCGGCATCGTGGACTCCGTGGTCGAGGGCAAGAACGTCGCCTCCCTGGTCTTCGCCGAGGAGCAGGCCTCGTACCTCGCCGGTGTCGCCGCCGCCAAGGTCACCAAGTCGAACACCGTCGGCTTCGTCGGCGGTGTGGACATCCCGCTGATCCACAAGTTCGAGGCCGGCTACAAGCAGGGTGTTCAGGACACCAACCCGAAGGTGAAGGTCGTCTCGCAGTACCTGACGCAGACGGCCGAGGAGGGCGGCTTCGCCAGCCCCGACAAGGGCAAGGCCGCCGCCGAGGGCCAGATCGAGAAGAAGGCCGACGTCGTCTACCAGGCGGCCGGTCTCTCCGGCCAGGGCGTGATAGAGGCCGCCGCCAAGGCGAAGGTCTGGGCGATCGGCGTCGACTCCGACCAGTACAAGCAGGCCCCCCTCGCCGCGTACAAGCAGTACATCCTCACCTCCGCCCTCAAGGACGTCGGCGGCGCGGTCTACGCGCTGTCCAAGTCGGTCCACGACAACAAGCCGCTGTCCGGCACCCAGACCTTCGACCTGAAGGTCAACGGCGTCGGAGTCTCCGAGGCGAACCCGGAGTTCGGCAAGGTCGCGGGGCTCAAGGACGCCGTGGACAAGGCCAAGAAGGGCATCATCGACGGCTCGATCAAGGTCAAGACCGAGTAGTGGTCATGGTCTGAGACAGCTGGAGAGGGCGGGCACCCACGGGGGGTCCGCCCTCTCCGCGTTCCCCGGGGACGGATCACCCAGCGCCACCCCGCGTTCGCGGTCGGCAACGCCCGGGCCAAGGCACGGCGATGGCAGGGCACGGGCGCATAACAAGGTGGACAGAAGGGGTTTTCAGGCAGGTCTACGCGCGTTAATCTGCGGCGAAACCAGCGCCGAAGCTGAACCGACCCCGGCGCTTGTACGACAGGAGCCCCACACATGCGCCGGATTTCCCGGATCACGGTCGCAGGCGCAGCGACCGCCTCCCTGGCCCTCGCACTCTCCGCCTGCGGCAGCACCTCGACCTCTGCCGGGTCGTCGGACTCGAAGGGGAACAAGGGCCTCGCCATCGCGTACGACGTCGGCGGCAAGGGCGACCAGTCCTTCAACGACGCCGCTTACGCGGGTCTGGAGAAGGCGCAGAAGGAGTTCGGCTACAAGACGGCCGACGTGGAGCCCACCGAGGGCGAGACCGACGCCGACAAGGAGCAGCGTCTGGTCTCGCTGGCGAAGCAGGGCCACAACCCGGTCATCGGCGTCGGCTACGCGTACGCCTCGGCCGTCAAGGGCGCCGCGGAGAAGTTCCCCGACACCACCTTCGGCATCGTCGACGACGCCACGATCAACACCAAGAACGTCGCCGACCTGGTCTTCAACGAGGAGCAGGCCTCCTACCTCGCCGGTGTCGCCGCCGCCAAGAGCACCAAGTCGAAGGTCGTCGGCTTCGTCGGCGGTGTGGACATCCCGCTGATCCACAAGTTCCAGGCCGGCTTCGCGCAGGGCGTCAAGGACACCGACCCGAAGGTCAAGGTGCTCTCGCAGTACCTGACGCAGACGGCCGAGGAGGGCGGCTTCGCCAGCCCCGACAAGGGCAAGACGGCCGCCGAGGGCCAGATCGAGAAGAAGGCCGACGTGGTCTACGCGGCCGCCGGTCTGTCCGGTCAGGGCGTGATCGAGGCCGCCGCCGCCAAGAAGGTGTGGGCGATCGGCGTCGACTCCGACCAGTACGAGCAGGCCGCCCTCGCCAAGTACAAGGACTCCATCCTGACCTCGGCGATGAAGGACGTCGCCAAGGCCGTGTACAACCTTGCGAAGTCGGTCGAGGACGGCAAGCCCGAGACCGGTATCGTTCGTGGCGATCTGAAGACCGGCGAGGTGAGCCTCTCGGACTCCAACCCGAAGTTCGCGGACGACGCCGAGCTTCAGGAAGCCATCAAGACGGCCAAGGAGAAGATCATCAGCGGCGAGATCAAGGTCAAGAGCAGCTGACGACTTACTGCCTCGAGCAGGCAGTGACCCCCGGGGGGTCGCGTCCGCTCAACGGGGTGCGGGAAGGCTGTTCCCGTGCCCCGTTGGCGCGGGGGCGCCGGCCCCTTTGTATGCCGTAGGGGCGCTACGCGCGTAGACGACCCCCGTCCCCAGGAGAGTGCGTTATCAACGCGTCCAGCAGCCCTCCGGCCGGAGCGGCGGTCAACGAATCGGTGACCGCCGTCGAACTCGCCGGGATCACCAAGCGTTTCCCCGGCGTCGTGGCCAACCACGACATCCACCTCAGCGTCCGCAAGGGCACCGTCCACGCCCTCGTCGGCGAGAACGGCGCCGGCAAGTCGACGCTGATGAAGATCCTCTACGGCATGCAGAAGCCGGACGAGGGCACCATCGCCGTCAACGGCGAGCAGGTCGCCTTCTCGTCGCCGGCCGACGCCATCGTCCGCGGCATCGGCATGGTCCACCAGCACTTCATGCTCGCCGACAACCTCACGGTCCTCGAGAACGTGGTGCTCGGCAGCGAGAAGCTCCACGGCATCGGCGCCAAGGCCCGCCGCAGGATCAAGGAACTCTCCGAGCGCTACGGCCTCGACGTCAGGCCCGACCTCCTGGTCGAGGAGCTCGGCGTCGCCGCCCGCCAGCGCGTGGAGATCCTCAAGGTCCTCTACCGCGGCGCCACCACGCTGATCCTCGACGAGCCCACGGCCGTCCTGGTGCCGCAGGAGGTCGACGCCCTCTTCGCCAACCTGCGCGAACTGAAGTCCGAGGGCCTGTCGGTCATCTTCATCTCGCACAAGCTCGGCGAGGTGCTCTCCGTCGCCGACGAGATCACCGTCATCCGCCGCGGCACCACCGTCGGTACGGCCGTCCCCGCCGAGACCACCCCGCGCCAGCTCGCCGAGATGATGGTGGGCAGCGAACTGCCCACGCCCGAGACGGCCGAGTCCACGGTCACCGACCGCCCGGTCATCACCGTCGACAAGCTCCGCCTCGAGGCCCCCGGCGGCAAGGCCCTCCTCGACGACATCAGCTTCACCATCCACGAGGGCGAGGTCCTCGGCATCGCCGGCGTCGAGGGCAACGGCCAGACCGAGCTGGTCGACGCGCTCATCGGCCTCAAGCACGCCGACTCCGGCACGATCACCCTCGCCGCCGAGGAGATCACCGCCTGGCCCACCCGCAGGCGCCGCGAGCAGGGCATCGGCTACATCCCCGAGGACCGGCACCGCCACGGCCTCCTCCTGGAGGCGCCCCTCTGGGAGAACCGTATCCTCGGCCACGTCACCGAGAAGCCCCTCGCCAAGGGCGTCTGGCTGGACCCGAAGGCGGCCCAGGAGGACACCCGCCGGATCGTCACGGAGTACGACGTCCGCACCCCCGGCATCGACGTCACCGCCGCCTCCCTCTCCGGCGGCAACCAGCAGAAGCTGATCGTCGGCCGCGAGATGAGCCACAAGCCCCGCTTCCTGATCGCCGCGCACCCCACCCGGGGCGTGGACGTCGGCGCCCAGGCCGCCATCTGGGACCTCATCCGCGAGGCCCGCCGCGAGGGCCTGGCCGTGCTGCTGATCTCCGCCGACCTGGACGAGCTGATCGGCCTGTCCGACACTCTGCGCGTGATCTACAACGGCAGGCTGGTCGCGGACGCCGACCCGGCCGGCATCACGCCGGAGGAGCTCGGCTCGGCGATGACCGGCGCCGCGTCCGGACACCTGGAACACGAAGAGACCCCCGAGACCCGCAAGTCTCCCGAGTCTGGGGAAGACGAGGCCCGCTGATGAAGAAGTTCGACAAGGAGCGCGTGCTCCTCGCGGTGGCCGGGCCGGTCATCGCGCTCGCCGTGGCCTTCGTCCTGATCGCGATCGTGCTGGTCGCGTCGGGCAAGAACCCGATCGAGCCGTTCGCCCTGATGTTTGAGCAGCTCGGCTTCTCCGACATCCAGGTGCTGATCATCAACCAGGCGTCGATGTACTACATCGCGGCGCTCGCGGTGGCCATCGGCTTCCGGATGAACCTGTTCAACATCGGCGTCGACGGCCAGTACCAGCTCGCCGCCATGATGGCCGCCATCGTCGGCGCCCACGCGAGCATGCCGGCCGCGATCCAGGTGCCGCTGCTGCTCCTGACCGCCGTCCTCACCGGCGCCTTCTGGGCCGGCATCGCCGGTGTCCTCAAGGTCACCCGCGGTGTCAGCGAGGTCGTCGCCACGATCATGCTCAACGCGATCGCCACCTCGGTGATCTCCTACCTGTGGCTGCCGGACGTCTTCGGCGTGAAGGTCGGCAACAACAACACCACCGGCGAGATGCACGAGTCCGGCTGGATCCCCGGCATCGGCATGGGCGCGGCCGGCGAGATCTACGGCCTGGTCCTCCTCGCCGTACTGCTCGGCATCGGCTACTGGGTCGTCCTCAACCGCACCCGCTTCGGCTTCGACCTGCGCGCCTCCGGCGCCTCGTCGACCGCCGCCGCGGCCAGCGGTGTCGACCCCAAGCGCATGGTGCTGACCGCCATGCTGCTCTCCGGCGGCCTCGCGGGCCTGGCCGGTCTGCCGATCCTGCTCGGCGACACCCACACCTACAGCCTGAACTTCCCCACCGGCATCGGCTTCCTCGGCATCGGCATCGCCCTGCTCGGCCGCAACAGCCCGGTCGGCATCGCCTTCGCCGCCCTGCTGTGGGCCTGGCTCGACAAGGCCTCGCCCGAACTGGACTTCCACGGCTACGACAAGGAGATCGCGGTCATCATGCAGGGCCTGATCGTGCTCTCGGTCGTCGTCTCCTACGAGGCCGTGCGCGAATGGGGCCTGCGCCGCCAGCAGCGCCGGGTCGGCGCCGAACTGGCAGCCGGTCACGTCCTCGGCACCACCACCCACAACACCACGAAGGAGGTGGCTGGCCGATGACCACCGTGACCGACCTCAACCAGCCCACGCTGCAGCCCGCGGCGCCGACCGGCCGCCGCCTGTCGTGGCCCGTCCTGCTGCTGGTCATCGCCGGCGGCCTGGCGCTGACCTCGATCGTCCGCATCATCACCGGCGCCGACGGCATCACCAACGTCAGCCAGATGTCCACCGCGCTCCAACTCGCCGTGCCGATCGGCCTCGCCGGTCTCGGCGGCCTGTGGGCCGAGCGCGCGGGCGTCGTCAACATCGGCCTCGAGGGCATGATGATCCTCGGCACCTGGTTCGGCGCCTGGGCCGGCTTCCAGTGGGGCCCGTGGACCGGTGTCCTGGTGGGCATCGCGGGCGGCGCGATCGGCGGCCTGCTGCACGCCTTCGTCACCGTCACCTTCAACGTCAACCACATCGTCTCCGGTGTGGCGATCAACATCCTCGCCCTCGGCGCCACCCGCTACCTCGCGCCCCTCGCCTTCGAGGGCCACACGGGCGGCTCCGCCAAGCAGTCCCCGGCGGTGGACTCCCTCGGCAACTTCACGGTGCCGGGGCTTTCCGACGCCCTGCGGGACCTCAACGCCCACGGCTGGTTCCTGATCTCGGACATCGCCGGTCTGCTCGGCGGCCTGGTCACCAACGTCTCCTGGCTGACCCTGATCGCCATCGCGCTGATCCCCGCCACCTGGTGGATCCTGTGGCGCACCGCCTTCGGACTGCGGCTGCGCTCCTGCGGTGAGAACCCGGTCGCCGCCGAGTCCCTCGGCGTCAACGTCTACAAGTACAAGTACATCGCCGTGATCATCTCCGGCGGTCTGGCCGGCCTCGGCGGTGCCTTCCTCTCCATCGTGGCCAACCCCTTCTACCTGGAGGGCCAGGTCAGCGGCCGCGGCTACATCGGCCTCGCCGCGATGATCTTCGGCAACTGGATGCCCGGCGGACTCGCCCTCGGCGCGGGCCTGTTCGGCTACACCGACAGCCTCAACCTGCGCGGCGGCTCGGCCAACGTGCACGCACTGCTGCTGCTCGGCGCGCTTCTGCTGCTCATCGGCGCCATCTGGCTCGTGGTCCGCAAGAAGTACGTCCACGCCGCGATCACCCTGGTCGTCGGCGGCCTGGTCTTCGCCTGGTACGCGACCACCGACGAGGTCCCGAACCAGGTCGTCTCCGCCACGCCGTACGTCATCACCCTGGTGGTGCTCGCCCTGTCCGCGCAGCGCCTTCGGATGCCGAAGGCGGACGGCATGCCGTACCGGAAGGGGCAGGGCAAGTGACCGGCGCCGGCCCGGCCGTCGACTGGGAGAAGCTGCGTGCGGTGGCCCTGGACGCCATGTCCCGGGCGTACGCCCCGTACTCCGGCTACCCGGTGGGCGTGGCCGCCCTGGTCGACGACGGCCGGATCGTCTCCGGCTGCAACGTCGAGAACGCCTCGTACGGCCTCGGCCTGTGCGCCGAGTGCGGCCTGGTGTCGGAGCTGCAGAACACCGGCGGCGGCCGTCTGACGCACTTCACCTGCGTCGACCGCGAGGGCGACCCGCTCGTCCCGTGCGGCCGCTGCCGCCAGCTCCTGCACGAGTTCGGCGGCCCGGACCTGCTGCTGGAGACCCCGGCGGGCATCGTGCCGCTCTCTCAGATGCTGCCCCAGGCCTTCGGCCCCGGCCACCTCGGCAAGTAGTCATTCCCGTACGGCCCCTCCGAGTCGCTCGCGCGACCGGCTCGGAGGGGCCGTACGGCTTCTGGAAATCCTCGGAAGGAAGCCCAAACCATGGCCATGGACGCCATCTCCGTCATCCGCACCAAGCGGGACCGCGGCGAGCTCAGCGACGGACAGATCGACTGGGTCATCGACGCGTACACCCGCGGGGAGGTGGCCGACGAGCAGATGTCGGCCCTCGCGATGGCCATCCTGCTCAACGGCATGAACCGCCGTGAGATCGCCCGCTGGACCGCCGCGATGATCGCCTCCGGCGAGCGCATGGACTTCTCGTCCCTGTCCCGCCCGACGGCCGACAAGCACTCCACGGGCGGCGTCGGCGACAAGATCACGCTGCCGCTGGCCCCCCTGGTCGCCGCCTGCGGGGCCGCCGTACCCCAGCTCTCGGGCCGCGGCCTCGGCCACACCGGCGGCACGCTGGACAAGCTGGAGTCCATCCCCGGCTGGCGGGCCCTGCTCTCCAACGAGCAGATGCTGGACGTCCTGAACACCACCGGCGCGGTGATCTGCGCGGCGGGCGACGGCCTGGCCCCCGCGGACAAGAAGCTCTACGCCCTGCGCGACGTCACGGGCACGGTCGAGGCGATCCCCCTGATCGCCTCCTCGATCATGTCCAAGAAGATCGCCGAGGGCACGGGCTCCCTGGTCCTGGACGTCAAGGTGGGCACGGGCGCCTTCATGAAGACCATCGAGGACGCCCGCGAACTGGCCTCCACCATGGTCGGCCTGGGCACGGACCACGGCGTGAAGACGGTCGCGCTCCTGACAGACATGTCGACCCCGCTGGGCCTGACGGCCGGCAACGCGCTCGAGGTCCGCGAGTCGGTGGAGGTCCTGGCGGGCGGCGGCCCCGCGGACGTCGTGGAACTGACTCTGGCGCTGGCCCGCGAAATGCTGGACGCGGCGGGCATCCGGGACGCCGACCCGGCGAAGGCCCTGGCCGACGGCTCCGCGATGGACGTCTGGCGCCGCATGATCACGGCCCAGGGCGGCGACCCGGACGCGGAGCTGCCGGTGGCCCGCGAGCAGCACGTCATCAAGGCGACCGCCTCGGGCACCCTGACCCGCCTCGACGCCTACGACATCGGCGTCGCCGCCTGGCGCCTCGGCGCGGGCCGCGCCCGCAAGGAGGACCCGGTCCAGGCAGGCGCGGGCGTCGAACTCCACGCCAAGCCGGGCGACACGGTGAAGGAGGGCCAGCCCCTCCTCACCCTCCACACGGACACCCCCGAACGCTTCGAGTACGCACTCCAGTCGGTCGAGGGCTCCTACGACATCGCCGCGCCGGGGACTGACTTCACGGCGTCGCCGGTGGTACTGGAACGTATCGCCTGAGCTGCGGTTTCCTCCTTCGGGTGAACGGGATCGGTGGACCCTTGTCGGTCCCGTTCGGCGTGTTGGACGACCCCATGAGCGTGCCGCACAGCGACCACATCCCGACCGGCGACGAGTGGGACGAGCTGGTCCGGGTCCGGGAGCGGACGCGTGCCCCCAAGGGCTGCAAGTGGAGATCATCGAGGGAGTCATCACTGTGGCGCCCCACTCCGCCATCTCCCATCACCGCATCGCCGATCGCGTCCAACGAAGCCTCTCCACAGTGGTCCCCGAGCACTGGCTCGTCTTCCAGTGGCTGGGCATGGCCGTTCCCGCCCGGCTCGGGTTGTATGTGCCTGACCTCGCCGTCGTACCGGAGATGCCGACCGAAGGCCACGACGACTTCCTGCCGGCTGCCGCCGCCCAGCTCGTCGTCGAGATCACCTCGGCGGCCACCGCCCGCTACGACCGCACGACGAAGGCGGCGGGCTATGCCGAGGCGGGGGGTGCCGCTCTATCTCCTGGTCGACGGTTGGGCGCCGGGCGGCCCGACGGTCACCCTGTACGCGGAGCCGAGGAAAGGCGTGTACCGCCTCCTGCGCGCAGGCAAGTTCGGAGAACGCATCACGCTGCCGGAACCCTTCGGCCTCGAACTCGACACCGGAGAGTTCCCGGACAACCGGGTCACCCCAACAACGCCGCCACCACCACAAGCACCGGCACCGCCAGCACCGTAGACAGCAGGATCGCCTCCCTCGCCAGCACCTCGCCCACCCGGTAGCTGCTCGCGTACGTGAACAGGTTCTGTGCCGCCGGCAGGGCGGATGTCACCACCACGTCGAGCAGGGACGCTCCGTGGAGGCCGAAGACACCCGCTGCCAGGGCCCAGGCGATCAGGGGCTGGGCGATGGCCTTGAGGGCGACGGCGAGGAGAACGGGGGCTCGTTCCGCGCCGCGCAAGGGGAGTGTGCTGCCGCGCAGGGAGATGCCGAAGGCCAAGAGGACCGCCGGGACCGACATGTTGCCGATCAGGGTCAGGGGGTCCATCAGCGGGCCCGGGACATGGAGGCCGGTCGCCGACGCCGCCACCCCCGCCAGGGAGCCCAGTGCTATCGGGTTGCGCAGCGGGGTGAGCAGGCTCTGCCACAGGGGGCGCTTGTCCTCGTCCGAGACGGTCGCCAGGTCCAGGACCGTCAGCGCCACCGGCGTGACGGCGACCAGCTGGAACAGCAGCACCGGCGCGACCAGTGACGCGTCGCCCAGGACGTACACGGCGATCGGGATGCCGAGGTTCCCCGAGTTGACGTAGCTGGAGCACAGGGCACCGACCGTCGTCCGGCCGACCCCCCACCCGCGCACGGCACCCACCGCCACGAAGACCCCCGCCGCGGCCGCCGTACTCATCGCCGTGACCAGCAGCCGGTCGGAGAAGATCACCGACAGGTCGGCCTGCGCGAGCGTCGTGAAGAGCAGCGCCGGGGACGCCACATGGAAGGCCAGCTTGGTCAGGACCTCGCGGCCCCCGTCCCCCAGGTAGCCCCGGCGGCCGATCAGGTAGCCCACCCCGATGACCACGGCGATGACCGCGAACCCGCTCAGCACCCCCTGCACGACGCCCCCTCACCGGCGAAGAGAGCATCAGGCAGCGCGGGAGGGGAAGGTGCATGGGGCATACAGCCAACCCTCCGGGGTAGGCCATGTCCCGGTCAATGTGATCTTCCCGGCGCGCAGACAGGAAGGACCGTCGCGATGAGTTACCGCCGCCCGCCCGGTCTACCGATCGTGGACGCCATGACACCCCCCGTGCTCGTGCTGCCAGGCCCCGTCACCCGGGACGAGGTGAGAGGGCTGAGCGACGACGTACGGGCACTGCTGCACACCAGCGGTGCCCGGGTCGTGGTGTGCGATGTCGGACGCCTGGGACCACCGGGCCTCGCCACCGTCGACCTGCTGGCGCGGCTCCAGCTCGCCGCCCGCCGGGCAGGCGGCCGGATCAGACTCCGCGACCCCGACCCGGCCCTAGGCGCCCTGCTCGACCTGGTCGGCCTCCGCTTCGAGACGGAGGGGCAGGTCGAAGAGCGGGAACCAGCGCTTGGTGTCGAGGAAGCAGTGGAACCCGGTGATCCGGCCGTCTGAGATCTCCAGCACCTGGACCGCCCACGGCATGAAGCCGCCGCCCTCCGGGTCGGGCTTGTACTGGGCGAACCCCGGCAGCCCGTTGACCTCGACCGGCACCAGCCGGGAGCCCGCGCAGGGCGCGCCGAGCGTGGTCATGAAGCCGGTGATGTCGTCGGTGCCGGTGAGCCACAGGTCGAACGGCGGCATCGTCATGACCGCGTCCTCGTGCAGCAGCGCCGTCAGCGCGGTCATGTCGTAGCCCTCGAAGGCCGCCACATAGCGGTCCAGCAGCTTCTGCTGGTCCTCGTCCAGCGGGTCGGAGACGACCGCGTCGGCGCCCGGCTCCTGCCGCTCGGCCAGGGTGGCGCGGGCCCGCTGGAGGGCGCTGTTGACCGACGCCACCGAGGTGTCCAGCAGCTCGGCGACCTCGCTGGCCTTCCAGGCCAGGACCTCGCGCAGGATCAGCACCGCCCGCTGCTTGGCCGGCAACCGCTGAAGGGTGGCCATGAAGGCGAGCCGCACGGACTCCTTGGCGACCGCCGCCTCCGCCGGGTCGTCGGTCGTGGGCAGCACACGGGCGTCCGGCATGGGCTCCAGCCAGGTGTTGTCCGGTCGGGGGGCGAGGGCCGCCTGGGCGAGCGGGGTGGACTCGGTGAGGTCCATGGGCCGGGCGCGCTTGTTGCCCGCGGACAGCATGTCCAGGCACACGTTCGTCGCGATGCGGTAGAGCCAGGAGCGGAGGCTGGAGCGGCCCTCGAACTTGGCGTAGCTGCGCCAGGCGCGGACCATCGTGTCCTGCACCGCGTCCTCGGCCTCGAAGGAGGAGCCGAGCATCCGGTAGCAGTACCCGGTCAGCTCGGTCCGGTGTGCCTCCAGCCTGGTGTCCAGGTCCGTCGGTGTCGCCGTGCCGTTCGTCATCGCCCACCCACCCCTGTGGAATTTCTGTCACGCGCCATTGCGCCCAGCACTTCGGAAGCTACCGCAGCCCACTGACAACGGCCCCCCGAGCGGGTGAAAGCGCAGGTGGAAGGGGCCCTTCAGACCAGCTGCCGCACCGACATCAGCAGATGCCGGTGTGTCACCGCGGCTCCGTCGTCCGGCACGGCGTGCAGCAGCGCCCGCTGCCCCGCCCCCTGCAGCTCCAGCCGCACACGGGAGCTCTCGAAGGACGTCAGCGCGTCCAGCAGATAGGCCGGGTTGAAGGCCACCGGCATCTCGTCGGCGCCGCTCAGCGTGGCCGGCAGCCGCTGGACCGCCACGTCGTCCCCGAAGCCCGCGCGCAGCATGACGGACCCCTCGGCCGAGAAGTCCAGCCGCACCGGACTGTTCGCCTCCGCCACCACGGCAACCCGCCGCACGGCCTCCGCGAGCCCCTCGCACTCCACCTCGGCGACCGCCGCCCCCGCCATGTCGAACAGCGACTTGTAGGCCGGCAGCCGCCCGTCCAGGAGCCGCAGCGCCGTCCGCGTCGACCCGCACTCGAAGCCGATCAGCCCCCCGCCACCGGCCGGATCCCACCCGATCAGCACCTCCCCGCCGCGCACCGGCGACCTCGCGACGTCCAGCAGCCGCCGCGACGGCAGCAGTGCCTCCACCGCCCCGTCGGCCGCCGCCCGCGGCTGCCACTCCAGCCGCCGCACCGCGTACCGGTAGCGATCCGAGGCGGACAGTGTCATCTCCCCGCCGTCGAGGCGCAGTTGGACGCCCGTCAGCAGCGGCAGCGTGTCGTCGCGTCCGGCGGCGACCGCGACCTGCGCGACGGCGCTCGCGAACGCGGCGGCGTCCACCGTGCCGTACGGCGCGGGCGCCGTCGGCAGGGCCGGGTACTCGGCGAGCGGCAGCGTCGAGAGCCCGAAGCGCGTACCGTCCGCCTCCACCGTGAACCGCGACGCCTCCAGCGCACAGCTCACCGGCCCGTCCGGCAGCACCCGGCACACATCGAGCAGCCGACGCCCCGGCACGAGCACCCGCCCGGGCACCGCGATCTCCGCCTCGGCCTCCACCCGTACCGCCGCCTCGAAGTCGAACCCCGTCACGGCGAGCCGTCCCGCGTCCGCCTCCAGCAGCAGTCCGCCCAGCACCGGCACCGGCGTCCGCGTGGGCAGCGCCCGTACCGCCCGGCCCACGGCCTCGGCGAACGCCGTGCGGTCGATGCGGAACTCCATGAAAAATCCCCCTGCTCGGTCCGGTGGTCAGCAGACGCGGACGTTATCCGCACCCACTGACAACCGGCCCCGACCAGGGGGATCGTCACCTGGAATCAGGCAGCCGTGGCCAGTTGCCTCCGCTGCAGCCGAGCCGCGCGCGTGCCGAACACCGTGATCGTCACGACGCCGAGCACCGCCAGCAGCCCGACCCCGACCGTCCCGGCCCAGCCGCCGGCGTGGAAGGCGATCGCGCCGACCGTGCTGCCCGCGCTGGAGCCGATGTAGTAGGCGGACTGGTACAGCGCCGAGGCCTGTGCGCGGCCGGTCGTGGCCGTCTTGCTGACCGCCGAGGAGGCCACCGCGTGGCCCGCGAAGAAGCCGCCGGTGATGAGGACCAGGCCCAGCAGGACCAGCGGCAGGGAACCGGCCAGGGACAGCAGCAGGCCCGCGGCCGTCGTACCCCCCGCCGCGTACAGCGCGCCCCGGCGGCCCATCCGGCCCACCAGCCGGCCCGCGGTCGACGCCGACACCGTACCGACGAGGTACACCAGGAAGATCGAGCCGATGATGCCCTGGGGCAGCGAGAACGGGGCCTCGGTCAGGCGGTAGCCGATGACCGTGTACACGCCGCCGAACACCGTCATGAACAGGGCGCCGATCGCGTACAGCCGGCACAGCAGCGGGTTGGACAGGTGGTCGCGGACCGTGCGGGCCAGGACGCGCGGCCGCAGCGAGCCGGCCTTGAAGTGCTTCGGGGCGGGCAGCAGCGCCCGGAAGGCCACCGCACAGGCCACGGCGATCGCGCCGATGACACCGACGGCGACCCGCCAGCCCCACTCCTGCGCGACCCAGCCGGTGATGACCCGGCCGCTCATCCCGCCGACGCTGTTGCCCGCGACGAACAGCCCGATCGCGGTGACCAGCGCCTTGGGGCTGACCTCCTCCGCGAGGTAGGCGGTCGCCGACGCGGGCAGCCCGGCCAGGGCCGCGCCCTGGAGCGCCCGCAGCGCGACCAGCACGCCCAGCGACGGGGCGAGGGGCACCAGCAGCCCGATCGTGACGGCCACGGCCAGCGACGCCGTCATGACCGCACGCCGTCCGAAGCGCTCGGACAGGGCGCTCATCGGCAGCACGAACAGCGCCAGCCCGCCCGTCGCGGCGGCCACCGTCCAGCTCGCGTCGCTCGCCGCCACCCCGAACTCGCCGGAGATCAGCGGGAGCAGCGCCTGGGTGGAGTACAGCAGCGCGAAGGTCGCGACACCCGCGAGGAAGAGGGCGAAACTCATCCGGCGGTAGCCGGGCCCGCCCGGCGACATACGGGAGTCGGAAGCAGGGACAGAGACATCGGCGCCCACGGTGGTGGACGCCCCGGTACTGGCGGGAGTCATGCCTCGAAATTACGTACGCACCCACTGATCCGTCCAATGCATGGAACGGCGATAATCGTTCCCATGGTGCATCAACCCAGTTCCACGGCTCGCCTGTCACCATCCAGTGACACAGAAGACATGGCGGAGATGTCGAAGGTGCTGGCGCCCCGCCTCGCCTACTTCGCGGGCGTCGCCCGTACCGAGCACGTCACCCGTGCCGCCCAGGAGATGAACGTCCCGCAGTCGACCCTCTCCCGCTCCATGGCCCGTCTCGAGCAGGACCTCGGCGTCGACCTCTTCGCCCGCCACGGCCGTACGGTCTCCCTCACCCCGGCCGGACGTACCTTCCTCACCTCCGTCGAGCGCGCCCTGGCCGAGGTCGAGCGCGCCGCCGAGGAGGTGCGCGCCGACGCCGACCCGGCCACCGGCAAGGTCGCCTTCGGCTTCCTGCACACCATGGGCGCAGAAACCGTCCCCGGCCTTCTCCAGGCCTTCCGGGCCGACCACCCACGCGTCCGCTTCAGCCTGGTCCAGAACTACGGCGAGGCCATGCTGGAACGCCTGCGCGCGGGCGAACTCGACCTGTGCCTGACGTCACCCGTCCCCGACGCCCCCGGCCTGGTGGCCCGCCGCCTCGACGAACAGAAACTCCGTCTGGTCGTCCCGGCCGACCACGCCCTCGCCACCCGCCGCCGCATCCGCCTCGCGGAAGCCGCCGACGAAACCTTCGTCACCCTCGAACCCGGCTACGGCCTGCGCCGCATCACCGACGACCTGTGCCAGGAGGCGGGCTTCAAGCCCCGCATCGCCTTCGAGGGGGAGGAGGCGGAAACCCTCCGAGGCCTGGTGGCGGCAGGCCTCGGAGTAGCCCTCCTGCCCCCACCGGCCGTCCCCCGCCCGGGAGTGGTCGAACTGACGGTGACGGCCCCCCGAGCGGTCCGCGAAATCGGCGTGGCCTGGCTGGAAGGCCACCCGGACACGCCCCCGGTAGCAGCCTTCAAACGATTCCTGCTCTCAAGAAGAGGCAGCTTGCTCCCCTAGTCAGGGGCGCGGGGAACTGCGCGAGAACTACCCACGACCCGCACCCCGAAACCCACAGCCACCCCGAACGGCGCTACCGCCGCAACGAAGAACCGAATCCCGCAGCCAACGGCATCCGCAACCCCAACGGCGGCGGCGCCGCAAACGCATCCCGCACCGGCCGTGACACCGCCCGCCCGAACACCGCCCCCATCACGAAGTCCTCGGCCAGCGCCAGCACTTCATCCCGGTACTGATGCAACCCGTGCCCGTCCGCGTGCACTTCGAACCGGCACACATCCCGATTCGCCTTCTTCACCCGCGCCGCCAGCCGGAACGACAGTTCGGGATCCGTCCGCTCGTCGTTCGTGCCGTGCACGATCAGCACCTGCCGCCCCACCAGCTGCTTCACCGGTTCGGGTGGCGCCGCCACATCGTCCTCCGGCAGCCAGGGGGCCAGCGCCAGCACGGAGTTGACGGCCTCGTGCCCACCCGCACGCAGCCCGGCCCGGCCGCCCATCCCGGGCCCCGCGAGGCAGACGGGCACGTCCCCGTAACGCCGTACGACCTCGTCGGCCGCCCAGGCGGCGTCCGCCGCGAGGTTGGCCTCGCTGCCGTTCCAGCCGCGGCAGCGGTAGTGCACCACGTGCGCGGCCAGACCCTCGTCCCGCCCCGCGCGGGCCAGGCGGCGCCCCAGGGCGCGTACGGAGGCGGTCGCCAGCATGGGCGACGGTCTGCGGCCGGAGACCTCGTCCCCGTTGGGCAGCAGCAGCACCACGCCGCTCACCGCCGTCGGCTCCGGACCGAGTGTCCTGCCCAGCCGGGCCCTGCGAACCGGCGTCGCTTGGTGTGCCATGACAGAACAGTGTCAGAAGCACGGGTGTATTCGACCCTTCCCCGGGGTCACCGTTACGTATCGACGAAAACGTAAAGGGGCCGAAGAGGCGCCATCTACGCGCGTAGGAGTTAGAGTGCGGAAATGACGAGCCAGACCATCGCGAACACCCCGACACCGGACCAGATCCGCCGGGCGCCCAAGGTTCTGCTGCACGACCACCTCGACGGCGGCCTGCGCCCCGCCACGATCGTCGAACTCGCCCGCGAGAACGTCCCCCACAGCCCTAATGGCGTGGGAGGTGCCCCCATCACCCAGCTCCCCGAGACCGACCCGGAGAAGCTCGGCATCTGGTTCCGCGAGGCCGCCGACTCAGGTTCCCTCGAGCGGTACCTGGAAACCTTCTCCCACACCGTCGGCGTCATGCAGACCCGCGACGCGCTGGTCCGGGTCGCCGCCGAGTGCGCCGAGGACCTCGCCGCAGACGGCGTCGTCTACGCCGAGGTGCGCTACGCCCCCGAGCAGCACCTCGAGGGCGGGCTGAGCCTCGAAGAGGTGGTCGAGGCCGTCAACGAGGGCTTCCGGGAAGGGGAGCGGCGCGCCAGGGAGAGCGGCAACCGCATCCGCGTCGGCGCCCTGCTCACCGCCATGCGGCACGCGGCCCGCGCCCTGGAGATCGCCGAACTCGCCAACCGCCACCGGGACCTGGGAGTGGTCGGGTTCGACATCGCGGGTGCCGAGGCCGGCTACCCGCCCACCCGGCACCTGGACGCCTTCGAGTATCTGAAGCGCGAGAACAACCACTTCACCATCCACGCCGGCGAGGCCTTCGGGCTGCCGTCCATCTGGCAGGCACTCCAGTGGTGCGGCGCCGACCGGCTCGGACACGGTGTACGGATCATCGACGACATCCAGGTCCACGAGGACGGCCGGGTCGAACTCGGGCGGCTCGCCTCGTACGTCCGGGACAAGCGCATCCCGCTGGAGCTGTGCCCGAGCTCCAACCTGCAGACCGGGGCGGCGTCCTCGTACGCCGAACACCCCATCGGGCTGCTGCGCCGGCTGCATTTCCGCGCCACCGTCAATACGGACAATCGCCTCATGTCCTACACCAGCATGAGCCGGGAATTCGAGCATCTTGTCGAGGCGTTCGGTTACACGCTCGACGACCTTCAGTGGTTCTCAGTCAATGCGATGAAATCAGCGTTCATTCCTTTCGATGAACGACTGGCCATGATCAATGACGTGATCAAGCCGGGATATGCCGAGCTGAAATCCGAATGGCTGTTCCGGCAGACCGCTTCGACCAGCGACTCTGTGGATTCGGAGAGCTGAGCCCGCGGGAATCGGCACACAGGGAATGCGGACGGTGTTCACAAGCCGTCCGCATTTCGATGTTTGCGGCGGGTGGTGCCGCCTGATTACGGTCGCCGCACCGCTCACACACCCCGTCATCCCATTGCGAGGACGCGTTTTCATGAAGCAGTCTGCTGCCAAGTCCCTCGGTGTCGCCGCTCTCGGTGCCGCCTTCGCCGCCACCGGTGCGGGCGCCGCCAACGCCGCCCCGGCCGTCCCGGACGCCACCCAGGCCCTGGAGAGCGTCACCCACGCGCTCCCGGCGGAGCAGCTCTCCCAGACGCTGCCGGCGGGCTCGGGTGAGGCGGTGGGTCAGGGGCAGAGCCTGGCCGGCACCGGTCTCGCCGCCGCCCAGCCGGTCGCCGGGCAGCTGCTTGCCCAGGGTCCGAACGGCCCGGCCCCCAAGCTGCTCGGCGGGCTCCCGGTGAACGGCATTCCGCTCGCCTGACCCTCCCGCCCGCGCGGACGCACACGCCGATGGGGCGCACCCCTGGACACAGGGTGCGCCCCATCGGTGTTTCAGCGGTGGGCGGTCAGGTGTTTCAGTGGCGCGCGGTCACCAGGCCGTCTGGGCCTTGTTCCGCGCCTTGTCCTCCGAGGGCAGCACGATCCACAGTGCGATGTACAGCAGGAACTGCGGGCCGGGCAGCAGGCACGAGACCAGGAAGATCACCCGCATCGTCGTCGTGGAGGTGCCGAAGCGCCGGGCCAGCGCGGCGCACACTCCGCCGATCATGCGGCCGTTGGTGGGGCGGGCGAGGCGGGACATGTGCGACTCCTTCAGCGTCGGTGTGCGAGGTCTCTCGTCCGAGTACCCCATCTGCACTCCACGCTACGGAGACGAAGGGGGCAAAGCGTCGCTCCACGGGGCGATCCCGACCCTGGGAATCGTCGGGGTCCGACCCTGAGCCGGCTCCTCCGGGGGGAGGGGCGTGCGGGTCGGGGGCGCGGTGGAGCGGCGGCGCAACCAGGAGCGGCCCGCCGGGACGAGCGCCAGGTGCGCGAGGCCCACGCCCGCGGTGTTCAGGAACAGCGAGTCGACATCCACGACCTGACCGGGCACGCCGGTCTGCAACAGCTCGATGCCCAGCGACAGCAGCGCACCGGCCGCGACGGTGCGCAGCAGGGACGCCAGCGGCGAGACGGCCAGCCTGCCGCTCGCCATCGGCAGCAGCACACCCAGCGGGGCGAGCAGGGCCAGCTTCTCGCCGATGTGCCGGGCCGCCTCGGGCCAGCCCAGGGCGAGATCGGCCCGGACCCCGGCGAACGGCCGCAGATTGGCCGGCATCACCCAGGGCACCTCCAGCGGCCGCAGCGTGAACCAGGCGACGAACGCGAGGTGTGCGACGAGGAGGACACCTCCCGTCACACGGATGCGGAACTCGGCACTGCCGCCGATGGAGCCTTGACGCTGCACGCCCCCCTAGACGCGGCCTCCGGCAGGATCGGTTCCGGGATACCCCCAGGGACGCCTGTGAGGCGTGCGCCACAGCCCCGCGGAACCCGCCCGCCGCCTCACTCGCCGGCCACGTCCTTGGACGGCGGCGCCGTGCTGCCCGGGCGGGCCCGCACCTCGTCGGTGCACTCGTAGCGGCGCGGGGACTCGGGGCCGGGGCCGCCAAGCACCACGGAGCCGTCGCCCTCGGCCGCTGCGGAGTCGGAGAAGGTGCAGACGATCTGGGCCAGCGCGTACGAGGTGAGGCTGTCCGGCGCCGCGCTCAGCCGCAGCGTGTCCTCCGGGTCGCTCTTCCCGGGCCCGCCCACGGTGATGCCGCCGCGTACGTCCGAGCTGTAGCCGGCCTCCTTCTCGGCGGGCGACGGCGTCTCGGCGAGCTCGTCCAGCAGGCCCTGCGCCACCAGCATGCGCCGCTCGGAGTCGGCCGCGCCGTCCGGGACCCGTACGGTCCGGTCGACGGTCACCAGCGAGGACCCGCACAGCAGGAACACCTGCACCGGCAGCCCCCGCGCGGCCTGCGCCGACACGTCCGGCTCGGCGAGCGAGCACCGCACCCGCGAGGGCGCGGGCCCGAAGTTCGTCGGCACCTCCGTGGCCCGGATCCCGCAGCCGGCCAGCAGGACCGCGAGCACGGGCAGGCCGGCCAGCCGCACCAGGGACACCGGCCGCTTCCGCCCGGCCGGCACGGAAGCCGTCGCCTGAGCCCCGGCTCGTGGACGTCGTACGGTCATCAGGCGTCCCCCTTCGAGTCCTCGGCCTGGCTCCGGTCGGCGTCGGGTCCGGGCTCCTGCTCGTCCTCGGCGGGCTGTTCCGCCGAGGCGGAGGTGCCGCGCGGGAGCCGCAGGGTGAACACCGCGCCCGAGTCGGCCGAGTTGGCCGCGGTGATCTCGCCGCCGTGGATGTGCGCGTTCTCCAGGGCGATGGACAGGCCGAGACCGCTGCCCTCGGAGCGCGGCCGGGAGGCGCTGGCCTTGTAGAACCGGTCGAAGACATGCGGCAGCACGTCCTCGGGGATACCGGGCCCGTGGTCCTGCACCTCGATGACGAGCGAGTCGTCGTCCGCCCGGACGGTCACCCGCACCGGGGAGCCGCCGTGCTTGAGGGCGTTGCCGATGAGGTTGGCCAGGATGACGTCGAGGCGGCGCGGATCCAGGCGGGCGTGGATACCGCGCTCGGCGTCCAGCTCGACCGCGTCCAGCCAGGCCCGGGCGTCGATGCACGCGGTGATCTGGTCGGCGATGTCGACGTCGTCCAGGACGAGCCGGGCGGTGCCCGCGTCGAAGCGGGTGACCTCCATCAGGTTCTCGACCAGGTCGTTCAGCCGCCGCGTCTCGCTGACCACCAGCCGGACGGCGGGCTCGATCATCGGGTCCATGCTCCCGGTCTCCGCCTCCAGCTCCTCCTCCAGGATCTCCGTCACGGCGGTGATCGCGGTGAGGGGAGTACGGAGTTCATGGCTCATGTCCGCGACGAACCGCCGGGACGCCTCGTCCCGCGCGGCCATGTCGGCGACCCGTTTCTCCAGGGCCTCGGCCGCGTAGTTGAACGTCCGGGACAGATCGGCGAGTTCGTCGGTGCCCGACACCCTGAGCCGGGTGTCCAGCTTGCCCTCGCCGAGCCGCCGCGCGGCCGACCCGAGCCGCTGCACGGGCTTCAGCACCGTCGTCGCGGCGGCCTGCGCGAGCAGCGCCGAGCCGATCAGCGCGAGCCCCGTGGCGATTCCCAGCGACCAGGCGAGCGAGTTCAGATCCTTCGCCTCCGGTTCCAGCGACTTGAGCATGTAGCCGGTCGGGCCGCCGCCGATCACCCGCGTCCCGGCCACGAGATACGGCGTGTCGTGGTCTATGACCCGCTGCCAGTACAGGTGGTACGGGTGCTTGTTGGCCCCGTCGACCTTCTGCGTCCTGTTCACCGCCGTGCGCAGCGGGGCCGGCACGTCCCGCAGCGAGAAGCCGCTCAGTCCGCCGGAGCTGCCGTAGACGGTCCTGCCGTCGGCGTCGCGGGCGACCAGCAGCACGCTGAAGCGCTGGTCGCTGCCCGCCATCTGGCCCGCGGTGTGCTGCAACTCGTCCTGCGTCGGCCGCTCGGGCAGCGCGCCCGCCCGGTTCTGCATCTCCTGCTCGAAGTCGCGCAGCACCGCGTCCTGGGTGCGGGTGAGGACCGCCTCGCGGTTGAGCCAGTACGCGATGGCGGACGCGGACACGGCGGCCGTCAGGGCCACCAGGCCGAAGACGACGACCAGCCTCAGTCGCAGGCTGGTGAAGCGCAGCCGCGACAGAACTCCCTTGCGCTCCGCGGTCCAGCCGCGGGCCCCCCCTTGGTGCGCCTGTGTCACTGAGGCGCGTCCAGGCGGTAGCCGACACCCCGCACGGTACGGATCAGCGTCGGGGACGACGGAACGTCCTCGACCTTGGCACGCAGCCGCTGGACACAGGCGTCCACGAGCCGCGAGTCACCCAGGTAGTCGTGCTCCCACACCAGCCGCAGCAGCTGCTGGCGGGACAGCGCCTGCCCCGGCCGCCGGCTCAGCTCCAGCAGCAGCCGCAGCTCGGTCGGCGTGAGCTGGAGGTCCTCGCCGTTCTTGGTCACGGTCATCGCCGAGCGGTCGATGACGAGGCTGCCGAACGACGCCGCGTCGTTGGACTCCCGCTCACCGCGCCGCAGCACGGCCCGGATCCGGGCGTCGAGCACACGCCCCTGCACCGGTTTGACGACATAGTCGTCGGCGCCGGACTCCAGCCCGACGACCACGTCGATGTCGTCATTGCGAGCGGTCAGCAGGATGATCGGCAACTGGTCCGTGCGCCGGATGCGCCGGCACACCTCGAACCCGTCGATGCCGGGCAGCATCACATCCAGCACGATCAGATCCGGCCGCTGCTCGCGCAGCAGCTTCAGACCGTCCTCACCGCTGGCAGCGGTCGCCACGCGGTGACCCTGGCGCGTCAGTGAGAGCTCCAGGGCCGTCCGGATGGCGTCGTCGTCCTCGATCAGCAACAGGGAAGGCACGGGCTCATTCTGGCCCATGAGGGGGGCGGGGTTCGACCTGTGGGCCGAGATCAGCGCCGCGCCTACCGCCGACACCTGTGTACGAACCGTGCCAGCCCTGTGGCCGACCCCTGTGACAGGCCTGTGACAGTCGGCGGACACGGCGATGAAAGTGCCGGGGCAAGCTTTTCGGCACAAGCAAGGAAGCCCGCCCGACCGGCGGGCCGCACACCGGAAGTCCACGACGGGGGGCGCGAGATGAACACGCTGCACGGCATCAGCACCAGCGCAGTGATCACGCGTCTGCACGACGTGCACCGGGTTTCCGAGAAGTCCGGTGCCGTGAGCGGGCGGGGGTGCGCTCGCGGCACCGGGCGTCAGCACACCGGTTACATGACGGTGGTCGACGCACACACGGGGGACGGCAACAAGGCCGGAGCCGCGTACAGGGAGGACTCGGGGGAGCGCCGTTCGCTGTCGGAGGCGGAGTTCACCGCCTACGTCCAGGAGCGCCGCGCCTCCCTGTACGCCACCGCCTACCACCTCACCGGCGACCGCTTCGAGGCCGAGGACCTGCTGCAGAGCGCGCTGTTCTCGACCTACCGGGCGTGGGACCGGATCAGTGACAAGGCGGCGGTCGGCGGATACCTCCGCCGCACCATGACGAACCTGCACATCAGCGCGTGGCGCCGCCGCAAGCTGAACGAATACCCGACCGAGGAGCTGCCGGAGACCGCCGGTGACACGGACGCGATGCGCGGCACCGAGCTGCGCGCGGTCCTGTGGCAGGCGCTGGCCCGGCTGCCCGAACTCCAGCGCACCATGCTGGTCCTTCGTTACTACGAGGGCCGCACGGACCCGGAGATCGCGGAGATCCTCGACATCAGTGTCGGCACGGTGAAGTCCAGCATCTGGCGGTCGCTCCGCCGGCTGCGCGAGGACGAGGTCCTCAGCTTCGGCCGTGACGAGGAAGACGCCTTCGGCGAGCTCGTGGCCTGAAGGTTCGGGGGGGGAGCACCACAAGGGGGCCCACGGGGGACTGCGGAGGCGCTGGGGGGCGTCTCCTCAGGAGAGTGGGGACACGGGGGAAACGAGGGGGAGGAAACGGGGGAGCACCACGGGGGAGCACCCAGGGGGGAGCACCACGGGGGAACACAAGAGCGGGACTGGAGGGCCGGGGGGTCCGTCCAGTCCCGCTTTTTCCTGCTCGCGTATCGCGTTGTCCGTCTGACGCCGTCGCCGCTCAGGCCGCCGTACGGAGGCTCGCGCAGCGGCCCGCCGCAGCGGCCGCGAGCCGGCCCATCGCCTCGTCGCGGTCACAGGCGTACGCGCCCAGCGCGCTCTGACGGGCGACGATCGAGCGCTCCTGCCGCATCAGGCGCCAGCCGCGCCGCAGCAGGAACGGCACCGACTTGCGGCCCTCCTTCAGATCCCGCAGGAAGCGCCGGCGGAACGTCTTCACCGGGCCGCGGCTCAGACACAGCGCGTCGGCCAGGACGCCGAGTTCCCGGCAGCGCGAGACGATCTCCGCGGCGAAGATGCCCTCCGCGAGGAACAGCGTGGTCCGTCCGATCTCGACCGTCTCCTCGCCGGTGCGGGCGCTGAGCGAGAGGTCGTAGACGGGGACGGCCGTGCGGCCCGTGCGGCACAGCTGGGTGATCGCGGCGACGGCGGTGTCCGCGTCCCAGGAATCCGGATGGTCCCAGTCGATGTCCGAACTCCCCGCCACCACAGGCAGAGTCGGGTCGTCGCCCTCCTTGTAGAAGTCGTCGAGCCGCAGCACCGGAAGGCCGGAGCGGGCCGCGAGGAGGGACTTGCCGGAGCCGGAAGGGCCGCAGAGCAGCACGACTCGCGTCGGTATGGGCAGAGGGGAACTCACGAGACACCAGTCTGAGGCATCCACCGGGGGCCGTACGACCCCGCGGGTCGCCTTTGATGCGCGCGTCACATCTCAACTACCCTTCGTATCGATCCGATTACCCAGAGCGTCAGAAGGTGGCAGCGATGGCCCGACACGACTCACCCAAGAAGCCGACCGTCCAGCGTGCCCTGGCCGTCCTCGCGACCGCGGGAGTGGCGCTGGGGGCGGGTGCGGGTGCGGCGTCGGCCGCGGCGGGCGCCGGCTCGGTCCTGGACCTGGTCCACACCGCCCCGGGAAAGACCGACACCCGGGCCGGTCTCCAGGCCGCGAGCGACACCCTCGCCTACACCACCGGCACGGTCACGGGCCTCAAGCCCAACCCCCTCGCCGGCACGGGAGTCGATCCGCTCGACAACGGCGTCGGCACCGAGGTCGCCGACTTCAAGCCGGTGGATTCTCAGGAGGTGACCGGTCCGGTGGCCCAGGCGCCGTCGGTCGGGGACGCCCTGGTGCTGAGCCAGGTCACCAGGCTGGTCTCGGGGTAGTTCACCGGCCCCGCAGCGGGACCTCCCGGACCAGCCAGGACACCGCGAACGCCACGGCGCACAGCACGGCCGTGCCGAGCGCGACACCGTGCAATCCGTCCACCACGCCGGCCCGGAAGGCGTCCCGGGCCGGCTCCGGAAGGTCCCGCAGCGCCTCGGGGGTGAGCTCACCGCCGGTCAGCCAGGCGTCGTCGGGGCCGAGCCGGTCCGTGACCGCGGCTGTGAGCCGGCCGGTGTAGACGGAGCCGAGGACGGCGACACCGAGCGAGCCGCCGACGGTGCGCAGCAACGTCTGGGTGCCGCTGGCCGCCCCCATGTCGCGTGGTTCCGCGCTGTTCATCGTGATGAGCATCGTCGGCTGCATCAGACAGCCGATGCCCACGCCCAGCACCAGCGTCAGGCCGGAGGCCACCGGTGCCGTCGTGGCCGTGTCGAGCGTCAGCAGGGCCAGCGCCCCCGCCGCGGCCAGCGGACCGCCCGCGATGGGGTAGCCGCGGTAGCGCCCGCCGTCGCCGACCCGCCGGCCGATGACGAGCTGGGCGGCCATCATGCCCAGCATCAGCGGGAGGAGCAGGAGTCCGCTCTAGGTGGACGACACGTCCCGTACGAACTGCAGGTACTGGGGCAGATAGCTCGCCGCCGCCAGCATGGCCGCGCCCGTGATGAAGCTGAGCACCTGTGCCACCGAGAAGTTGCGGTCGCGGAACAGCCGGGGCGGGATCACCGGTTCCGGGGCGCGCCGCTCGACCCGTACGAACGCGGCCAAGGCGGCCGCGGAGACCAGGGCGAGCCCGATGACCTGCGGTGACGACCAGGCGTACGTCGTCCCGGCCCAGCTCGCGAGGAGGGTCAGGGCGAGGATCGCGCCGGTCAGCAGCCCGGCTCCGGCCAGGTCGATCCGGGCCTTGACCCGGGCGGCGGTCAGCCGCACCCCGAAGCCGATCAGGGCGAGTGCCACCGCGCCGACCGGGACGTTGACGTAGAACACCCAGCGCCAGTCGAGCTGGTCGGTGAGGAAACCGCCGGCCAGGGGTCCGCCGATCATCGCGGCGGGCAGGAGTACCCCGATCAGCGACTGGGCCCGCCCGGCCTCTGCCGGGGTGAGCAGCGTGCCGATGAGGGCGAGCGCGCCGACGAAGAGGCCGCCCGCGCCGATGCCCTGAAGGGCCCGGAAGGCGATCAACTGGCCCATGTCCTGAGCGAGTCCGCAGAGCACCGAGCCGATCAGGAACAGGGTGATGGAGGTGAGGTAGCTGCCCTTGTGGCCGTAGAGGTCGCCGAGTTTTCCCCAGATCGGGGTGGAGACGGCGGTGGTGAGCAGATAGGCCGTGATCACCCAGGACAGCTGGTCGAGGCCGCCCAGGTCGCCGACGATGGTGGGCAGGGCGGTGCCGACGACGGTTCCGTCGAGCGTGGCGAGCACGATGCCGAGCAGCAGGCCGAGGATGACGAGCCGGGAGGGCGGGGCGTCCGGCCGGACCGGATGTGCCGTGCTCGCGGGCGAGGCCGTGGTCTCCCCGGTCATGCGACGTAGTCACGGACGGACTTGGCGTCCCGCAGGGCGTGGCCCCACCAGGCGAGCTGGTCGAGCAGGGCCTTCGCGGCCGTGTCAGCGGCGGGGTCCGTACAGGTGCCGTCCTCGTCGAAGCGGCTCCAGGCGTTGTGGAGGCTGACGGTGTTGCGGATGGTCGCGGCGTTCACCTCGGCCATGACGACCCGCAGTTGCTCCACCGCGCGCAGACCGCCGGACAGACCGCCGTAGGAGACGAAGCCGACCGGCTTGCCGTGCCACTCCGTGCCGTGCCAGTCGATCGCGTTCTTCAGGGACGCCGGGAAGCTGTGGTTGTACTCGGGCGTGACGAGGACGAAGGCGTCGGCGGCCGCGAGCCGGGGTGACACCAGGGCCAGCCGCTCCTCGGTGCCGGGCGGCGGCTGCTGTCCGAAGGCCGGGAACACCGTCGGCAGCGGCGTCTCCGCGAGGTCGACGACATCGGCGCGCAGGTCGTCGCGCTGGTCGAGGTGGCCGGTCAGCCACTTGGTCACGACGGGCGCGAAGCGTCCCTCCCGGGTCGAGCCGACGAGAACGGCGACGCGGAGCGGTTCGGCGGTGGCGGGCATGGGTCTCCCCCTGATGTGTACGGCCTTGTGTACGGCGTATCTTCTGTGCGTACAACGTACACAGCGATGTGTACGCCGTCTACTGGAGATACGCTGTACGCGACAATTCGACCGGGAGGAGCGGACCATGGCGGTCGCGAAGAAGAAGGAGGGCGCGGAGAGCGGGGCCGAGGCGCCCTCCCTCTGGGAGCGCATGGAGCGGCCCGCCCCGGCCCCTCGCACCTCACTGACCCTGGAGCGGATCGCCGCCGCCGCGGTCGAGATCGCCGACGAGGAGGGCGGCGCGGCCGTCACCATGCGCCGTCTCGCCACGAAGCTCGGCGTCGCGCCCATGGCCGCCTATCGGCACGTCAGCGGCAAGGACGACCTCTGGGCGCTCATGATCGACCGGGTGTCCCGGGAGCTGGCCGTGTCGGACGACGTCACGGACTGGCGCGAGGTGCTGCGCTCCTACGCCCTCCAGACGCGGGAGTTGATGCTCGCCCACCCGTGGATGGCGGTCATGCCCACCCCGGTGATCATGCTCACCCCCTCGCGGATGGCCGTGGCCGAACGGGGGGTGTCCGCGCTCGCCGCCCACGGTCTGGACGCCGACTCGGTGATGGCCGTCCTGCGAACCGTCACCTCCTTCGTGCACGGCTCGGCCCAGACCGAGATCGCCCTGCGGGACTACCAGGAACGCCACGGCTGGGCCGGCGGCGACGAGACCCGCGAGGCCCTGGCCCCGCAGATGCGCTACCTGATGAGCACGGGCCGCTATCCGGCCTTCGAGCAGTACGCCCTCACCGCGGCCCGCAAGGACGACCGGGCGGGGGAGTTCGAGTTCGGCCTCGACTGCGTGCTCGACGGCATCGCGCAGCGGCTGGCGATCTGACGGGGGCGGGTCCGGCTACGCGAGAAGCCCCGGCTCTCCTGGACGGAGGAGGGCCGGGGCTTCGGCTGTGAGGGGCGTCTAGTACGAGGAACCCGACGCGCCCAGTGACCCTGTGGGGTGCCAGACCGTTTTCGTTTCCAGGAATGCCGTCATGCGGTCGGTGCCCGGGGTCTCCGTGTAATCCACAGGCTGTGGACGGAGAACGCGCTTGAGGTTGTCGGCCGCCGCGATCTCCAGTTCCTTCGCGAGGACCTCGTCGGCGCCCGCGAGGTCGATCGCGTTGACGTCCTGGTGGGCCGAGAGCGGGGTCGCGATCTCCACCGTGCGGCCCGAGAGGACGTTGACCACGCCGCCGGGGACGTCCGAGGTGGCCAGCACCTCGGCCAGGGAGAGCGCGGGCAGCGGGGACTTCTCGCTCGCCACCACGATCGCCGTGTTGCCGGTGGCGATGACCGGGGCCACCACCGAGACCAGGCCCAGGAAGGACGACTCCTGCGGAGCCAGCACGGCGACCACGCCCGTCGGCTCGGGGGAGGACAGGTTGAAGAACGGGCCCGCCACCGGGTTGCCGCCGCCCACCACCTGGGCGATCTTGTCCGTCCAGCCCGCGTACCAGACCCAGCGGTCGATCGTCGCGTCCACGACCGCCGCCGCCTTGGACTTCGACAGACCCTCCGCGTCGGCCACCTCACGGATGAATTGGTCGCGGCGGCCCTCCAGCATCTCGGCGACGCGGTACAGGACCTGGCCGCGGTTGTACGCCGTCGCGCCGGACCAGGCGCCGAACGCCTTGCGGGCCGCGACGACCGCGTCACGGGCGTCCTTGCGGGAGGACAGGGGCGCGTTCGCCAGCCACTTGCCCTTTGAGTCCGTCACCTCGTACACCCGGCCGCTCTCGGAACGCGGGAACTTTCCGCCCACGTACAGCTTGTAGGTCTTGAGGACACTGAGTCGGTCAGACATCGAGGTACGCCTCCAGGCCGTGGCGGCCGCCCTCGCGGCCGAAGCCCGACTCCTTGTACCCGCCGAACGGCGAGGTCGGGTCGAACTTGTTGAACGTGTTGGACCAGACGACACCCGCGCGGAGCTTGTTCGCGACCGCCAGGATGCGCGAGCCCTTCTCCGTCCAGATGCCGGCGGAGAGGCCGTACTGCGTGTTGTTGGCCTTGGCGACCGCCTCGTCCGGCGTGCGGAACGTCAGGACCGACAGCACCGGGCCGAAGATCTCGTCGCGGGCGATCCGGTGCGCCTGGGTGACGTTCGTGAAGAGCGTCGGGGCGAACCAGTAGCCGCTCTCCGGCAGCTCGCAGGCCGGCGACCAGCGCTCGGCGCCCTCCGCCTCGCCCTGCTCGACGAGGGAGGTGATGCGGGTGAGCTGCTCCTCGGAGTTGATCGCCCCGATGTCCGTGTTCTTGTCGAGCGGGTCGCCGAGGCGCAGCGTCGACAGGCGGCGCTTGAGGGAGTCGAGCAGCTCGTCCTGGATCGACTCCTGGACCAGGAGGCGGCTGCCGGCGCAGCAGACCTGGCCCTGGTTGAAGAAGATGCCGGTCACGATGCCCTCGACGGCCTGGTCGATCGGGGCGTCGTCGAAGACGATGTTGGCGCCCTTGCCGCCCAGTTCGAGCGTGACCTTCTTGCGGGTGCCGGCGACCGTGCGCGCGATCTGCTTGCCGACGGCGGTGGAGCCGGTGAAGGCGACCTTGTTCACGTCCGGGTGGGCCACCAGCGCGGCGCCCGTGTCCCCGTAGCCGGGGAGGATGTTGACGACGCCCTTGGGCAGGCCCGCCTGGCGGCAGATGTCCGCGAAGAAGAGGGCCGAGAGGGGGGTCGTCTCGGCGGGCTTCAGCACGACCGTGTTGCCCGTCGCGAGCGCCGGGGCGATCTTCCACGCCAGCATCAGGAGTGGGAAGTTCCAGGGGATGACCTGGCCCGCCACACCGAGGGGCCTGGGGTTCGCGCCGTAGCCGGCGTGGTCGAGCTTGTCGGCCCAGCCCGCGTAGTAGAAGAAGTGCGCGGCGACCAGCGGCAGGTCGGCGTCGCGGGTCTCCTTGATCGGCTTGCCGTTGTCGAGGGTCTCGAGGACGGCGAGCTCGCGGGAGCGTTCCTGGATGATGCGGGCGATCCGGAAGAGGTACTTCGCGCGCTCCGCGCCCGGCAGCGCCGACCACTTCTCGAAGGCCTTGCGGGCGGCCTGTACGGCGCGGTCCACGTCCGCCTCGCCCGCCTGGGCGATCTCGGAGAGGACCTCTTCGGAGGAGGGGCTGACCGTCTTGAAGACCTTGCCGTCGGCCGCGTCGGTGAACTCACCGTCGATGAACAGGCCGTACGAGGGCGCGATGTCGACGACCGCGCGGGACTCGGGGGCCGGAGCGTACGCGAATGCGCGTGACATGTTTTCCATGGTCATGAGGTCTCAGTCCACCGTCACGTAGTCGGGGCCGGAGTAGCGGCCCGTGGCCAGCTTCTGGCGCTGCATCAGGAGGTCGTTCAGCAGCGAGGAGGCGCCGAAGCGGAACCAGTGGTTGTCCAGCCAGTCATCGCCCGCGGTCTCGTTGACCAGGACGAGGAACTTGACGGCGTCCTTGGTGGTGCGGATGCCGCCGGCCGGCTTCACGCCGACCTGGATACCGGTCTGGGCGCGGAAGTCGCGGACGGCCTCCAGCATGAGGAGGGTGTTGGCGGGGGTGGCGTTCACCGCGACCTTGCCGGTGGAGGTCTTGATGAAGTCCGCGCCGGCCAGCATCCCGAGCCAGCTCGCGCGGCGGATGTTGTCGTACGTGGACAGCTCGCCCGTCTCGAAGATGACCTTCAGGCGCGCGGAGGTCCCGCAGGCCTCCCGCACGGCGGTGATCTCGTCGTACACCTTCAGGTACCGGCCCGCGAGGAACGCGCCGCGGTCGATGACCATGTCGATCTCGTCGGCACCCGCGGCGACGGCCTCGCGGACGTCGGCCAGCTTGACGGTGAGCGGGGCGCGGCCCGCCGGGAAGGCGGTGGCGACCGAGGCGACCTTCACGGCGGAACCGGCGACGGCCTCCTTGGCCACGGCCACCATGTCGGGGTAGACGCAGACGGCCGCCGTGCTGGGCGACGTACGGTCGGTCGGGTCGGGCTTGACCGCCTTGGCGCCGAGCGCCCGGACCTTGCCCGGGGTGTCCGCGCCTTCCAGCGTCGTCAGGTCGACCATCGAGATGGCGAGGTCGATGGCGTAGGCCTTCGCGGTCGTCTTGATCGAACGCGTACCGAGGGAGGCCGCACGTCCCTCGAGTCCGACCGCGTCTACGCCGGGGAGCCCGTGGAGGAAGCGGCGCAGCGCGCTGTCGGACGCGGTGACGTCCTTGAGGGGGTGAGCTGCGGTGAGTGCAGAACTGGGCATGGTCACCAGACGAGCATATCTACGCGCGTAGCGGCTGTACAGCCCCGGGGCTGTCTTGGGTGGGGGTGCGGTGGGTGTGAGGTGGAGTGGGGGGGTGGGGCGGAGTGGGTGCGGGGTGGAGTGGGGCGGAGTGGGGTGGGGAGCGGTGGTTGCGCTTTGAGCTTTGGGGTGGGGGCGGTGGCTTGAGCCGGGGTGGCGGGGGTGGGGGTGTCGGCGTCCGGCAGAATCGGGGTATGACGAGTCCCGAGTCCCAGTCGCCCGAGTCCAAGGACCGGGTCTACCGGTCGGTCCCGGCCATCGCCGGTGGTGTGCTGCTGCTCGCCATCGCCGGGTGGCTCGGTGTCGACGCGCTCGTCTCGGGGGAGGGGCGCACGCAGTGGCTCGCGCTCGCGCTGATGCTGCTGATCGTGCCGCTCGTCGTCGCCTTCACCCTGCGGCCTGCCGTGTACGCGGGCGACGACCGGCTGCGGATCCGCAACCCCTTCCGCGTCATCGCGCTGCCCTGGGGGCAGGTCGCCTCGCTGAAGTCCGCCTACTCGAACGAGGTCCTCACCGAGTCCGGCGCCAAGTACCAGCTGTGGGCCGTCCCCGTGTCGCTGCGCGCCCGCAAGAAGGCCGCGCGGCGTGAGATGCGGGCGACCGCGCAGGCGCGGCGGGCCATGGGGCGGGACGAGGGGCGTGGCAGCGGCCTCGGGATGCGTGGGGGGCTGGGGCAGGGCCCCGGTGGGGGCGGTCCGGAGTCCGAGGGGCCCGTGCGTGCGGACACCGACCGGATCATGGACGAGCTGCGCGGGCTGCACGAGGCGCGGCACGGGGCGGCGACGGCGCAGGGTGAGGTGACCGTGCGGTGGGCCTACGAGGTGGTGGGGCCGGCGGCTGCCGGGGTGGTGCTTGTCGCGATTCTGCTGGCTGTGGGGTAGCGCGATTCTGCTGGCTGGGGGGTAGGGGGCAGGGCTCAGGGGGTGTGGCGGGGGGGGGGGGTGGGGGGGCCCCCCAAAAAATTGTGCCTGATCGCAGCAGCACCAACCGGCGGGCAGTCTTGAGATACAAAACGCCCCCCCCCGCAGGCCCGCCCCAGGGGGGGTTGT